>CAJFTM010000018.1:0-4807 GCA_904419945.1 uncultured Clostridia bacterium
ACAAACGCGACGTATGCGCAGACCGCGTCTACGGCGGACACGGCGGGGTACGCGACGACCGCAAAGGGCGACGAAAACGGCAACGATATCGCCGCGACGTATGCGACCAAGTCGGAATTGGCAGCGGCGGGTCAATTCGACCCGAACGGAACATATCCAAATTTGACAGCGGGGAAAGCAACGCACGCAGCGAACGCGGATGCGGCGACCAGTGCGGCAAGCGCTACGGAGGCAACCCACGCAACGGTAGCCGACAGTGCTACCAGTGCCACCGATGCGACGAATGATGGGCTTGGACGAAATATCGCAAACACATACGTTCTAAAAGGCGAGGAAGGGTGGAGATTAAATTTGTATGCGTGTACAATTTCGTTCTCAACTACGGCTGCAATTTATTTTTGCTATCCGTACCGAATTTTCTCTTTTGATATAGATGATATTGCAAATGATTTGTATAGTAAAGGCATGAGGAGTATTACTCAGGCTTTTCCTGTCGCAGGGATAGAACCAGGCGGAGGGCAGGTCGTCGGGATGTATAGTAAAAACAGGAGCAGCATAACACTTGCGGTTATAACAGGTGCACAACTGACTGAAATGTCGTTGCCAAGTGGAACACTCGACAAATCTTCATATATTTAACAACATTGGAGGGAGATACTAAATAATGACACTTGAAAATGGAGCGACCTTAGAAATGGTCGAAAATATTATTGATGGGACAACACCTGGGACGATTAAGAAATGCCTCCGTGATACTGTGTACAGCCCTGATGAATATGCGGCAGACTGGGAGGATGTGGACTAAATGGATCCGACGGTTATTGTAGCACTGATATCTTTTCTTGGGACCGTCATCGGTACGTTCGCGGGCGTACTGACAGGGTCAAAACTGACGGAATACCGGATCAAGCAGCTGGAGTCTAAAGTTGCTAAGCATAACGAGGTCGTGGAGCGGACATTCAAGCTGGAAGGTCAGGTGCTTGAACTCCAGCATGACGTTCGCGATCTGAAAAGCACAAAATGATCTGAAAGCCGAACGGCTTCGGAAATAAAGAAAGGAGATGAAAGAATGGAAGGTTTCATCAAAATCCTGGGGATCTTGGCGATCCTCGCAATAGCGTACATAGCAATGGCCGTATACAGACGGCTCATCCGGAATCAGGAAAATAAGGTGTGGCGCCGCCTGATCCCGATGTGGGCAATGCTCATCGGCGTTGGCTTAGGGATCCTCTTTTTTGCAAATGTCCCGGAAATCATGCCGACGGCAGGATTGCTGACTTCTATGTTCGTCGGCGGGATCGCCGGTTGGGCGGCAGTCGGAGCGAATCAGTTTGCAAAATTGACGTTCGGAGAGGATCGTCGCCGTGCAGTGATCAAGGCAGAAAAGGTAATTATCAAAGAGGACAAGCCTGTCGAGAAGCCTGCCGAAACGCAGCAGGAAGATGACGAGGAGGACTCCGTATGAACTGGAGTGAAGTCGTGATCAGCGTCGTTTCGATCATCGTAACGGCGCTCGCATCGTGGGGCGTGACCGAGCTGACAAGGTTGATCAATTCCAAGATCAAAGACGCCAACGCAAAGGAAATGCTCTCGTCCGCAGTGACGACTGTTTCCGATGTCGTCAAACAGGTTTATCAGACCTATGTCGAGGCCTTGAAGGGACAGAACGCTTTTACGGCGGAGGCGCAGAAAGAAGCACTCGCCAAGGCATTGGAAACAATCGAAGCTGTTTTGCCGGAAAAGGTGAAAGCCTATTTGACCGATAACTTCGGGAATATGGAAGCGTGGCTGACGACGCAAATCGAGGCAGCCATATATAGCTTGAAGAACGGACAGAAGGCGGTCACTGTATGAGCCGGGCAAGGATAGCAGCTTTTTGGATGTTGTCCTGTACATGGGGTATCATCATGACGATGATCGGCGCAATCGGTGCAGCGGTATTTTTGATAATGGGGCATCGTCCGGCGCGTGTCGGGTACAGCTATATGTTCGTCATCGGACAAGGCTGGGGCGCGGTATCGATCGGGCCGTTTCTTTGGATGAGTGAAGGCATGGCCAAACAGACGGAGATGCGGTTGCATGAGGCCGGCCACAGTATCCAAAATTGTCTGTGGGGAGTGTTGTTTCCGTTCATCGTGATGACCCCGTCATTGATCAGTGCGGCGGTTAACTCTTATGCAGAACATCACAGCCGCTGGTTTGAACGTCAGGCAACAAAGCTGGGGTATAAGTATTGCGATTTTTAAGGGGCAGCAGCCCACGGCGAGGAGCTCTCGCAAAATAAACAGGGCAGCCGATGGCGCTGCCCATATATCGTGGACAGCGAGGCGTATTAGCTTCGGTCCGCGGCGACGCGCTTGCATGGCGCGGTGTGTTCTTTTTTCCTTCTAAAGGGACAGGGCGTCCATACACGGGACGCCCTGTCTTTTAGCATTATCATAAATTATAAATTTTATAAATATAATTGAGATTTAAAATATATACAATGAATTAAATATTTATAAAATATTAGGTCATTATTGTAAAAGTTCTTTTAGTGCATCTTGCAAAACTGAAGAAAAATTTATATGACGCTGAGTAGCCTCTTTATCCATCCATGCTGGAATTGTTAATGTCTTTTTAACTGATTTTTGTGAGCGGTAAGCGTCTGCATCAACGGAAATCAACGATGTAAACCCGTTAGGATATTCATCTGCATGGATATCTTGGATATTAGAAGGGGGAGGCAATGGTTCATGTTCATCAAGTAAATCAGAAATAGTCCCACCCAAATAGTCGACAGCCATATCAACTGCGTCAGCAAGGTCGTTGCCATATGTGGCGCCGCCAAAGTCGGGGAAAATTACTGAATATTGGCCGTTTTCCTCAAGATAAAAACAAGCGGGATAAACGTATTTTTTCATCGATAATCTCCTATTAATTTTTAATATACAATATCTCAATTATATTATATGCAACAAGGTGGGGGCTTACTTTAGCCCCGCCTGTCGAAATATGTTGGCGAGGGTTCCTTTTGGGATGTCGCCGGAGTGGAAGGGGATTGTGACGCGTCCTTTTTTGGTTGGGTGTTTATAGTTATGATGCGAACCGTTGATTGTTGCAAGTCGCCACCCGTCCGCTGAGATGATTTTTTCAACTTCTTTGGCTGTCATTTGTGCCCTCCTAAATTTGTATACATATTATAACACGTATAATACGTGTTTGTCAAGTATATATTAAAAATTTTACAAAATGCAGCCCGCAGAAAACTGCGGGCTGTCAAAAATTATTCAGTCTTAGAAAGAATTTCGATTGTTCCTGTGGAACCTGCTGGGGTTGAATAAACTTCTTTTAGACTGCCATGGAGAGAATATCCGTTTCCAAATTTTGACAAGAGGGTTTTCTCTGTGTCGATGTTGACAGTCCCGAGTATTTTTTCCGTTCGATCATTTACAATTTTAGCGGCGTTAGGGTATTTTGCAGTCGGGGCATGGATTACAGATAGAGGATCTCCCGGGCGGCTTTCGGAAAGATTCATTTGTCGATCATCAACCGATGTACCAACAATCATTTCGCATGCCGGCAATGTAATAGAAGGTTCTGTTTGTGTAAAAAACGGTACCGCTGCGAGTGTTTGTCTGAATCTTTGCGAAAGAGCAGACTGTTCGCGTTGCAGAGCTTCTTGCCTTTCTTTTGCAGAGAATTGATCTGCTTTTGATGCCTTTACAGCAAAAACAGTGAAAAATATACCTATGGCAAGAAACACAAACATTAGGATGGCTTGCCACGTTTCCATCGTTTCTGGAGATTGAGCGGCCTCGTTTGCAGGGCGCGCCATCGAAGCCATCAAAACGATGAAGGGGATATACGCAGCGACGACAATAACGATGCGTATGGTAGCAGGAAGACGATAATACCACTTCATATAACAAAGCTCCAATTTGTTGTGTATCTATAGAATAGTGGATTTTTCTCAGCATGTCAAGAGAATTTTGGAAAAAGCATAGAGAAAGCGGCGCAGTAAGGAAAGTTTGCTGCGCCGCTGGGTATAAAGGACAATGGCGTGGGTATAGCATTTACCCATCAAAAGACTCCGTATATAGTATTTACTGATTTATATAAACACAATATTTTGTGATAAATAAGTTATAATACGCCTCGAAATCGTGTTTACCCCCATAAGGGTAACAAGGGTTCAAATCCCTTTCTCTGCGCCAAAAAGAACGTAAGTCGAATATGCGACTTACGTTCTTTTTATTTACAGCATTTAAAAGAGAGTTGCTTTATCATTTTTATTGCACGGTTTTTAATAATAGCTGTCGCCGTTATCAAATATCTTTCAATATGCTCAATATAGTGCGTCTTTTCAAAGTCAGTCCATTCTTGCTTTTTCCTTAAACAGTACAGATATGGCGAGAAAAGAACTTGTGGCTTATCATCGGCGAAATAATCCTCCAACCAACATAGCTTGCAAATATATTTTAATCCACCGTTTGTTTGTAACCAAGAAAAGAAAAAATCGTTTCGCTCAACCAAAGCAGCCAAATGAACATCCCCATTGACAGAAGTCAAGCATAAATCTAAATTTTGTAGAAATAAATCAAAATAATCTTTATAAGCTGTTCCGCGATATGTATTCAGCGTAAATGCATGCTTATTCTCTGTCTCTGCAATATTTGGCAAAAGAATGAAATTTCCGATTGAATGATAGACAGTATAAAATTGATTTGCTAATACTCGTAAATATTCAGGAGCATCGCTCTTTTCAATGCCAATGCAAGAGTGTTGTTCTGTTAAGTAAGTGCCTAAAACCGTTCGGAATGTGTTT
>CAJFTM010000018.1:4818-29355 GCA_904419945.1 uncultured Clostridia bacterium
CCCCCCCCCCCCCCCCCGATACTTTTTACCCGTACCAATATCGGATAATGTGATATCGGGGTATGTATTGCCCCACAGCAAAAAACAGATAGCTCGTGTTAAATTCGTGTTCGTCACAATCAAAGCCGCGACTATTACAACCAAATTGCTTATCTTGACGTAAAGAGGCAAAATCAAAATCGAGCAAGGCTTGTATATTGCCTTTTAGGTACTTGCTTATAAAATCATTGATAAAATTTTTGCAAAAAATAAAGTCGTCCGATTGTTTCATATCGCCTCACAAAATATTGCCAAACTCATGTCCTAGTATAGCCAATTTCTCACTTTGGCACAGCGGCGTGTGCTTGGCGTAGAGGTGTTATATTATTTTGCGGGAAGGTGATGCCGTTTGCGGCTGAATAGAGTCAAAAAAAGTGCGATGCCTGCGGTCAAAATTTGCGAAAGAACGGCGCTCCACCATACGCCCGCTTGCCCCCAAAACAGCGGCAGGATGAAGAGGAGCGCAAGCATCAGCGCCGGCTCAGAATAGACGCAAATATAGGAAAAGATTGTGCGCTCAGTCGCGTAAAAGGTTGCCGTCGTAATGCGCGAAAATGCGTAAAAAATCAATCCGATCAAAAAGATGGGGAGGACTCTTTCAACTTCCCGGCTGACACTCTCCGATGAGCCGAAGAGCGGGCCGATAAAACTGCGCAAGACAAATAAAAGAAGGCAGCAAAGGATTGCGAGAATGAGGGCGCAAATATAGGCGAGTTTTTTGACTTTATGCCCAAGCTCGGGTTTTCCTTCTCCGAAATATTGGCTGATTAAAGGCTGGCTTCCGTCTCCGACGCCTTGCAGCAGCATTTGTACGATCGTGATCGCATAGGCGATGCAGGCATAGCAGGCGACGGCCGCTTCGCCTTCATAGAGCATGCAGAAACGGTTGATGAGCATGAGAGAGATCATCGGCGACAGTGTCAGCCCGAATGGCGCGATACCGACGCGTGCCACAGATATTGCGCAGCTGCCGAATTTAGCGAGGGAACCAAAAAACGGGAGTTTTTTCCAAAGCAGATAGGCGATCGCTTCGACGGCAGTAATGGTCTGCCCCAAGATCGTCGCGATGGCGGCGCCTTCCGTACCCATTTCAAGTACCCATACAAAGAGATAGTCGAGGAAGATATTTGCGACGAAACCTGATACCATCGTGAGGAAAGCAAATACCGCTCCTCCCGCGTTGCGGATTAGGGGAACGACGCCCGTCGCAAAAATTTGGAAAACGGCTCCCAACATGATCACGCGCAGGTATTCTTCACCGAAAGAGAAGATTGCTCCCTCTGCACCGAACAGGCGCAGAATGGGGCCGGCAAGAGGGTAACAGGCCGTCATGATGGCGCTGACAAACAATAAGAGCCAAAGCGTCGTGCGCACATAGCGGGAGGATGAGCCGTCATCGGTGCCGCGGCGGACAGACCAAAGTACGGCTCCGCCCATTCCGATTCCGGTGCCGAGTGCTTGGATGAGGGACACGACGGGGAAAGCGACGTTGATCGCGGAGAGGCCTGCATCGCCGATACTTTGCCCGACAAAAAATCCGTCTACGATCGCATAGACGCCGGAAAGCGCAAAGGCCAGAACCGACGGGGCTACATATTTTGCAAATGTTTTATATACAGTCATAATATGCGAACCAAAAATATTTGCCTTTATGCGAGCAAAAAGTAAGCAAATTCAAAGAGAAATACCGTTGCAATAGAGGCGACGGAAACGACCAGCAATCCGCGCCGGAAAAAAGCGAGAATGAGTGCGACGGCTGTCCCCGCGATGCCGGACCAGATCCATCCGGTCGAAAATAAAATTCCGGGGAAGACCATGACGGCGAGCACGCTGTAGGGCAGATAATAGAGAAAAGAGCGAATAAATTGGTTGCGAATGGGGCGTTTGACAAACAGTAGTCCGATCGCTTTGGTTGCATAAGTCACGGCAAACATGACGGCGCACCCGATCAACATAGAGGGGATGTCGATCATTCTATACCTCCTGTGTCGTCAGAGCTTTCATTCGGCATGCCGTCCTCGGTTTCTTTATGGGGGAACAACAGGGAGAGGAGGACAGTGCAGATGACGGAGCAGACGATGATATTTATGCCGCTCGGAAGCTCCTGTAAAACGGGGACAAAATAGAAAATGCAGCTGAGAACGATCGTTATGGCCAAAAGCAGCAGGACGTGTTTGTCGTCGCGTGCGGGAGGGACAATGATGGCGATGAACATGGCATACAGTGAAATGGAAAATGCATCCATGATCATGGAATAAAATCGAGCACCCGTTTCGCCAGCCAACAATTGTCCGAGAAGGGTGCTGAGCGCGGCGCCGAGCATTGTTCCTCCCAGCCATCCGCAGAAGGAACAGAGCATCAGACCGGCTAAGTAGGGAAATGTCAGTTTGTGCGGCTGGCGGACGGCGACCGCGTAGTTTTCGTCAGTCACGCCGAAAGAGATGACGGCGCGTTTCCAAAGCGAAAAATTCGGTTCCAGCTTTTGTGCGATGGATACGGACATGAGCGTATACCGTATGTTGATGATCAGCATGGTCGCAAATAATAGGCCGATATTTGCACCCGCTGCGATCAGGTCGGTCCCGGCGACCTGACCGGTTCCGGTAAAGTTGGTGGCGGAGATCAGAATGGGAAACCAGGCGGGGAATCCCTGCGATATAGCGCGGATCGCGTAGGCGAATGCAACGGGCATATATCCGAGCGCTATAGGGAGTCCGTCTTTCAGCCCTCGTACAAAATTCATGGTAAATATCCTTTGTCAAAATAAAACGCAACCATTATAACATAAAAAGGGGCCTTTGTATAATGTTTTCCTTAAAAAAATGCGCGCGGCAGCCTTCTCGGTTTGATTTCGCCGCGGCAATATGCTATAATAACAAAAATAAGTAAAGACAGGTTGGTGGCTTATGTATTGGGCAGATCAATTGGCGGATGAGATCATCCGCAGGAAGCCGGATAAGGAAGAATATGTCTGTGCGGCAGGAATCTCTCCTTCCGGTTCCGTTCATATCGGCAATTTCCGCGATATCGCAACGAGCTATTTTGTTTATCGCGCGCTGCTGCGCAGGGGAAAGAAGGCAAAGATCCTCTTTTCGTGGGATGAGTTTGACCGCCTCCGCAAGGTCCCGAAAAATGTATCCGATTATCTCGGGAACAATTCGTACGAGCAGTATATCGGCTGCCCGTATGTCGATATCCCCGATCCTTTCGGTAAGGATGAAAGCTATGCCGCGCACTTTGAAAAGGAGTTCATGGCTTCGATCCAAAAATTCGGCATTCCCCTCGAATATCATTACCAGGCACAGGAATATCGGTCCGGGCGATATGCAAAGTATGTGATTTTTGCGCTGCAAAATCGTAAAAAGATTTTTGACATTCTCGATCGCCACCGTACGCAGGATGCGACGGAGGAAGAACGCGAAAATTACTACCCGGTCAGCATTTTTTGCCCGCATTGCCATAGAGACTCCACGAAGATCGTCTCCTTATCCGAAGATTGCACAAAGGCTCATTATGTGTGCGATTGCGGGGAAGAGGGGGATTTCGATTTTACAAAGGATTTCAACTGTAAATTGCAGTGGAAGGTCGACTGGCCCATGCGGTGGATGGTCGAAGGCGTCGATTTTGAGCCGGGCGGAAAAGATCACGCCTCGAAAAACGGCAGCTATGACACGGCAAAAGACATTTCCCGCGAAGTGTTCGGGTATGAGCCGCCCCTTTTTCAGGGGTATGAGTTTATCGGCATCAAGGGGAGTGTCGGCAAAATGTCCGGCTCGTCCGGTTTTAACATGACGCCGGATTTTCTCCTGAAATTGTATCCGCCCGAATTGATCCTTTGGCTGTATGCCAAAACGGAACCTCTCAAGGCGTTCGACTTTTGTCTTTCGGATGAGATCCTGCGTCAGTATTTTGAGTTCGGCAAGATGCTTGCAGCCTACCGGAACGGTACAGCGGATGAAAATACGAAGCGCATCATCGAGAACAGCCTCATTAAGGGGCGTAACTTTGTACCGGTGCCCATGAGTCAGCTCGTCGATTTGGGCAGCGTCGTCGATTTCAACGCCGATATGATGGAAAAGCTGTTCCAAAAGATCGGTACGCCCTATACGAAAGAAGAGTTTGCCGAATTGTTTGAAAAGGCAAAGTTTTGGCTGCGTACTTGTTCGCCGCAGAGTGAGTATGTCATCCTCTCGAAACGCAATTGGCCGTATTACAGGGGGATGAACGAGGCGGAGCGCGAGTGTATCCGGCAGCTCAAGGTATTTATTGAACAGGGGGGATTTACACTCGATTCCCTGCAGGCGGAATTGTATGCGATCCCCAAGCGCGTTTTCCCCGATAAGGCAGAGGATAAAAATGCGCTGAAAGAGGTGCAGAGCAAGTTTTTTAAGGACGTATACAATCTCATTTTGGGCCGCGATCGTGGCCCGCGCCTGTATTTGTATTTGTTTGCTGTTGATTCTTCCCGCTATCTGCATTTGCTCGATTTTTCTCTGCCGGAGGCGGAAGATCCGGATGCGGCAGAGGAGGTGCCCGAGCAACCGGAAGCAGTTGAAGAGAAGAAACCGATGGAAGATCGTTATGTGGCGGAGCCGGCACCATTCCGCGAGACGATCGATCTGCCGGATTTTGACCGCTGTGACCTGCGCGTGTGCAAGGTGCTCTCGGCAAAGCCTATGCGCAAGACGAATAAGCTCATGAAGTTGACGCTGCATGACGGTATCGGCGAACGTGTGATCGTATCCTCGATCGCCGATCAGTATGAGCCGGATGCACTTATCGGCAAAAAGATCGTCGTGCTTGTCAACTTGCGCCCGCATAAATTCGGCAATGAATATTCGCAAGGGATGCTGCTGGCTTCCGGTAATACGGATGGTTCTTGCCGTGTTCTGTTTGCGGCAGACGACGCAGAGATCGGGTCGATCGTGCATTGACCCGCTCCCTGTTCCGCGGGTTCGTCTGTTTATGCCTTGCATAGTATTCTGTAAAAAAGATAAATAATGAAAAAGAGAGGAGTCGGACAGCATGGTCTCGCTTCTCTCTTTGCTTTTTCAGATCAATTTTGCAGATGCCTCTTGACAGAATGTTGATTTAATGGTATAATCGAATCGATAAAAATCTCCGTGCAAAGATAGCCGGAGGTAAGGAGGCAAGGAATGAAATCAATGAAAAAATGGATTTCTGTTTTATCGGCTTCTGCGCTTGTGCTGAGCATGTCTGTATTTGCGGCTTGCAGTGTCGTTTCAAGCGACGGGACGATCTCGGGGAATTATCGTGAGGCGGAGGATGCAGATATCCAGCAGTTGCTCACTTCGTTGGGAAACGATAATTTGTTCGGAGATATGGATGCGGAGGATTGGAAATACGGTTTGCATGGTGAGTCTTCTTTAGATTTCTCGATGAGCCAGGATACATATACCGCCTCGACAGGGATCGATGCGGATTTAGGGATTTTATTTGCGGCTGGGGAATCCGGCGTGGATTTTTCGGCCGGCGGTTCATTGGATTTAAAGGTAGAAGCGCAGGCAGACGGGCAAACTTCTTCGCTGAATCTCGGGATCGAGCCGTATGTGGACGGTGAGTATATTTATTTAAACATGTCCGGGTCAGAGAGCACGGGCAGCGGAGAGAGTACGATCAATCAGCGCGGAAAGATCGCTTACGGCGGTCTCGGCTTGACGCTGCCGGATCTGGAAGAGCTTCCTTCCATCTTGGCGACTATTTTTGGAAATGGCAGCGATCCTGCTTCTTTCCGGGCAGAGCTCGATGCTTACGGCGTGGATATGGATGTGGATACATCTTCAGGGATCAAGGCGCGCTTCGTGTTTTCAGCGGATGGTGTCGATGATGCGATCAAGGAAGCCCTCGGCAGCCTTTCGACCGTTGATACCAGCAGCTATGTAGTTAATTTGAGCGAAAGCACGCTCGAGTTTTATCTTTCGATTGCAGAAGATGGCAGTCTATCCGCAATGAGTATGCGCGTAGATGTTGCGGCAACGATACCCGAACCGAAGTTTGACTACGGCAGTTCTCAAGCCGCTGAAGACGCCGGCGCTCTTACGATCGGCATGAGCGGTATGTTGGCCGTGGTGAGCGATGATGCCGATATCGTATTCCCGACGGATCTGAGCTCCTATGAAGAGATCGAAATTCCCTTGATTCCCGGATTGGGGCTGTAATCAGAGAGTTTTAGCAACAGGCAGAAAAAGGCGCTTAAGCGCTGAAAGGAGTGCTTTTTTCGTATTTCTTTGCGCTATGCGCAAGCAATTCAAAATAAGGAGAGCGGGCTCGATGGGGCCCGTTCTTTTTGATCTTTGCATTGAATACATAGGGTTTTATCGAAAAAGCGTGTGCTGCTTTGGGCGGCACACGCTTTTAAAAAACGATTAGATCTTTTTGCAGTGATAGTTATAGAGGATTGCGAACAACGGAAGATTAAAGGAATAAATGATCGGGAAGATTGCATACTGCAAGATCCGCATTCCGACTCCCGCACTCGGGACATCGGAGAAGATGATGAGCAGATATGCAATGAGACTGATGATCAGCACGATATTGGCAAAGATGACAAAGCTTGCAGATATGTAAGACGTCGACGAGGAGCGTCGGCTGTTTTTGCCGAAGCCGCGCATATACAGCAGTAAAAATACGCCGATAAACACGAAGTCGATGATAAAGGGTAACACTACATACAGTACGCTCGAACCGATCACGTTGATTAGGCAGGCGTTGATGACCGATTCGACCAAAGCGATGCAGAATACCCAAATGGCAGTCCGCAACAGTACTTGGCCCTTGTCAAAAACTTTGCCTGCGGGGAGCGGTTCTTCCGCAATATTCGGTCTGGTTTCGCGCGCTTCCGCGACGCGCAGTCCATCGCTTTTTGCTTTTTTTTCGACGGCATTTTCTGCCTTGGATTCTTCGGCGACAGGTTCAGTCTTTGTTTTTGCCGAAGCCGAACCAACGCTTTTTTCGTTTGTTTCGCTTTTCGGTGAGACTGTCTCCGGAGCTGCTTTCACCGATGTCGGCTGCTCCGGCTGCGATGGGGGAACGGGTTGGCCCTCCGGTTCGTAGTAGTTCTCCCGTGGATAGCCGTATTGATCGGCTTCCTGCACGGGTTCGTAGTTCTGTTGGTCGGGAACCTCGCCATAACTGCCGTAGCCGTCATAATCTTCGTATTCGTGCCGCGTGTTGTCGTACAGTTTGGAGAGCAGGTCTTTGTAATTGCGCTCCTCCGGCGATTTATCAGAATAGAGCAACTCGGAAGAGATCGCTTTGTTTTGACGGTAAGCCTCCTCGTAGCGTGCGGGAGCGGGCATTTCCGGTGCGTACATCTGCTGTGCTTCTTCTGCATACAGATCGTTTTGCGCGGCGTATTGATCCATCGTATAGCCGGACGTACGCGACGAACCGCCACTGCCGCCCGATGTTTCATAAGAGGGGCGCGCATTGCGGCTCTTTGCGACCTGTGAATAATAGTAAGAAGTCGCATCGTCTTCGTCGCCGATCAAACTGCGGTAGTTTTCGTGAATTCTCTGGCGCTCTTCTTCCGTCAGGGGACGGGATTCTTCGATGACGGCTTCACCGCTCTCGGCGCTGTCCGCAAGGGGTTCTCCCTCTAACGTGCGGGCATAATCGTCCTTTGTTGCTTCCGCATCGGCGGAAGGTTCTTGCGGGAGGGCGTTTTCCAAGGGGTGCTCGCGCGTCCAGCGGGTAGAAGATTCCTGTGTGATGATGGTCGGCTGTATGGCGGCGTCCGCGGTAGTTTTATCTGCATTGCTGTCGGTTTCGGCAGCTTCGGCGGAAGCCGGTGTTTCAGCCGTATCCTCTGCGGGAAGGTCTTCACTGCGACGCATCGCTTCCAAAGGGTCTTCGCGCGTCCAACCTGCGAGGACCGGTTCCTTCGAGGGCGCGGGAGAGCTCGGTTCAGCTTCTGCAAGCTCAATGTTATCCGTCTCGTTGCCCTTCATGATGGGCACGCGCGACGTGGATTTTTTCAGGAGCGAAAAGTCCACGTTGGCAGCGGGGGGAGGATTGTTGAAGTCGTAATCTTTTTCAGAAATGAGGCTGTCGATGACGGTACGCGAATATTCCCACTCGGCCAGATTTTGTTCGACGACTTTGCGCCCTTTATCTGTGATCTGGAAATATTTGCGGCGGCCGCCGTTGCTTACGCCGCCCCAGTAAGAGGTGACATAATCCTGGCTTTCCAGTCGTTTCAGGGCACTGTACAGCGTGGGTTGTTTGAGTGCATACTGCCCCTTGCTTTTCTCCTCGATCTCATTGATGATCTCGTAACCATATTTGTCACCGTCATAAAGAGTGCGGAGAATGATCGTATTGATGTGGCCGCGGATCAGGTCGCTGCTGATAGCGTTGCCTTCGCCTGCGGTCTTCTCTTTGTCGTTCGTATCGTTCTGATCCATGGGAGACCTCCTTTTGTTCTATTATACTATATTTGTCGAATGGTGTCAATATTTTGAAAGATTTTCCTCTGAAAATTATTATTTGCAAAGTACTATGTGTGGTATATTTTTTGCACGATACTCTGCATTGCGCTACAATATTTTGTGCGGAATGGTGGACAATTCCGGCGATTTGGTGTACAATAGAAATGATGAATACAGATAAGGAGCAGCATTTACAATGAAGGCGGCTAACCGGATCGCAAACGATTATATTGTCCGCAGTTACGAGACGGATTTTCGGCAAGAAATTCGTCCCTCTTCCGTTTTAGGGCTTTTTCAGGAGATTGCCGGGGATCATTCGCAGGCGATGGGGCTCGGATTCCAAAAATTGGGCGAGCAGGGACGCTTTTGGGTGCTTTCTAAAATTTATGTAGAGGTGGACCGGAAGCCGGCCAGCGGCGAGAAGGTCAGTGTAAGGACTTGGCCGCATCGTCCGAACAAGGCGATCTACGAGCGCAGCTTTACTGTGTGTGATGAAAGCGGGCAGCGTTTGATCGGGGCGGAGTCGCGCTGGTGCATTTTAGAAAAGAGCGGGCGCATTGTGCCTTGTTCGCGCATCGAGCAGCCGGAGATCGATTTTCTGGAAGAGAATTGTCTCGAGGACATTGACTGGCGGATCCCGCGGGTGGTGCGCGCTTCCGCGCCTGATTTTGCGCTGATAGTTGCCAATTCAGAGTATGATCTCAATCATCATGTAAACAATATCAAATATGCCGACTATATTTTTAATTGTTTTACCGTAGCTGAATTGGAAGCGCAAAGGCTTGCAGGCTTTCAGCTGCACTATGTCAAGCAGGCGTTTGAAGGGGATCGCTTGGAATTTTTCCGCAGTGAGACGGAGCCGGGTTTGTTTTCGATCGAAGGTGTCCGTAATGGTGTGGAGACGGTCGTCTTGGCGCAGGTGCGTTTTGCCTGACGCGACCTTTCGTATCGTCCGCTCTCGGCGTACGACGATAGCGATCACCGTGTCGGCCGGTTCGGTCGTGGTGCGAGCGCCGTTTGGGGTATCGGATGAGTCGATCCGGGCCTTTGTCGTAAGCAAACGGGCGTGGATCGACCGAAAGTTGGAGGAATATACGGGCGGGCGGTTTGCATCGGTCCGAAACGGCGAAAGTATCTTGGATGCCGGCGTTGAGCGAGCCGTACATTTTGGGGCAAACGCAAACGGGGAAGGAGAGGACGGCTTTTATTTTCGCGGTGCGGCATCCGTGAGAAGGTATTTTGAACGAACGCGAGGGCCGATCCTCATTGAAGCGCTGTTTGTGCTGTCGCGTCGGGTCGGGGTATCGGTCACCGATGTCAAACTGCGCGATTTTAAGTCCCGATGGGGGAGCTGTGACGAAAGAGGAGTCATCTGCCTGAATTGGAGGCTTTCCATGCTTCCTATTCCACTGCGTGATTATGTACTTATACACGAGCTCTGCCATCGCCGTCGGCTCGATCATTCGCCCGCCTTTTGGAGGGAGGTATCTCGTTATTGTACAGGGGTGACTTCGCTGCGCAGACAGCTGCGGGATTACGCATTCCTCAGTTTGCTGTACAGAAGGGGACGCGGGGAAGAGCGGGAGTGATTTTCGTTGCAATATTTTTAAAATATTCATGAATATTCGAAAAAATTTGCATAATTATAAATTTTATTCAAAAATAAGCGAATATATTTTGAATATTTCCAAAATATGACGTGAAAATGCTTGACTTGTGCGGGCGGAAAAGGTATAATCGTGTACAGTAAAACTGCGAGGATGACATCAATGGAAAAGAAAGAGATCAAAAAAGTCGTTTTGGCTTATTCGGGAGGATTGGATACCTCGATCATCATTCCGTGGCTGAAGGAAAATTATAACAATTGCGAAGTGATCGCGGTCTCTGCCGATGTAGGGCAGGAGAGCGAATTGGAAGGGCTGGAGGAAAAGGCGCTCAAGACGGGCGCTTCTAAGCTTTACATCGAAGATCTGCGCAAAGAATTTATCGAAGATTATATTTATCCGACGATGAAGGCGGGGGCTGTATATGAGAATACGTACCTTCTCGGTACGTCTTTCGCTCGTCCGGTTATCGCAAAGCGTATCGTCGAGATTGCGCTGAAAGAGGGGGCGGATGCGATTTGCCATGGCTGTACCGGCAAGGGCAATGACCAAGTCCGTTTCGAGCTGACCATTAAAGCATTTGCGCCGGATATGACGATCATCGCGCCTTGGCGCATTTGGAATATCAAGAGCCGTGACGAAGAGATCGATTATGCGGAAGCACACAATATTCCGCTAAAGATTACCCGCGAGACCAGTTATTCGAAGGATAAAAATCTGTGGCATCTTTCGCACGAGGGGCTTGATCTTGAGGATCCGGCCAACGAGCCGCAGTACGATAAAATTTTGGAACTGGGTGTGTCCCCGGAAAAAGCTCCCGATCAGCCGACTTATTTGACGCTGTCCTTTGAAAAGGGTATTCCCGTCGCTTTGAACGGTGAAAAACTTGACAGCATTGAACTGATGGCGCGCCTGAACAAGATCGGCGGCGAAAACGGGATCGGTATCATCGATATTGTGGAAAACCGCTTGGTCGGGATGAAGAGCCGCGGCGTATATGAGACGCCGGGCGGCACGATCTTGTATAAGGCGCACGAATTGCTCGAAATGCTCTGTCTCGACAAAGATACGCAGCACTATAAACAGCAGGTTGCGATGCGCTTTGCGGAGCTTGTCTATAACGGTCAGTGGTTTACGCCGCTGCGCGAAGCTCTTTCCGCTTTTGTTGATAAGACGCAGGAAACGGTGACCGGTGATGTGCGCTTGAAGATCTATAAAGGAAACATCATCAATGCCGGCATGAGGAGCCCGTATTCTTTGTACAGTGAAGAAATTGCGACTTTCGGCGAAGAGGACGTGTATAATCAGCACGATGCGGAAGGATTTATCAACCTTTTCGGGTTGCCGATCAAGGTGCGGGCGCTGTTGGCGAATAAAGAAATTAAGTAAGTGATTTAAAAAGATGGGGCGCGATTTACAGTTTTTTGGGCTGTAAATCGCGCATTTCTGAAAGATACAAAGTATTATGATAGACATTTTTATTGATGGGAAAGAGGGGACGACGGGGCTGCAGATCTTCGATCGCCTCGCCAAGCGCGCGGATGTCCGGGTGATCACGCTCCCGGAGGAACTGCGGAAGGATCCTGAGGCGCGGCGAGAGAAGATCAATGCGGCAGACGTCGTGTTTCTTTGCCTGCCCGATGCGGCAGCGCGCGAATCGGTATCCCTCTGTGAAAATCAAAGCGTTACGATCATCGATGCGTCGACGGCGCACCGTACAGATCCGTTATGGGCATATGGTTTCCCTGAACTCTCTGCAGAGCATCGCAGTAAAATTGCGAGCTCGCGCCGCATTGCTGTGCCCGGATGCCATGCGAGCGGGTTTATTGCGCTCGTGTATCCGCTCGTTGCCGCAGGCATCGTGGCGCCCGATTATCCGTTTGTCTGTTACTCTGTGACGGGGTATAGCGGCGGGGGGAAAAAGATGATCGCCGAATATGAAAGCAGTGACCGCAGTATTTTATTGGACAGTCCTCGTCAATATGGCCTGACGCAATTGCATAAGCATCTGCCGGAAATGCGGGCTGTCTGCGGTTTGGACGATGTTCCGGTATTCAGTCCGATCGTTTCCGATTATTATTGCGGCATGTGCGTAACGGTTCCTCTGCATGCGCGGTTGCTGCATAAAAAGCGGTCGCTCAATGAGTTAAAAACTTATTTTGCAGAGTACTATGCGTCAAGTAATTTTGTAAAAGTAACGGATCCTGAACCGTATATGGCAGCCAATGCATTGGCGGGCTCCAATGAAATGCATATCTCTGTAGCAGGTAACGACGAGCGTCCGCTGTTGCTCGCTCTCTTTGATAATCTCGGCAAAGGGGCGTCCGGTGCGGCGGTGCAGTGTATGAATATTGCGCTCGGACTGGATGAGCGCACTTCACTGCTTTAAGCGAAAAAAGTTGACCCGAAAGGGGAAATTTTGGAGGAAGAAGGATGAAAAAAATGCAAGGCGGCGTATGTGCTCCGGCGGGTTTTCGCGCAAACGGAGTGCATTGCGGAATCCGTAAAAATAAGAATAAGCGCGATCTTTCGCTGATCGTGAGTGACGTACCTTGTTCGGCTGCTTGTGTTTATACGCAGAATCTCGTAAAAGGTGCGCCGATTTTAGTAACAAAGCAGCATATTGCAGACGGCCATGCGCGCGCCGTGATCTGTAACAGCGGAAACGCAAATACCTGCAATGCGGATGGGGTCGAAATCGCCGAAAAGATGTGTTTACTTGTGGAGCGGTATGCAGGTATTCCCGCCGGCGATGTGGTCGTGGCATCGACGGGTGTTATCGGCCAGCCTCTGCCCATTGAGCCCATCGAAGCGGGAATGCCTGGGCTTGTTGCGGGTCTGCTGGGCGATGCGGACGGCAGCTTGTACGCGGCACAGGGGATCATGACCACAGATACGGTGGATAAACAGATCGCTTATTCTTTTATGGTCGGGGGCAAAGAGTGCCATATCGGCGCGATCGGGAAGGGCGTCGGCATGATCAATCCGAATATGGCGACGATGCTTATTTTTGTGACGACGGACGCGGCGATCTCTCCGGAGATGTTGCAAAAAGCTCTTTCGGCTGACGTCAAAGATTCTTTCAATATGGTCAGTGTAGACGGAGATACGTCTACAAATGATATGGTCTGTGTGCTTGCGAACGGCCTTGCGGGCAATGAGCCAATCGCAGAAACGGGGAAGGGATACAACGATTTTCGCAAGGCATTACATAAAGTGACTACGGCCCTCTGCCGCCGCATTGCGCGCGACGGCGAAGGGGCGACGAAATTGCTCGAATGTCGCGTGACCGGAGCCAAGAGCAAGGCGGCTGCGCGTACGGTTGCAAAATCCGTCATTAAATCTTCCCTGTTTAAGGCTGCAATGTTCGGTTCGGATGCAAATTGGGGCCGTGTGCTTTGTGCCGTCGGCTATGCGGGGGCGCCGGTCGATATCACAAAGGTAGATGTTGATTTTCGCAGTAAGGCCGGGGAGATCGCTGTTTGCAGAGATGGGAGCGGCGTTCCCTTTTCGGAAGAGGATGCCAAGCGCATTTTATCGGAAGATGAGATCGAGGTGCTCATTCGCCTTGGCGACGGAAACGGAAAAGCGACGGCATGGGGCTGCGATCTCACCTACGATTATGTAAAGATCAACGGCGATTACAGGACTTAAGATTCGGATAGAGGATAAATATATGCAGGATATCAACGAAAAGCAGTACCGCGCGCAAGTATTGATCGAAGCGCTGCCGTATATACAGAGTTACAACGGTAAGATCGTTGTCGTTAAATACGGCGGCAACGCGATGATCAACGATCGTTTGAAAATGTCGGTTATGCGTGACATAGTACTCTTAAATTTGATCGGCGTTCGCGTTGTTTTGGTGCATGGCGGCGGGCCGGAGATCTCTGAAATGCTGAAAAAGATCGGAAAAGAATCCGTGTTTGTCGACGGGTTGCGCTATACCGATGAAGAGACAGCGGAGATCGTGCGCATGGTCTTGGCCGGTAAGATCAACAAGTCCTTGGTCAATATTTTGGAGAGCATCGGCGGCAAGGCGCTGGGTCTGTGCGGCATCGACGGGCATATGATGAAGTGCTGCAAGGCAGATGAGCGGCTCGGCTATGTCGGTCGTATCACGGAGATGGATACGAAAGTGATTACCGACGCTCTCGATAAGGGATATATTCCCGTCGTGTCTACGGTCGGATATGATGATGAGGGTCACATTTATAACGTGAATGCGGATACCGCTTCTGCGGTGATTGCGGGGGCGCTGGGGGCGACCAGCCTGATTCTCATGACGGATACGAAGGGCGTTTTGCGCGACAAGGACGATGAGTCCAGCCTCATTGAGAAGATCTGGGTCAGCGATATCCCCTCTCTGATCAAGCAGGGCATTATTTCCGGTGGGATGATCCCTAAAATTGAATGCTGCCGCGAAGCGATCCGTCGAGGAGTCGAAAAGGTATTCATCATCGACGGAAGGGTCGAACATTCTATCCTTGTCGAGACATTGTCTGACCGCGGAATCGGTACCATGTTCGTAAATGAAGACTGATGGCTCCATCGGTCTTTTTTTACGGGAAGAGAAGGGCTGCGAACAGGGAAAACGTCTGCCAAACAATTGCGTTTAGCGTCGTTTTATGATAAAATAAATCAGATAGGTGTAGTATGAGTTTTGAAGAATTGCGCGAAAAGGATCAGAAGTATATTGCCAACACTTATAATCGCTTTCCAGCGGATATTGTCCGGGGCGAAGGCGCAACGCTGTATTCGGAAGACGGCCGAAAATATATCGATTTCGGCAGCGGGATCGCGGTCAATTCATTCGGTGTAAATGATTCTGAATGGAAGCAGGCCGTCATAGCGCAGCTGAATTTGGTACAGCATGCAAGCAATCTGTACTATACTCGGCCGCAGGCAGAGCTTGCCGCTTTGCTCTGCGAGCGGACAGGTGCGAAGAAAGTGTTTTTTTCCAATTCGGGCGCAGAGGCGAACGAATGTGCCATTAAAGCGGCCCGCAAGTATTCTTACGATCGATATGGCGAAGGACGTTTCCATATCGTAACGTTTAAAAATTCCTTTCATGGCCGCACGATGGCGACGCTGTCTGCGACCGGTCAGGATGTGATGCATCGATTTTTTATGCCTTTTCTTGAGGGCTTTTCGTATGCAGAACCGACGGCTGCAAGCGTACGTGCACACTGTTCAGACAAGACGTGCGCGGTTCTGCTCGAACTGGTACAGGGGGAGGGCGGTGTTCGTCCGCTCGATAAAGAAGAGGTGCGCGCGATCGAGCGGTATTGTAAAAAGAATGACATTCTGCTCATGATCGACGAGGTGCAGACGGGCAACGGCAGGACGGGTACGCTGTATGCATATGAGCAGTATGAAATCCATCCGGACGTTGTTACGACGGCTAAAGGATTGGCCGGAGGGCTGCCGCTCGGCGCAACGATGTTTTTTGAAAAGTGTGAACATACGCTCGGGGCAGGCGATCACGGGTCGACATTCGGCGGCAACCCGATTGCCTGTGCGGGTGCGTGCAGTATCCTGCGCCGCATCGACCGCGACCTGCTGCTGGAAGTGCAGGGCAAGAGCGCATATCTGTTTACGCATCTTTCCCGCATCCGCAATGTCCGCAGTGTAACGGGGCTGGGATTAATGATCGGGCTGGAGACGACCAAAAATGCGCGCGAAGTGGCGGAGCGCTGCCTCGAACGCGGATTGATTGTCTTGACGGCGAAAAACAGAGTTCGCCTGCTTCCGCCGCTGAATGTCCACAAAGATGAAATGGATTTTGCATTGCAAATTTTGAATGAGGTGATATCGGAATGAAACATCTGCTGAAATTGTCGGATCTGAGCACCGAGGAAATCTTCGGGATCCTGAATCTTGCTGACCAACTCAAATACGAGCGCAAGAACAACATTCGCCATCATCATTTGGAAGGCAAAAAGCTGGGCATGATTTTTCAAAAGTCGTCCACCCGCACTCGCGTCAGTTTTGAGGTGGGGATGTACGAATTGGGCGGTTATGCACTGTTCCTTTCCGATCGCGATTTGCAGATCGGCCGCGGCGAGCCGATCAAGGATACCGTCCGTGTGCTTTCTCGCTATCTCGACGGCATCATGATCCGTACATTTGCACAACAGGATGTTGAGGACCTCGCGGCGTATGGTTCCATTCCGATCATCAACGGGCTGACCGATTATTGCCATCCCTGCCAGGTGCTGGCGGACTTGATGACCATTCGCGAATATAAGGGCAGCTTAAAAGGGCTCAAGCTCTGTTTTGTCGGGGATGGGAACAATATGGCAAATTCGCTCATCGTCGGAGGCTTGAAGACGGGAATGGAGGTTTCCATCGCGTGCCCGGATCACTATCGGCCGGATGCGGATATCCTCGCGCGAGGCTTTGCGACCGGGCGGCTGACAGTCACTTCCGATATTAAGGCGGCTGCAAAGGACGCGGATGTGCTGTATACGGATGTGTGGGCTTCGATGGGACAGGAAGCGGAGAAGGCTGAGCGCGAAAAGGTGTTCCGCGGCTACTGCATCGACGCGGATCTCATGTCTGTCGCGAAGCCGGATGCGATGGTGCTGCACTGCCTGCCCGCGCACCGCGGCGAGGAGATCACCGACGAGGTGTTCGAGGCGCACGCGAACGACATCTTCGACGAAGCGGAAAATCGCCTGCACGCACAGAAAGCGGTGCTGGTCAAATTGCTCAAATAAAAAATATATTACGGGAAGGATCGCTATGAAGGAAGAAAAAGTTTACCTGACCTTGCAGAACGGGCAGGTCTTTGAAGGCAAGAGATTCGGCGCGAGGGGCGATGTGATCGGTGAGCTCGTCTTTACGACGGGCATGACCGGCTACATCGAGACGCTCACCGATCCCAGTTATTACGGGCAGATCGTCATCCAGACTTTTCCGCTCATCGGCAATTACGGCATGATCCTTTCCGACCGAGAAAGCAAGAAGCCGTATCTCTCGGCATACATCGTGCGCGAATATTGTGAAAAGCCTTCCAATTTCCGCTGCGAGGACACCCTTGAAAATTACCTCGTCAAAAACAATATCCCCGGCATCTACGGCATCGACACGCGCGAGCTGACCAAGACGGTGCGCGAGGCGGGCGTCATGAACGCGGCCATCACCTCGAAGCCGCTGACCGACCTCTCCGCCGTGCGCGCGTATGCCATCCGCGACGCAGTCATGAACTGCACCTGCAAGGGGCGCAAGGATTATCCGGCGGAGGACGCGAAGCGCACGGTCGTGCTTTGGGATTTCGGCGCGAAGGAGAATATCGTCCGCGAGCTGGTCCGCCGCGGCTGCAACGTCATCCGCGTCCCCGCTTCCTACACGGCGGAAGAGATCCTCGCCCTTCATCCGGACGGGCTGATGCTCACCAACGGCCCCGGCGACCCGGAGGAGAATACGGGCGTCATCGAAAACATCCACAAGCTGGCGGGCAAGCTCCCCATCTTCGGTATCTGCCTCGGGCATCAGCTGTTCGCCCTCGCCATGGGCGGCAAAACGAAGAAGATGAAGTACGGCCACCGCGGCGCCAACCAGCCGGTCAAGGAATTAAAGACGGGCACCGTCTATATTTCCAGCCAGAACCACGGCTACGAGGTGCTTGCCGACTCCATCGTCGGCGCGGGCACGATCAGCTTTATCAACGCGAACGACAATACCTGCGAGGGGGTCGAGTATCCCGACCTGAACGCCTTCACGGTGCAGTTCCATCCGGAAGCCTGCGCCGGCCCGCTGGACGCGCGCGATCTCTTCGATCGTTTTATGAATCAGATGGACGGAGGAAAAGCAAATGCCTAAAAGAAGCGATATCAAAAAAGTCCTCGTGATCGGCTCCGGCCCGATCGTCATCGGCCAGGCGGCGGAATTTGACTACGCGGGCGCGCAGGCCTGCCGCGTCCTCAAAGACGCCGGCGTCAACGTCGTGCTCTGCAATTCCAACCCCGCGACCATCATGACGGATAAGGCGCTCGCAGACGAGATCTATCTCGAACCGCTCACCCTCGAGTCCATCAAGCGCATCATCAAAAAGGAACGCCCGGACAGTCTGCTCGCCTCCCTGGGCGGCCAGACCGGCCTCACGATCGGCTGCCAGCTCGCCAAAGAGGGGTTTTTGGACGAGTGGGGCGTCAAGCTCATCGGCACGAAGGTCGACGCGATCGACCGCGCCGAGGACCGCGAGCTGTTCAAGGAGACCATGCAGAAGATCGGCCAGCCGGTCGTCCCGTCCGACATCGCGTACACGGTGGACGAGTGCGTGGCCGTCGCCGAAAAGATCGGCTACCCCGTCATCATCCGTCCCGCGTTCACGCTGGGCGGCGCGGGCGGCGGCGTCGCCTATAACGAGGAGGAGCTGCGCTCCGTTTCCCACAACGGCCTGATGCTCTCGCCCATCACGCAGGTGCTGGTCGAAAAGTACATTTACGGCTGGAAGGAGATCGAGTTCGAAGTGCTGCGCGATTGCCGGGGCAACGTGATCACCGTCTGCTCGATGGAGAATTTCGACCCGGTCGGCATCCACACGGGCGACTCCATCGTCATCGCGCCGGCCGTCACCCTGTCGGACAAAGAGTATCAGATGCTGCGCAGCGCGTCTTTGAAGATCATCACCGAGCTCGGCATCGAGGGCGGCTGCAACTGCCAGTTCGCGCTCAACCCCGATTCCTTCGAGTATTCGGTCATCGAAGTCAACCCGCGCGTCTCCCGTTCCTCGGCGCTCGCGTCGAAGGCGACCGGTTACCCGATCGCGAAGGTCGCGACCAAGATCGCCCTCGGCTACACGCTGGACGAGATCCGCAACGACGTTACGGGCAAGACGTACGCCTGCTTCGAGCCGACGATCGACTATGTCGTCGTCAAGCTGCCGAAGTGGCCGTTCGACAAGTTCCTGTACGCCAAGCGCGAGCTGGGCACGCGCATGAAGGCGACGGGCGAGGTCATGGCCATCGGCACCTCCTTCGAGATGGCGATCATGAAGGCCGTGCGCGGCGCGGAGATCTCTCTGTCCTCTCTCAACCTCGACAAATACGAGGGGAAGGACCTGCGCGAGGAGCTGAAAAAGCTCTCCGACGAGCGCCTGTTCACCGTCTACGCGGCGCTCAAGGCGGATATTTCCGTCGACGAGATCTTCGAGATCACCAAGATCGACCGCTGGTTCCTCAATAAACTGAAAAACCTCGTCGAGTACGAGCGCCGCCTGCGCTCGGAAAAGCTGACGCGCGCCCTGTACGACGAGGGCAAGCGCCTCGGCTATCCCGATCACGAACTGGAAGCGCTTTCCGGGCAGAAGATCCCGTACCACCGCAAGGCGGTCTACAAGATGGTCGACACCTGCGCCGCCGAGTTTGCCGCGGAGACGCCGTACTTCTATTCGACGTACGACGAATATGCGCACGACGAGGCGACCCTGTTCATCAAGGAGAGCACCAAAAAGCGCATCATTGTTATCGGGTCCGGTCCGATTCGCATCGGGCAGGGTATTGAGTTCGATTATTCTTCGGTACACTGTGTGTGGACGCTGAAGGAGCTCGGTTACGAGGTCATTATCATCAACAATAACCCGGAGACGGTTTCGACTGACTTCGATACGGCGGATCGCCTGTATTTTGAGCCGCTTACGCCGGAGGATGTGCAGAACGTCATCGATAAAGAGAAGCCGTACGGCGTCGTCATTACCTTCGGGGGACAGACGGCGATCAAACTGTGCAACTATCTTGACAAAAAGGGAGTCCGTATCCTCGGAACGTCTGCTGACAGCGTCGATATGGCGGAGGACCGGGAACGCTTCGATGAGCTGCTCGAGCGCTTCGGGATCAGCCGCCCGAAAGGATTGACCGTGATGACAAAGGAGGAGGCGCTGCATGCTGCCGAAACACTCGGCTATCCCGTATTGCTTCGCCCTTCGTACGTCATCGGCGGCCAAAACATGACGATCGCTTTCACCGAGAGCGATATTTCCCGGTATATGGACGTCATCCTCGCACAGCATATTGAAAATCCGGTGCTCTGCGATAAATATCTCATGGGACAGGAGTTGGAAGTGGACGTCATCAGCGATGGCGTGGACGTGCTGATTCCCGGCATCATGCAGCATATCGAGCGTGCGGGCGTGCACAGCGGCGATTCCATTGCCGTCTATCCTCCGTATAACCTCAGCGACATTATGCTGGACAAGATCATCGAGTGCTCGACGCAGCTCGCCCTCTCTCTTAAAACGAAGGGCCTGATCAATATTCAGTTCCTCGTCTATCACAACGAATTGTACGTCATCGAGGTCAATCCCCGCGCATCGCGCACGATTCCGTACATTTCCAAGGTGACGGGCGTTCCGATGGTAGAGCTCGCAACCAAGATCATGGTCGGGGCAAAGCTGAAAAAACTCGGCTTCGGCACCGGTTTGTATAAGACTTCGCCGTATGTTGCGGTCAAAGTTCCTGTATTTTCTTTCGAGAAATTGAACGATGTCAATTCACAGTTAGGGCCCGAAATGAAGTCGACGGGAGAGGTGCTCGGCATGGGCAAGACCATTGAAGAGGCTCTCTTCAAGGGGCTCGTTTCGGCTGGATTTAAACTCTGCCATCCGAGCAAACAGCGCGAAGTCGGCGTCTATTTTACGGTCAACGACCAAGATAAATTTGAGATCTTAGGGCTTGCGAAAAAGTTTAGTGACCTCGGCCTGCGCCTGTATGCGACGGCGGGAACGGCGGATACCATTCGCACGCTCGGGATTGACGTCACGACGGTCGATCGCCTTTCACAGAGCGATGCGATCATGCGGCTGATGGATGACGGAAAAATCGATTATATCGTATATACGGGCAAGACGGACATGGCTTCGATCGACGACTATATCCGCATGCATCATCATGCGATTTTGCTCGGCATTACGACGCTCACCTCCTTGGATACGGCCAATGCATTGGCGGATATCATTGCCAGCCGCTTTACGGAGGACAATACCGAACTCGTCGACATCAACGCCCTGCGTTCAGAAAAGACGCAGCTCTCCTTCGTCAAGATGCAGAGCTGCGGCAACGACTATATTTTCTTTGACAATATGGACGGCAAGATCACTTGTCCCGAGTCGCTTGCGATCAACTTTGTCGATCGTCATTACGGCATTGGCGGTGATGGGATCGTCCTCATTGAAAAGTCGAATGTTGCAGATGCCAAAATGCGCATCTTTAACAAGGACGGCAGTGAAGGGGCAATGGCGGGGAATTCGATCCGCTGTGTGGCAAAGTATTTGTTCGACAACGGCTTTGTGCACAATAAAAAAATCACGATCGAGACGCTCAGCGGCGTACGCGAACTGACGCTGTACACATTCAGCGGCAAGGTCGGTTCGGTCAGCGTCGATATGGGCAAGGCCGTGTTGGAAGGAGCCCTGATTCCGTCTACTTTGACGGGGGAGGCGGTTGTCGACCGTTCGATCGAAGTCGGTGGGCAGCAGTATAAGGTAACCCTCGTCAATGTCGGCAATCCGCATTGCGTTGTCTTCTGTGACAAGGTGGATGCTGTCGATATTGCGAATGTCGGCCCCCTCTTTGAACATGCGGATTATTTCCCGCAGCGCATCAATGCGGAGTTTGTTCGGGTCGTCAACGACAAGACATTGAAAATGCGCGTGTGGGAACGCGGCAACGGAGAAACATTGGCCTGCGGGACAGGTGCGGCGGCAAGCGTGGTTGCGGCGGTGCTCAACGGTTATTGCAAACCGGATGAGGATATCACCGTTAAGCTGCGCGGCGGCGATCTGATCGTCCGCTATGCTTCGGATGGCCATGTCACGCTGACGGGCAGTGTCCGGCTTGTCTATGCGGGAACGGTTGAGTTTTAATCGGCGCGAAGTTTGTGCATAATACTGTAGTTGATGCAGAGCGCCGTATGTTGCGGCGCTGCAAGACGGATGGTCGGTGCGATCGTCCGTCTTTCGCGCAAAAGCAGTAAAATCAGAGAAAAATATGCCTATGATCTATTTGGATAATGCCGCGACGACCGCGCCTTCTTCGGAGGCGGTCAAAGAAGCGCTGTGCTTTTTGGGTGAGAATTTTTATAATCCGTCCGCTCTGTATCGGGCGAGTTTTGCCGTGCACAAACAAATGGAAGAAGCTCGCCGGTCAATCCTTTCGCACATAGCGGATCCCGCAAAGTTTGGCCTAATTTTTACCTCTTGCGGCAGTGAAGCGGATAATCAGGCACTTTTTGCCGGGGCACGCCGCGGTAATTTTGTGACGACGGAAGGGGAGCATGCCGCCGTGCAGCATGCGGCAGAGGAGCTTTCTCGCCGCGGGATCGAGGTGCGATTTGCCAAGTTGGATCGTTTTGGCCGCGTTGACGCGGACGATTTGCTTCGCTTGATCGACGGACAGACATCTCTCGTTTCCGTCATTCATGTCAACAATGAAACGGGTGCCGTGAATGATGTTGCGGCGCTGGCTGCAGCTGTCAAGAAAAAATCACCGCGGGCGCTTTTTCACAGTGACGGTGTGCAGGCATTCGGCAAAATCCCTTTCCGGCTTACGCGTGACATCGATTTTTATACAGTCAGTGCGCACAAGATCGGCGGTATACGCGGGGTCGGCGGACTTTTTTATAAGAAGGGGGCATCTTTGCGTCCTCTCATTTTTGGCGGTGGGCAGGAAAGCGGTTTGCGCGGAGGGACAGAAAATACATTCGCGATCGCTCAGTTTGCTGCGGCGGCAAATAGAAAATTTGCTTCGCTTACAGAAGATGCTGCACGCATTGCAGGAATTCGCCGTTTTTTAATGGAGGAATTGGATACAGATATCTTTTCTGTACTGTCGCCGGAAGATGGATCACCGTATATCCTGTGCGTTTCAGCGAATGGTTTGCGCGGAGAAGTGCTTTTGCATATGTTGGATGACAATGGCGTGATGGTCGGAACGGGTTCTGCCTGTTCGTCTAAAAATCGTTATAGCCGCGTCATTTTGGCCTGCGGCATCGATGAACAGACGGCGGACGGAGTGCTGCGTCTGTCTTTTTCGGTGCATACATCGCAAGAGGAATGCCGCCTCGCCGTCGAGATCATAAACCGCTGCGCAAAAGATCTGCGCGAGAGGATGAGGTAAAACATGGAAAAAGTCGTTATCGTTCGTTATTGTGAGATCCACTTAAAGGGTAAGAATCGCGGTTATTTTGAGCGCGTATTCATGAATAATATGGAAAAATCCCTTTCCGGGATCCGTCACGAGATCCGCCGGCCAAGCGGTCGATATCTCGTTGAAAAATTTGAGGAATCGTATACGGACGAAATTGTCGATCGTTTGCGGCGTGTATTTGGAACGCATACGCTCAGTGTCGGGTATAAAGTTCCTGCGGAAATGAAAGCTATTTGGGAAGCTGTTTTAAAGGTCGCTCCGCAAAGCGGTACTTTTAAGGTTCAGTCCAACCGTGCAGATAAGCACTTTCCGATGCATTCCATGCAATTGAATGCAGAAATCGGCGGGCGGCTGCTGAGCGAGCGTCCTTCGCTCAGCGTCGATGTTCATTCTCCGGAAAATACTGTCAATATCGATATCCGTGAAGATGGTGAAGCGCTTGTATTCTGCGATATGATCAAGGGGGCCGGCGGGATGCCGGTCGGTACGTCCGGCAAGGGCCTCTTGCTCCTCTCCGGCGGGATCGACAGTCCTGTTGCCGGGCATATGATCGCCAAGCGCGGGATGAAACTTGTGGGGCTTCATTTCCATAGTTACCCATATACCAATATGCAGGCGCGCGAAAAAGTGGAGGATCTGGCCCGCATTCTCGCTCGCTACACGGGAGGTATGGATTTGTATGTGGTGCAAGTCACTCATATTCAGGAAGCGATCCACAAATTTTGCCCGGAAGAGATGATGGTCACCCTTTTGCGTCGCTTTATGATGCGCATAGCGGAGAGAACGGCGGAGAGCTGCGGGGCGCAATGCATCATCACAGGTGAAAGTCTCGGGCAAGTCGCCAGTCAGACCATTGAGGGGATGACGTCATCCAATGCGGTCGTTCGCCGTTTACCGGTGTTGCGCCCGCTCGTTGGGTTTGATAAAACAGAGATCATTGCGCGTGCGCGCGAGATCGGCACTTATGAAACCTCCATTCTTCCGTACGAGGATTGTTGTACCGTTTTTTTGCCGAAGCATCCGCTGATCCGTCCCGATTTGGCCAAAGTTGAAAGGGCGGAAGCTATGCTGGATATTGACGCTTTATTGACAGAGGCGATTGCCTCGACCGAGCTCGTTGCCATTGATTGAGCAAGCGTGTTGATTTGTACTATAAATTATAGAAGGGGAAGGAGCAACAACGCTCTTTCCCCTTTATTGTATAACGAAAACCCCGCGATAGTCGCGGGGTTCAGAGAAGGCTAAGCCGAAGAACAAAAAACGAGCAAAAGAAAAAGCGATAAGAAAAAAGGCAAA
>CAJFTM010000019.1 GCA_904419945.1 uncultured Clostridia bacterium
GCGCCGCAAAACTCGGACCGAACACAGAACTCCTCCCCGCTTGTCGTTCGTGCCCGCAGGGCTTTGCGACCGAAGGGAGCAATGAACGTCTCTCGCTCCGCAAAAATCGGCAGGGTCAAAGCCTTGCCGATTTTTTGTTGCGGCGAGAGCGGAAGAGAACCACAAGCGGCTCTTTCCACAGACAGAAAGGCGCCGGCGGATTTCCGCCGGCGCCCTGCCTGTTGCAGATGCGATGCTGCCATTACGCCTCGACCTGATACCATGCACCATTTCCTGCTGCCTGCCACCCTTCGACCGCCGCAAAGTTATCTGTAATGCCGCCGCTCAGGCTCGCATTATTATTGTACACATACAGATCCTTGCAGCCGGCCTGCCCGAGCTGCCCGAGGGTCGTCAGAGAGCAATTCCCTCTGATCGTCAGGGAATTTTCCACATAAGCAGTTTCCGTCGTCTGGAAATTGCCGACGATACCGCCCACAAAAGTTGCGGACGAGAAGGAAGTTGCCGCGTTCAGGCAATCGGTCACCGCAACGCTGTTGTACGCCGACCCGACGATACCGCCCGCATCGTTTCCCCCGACAATGCTGCCGGAATTCATGCATTCGCTCACACGAACAGAAGCCTGCATCGCATAGCTTGCCGTATCGGTGCTGTAACGAATCCAGCCGACAATACCGCCCGTGCCAAACCCGGCCGACTGATTGGTAATGGTTGCGGTATTCGAACAATTTTCGATCGCCCCATAGCTGTTCTGCTCCCCGACGATGCCGCCGACAGAAGTGGCGTTGCCGATCACTGCGCCCGTATTGTGACAATCGGATACATTCGCTGCGCTCAGCCCCACGATGCCGCCGACATAGCCGGCCGTCGAAGTAATGGCGCCGCTGTTGGCACAACCGGCAATGCTCATATACTTCTCGCTCTGCGTATAATATGCCGCGCCGACGATACCGCCGGCCTTGCCGCCGTTACTGGTAACGGCAGCCGCATTCGTGCAATTTTCGATCGTCCCGGAGATCAGCATACGCCCGACGATGCCGCCGACGCCGTCCCCTGCCGTCACACTGCCGGAAAGGACATCGACATCCGAAACGGTGCCGCCGTTCACCACGAGTCCCGCGGCGACACCGACACACTCGCCGTCCGTCACGTTTACGGACACATCCGCAAATTTTACATTTCGAATGATGCCGCCGTCCAAAACGCCAAACAGGCCAAAGGCATCATCGGCGCCATAACCGCCGTTATATGAGAGCCCGTGAATCGTATTACCTGATCCGTCAAAAATACCGCGGAACGCATTCCCGTTTGCGGCACCGCCATCGCGCGCGCCGTTGCCGATCGGCGTCCACGCAAGGCCGGAAAGGTCGATATCGGAGCTGAGCGTAACCGTCTTACCGGAAAAATCGTTGCCCCCATTGACGAGCTGTGCAAAGCCGAAGAAATCTTCGACATCCGTCAGCGTAAACGCCGCAGCGCTCTCATCAAACCAAGAGGTATCGGGTCTGGAGACGACATAGTAAATTTCGCCGTTCTCTTCCACTGCATTGACAAAGCTGCCGTCCGCAATATACGTCGTTCCCTCACCTTCCGGATCCAATGAGAAGTTATAGGTATACTTCCCGCCATTTAAAGTAATTTTTGCGGATCCATTTTGGAAATTCTTGTCGATACAATTTATGATATATTTCGCCATCGAATCAAAAGCATCCGCCTTACATGTTTCCGCAAGGTCAAAATAACCGCCGTTGACGATCAACGCACCTGTCTGTACCTGAATTGCAGAAGGCGCTCCGTAATAACTGCCGCCGTTGACCGTGAGCGTGCCGCCATTGATGATATTGATGCCATAAGAAGTGTTATTCCCGGCTTCCGCATCGATCGTACCGTCGCCTTCGAACACAACATCGGCACCATCGATACAAATCAGTACAGGAACATAGGAATAACTGACGTCCTCCTCTGCATTGACACTCATCTTCCGGCCATTCAAATCTATGGTCAAATCATTCGCGATCGTAAACTGTGCGACGGCCCCGCTGCCCGTCCCCTGCGGAACGACGGCGATGTCTCCCGTAAGCACAACCGTACCTCCGTTCGCAAGAGAAAGTGCGGCTGCGAGAGAGTCTGCACTGTCTGCATTGAATTTTGCGAGCGCCCCGACAATCTCGCCGTTAAAGGTGCCGCCGTTGATGACGGTGAGGCCGCCATAATAACCGCCCGCCGCATCATTCGCTTCACCGGCACCATCCACTTTGAGAGATCTATTGACAAGGTCCGTAAAAGTACCGCCGTTGACGATAATACTCTCATAGTCCTCGCTATGCGCATAATACGCACCGAAAAACGCATTGGCATTTTTGGCATTGCGCGTAAATGTACCGTCATTGATCTCGATCACGCCATAATCGGATGTGTATGCCATCCGATAGAGCGAAGAAGAATGATCCGTTCCATCGCCAAGCGTATACGTACCGCCGTTGACCGTCAGTTTGCCGCTGTCGGCCGCTAAAATGCCGTTACAATTGCCATATACCGTCGCATCGTTGATAACCAATTCTGCATCAGGATAGTCTGCACCGCCATTGCCGATTACGTAGGCAAAACCACCGTTTGTATAATTATCGCAGCAGGTAAAGATTCCGCCGTTGATGGTCATTGTACCCAGATTGCGCACGGCATTGCCGCGATTGAAGGAATTTGCATCCGAGCTGTCCGCATTGCTGTCGCCAAACCGACCGCCCTCAATGGTCATTTCGCCGTAATTGAGGATCGTATGCCGACCCTGCGCCGTTGTGTCGGTGGAATAGATGCAGGACTCATCATCGCCGCTGATGGACATTGTGCCGCGGTTGACGATCAATGCCCCGGCATAATTGCCGGAAACAGAGTTGCCCGCCAAATCGAGCGCGACCGTCTTCCCTTCCGGAACAATAAGTTGATTTTCCGTCACAATATCAGCGGTAAGAGAAATATTTTCCGCCCCGTAGAAAAGGAGAGCTTCCAGCTCTTCACCCGCAGCAGCACTGTAATTTCCTTCCGCCAGCTGCACATTTTCAACACCGTTCTGATAGAGCTGCAGGGCTTCTTCCGTCGTCGACGCTGTATACGTGGTATCAGGATTTGCCGCGCTGGGGACTTTGACTTCATACGTCGTCTTATCGGTCATTGTGAATACGATGACCGTATAGAAGCAGTCCTCCTCCGCATCGTATTCGTAGCGATATGTAATGTCTTCTACGCCGACGCCATTCTGCCCGTCCTGACCGTCTTTGCCGTCTTCGCCGTCCTGACCGTCTTTGCCGTCTTCGCCATCCTGACCGTCTTTGCCGTCTTCGCCATCCTGACCGTCCTTGCCGTCTTCACCGTCCTGACCGTCTTTGCCGTCTTCACCGTCCTGGCCGTCCTGACCATCCTGACCATCCTGGCCGTCTTCGCCGACCACAACGCCGAGATTGAGTACCTGCCCGTTCGACAAGGTTATGACCAGTTCCCCCGCCTCGTTGATCTCCGCATTCCGGATGCCGATGCCGTCCTGTCCGGCTGCCCCGTCCTGCCCGGCCGAGCCCGCCGCTCCAGGTTCTCCGGGTTCGCCCGGTTCACCTTTCAAACTCTCCAGCCATTCCTGTTCGGTTCCTTCAAAACCGTTTTCGACGGCGATCTCATACGCAGACTTGCCGTCCTGCCCGGCGCTGCATGCAGCGATCGGCACGCACAACGCCGCCGACAAACCGAATGCAGCGATTGTCTTCCAAACCTTTTTCATGGAAGCCACCTCCTTTTTCTTCATGGTTATTATAGCACCGCCCCTTTCCTCTGTCAATAGTTTACCCTAATTTTACGATGCACTATAATATTATCCAGGCAAAAATTGCAAAAACGTTAATGATTATTCATAGAATAATCATTACATTATTGGTTAATTGCACAGACTGATAAACCGGATATAGAAGCTCACAATGGAAAACGCCCGCAGCAAACTGCTGCGGGCAAATCAAGTCATTTGGATCTTATTCTTCGTCCATGCTCAAAAGGTCGCTGTAGCGGTCTTCATAGCGCTTGACGGAGCCGTCGGTGTTGAGGAGCTTGTCGTACTCGCTCTGACGATCGGACGCATAGTTTTCTGCGAGCGACTGCTTGTTCGCCTGGTAGAAGTAGTAGGAGAAGGTCCCCTCCTCGTGGCGATCCCCATACACGAAGCCGTCCGCATAGGTCAGGCCGCCATCAAATACGAAGGTAACATAGATAATATGCCAGCCGTAATCGGTCGCGACCACCGCATACGAACCGACCCCGTCATTCTTGATCAGATCCTGCGCGGCGTATTCAAATTCTTTAACGAACTTGGTCGCCGTTTCGATGGACTCGATCGAATAGCCGTAGTAGTCGTTGAGGCAGCCGGTATCGGTGCTGTACGCGAACATGAGCTCGTTCACGGCGGAGAGCGCCTTGTAGGAGACCGTGCCATCACACAGGTAGTCGGCCTTGCTCACGTCGGCGACGCCCGCCACGGAGCCCTTATAATAAATGTTCGCGCTCTGATCGATCGTGCGGCCGTCCGCTTTGAGGAAGTCGGACGCGGTGACGTTGTAGAACGCGTCCCCCGTCGAAGCGGTCCAGGAAGCGTTGCCGCTCGCATCCTTGCCGCTGTAATAGCTGCCCGATGCGACGTCTGCTCCTGCGACGTAATTGATATATGCCTGCATCTCGGTGATGAACTCATCGATATTGATCTTTTCAGGCGTGAGTTTGTAGGCATCGTCCTCCTGCTTCTCAACGGCGCCGTTATACGGATATTTGCCCGCATAACGATCGATCCCGTCGTCACTGGTGACGTAGCTGTCTTCAAAGAAGAGGTAATTATCTCTGCCGACATTCGCCGCATTCACGTAGTAATCGCCCTCTGCGAGGTAGCTGTAGTCGGTCTCTCCGTTGAACCAAGCCGCGCGCTGATCGGTCGCCTCCACCGAACGGAGAAGTTCGGGATTGGAATTGCGCGCCGCATAGTACTCCTTTGTCCCGGCGGTGAACGGGATCTCGCTCAAAGTGAGATTCTGATCCGCATCGAAGGGAAGCAGGATATTGTAGACATAACCGTAGGTATGATCTTCCGGAGAATAGAGCACGAAAGAAGTGTCCGAAGCGCTGTCCATCGTGGAAGTAAAACTGCTCTGCGCCCCGACCGTCTGATTGGTGACGAGCTGGCTGTAGATATTCTGCAGCGTCTGCTCCTCGAGCGTCTCCGTCATGCCGAGGTTGATGGTCGCGACAAATTTGTTGATGACCATCCCCTGCATCTGCGTCTTGAGTTCCATCTGGAAGTAATCCAGTGCGGTGACGTCGTATGCGTTGGACTCTTCCTCGGAAACGAGATTGTTCTGGCGCAGCGCGTTGAGGAAGCGGGCATAGGCGCGCGTACGGGTATACGTGGTGGAACCGTCTACCTTTTCGTAATCGCCGCAATCGGAAACATTGTTAAAGCCTGTGTAGACGCCGTAATCGATCACTTTGGAACCGTTCTCCGTGCGGGAAGGATAATAGGTATCGTCGAGTACGTTTGCGCCTTCCGGGATCGTCCGCTCGTCGCTGCTGGAAGTATCCCCGCCTTCCTCCGCGATGATGTCCTGCTCGTAGGTATCAATGGTATTATTGATGGAGCGCATCACGACGTACGTTGCATAATTGGCTTCGTCGTCGGTAAGGAAATAGCGGTAACCGGCCACAGCCTTCGCATCACTCCCTTCGGCTGCGTCCATCGCAGAGAGATAACCGTCGACTGTGACCTCGCCGTTCATGCGCAGCGCATCGCTGCCCTCCACAGGAGTATACCCGTCGTGCGAATCGGTGTTGTCGCGGTCGACGAGCACCTCGCCCTCGCTCAGGTAGTACAGCACAGCCATCTGCGCATTGATCTTGCTGCTGATCAGCGCGTCCAGCAGGAGTTCGAAGGTCTCCGCATAGGTATAGTTGCCCGAAGAAACGTAGCTATAGCCGTAGGTGATGAAGTAAGCGATGAGGTCGCGCTTATAGATCTCGTCGGTGGAAAGGATATCGTCCGTACGAGAAGCGACGCCCGAGTCCAATTCAGCCCCGAGCGCTTCAAACGCATCGGAAAGAGCCTCCTGATCGCTGCCGATGTTGACTTCGGCGATGACCTGCTGCATGTCTTTGGTGCTGTCGACGCCGATAAAGAGGTCGCAGCCGGCCATCAAGCCGACCGAGAACGCCAGCGCCAGCACGATACTGATGATCTTGACAAGTTTTTTCTTCATAATCGAATCTGTTTGGAGTTCCTTGTATAGAATCGCAATATGCTTTATTATACCTTATTTGCGTTAGAAAAGCAATCGCTTTTTATGAAAAACACGTTAAATTCTTGAAAATTTGCCGCGCGTTCAGGCCGCTGCCGAATTTTCCGCGAATTTCAGGAATTTTGTCATGGCGAGCATGACGGTGTACGCATCCTTTCCGCCGGCGAATTCGATGGCGGGAGACTTGGACATCTCCAGCCGGACGCCCTGCCCGAACCGATCGAGCGCGGCCGCAAGGCGGGGATCCGCCAAACTGTTGACGGACGGAAGCTCGACCCGGCCGCCCTTTGCGCTGACGGCAAGTTTGCGGATATTGAATTTTGCGGCATAGGCCTTGAGCACGGCGATGACGAGCAGATTGAGTACTTCCGGCGGCATCTTTCCGTAGTTTTCTTCCATCGAAAGGCAGACGCGCCTGTAATCGTCCAGCGTACGGATCTCGGCGATCTGTTTGTAGCAATCCAGCCGGGAGGCGCTCGCCTCGATGTATTTTTCGGGGATAAAGGCATCCGCCTTGATATCCAGTTCGGCGACTGTCTGCTCTTCGCCAGTCATCTCCTCTTTCAGGAGCTTTGCATACAGTTCGTAGCCGACTTTGCCCATATGCCCGTGCTGCTCGCGGCCGAGCACGCTGCCGGCGCCGCGGATCTCCATGTCGCGCATGGCGATCTTGAACCCGGACCCGAGCTCCGTAAACTCCATGATCGCCTGCAAACGCTTGCTCGCCGTCTCCGTCATGACCTTTTCCGGCTTAAACGTAAAATAGGCGTGCGCGAGCACCGACCCGCGCCCCACCCTGCCGCGCAGCTGATACAGCTGCGATATGCCGAGGCGGTCGGCGTCGATGACGATGAGCGTATTGGCGCGCGGCAGATCGATGCCGTTCTCGATGATGGTCGTCGAGATCAGGATATCGCTCTCGCCGCGGTAAAAGCCGAGGATATTGTTTTCCAGCATCGACTTTTCCATTTGACCGTGCGCGACACAGAAGCGCCCTTCCGGCACGATCTGCCTGAGTTTGGCGGCGAAGGAATCGATGCTTTCGACGCGGTTATACAGTACAAAGACCTGTCCGCCGCGGGCCAGTTCCCGCACGCAGGCGTCGCGAATGAGCGATTCCGTCTCCTCCACGACATACGTCTGCACGGGCAGACGATTGGAGGGAGGCGTATCGATGGTGCTGATGTCGCGGATGCCCGTCAGCGACATGTGCAGGGTGCGCGGGATCGGCGTCGCCGTCATCGTGAGGCAGTCGACATCCCGCTTCATATTCTTGATCTTCTCCTTATGCTCGACGCCGAAGCGCTGCTCTTCGTCCAAAATCAGCAACCCGAGGTCCTTGAAACGGACATCGGAAGAGAGCAAGCGATGCGTGCCGATGACAAAGTCGACCTCCCCCCGAGAAAGGCGGGCGAGGATCTTATCCTGCTCGCGCGGACTCTTGAAGCGGTTGAGCACTTCGATGTTGACGCCGAAATCGGCAAAGCGCTTGAGGGCCGTTTCATAGTGCTGCTGACAGAGCACGGTATTGGGGCACATGAGCGCCGCCTGTTTGCCGTTGAGCACGCAGAGATACGCCGCGCGGAAGGCGACCTCCGTCTTTCCGTACCCCACGTCGCCGCAAAGCAGGCGGTCCATCACCTTTTTTGAGCACATATCCGCCTTGATCTCGGCAATGGAAGAGAGCTGATCGGGCGTCTCTTCAAATTCGAAGGCAGATTCAAATTCGGCCATCTCCTCCTCATAGGGATGAAATTCAAAGCCGCGCTTTTCCGCGCGCTCTGCATACAGCTGCTTGAGGTCGAACGCCATCTTTTTCAGGGAAGCCTTGACCCGCTGCTTGACCTTTTCAAATTCCGCGCCGCCGATCTTGGAGAGGGCGGGCGTGTCTTCCCCCATGTAGCGGGAAAGGATATCCATCTGTTCGACGGGGACGTACAGCACGTCGCCGCCGCGATACTCGAGGGCGATGTATTCCTTGGTGCCGTCCGTCGTTTCGATCTTTTTCGTCCCCGTGATGCGCCCGATGCCGTGCGTTTCATGTACGGCATAGTCGCCCACCTCGGGCGAAGTAAACAGGTCGTTGCGGCGGCGCCGGATGCGCTTTTTGACTGCCGGCTTGGTATACAGATCCCCCGTGCCGATCACGGCGAGCTTCTGTTCATGCAGCACGAGGCCGTGCTCCAACTCTTCGGTGAGCACCGCCACCGCCTTGCCCTTCAAAAGCTCGAGCGCGGGCGGGCAGGCCGTCGCCGTGATCCCCTCCTCATACAGCAGATCGCCCAATTTATCCGCGCGCGCCTGCGTGCCGCACCAGATCATGACGCGGTAGCTGCCCGCACGCCAGCGCTTGACGTCGGAAACGAGCGCTTCCATATTATTAAGGTATCGTCCGAGAGGGGACGCATGTAAATTATAGACCTTTAACGGGCGGAAAAAATACGTGCTCGAGGCGAACGTCTGCAGGGCGGATGCGCGGAGCGAACCGAGCATTGCAAAGAACTCTTCCCGGCCGATCAGCTGATCCCTGCCAAAGGAGAAGACTTCGCCTCCGCGGTGCAGCGACGCAAAGCGCTCCTCGTGCTCCTTATACAGAGCCTCCGCACGGTCGCGGATGAGTTTACACTCGTCAAACAAAAAGAGCGCGTCGCCGAAAAACGCCTTAAAATCGGAAGCGCATTGCAGCAGCGGGAACAAATAGGATGCCCCCGCAAAGGGCGCCCCTCCTTCCAGCTTTGCGGCGAGGTCTCCGGCGATGGACTGCACGCGCTCGTAGGCCGCTGCATCCCGAAAGGAAGAGAGCTCGCCGAACAGCGCATCCTTGAGGTGCGGGACCTCCTCCGAAAGGATCGTGACATCCGTCGCCGCGACGATGTCCTGCGAGGGCCGCTGCGCCAGCCGCTCGCCCGTCACAAAGTTGTACGGCTTGATCTTTTCCACCGTGTCGCCGAAAAAATCGACGCGCACGGGATTCTCCTCGTTGATCGGAAAGATATCGAGGATATCGCCGCGCAGGGCAAAATTCCCCTTTCCGTCGACCGTCGCCGCGCGCACATAGCCGAGCCCGACCAGCCGCGCCGGAAGAGAAGCAAAGTCGATCTCTTCCCCTTCCCGCAGAGAAAGACACGCGACGCGGCGCGGAAAGAGCTGCATGAGGCTCTCGACGTCGCACACGACGATACGCGCCCCGCGCTGTGCGCGGTACAGAGCGTTCAACCGGCGGAAAAGGGCATCGCGCGAGACAGCTTCTTTGTATAGAAGGACCTCATCCTTGGCACACAGCAATGCGGGCTCTTCGCCGGAAAAGCCAGCGATCTCTGCCGCCGCCTGCGCCGCCGTTTGAGCGTTGTCCGCCACGTAAACGACGCGGCCGGGCGTACATGCCGCGGCGATCAGCGCTTTATGCGGAGCAGCAACGCCGAAAACCGCCGTCGGCGTGCCGAGGCGGAGATCCTGTTCCAGGTCGAGATATTCCCCGCCCAGATTCTGTGCATGAAAAAAGTTACGGGGCATAGCCGTCTTCTCCCGCGCGGCAAAGCCGCGCGAAAATCTGACCTTTCGGTCAATTCTTGTTATAGGCGTTCATGACGTTTTCGATCCCCTCGCCGCGGGCAAAGGCGATCGCCGCGTCTGCCGCTGCCGAACAGGCGTCCGCAAAGAGAGTATAATCTTCCGGGCGGATCTCGGCGAGAACGTAGTTGATGATGGGAATGCTGACCTCCGGATCGCGGATGCCGATGCGGATGCGCGGAAAATCGGACGAACCGATCTCGCCGATGATGCTGCGCATGCCGTTGTGCGTACCCGCACTACCCGACGCGCGGATACGGAGTTTCCCCTTGGGGAGATCGAAATCGTCGTAGATGACGAGAAGTTCGTGCGGCGAAACCTTATATTTTGCCATCAGCTGTTTGACCGCTCTGCCGCTCGCATTCATGTAGGTGACCGGCCGCGCGAGGATGACCTTTTCGCCGCCAAGAAAGGCCTCTGCGACGGAGGCTTCGCATTCTTTTTTTTTGAACTTGACTCCCAGCTTTGCAGCCGCCTCGCCGACGGCGAGAAAGCCCATGTTGTGGAAAGTCTTTTCATACTTTTTTTCGGGATTGCCCAATCCGACGATGAGAAACATATATTTGGACCCATTTGCGGGCGCAAGCGCCCTCTCTTTTCAAAACGCGCGAACGCCGCGCCCATAGCAAGCGCGGCAGTAAGCAATTTTTTTCGCTGCACCCTTCGGTGCATCCTTTGTTCGGAGGGACGCCCTCCAAAAGATCTTCAAAAGACCGCGCCGCCGTGCGGCAAAGACGATCAGTCGTAGATCTTCGACATCGGCTTATCGAGATAGACGTTTTCGATCGCTGCGGCAAAGATATCCGCGACCGAAATGACGCTGATCTTATCCAGCTTCTTTTCGGGCGGGAGCGCGATGGTATCCAAAACGGCGAGCTCCTTGATGGGCGCTTTTTCCAAACGCTCGATGGCAGGGCCGCTGAATACGGCGTGCGTGCAGCCGGCATAGACTTCCTTCGCGCCGTGCTCCATGAGAGCGACGGCACCCTGGCAAATGGTACCGGCGGTATCGATCATGTCGTCCACCATCAGGCACTTTTTGCCCTCGATGTCGCCGATAATGTTCATGACCTCCATCACGTTCGCTTTGGGACGGCGCTTGTCGATGATCGCCATCTGGCAGTTGAGCTTCATGGCGACGTTGCGCGCGCGGGTGACGGAACCGATGTCCGGCGAGACGACGACGAAGTTTTCGTCGATGATCTTCTTGTTGCGGAAATAATTGTAAATGGTCGGCCCGCCGAGCAGGTGATCGAGCGGGATATTGAAAAAGCCCTGAATCTGCGCTGCGTGCAGATCCATCGTGAGGACGCGGTCTGCACCGGCCGCGGTGATCAGATCGGCGACGAGCTTCGCCGTGATGGGGTCGCGCGAGCGGGCTTTGCGATCCTGGCGGGCATAACCGAAATAAGGCATGACCGCCGTGATGCGTCCGGCGCTGGCGCGGCGCGCCGCATCGATGAGGATGAGCAGCTCCATCAAATTGTCGTTGACGGGAGCGGACGTGGACTGAATGATGAACAAGTCTCTGCCGCGGACGGTCTCATCGATGTGGACAGCCGTTTCGCCGTCCGAAAAGCAGCCGACTTCCGCGCTGCCCAGCTCCGTGTTGAGCTTTTTGGCGATCGCTTCCGCCAAGGGGCGGTTGGAATTGCCCGCGAAGATCTTGATCTCGTTGCCGTGCGTTATCATGTGTACCTCCGATACAAATCTATGCAGCCGCGATTTCCCGCGGCGTAAGCCCGAACGAAAGCCGGCCCCGCCGCGAACGATCCTTCGAGCGGCAAACCGGGCGGGACGGACATCCCGCACACCCCCTTGCGCGCCGAACCGTTGCTTTGCGCGCCGAAAAAATGAACGCCGCGGCGGTTTTCCCCGCGCGCCGACGGTCGCTATTATTGTACGGTTTTTACCTGCAATAGTCAAATGTTTTGCGGTACATTCCCTTCTTTTGCCAAAAAAGAAAATCGTTTTTGACTGCCGTCAGGCGCACCGCTCAGTCCCCTTCTTGGCTCTCCCCTTGTTCCTCCGCCCCGGAAGGTGCTTTTGTGCGGGCGCGCATCGCGCGGAAAAATCCGGATAAGAGAGCAGAGCATTCCTCCCCGAGGACGCCTCCCTCCACTTCGAGCGTGTGATTGAGCAGATTGCTCGCCGCGAGTTCCTGCGTCATGGAGCGTCCCTTCTGCTCGTATGCGCCGAAATAGATCTTTCGGATGCGGGCGTTCAGCGCCGCGCCCATACACATCGGACAGGGCTCGAGCGTCACGTACAGGTCGCAGTCGGGCAGCCGCCAGCTCTTGCACTTGCGGCAGGCGCGGTCGATGGCATACATTTCCGCATGCGAGCTCGCCATCTGCGTTTGGGTACGCCGATTATAACCGGAACCTATGATCTTTCCGTCGCAGACGACGACCGCTCCCACGGGCACTTCGCCCTGCGCGAGTCCCTTTCTGGCGCGCGCCAACGCCGCGCGCATGAAGCGTATCTTATCTTCCATAATCAGTATTTCTCTCTATGCACGGGGTTATTCGGATCTGCGGGACGATAACGCGCCGCGGTTTCATTTATGATACGTGCTGCCGGAGTTGATCATAAAGGCGCGGTACAGCTGCTCGCACAGGATGACGCGCATCAGCTGGTGCGGAAAGGTCATGTCCGAAAAGGAGAGCAGCATATCCGCTCTCTTTTTGACCGAATCGTCCAGCCCGCAGGAAGACCCGATGACAAAGGTCATTTCTCTTCCCGCATCGCACTGCGCCCGAACCAAAGCCGCCAGCTGTTCGCTGGACAGTTTTTTCCCCTCTACCGCGAGCACAAAACAGACGCCGCGCACCTCGCGCAAAATGTGTTCCGCCTCTTCGGCGAGCGTGCGCCGCTCGGGCAGTTCACAGATATGCACAGCTGCAAAGCGGGTCAGCCGCTTGCAATATTCGGCGACCGCATCGGCAAAAAACTTTTCCTTGAGTTTGCCGACGCAGACGATGTTGATCTTCTGCATCGGTCAGCCCCCCAGCCCCGCCACAAAGTTCGAGATCCAAAGGATCACGCAGATCCCCAAGCCGATGGCCGCCGGCAACAGGAAGGGTTTGATCGCGCCCTCCTTTTTCCGATTGGTCTTGCGGTCAAAAAAGATCAGCCAGACGAGCGAAGCGATGAGGCAGAGGGCGGAAAGGACGTAGACGGCGACGGCCCCGCCGCCGGAGATCCCTTCCAAAAAGCCGAACCGCGCATCCAGTACAATGACCGCATTGTTCAGAAAATGCGCGAGCATGGTCGGGAACACGGACTGCGAACGAATGGCGAGCAGCGTGAAGACACAGCCGCAGATAAACTGATAGGTCGTCTGTGCCGGACTCATGTGAAAGAGGCTGAACAGCAACCCGCCCAACAGGCAGGCCGCGACGGTGCCCACATCTTTGATCCCTTCCAAAATGATCCCGCGCAGCAGCGTCTCTTCAAAAAAAGCGGGCAAAACGGCGACCGCGAAGAGCACGCCGATAAAGCCGGCCCCTTCCAGCGAAGGCAGCGACGAAGCGGGGGCTTCATACCCGAACAGACCCAAAAAGCTGATGAACCAGCCGTTGGCAAAGTTCAGCGAAAAGAGCAAGCCAAAGGCGAGCAGCACGGCAAGCAGCCAATACTGCGGTTTCGGCAGGCGAAAGCCAAACGCCCGCGGCTTCTCTTTATAGACGAACAGAAAGACGGCGATCACCGCAATATAGGCGACGTCATACAGCATATAGGCGACATAACGATAGGCATTGGTCTGTGTGAGCTCGCCTACCGGAGTGCCGTTTATCTGCGAGATGAGTGCAAGCGTAAGCGACAGGAGCAGAGACAGCACGAGCATGCCGAAAACCGCGCCCGAAAAGACGAGGCCGCTCGCCGCCTTGCGCGGCTGATCGAAAAGCCCTCCGCGGCCGCCGCCGGCGGAAGGGGTCCCATTTTTGTTTTCCATGCCTTTCATTATAGAAAAAAACCGAACGGAAGTAAATAAAATTCCCCGCTCGCTGTAAAATTTTTTGCGATTTTATCAAATTTTTGGTATACTGTAATCAGTTGCGGCGCCTGCCTGTACCGAACGGTGCCGCCCGGAGCAAAAGACATGAGAACCATTCACACGGATACCATCGAACGCACCCTGTACCAATTATGCGGACGCGCCTGCCTGCACTTGACCGACGCCTGTACGCGCGCCATGCAGAAAGCCGCTCTGGCTGAGGCCGAGGGAAGCGCGGCGCGCTTTGCACTGGATACCCTGCTCTCCAACGCGCAGACCGCCGCGGCAGAGAATATGGCCGTCTGTCAGGACACCGGCTACGCCGTCGTCCTCGCGGAGATCGGCCAGGATGTACACATCGAGGGCAAACCGCTCGCCGAAGCAGTCGACAGCGCCGTGGCCAAAGCATATGCAGACTTCCGATTCCGCAAGAGCGTATGCGACCCGATCACGCGCGCGAATACGGCAAACAACACCCCTGCCGCCCTGCACATGGAGATCGTGCCGGGAGACAAGGTCCGGCTGACCTTCCTTCCAAAGGGATTCGGGAGTGAAAACATGTCCCGCCTGTATATGCTCACACCAGCCAAAGGCGTTGCCGGGATCATCGACGCGATCGTCGAGACGGTGCGCCTCGCCGGGAGCAAACCCTGCCCTCCCGTGATCTGCGGGGTCGGAATCGGGGGGACATTCGATACCTGCGCTTTCCTTGCAAAAAAGGCGCTCACCCGCGAACCGGGAACGCATCATCCGCGCGAAGATGTCGCCGCGATCGAACGGGAAGCGCTCGAAAGGATCAATGCACTCGGCATCGGCGCGCAGGGATTCGGCGGAAATGTGACCGCCCTCGGCGTTCAGTGCGAGATTTTGCCGACGCACATCGCGGGGCTGCCCGTGGCCGTCAATATTCAATGCCACTGCATGCGCTGCGAAAAGGCTGAAATCTGAGGCGGAACGCCCACTTTCTTAATAATTCTGTCAAACATAGTACTTTGCATTCTGATAAAACAGGGAGAACCGGAGATGAAAAAGATCACTTTACCGCTGACGGACGAGACGATCGAAGCGCTGCGCGCGGGAGAGAGCGTACTGCTCTCCGGCTCGCTGCTGACGGGGCGCGACTGCGCTCATAAACGCATCTGCGCCATGTTGGACGCGGGAGAAGAGCTTCCGTTCCACCTGCGCGGCGAGACTATCTATTATGCCGGCCCCTGCCCGGCGCCGGACGGGAAGGCCTGCGGGAGCTGCGGCCCCACGACGAGCGCGCGCATGGATGCCTTTGCGCCCCGGCTGCTGGATCTCGGACTCAAAGGAATGATCGGCAAGGGAGAACGCAGCAAAGAGGTATGTGAGGCCATCGTCCGCGATCACTCCGTTTATTTTGCAGCGATCGGCGGTGCCGGGGCACTGTACGGAAATGCCGTCCAAAAGAGTGAGATCGTCGCCTTCCCCGACCTCCTGAGCGAAGCCGTATACCGCTTTACCGTAAAAGATTTTCCCTGCATCGTCGCCATCGACTGCAAGGGCGGAAACGTCTACCGATGACGGATATGCCCGATCTGCTTTTGACAGAGTACTTTGCAAATAGAGAGAAATCATAAAACGGCCTCCGTATTGGAACGATGCGGAGGCCGTTTTGTCATGGATGCGGAATGCCCTGCGGCGGATCCGGCAACGTATCGTCCGGCATCCCCTTGCGGGCGCGGATCGCCGCGACCGTCCGTTCGTACCCCTTGCCCTGCGGGCGATAAAAGACGGCATCTTTGAGGGAATCGGGCAGATATTGCTGCCTGACCCACCCGCCATAATTGTGCGGATATTTGTACTCTTCGCGCCGCGCCTTTGCCTCCCGGCTGCCGTATGAGGTATCTTTCAGATAAGGCGGAACGGAGTCGTCCCGCACTTCGCGCGCGGCCCGCTTGGCGGCGTCCATCGCGAGGATCACAGAATTGGACTTTTCCGCCTCACACACATAGATGATCGCGTTGCTGAGCGGGATCAGCCCTTCCGGCGCACCGAGGTGTTCAAACGCGACCAGCGCGGAGGTCGCCACGACCAATGCGTTGGGATCCGCCATGCCGACATCTTCGCTCGCGTGAACGACGAGCCGTCGCAGGATGAGGAGCGGATCGCAGCCGCCCTCGATCAGACGAAAAGCATAATAGAGCGCGGCGTTGGAATCGCTCCCCCGCAGGCTTTTGCAGAACGCCGAAAGAAAATCGTAATAAGCATCCTCGTTATAGGAAAGCGCTTTGCGCTGGATAGACTGTTCGGCATCGGCGAGGGTCACACGGATCGTGCCGTCGGCCGCGGGAGGCGTCGTCAGCACGGCGAGCTCCAGCGCATTGTAGGCCGTGCGCAGATCGCCCGCCGCCATGCGCGCGATATGGTCGATCGCCGCGTCCTCCATCTGTACGCGATAGGCGGCGAGCCCTTTTGGGGAGACGAGCGCCGCGCGCAGCGCCCCTGCGATTTCCTCTGCGGACAGCCGCTTAAACTCAAACACGCGGCAACGGGAGACGATCGCCGGGGTCATGGACGCATAGGGATTTTCCGTCGTCGAGCCGATGAAAATGATCGTCCCCTGTTCGATGGCGGGCAACAGGGAATCTGACTGCGTCTTGTTGAAGCGATGGCACTCGTCCAATAAAAGATAGGTGCGCTTTCCGTACAGCTTCAGGGCATTGTGCGCATCCTCGACCGCCTTTTTGACATCTGCGACGCCGCTCTGTACGGCATTGAGCTTGACAAAGTTTCCGTGCGTCGTCTTGGCGATGATGTTGGCGAGCGTCGTCTTGCCGCAACCGGGAGGCCCCCAAAAAATGCAGCTCCCCAAGCGGTCAAGACGGATCGCGCGCCGCAGAAGGCTGCCCTCCGCCACAATGTGCCTTTGGCCGATAAATTCATCGAGGCTCTCCGCCCGCATCTTCTCTGCGAGCGGTTTCGCGTCGTCTTCGTTATGGTTAAAATCGAACAGATCCATCCGAACCTCCCTCACCGAGGCGGCGGCCGCCGCTCATTCCCCGATCAATTCGCGGATCTTCGGTGCATATTCTTTTCCCATCGCGTATCCCGCATCCATGGCAAAATCCAGCTTTTTAAAGGTAAACTGGACCATGTCGCCTAAATCGGGCTCCAGCCAAAGATCGACATACCGCCGGCAGCGGCGATGCTCCGCGGCAGTGATGGATGAATCCATCAACTCGTAAACGCGCGAAATGAGCGAAATGATGTTGGGGACCTTTTCAATCGGCTTGCATGCGCCGAGCACATCCACCGCGACGATCACCTGCGCGCCCATTTCCCGCACCTGCCGCACCGGGACCCGGCAGAGCACACTGCCGTCGATAAAGAGCTTGCCGTCCTTTTCGACGGGGCGAAACAATGTCGGTGCCGAGCTGGAAGCCAAAACCGCATCGACGACGCTGCCGCTTGAAAAGGTATGTAACTTTGCGGATCGAAGGTCGACCGCCACACAGCTGAACGGGATCTTTAAATCGGTAAAATCAGCGTCGTCCAAAAGGCCCGTGATCATCCGCCGCACTTTATTCCACTTCATCAGCCCCAGCGTGTTGAGCGGAAGGATCCCGAGGTCGACGATATCTCCCGTGCGCAGCTGCATGACGACTTTGCGCATTTCCTCCGCCGTCATCCCTTTGGCATAACAGGCACCCACGATGCTCCCCATCGAGGAACCCGCGATCAGATCGGGGCGAAGCCCCTCCTCTTCCATCGCCTTCAAAAAACCGATGTGCGCGACCCCGCGCGATCCGCCCGCGCCCAGCGCGAAGCCCAGTTTTTTTCGCATACTCTCTCTCCCCGTGTCATAATGATAAAAATATGAAAGACAGGACAAGGCCGCGCCCCATCCCAAACCGACATGTACGCCGCCGGCTCGCCGCCGGCTGCGCCGTCTTTTTGCTCGCTCTGCTCACGCTGCAGCCGCAGCGCTATGCCGCCGCCTGCGCGGAAAGCATCGCCCTTTGGGCCAAAGTCGTTCTGCCGGCGCTCTTCCCCTTCCTCGTGCTGACCGCGCTGGTCACGCAGACAGAAATGGCGGACAGCCTCGGCCGCAAACTCGCGCCGCTGCTGCGCCGCTGCGGCCTTCCCGCGGCGGGCGCCGGAGCCTTTTTCATGAGCATCCTATCCGGCTACCCGGTCGGCAGCCGCATCGTCGCCGACCTGTACAGCAACGGATCGCTCGGCCGCGCGGAGGCGGAACGATTGAGCTACCTGTGCTCGACCTCCGGGCCCATGTTCATCCTCGGCAGCGTAGGCAGCGCCATGTTCGGGGACGGCAAAGCGGGCGCGATCCTGTTCGCGTCCCACCTCTTCGGCGTGTTGTCCGTTTTTTTCCTCACAAAACTTTTCGGGAGGAAAGGCCGCCCGCAAACCGCCGCGCAGCCCCGCCCTCTGCCGCAAAGACAGACAGGCTCGCTCGGCGAAACGGTGCAAAAAGCTGTCATATCCGTGCTGTGCGTGGGCGGTTTTATCGCGCTCGCCGGCGTGCTTTTGTGCGCATTGGAAGATCTGCATCTTTTGGCACCGCTGTGCTCGCTCCTGCAGTTCCCGCTGCGCCCGTTCGGAGCGGAGAACTGCGCCAAAGGGACCGTTTACGGACTGATCGAAGCGACGCGCGGGTGCGCATCGCTGGCCGCAGCCGGCGCCATCGGGCTGCCGTTTGCAGCCTTTACGATCACATTCGGCGGGGCCAGCATCCTCGCCCAGCAGCTCGCATTTCTGCGGCCTGCCGGCGTACGCATCGGGCGCTTTATCGCCGTCAAAGCACTGCAGGGATGCGCCGCCGCGCTGTTTTGCCTGCTGCTGTGCAATCTCACCGGCGCATTTTCCTGAATTATGCCACACACAGTACTGTGCAAATACTCAATAACAGCCGATCAGTTTGAATCCGTTGGTGTATTCTTCCAACCGATCGAGCGCAGCCCGGACATGCCGATCGGCAACGTCCCCCTTGAACTCAACGAAGAAACAATACGTTCCCGGCAAATTTTTAATGGGGCGGGATTCGATCTTGGTCATATTCAAGTCGTATACGGAGAGGATCTGCAGCATCTTCAGCAGGGCACCCGGTTCGTGCGGACAGGTCGCCGCAAAATAGACGTGCCCGCTGCGCGCCGGCAGATTTTCCCTCCCCCGCTTGACGAGGAGAAAATGCGTGAAATTTTTCTTTTCATCGGCGATATTGGAACCGAGGAAGACAAACCCCTCCGCCCGCACGTGCGAACCGACAATGCCGGCGTCCCCTTTCCTTTCGATATGGCGGAGGCTCTCCATCGTCGAATCGGTATAGATCAGCTGCGCCCGCGGCAAATTTGACGAAAGAAATTTTCCGCATTGCAGGATCGCCTGCTGGTGCGAAAAGACGCGGCGAACGTCAGCCAGCTCCGTTCCTTCCCGCACGATGAGGCGGTGTTCGATGGGAAGAAGATATTCGCGCACGGCATACAGATTTTTATTTGCGTAAAGAAGGTCGAGATTTTGCGTCACGGCGCCCTGCAGCGTGTTTTCAACGGGGAGTACGGCACAGGCTGACCCGCCCGCGTTCAATGTTTCCACCGCTTCAAAAAAACTTTTACAGGGAATGCCCTGCGCCTGCGGGCAGAGCTGCCGCGCGGCGAGCATCGAATAGCTGCCCGCCGGGCCGAGATAGGAGACCCTTTCCGCGCACGGATCCATTCTCATTCCTCCTTATACTTTGTTTGCGATGTCGAGCACGAGGCGCTCGGTATCCGCCCAGCCGAGGCAGGGATCGGTGATGGACTTGCCGTAGATGATATCCTCCTTTTGGTTCCCCTCTTCGATAAAGCTCTCGATCATGAAACCCCTGACATACTTTTTGAAGTCCTTGTCGTAGAGGCGGTTATTGAGCACCTCCTCGACGATGCGGATCTGCTGCTTGAACTGCTTGCCGGAATTGGAATGATTGGTGTCGATGATGATGGCAGGATTTTTCAGCCCCGTCTGCGAATATCCCTCGATGACTTTCATCACCGTCTCATAATGGAAATTGGGGATATCGTTGCCGTACCCGTCGACCGCGCCGCGCAGCACGGCGTGCGCGAGCTCGTTGCCCGTGGTGCGGACCTGGTAATTCTGATATTTGAAGACCTGCCCGCCGCTCTGCGCCGCATAGATGGAATTGAGCAGCACGGGGACCGAACCGCTCATCGGATTTTTGATGCCGACAGGCAGATCGATGCCGCTGGCGACGAGGCGGTGCATTTGATTCTCGCTCGAGCGCGCACCGACGGCGATGTATGTGAGCAAATCCTCGATATACGCATAATTTTCCGGATACAGCATCTCATCCGCCGCCGACAGACCGCTCGCTTGGATCGCGTCGATATGCAGATGGCGGATGGTCAAGATCCCCTTGAGGATATCCTCCTTGCTGCGCGGATCGGGCTGGGTAAACATCCCCTTATACCCGACCCCCTTGGTGCGCGGCTTATTCGTATAAATGCGCGGGATGATGACGAGCTTGTCCTTGACTTTTTCATTGAGTTTGCCCAACCGCTCGACATAATCGAGGACGGGCTTGCTCTCGTGTGCGGAACAGGGGCCGATGATCAGCAGCAGCCGGTCCGTTTCGCCTCGGATGACCTGCGCCGCGAGCGCATCGCGCTCCGCCTTGATCTTTTGCAGCGATTTGGGCAGCGGCACCCGCGCGAGGATCTCCTCCGCTGCGGGGATCAGTTCTTCTCTCTCAAACATTTCTCTTATCCTCTTGCAAGTATTTCCTCAGATCCCCCCTGATCTCTTCCGGCACATAACGGTCGACGCTTTTATGAAAGCGCAGAGCATCCTTCACCAAGCTCGAGCTGATATGCAAAAACTCCTGCCTCGTGGGCAAAAAGACGGTGACCATGTCCGGATACATGTCCATGTTGATGTAATTGAGCTGCACCTCATAGTCATAATCGGTGCCGTTGCGGATCCCGCGCACATAGAATTGCGCCCCCTCCCGCCGAAGCAGATCGACCGTAAGTCCGTCGTACGCGAGCACGCGCACCTTCGGATACACGGAAAACACCTTGCGCAGCATGGCAAGGCGCGCCTCTTCTGAAAAGAGCGGCGATTTATTCGGGTTGATGAGAATGGCGACGATCACTTCGTCAAACAGGGTCAGGCACTTTAAAACGATGTCTTTATGCCCCAATGTGGGCGGATCGAACGTCCCTGCAAAAACGCATTTCTTTTTCATAACGGCCTCTCAAATTCTGCCCGCTCAATCGGGCGTAAAAAATGTCAGATATGCAATGCCGTACTTGCGCTCGTCGTAGCGGACGAGGCCCTCGATCTCTCCCTCGAACGGCTTATCGCTCTCCAACACGGCGATGCCGCCCGTATTGAGGAGCCGCCGCCCGGCAATGCGGCCGAGCGCATCCGCCCCGAACCCGCTTTTATACGGAGGATCGATATAGATGATATCGAAGGTGACATCGATCCTGTCCAACAGAGCGGCATAATCGAGATTGTAGATCTTGGCGTCTGTACGCAGCAGAGCCAGGTTTTTGCGCAGGATCGCGAGGCTGTCCGCCGAAATATCGTTGAACACGACCAAATCGGCCCCGCGCGAGATGGCCTCTAAACCGATCCCGCCCGTGCCGCAGAATAAATCGAGCACGTTCGCGCCGGAAATTTCGGGCGCGAGAATATTGAACAGCGCCTCTTTGGCGCGATCGGATGTGGGGCGCACGTCTCTCCCCTTGAACGAGGCGAGAATGCGGCCGCGAAATTTTCCGCCGACGATCCTCACAGTTTTCTCTCCCCCGGCCATACCGAACGGCACGGCCGCCCTTCTCTGATTATTTTGCGACCTCTTCCCTTCCGACGCGCACAAACACGCCGGAATCTGTGACTACGGCATCCGCCGGGAGGTCGTGCTCTTCCACGGGGAGAGCATCGACGACCTGAAAGGCATAACAAATGCCGATCTTCCGCGCGGAGCGCCCCCGCTCTGCCAAATAGCGATCGTAGTATCCGCCGCCGTAGCCGAGGCGACGGCAGAACTTGTCCGCCGCAAGCATGGGGAGGATACAGACATCCGGACAGGCGCTCTCCGCCTCCCCGACCGGCTCTTCAATGCCAAAGGGGCCGCGCGAAAAGGGCTGGCCGGTCCAGCGCACCGTCTCCATCTCTTTCCCACGCACGCGCGGATACCAAATTTCTTTGCCGCGGCGCGCGAGCTCTGCCGCAATGCGCACCGTATCCGCCTCCGCACCGAAGGAACGGTACAAAAAATAGCTGCGCGCTTCCGTAAAGGCGGGAAGAGCCAATAAATTGTGAAAAATCCGTTCATCGCGCACTGCGCGGTCGGGCGCATTCTTCCGCGCCTCCTGCATAATGCGGCGAAGCTCTCGTTTATCTGTCCACATATTCTCTGACAGCTCGCCCGCCGATGCGGGCAAGCACCTCGTAGGAGATCGTTCCGCTTGCCGCGGCACAGGCATCCGCATCCGAAAGGATACAGACTTCTCCGTATTTTTCCGCCCGCCCCTCCGCGACAAAGGCATCCATGCACAGCCTTTCGTTGCGGAACAAGCCGTCGGCATATCCGGCCCGAACCACAAAGAGATCCTTGCCGATCGGCCGGCGGGCTCCGTAACCCATCCCGCCGCCCGCATACTTGCGTACGGACGCGACGGGCGCATAGACGCGCATGGCGCGCCGAAGCTGCGGCAAAGGAGCCAACCCGGACGGTACATAGCCATACAGGCCGATGCCGACGCGCACCATATCCAATCCATAACCGGGCGAAGCGAGCACTCCTCCCGTCGCAGCGATATGCTTTCGAAGAGGACCGAAGACATCCTCCGCCCGCGCGCAAAATTCCTGAAAGGAGCGAAACTGAGCGGCCGTTGTTTCAGTATCTTCCGGGCGATAAAAGTGCGAAGCGATCCCCTCAATGCGCAGGCGACCGTGCGGGCGGCGCAAAAACGAAGCGAACTCCGCACCGTCAAATCCGAAACGGTTCATGCCCGTGTTGACCTTGATGTGACAGCGCGCCGACAAACCGAACTGATCGCACACCTCGGCGATGAGCGCCGCATCCGCCGCATCGGATAAGAGAAAAATCAGGCCATACGCACAGCCGCGAAGCACCTCCTCTCGATTGAGGGGAGGGACGAGTACGAGAATGTCCTCGTCAATACCAGCATTGCGCAAAGATGCTCCCTCCTCGACGAGCGCGACGGCAAACGAATCGGCGATGCCCCGCAGAGCATGCGCGACCATCGACGCGCCGTGCCCATACGCATCCGCCTTCACCACCGCACACAGCGCAGCACCGCCCGCAAGCGCCGCAAAACAGCGCGCATTGGAACGGATCGCGCCGAGGTCGATTTCCGCTCGGACCTGCTGCATAGTCATCCTCCCCTTGGCGGACATTGCCCGCACCTCACACTGTATGCGAGAAGGAGGAAAAAGTGCCACACTTTTCAAAAATTATACCACAAAAGCGCGACAATAGCAAATACTTTATCCGATTTTTCCGCCCGGCGCAGGATGCCTGCTTCACCGTGAAACCGCCTTTTTGATCCAAAGGATTGACAAAGAGCTGTGGGATCTTTTATACTGTACCGTGTTGACGATATTTTTAGACTTTGAGGATCAACCAATGGAACTTTTACAATTGCCGCAGGCTTTTACCGTCTGCAAAGTACCGGACGATTCACAGATCGACTTGACGCAAGACTACTGTTTTGTCGGCAAGACAGCGGAAGAGTTCTCGCTCGTCTGCCCCACCGAACGAGTGCCCGCCGCCACCACAGCCCGCGAAGACGGATGGCGGGCCCTAAAAGTACAGGGGATACTGGATTTTTCCCTTGTCGGGATCCTGTCGGCGATCGCCTCCGCTTTGGCGGAACGGAATATCCCCCTCTTCGCCCTTTCAACGTATAATACCGACTATATCTTGATCAAAGAAGAGCATTTTGCAAAGGCAGCGGATGCTCTGCGGGCAAAGGGATACACAGTTATAAAATAACCTTTTCGAGTAAAGGATCCTTTGGCGCTGAGAGACTTTTTACTCACTCTATTTTTTACGCACCATTCCAAATTTATGGCTCTTGAACGGCACTCCTTTTTATCGGGCCTGCACTTTTCTCAAAGCGCTAACAACTGCCCTTTCTGCAGTATTCAGACAATTCTCCTTTGATACGGCAAAAAGGACCGAAATCGAATCACTCGATTTCGGCCCTTTTCATATATAAAAGCGGATACGGCCAATTTTGTTCGTCCGTTTCTGTTCTCTTATAAGCAGCTTTTGCTATGTAATTTTGCCGTCCTTAATTTCGATAGTCATTCTCTCCGCGCATTTCGGGCAATGTATTTCCATCATTGAGCCGTCGCCTGCTTTCAATAACTTGTACCCGCAGGAGGGGCAGACTGTGTAGTATGTCATACGCTTTCCTTTGAATTACTATTATCGTTTAATCTTTTGAAATGTAGAATTGATAATATACAAATCGCAGCAAATCAATGCTATTGTCCCGCCGTTACCTTGATTAGTCGCGGGTAACGGCAAAATAGGAACAAACATACAAACAAAAAATATACCGTGTAACATTAAAAGTAATTTTAAGGCACTGTCGATTTTATCTTTCGTTTGCAGGGTTAACCCGATAAAAAAAGTAGAGATTGAAAGTAACCCATAACCCAATAAATCGAGGTTAAATAACCAACTGCCCGCAGACGTAAATGAAAAGGCTTGTAATATTATTTCGTCAACAGATTTATATAATACAGTAGTTAGTTGAGTAAAGTACACAATACTAATTATTGTGGCATAAATCACGCCTATGGAAACGCCGATTTTTGCCGCTGCGGAATATTCTTTTTGTGTAAAGCAGGAATAAGCGCAGGTTGTAGCAACCCAACCCCACGAGAGTACAGTACAAACGCCGTAACTCAAATTTTCTGTAAATATATTTTGAGCAAATAGCGCAATCACCAAGCAAATCAAAAATACTGTAACCAAATAGCATATTACGATTGAGGAAATTAAACCTATTTTTCTATTCATCTTCACCTCCGAATAATTTATCCACTATCTTATCAATTAAAATATCTCTCTGCACTTTGTCTGCAAAATCAAACTTATCTTTATAAAGTTCCTTACGCAAAAAAATACCTTGTAACCCGTGAATTAAAAAGACGGTTTTGAAAAAAACATCTTTATTTATACCTACGTTACTTGCATAAAAATAGTAGCGCGCTAATGTCTGAAAGGTATTGTCGTTTAGTTGCCCTTGCATAAAATCGCTCAAAATTGATATTTTAGCAATTTCAGGATTTTCCATTAAAAAGTCAACTGGTATTTTTACCGAACGCTTTAATTTTTCCATAGGCGACAATCCTTCCATATTAGGCTTTGATTGAGCAATAACATTACTGACTATTTGCTTTACGCATATATCAATCAAATTCTTTTTACTTTGAAAATGGTAATTGATAAGCGCAACGCTTACACCTGCATTTTTAACGATTTCCCTTGTAGTAACCAGTTTAATATCACCATTCTTCTCTTTTATTAAGTTAATAGTAGCCTCAATTATCTTTGCCTTTGCGTCCATTTAGCCTCCACACTAAACAATGTTTTAATCATTGTTTAGTATATAGAAAATTGATAGACTTGTCAACTGATTTATGTTAAAATAGGATTAGTTTTTTGCTTGTGCTTAACCGCCTTG
>CAJFTM010000020.1 GCA_904419945.1 uncultured Clostridia bacterium
GATGCAATAGGGACTTCAAACTCTTTGCATTACATGAAAATCAAATAGACGTCAATATGCGAGTATGGCGAAATCGGCAGACGCAAGGGACTTAAAATCCTTTGCATTGAATAAAAAACTGAATAATTATGCATAAATATGCGAGTATGGCGAAATCGGCAGACGCAAAGGACTTAAAATCCTTCGGGAGCGATCCCATATCGGTTCAAATCCGATTACTCGCACCATCAAAAATGAGAGAGATTATCAAAAATCCCTCTCATTTTTGTTATTAAACATCATTGGGGACAATTCGGGGACAAAAAACAGGCATTTTCGAGCCGTTTATGCATAAATATGAATGTTCGTTTCTTTCATGCGAAAAAATTGGGGACCGATTGCCATTAGAATTTTAACGGCTGTAAGGACAAATAAAGGGTTAAGCCAAAACAAATTTGCTAAAATGATAGGCGTAAGTGCAAATACCGTTTATCATTGGAATAAGACGGATGCTATGCCTTTATCATTGGAATAAGACGGATGCTATGCCTTCGTTAGCTAACATTGACCGTATATGTTCCGTGTTTGAAATTACGGTCGAACAGTTCTTTCATGGAATGTCCGAACCGCAATCCGATAAAGACACGATGAATTTTTTGATAGCGTGGCGTTCTCTTTCGCCTGCTGAAAAAGAAGCCATATCTAAAGTAATATCTGCATTTCAGAGTATCCGGGAGGGACAAGCATGATTGATACTGTCGCCCGTATAAAAGAACTGATGGACAAAAGGTCGTGGACATACTATGAGCTTTCCGCGCAAACGGGCATTTCAGCGAATGCAATCTATGACTGGTTTAAGGCAGGCGCAATCCCTTCGCTTGGCAATATAGTCAAAATATGCGAAACGATGGGCATCTCTTTGGAGCAGTTTTTCTGCGGAGAGCAAGCTTATCAGCTTCCGAAAGACGAGCAAGAGATATTATCTAATTGGTTTGCTTTATCTGAATTTGAGAAAGCCGCAGTTATGAATTTAATCAAAGCGTTCAAGGCAGTAAAAAATAACACATGAAAAAAGACAGACATCACTTAAGCAGAGTCTACCCTCCCCGCGGCGATCTGCGGGCTTTATGACACAAAGGGAGCCGCCGGCGTTTTCGCCGGCGGCTCCCTTTCTGCAGTTTTCCGGGCGGCCCCCTATTGTTCCCAAACGACGCGGTCGCTGTAATCGGCGTAACCGAACACCCCGCCGTAATAGGTGAACCCCTGCGGCGCGATCCCGACGACGGGCAGGCCGTTGTATGTATGCGGGGCGACGAACGTCTCCGGCAGTTCCGACTGAGACAGGCAGCGGTTGACCGAGAGGAGATACCCCGTGCCGTCCTCGTTCAGCGTATAATCGAACAGCGGGTCGGCGACCGGCTTCTCCGCAAACACCATGGTGTACGTCCGCTCCGCGCGGTCGGCGGCGAACATGTCTGACAGCAGGCGGGTCACGATCCGGCCGCTTTCATCCTTCCAGCCGGCAAACTGATAGCCGTTGGCATAGATCGCCATCAGATTCTCGATATAGGGGAAGCTAAAGAATATTCCCTCTTCGCCCCGCTCCGCCGCGATGATGGAATCGCTGATCGAAGGGGCATAATACCCATAAGACTGATCGGTGCGTTCGATCGCCTCCTCGTCGAAGCAGAACCGCGCGAGGCACGCCCGGTCCTTGGCGATAAATTCCGCCACGACCTTTTTATCCGGCCCTTCAAAAGAATCGGCGAAGGGCGCCGCCAAAATCCCCCCGTCCTGCTCTCCCTCCATGATCCCGTGGTTGATGACATTGACGATGTTGATATCGCCGACGCTTCCGCCCCCGACCTGCACATGCAGCGACCGCAGATACGAATCTTCGTTTGGGGTGACGGTCAGCCACATATCCCCTGCGTCATAGGCGTAAAGGCCGTACAGACTCTCGGCCGTGCCGCCGCCTCCGCAGACGGATACGATTTCAACGGGCAGCGGTTCGCGGGTGCGCGAAGTAAAGATCGGCTCGATATAGATGATCGCATCATCGGAAGATTTCCCGATCATATCCTGATGAGAATACTTCCAATGAAAGTGCTGTTCGCCCGACCTCGAAACGGTCGTGATCTCCCACCGCTGCAGGGCGCACCCCTCGTTCGCCTCCGCCCGATACCGGATATAATTGGACGTCTCCTCCACGATCTCCGCCTCGCCCATGGGCGACTGCACGAGGATCACCTGCAGGCCGTCCTCCTCCCCGCCCGGCGGATCCGCCGGGACTTCGGCCACCGGGCCGCCCGGCTGCAGGGGCTCCTGCACGGGCTCTCGTGCGGGATCCGCCGTACAGCCCGCCAAACAGAATACGGCCGCAAACAGCGATGCGGCGATGCCGGAAAACACTCTCTTCATCTTGATCCCCCTCCTCACAGGCGGCGCCCATATGGGCGCCGCCCTTTCTGCCACCAGTATACCATACGGCTGGGGCGCTGTCAATATCCGCCCCGAAAAAACCGCGGAAGGCTGCGTGACCGCTACGGCATTTTCCCTCCGGCAGCCGCGGAGCATTGCCCGCTGTACTATATTATTCGCAGACTCTCCGATGGCCGGGTCATGCGCACTCTCGCCGTCGACGGGCTGCCCGGGGACATGATCAGGGCGAACGCAACGATCGGCGGCGGGAAATGCGGCTGCAGACAGAGCCAGGCCCGGCCCGTTCCATAGCCGCCGCGCCATAACTTTTTTATGGGCAATCATCTCGCCGTCATGGAAAAATGTGCCGTTGCGATCCGAGCTCTGCCGTTATTCCACGATATCCGTGCTCGCCGCAAGCTCCGTCTGCGTCTTGTAGTCGGCGAGGCGCTCTTCCAACCGCCCGATGGTCGCCTGCAGAGCCGCGCTCCCCAAAACCATGCGCAAAGGCGCCGGATCCCGATCGACGCTCTCGATGATGCGTTCGGCCATCTTGACGGGGTCGCCGGGGGCAAGGCCCTTGGATCGATCGAGCATGTTCAAAAAGCCATGAACGTGTTCGTATTCGGGCGTAAGGCGGGCGACCCTTGCGCTGCCATAGCGGAATTCCGTGCGCGCGCCGCCCGGCTCGACGATCGTCATGCCGATATTGAACTTTGCGACTTCCTGTGCGACAGATTCGCAGAAGCCCTCGATACCGAACTTACAGGCGTGGTACATGGAATTTGCCGCATACGCCACCTGCCCGCCGTAAGAGGAGATCTGAATTATCCTGCCGCCGCCCTGCTTCCTCATATGGGGAAGCGCCGAGCGAATGAGCTGAATGGATCCGACGAGATCTGTCGCAACGATATGGTCGATCTCTTCATCGGAAAGCTCCTCGGCCGCGCCGAACAGGCCGTAACCGGCGTTGCTGACGACGACATCGATCCTGCCGTGCTTGGCAAATGCCTCGTTTACCGTTTTATGTACGGCGGGGACGTCGGTCACGTCGAGGATTTCGCAGTCAAAGATATCGGGATACTTTTTGATAAGTTCCTCCACCTTTGCCGTGTTCCTGACCGTGCCGACGACAGTATCGCCACGTTCCAGCAAAAGTTTAGTCATTTCATAACCAAATCCGGACGAAACGCCCGTTATGAGCCAAGTTCTATTCATATTTCCGCCTCCTTACATGCTCTTTTTAGCCCAGTCGGCAATCTTTTTTTCCGACCGCAGCGTTTCTGCGCCATGGATCGAGAGCCCGCGCGCAATCGTCGCGCCCGGGCACGCCTTTGCAAGATCGCGTTCGGATGAACCCATACCGCTGCCCTCGTTGGTGCAGAAGGGAATGATCTTCCTGCCCGCCCAATCAAAGCGCTCCAACAGCGTGAACATCGCCATGGGCATGGTCCCCCACCAATTCGGATAGCCGATAAAGATATTGTCATACCGATCGATGTCCTCGGGGAAAGCCTTGATTGGCGGGCGGGCGCGGGCGCGCAGCTCCCTTTGCGCCTCGTCGATACAGGCGTAATAGTCCTTTGCATACTCCTTGACCGTCTGCACCTCGAACAGATCTCCGCCGACGGCATTTTTTATGAATTCCGCGGCTATTTCCGCGTTGCCTTTGGCAAGATTTTTGATGGTTCCGTTCCAGTAATTTTCGCCTTTGCGGGAGTAATAGATGATGAGAGTTGCCGCAATTTACCTCCTTTTTACTTGCCTGCTTTACAGCATTGTCAAAAGCGGCAGTCCGTTTCGATTTTTGCCGCCGACGATCTGTTCAGCCTATTCGTTCTTTGCCGCCTCGTTCACGCAGCGCAGCGCGTTCAAACTGCACGGGTAGCCGATGTACGGCAGACATTGCGAAACGACCTTTATTAAAAATTCCCTGTCGTTGCCCAGGCGCATATTTGCGGCGGCGTGGGATATGAGCTGCGGCTCGCACCCGCCCTGCGCGGAAAGAAAACAGAACGTTATCATCTCCCTCTGCCGATAATCCAGCCCGCTGCGCGTATACCAGTCGCCGAAGCAATTATCCACGAGCCACTTGTTTACCTGCCCGCATGTCTCCCTGCCCGTATTTGCAAAGCCGCGCATTCCTTCCCCAAAAATAGCGATCTGCGCCCGTTCGCCCGCTTCCAGGCGGTTTTCCGCCGCGGTACTCGCCTGTCCCTCGAGGGGAAGTTTTACCCCGCGCGATAAGAGCACTTCGTTGGTGGTTTTCAGGAAGGGGAACACCCTGCCTATGCCGAGATAGGCCACCGCCTGATAGACGATCTCCTTTACTTCCACGGGCGTTACCCCATAGTTGAGTGCCGCCGGCAGCATGGCGCGGTACTCGTCTGTGCCCTGACAGCCGATCAGTGTCGCCAATATTGCGATAAAGCGCACCTTATCGTCCAGATCGTCGCTGTTGACAACTTCGTCAAAGGCAAAATTATCGAACCGCTCTATAAATTCCGGATCCGTTTCGAGGAATGACGAACGATACCCCGGGAACATCTTTTCGTGATACTTTTTGGAAAATTCGGATATAGCCATCAATTTTTGCCTCCCGTTCTCTGCTTGATCGCATCGATCCACCTGTCCACGGCAGACTCGGGCGTTGCCTGCCTGTTGCCGTCAAAGCGGATATTCAAAGCCCTTTCCACCTTTGCTCCCCTGCATGCGCGTTCAAAGTCCTGCGGGGTGTGTCCCAACCAGCCGCCGTTGGTCGCAAAGGGATAAACGTTTTTATTGGTCCAATCGTTGTCCTCCAAAAAGATCTTTGCTGCCGGTGCAAACGTATACCACCTCACGGGCGTACCGATCACGATATCGTCATAGTCGGCGACATTGACCCCGAGAGGCTGTATTGCGGGCTTAAAACCGGCGTTTACCTCCTCCTGCCCCTGCTCCACAACGTCATCATACGAGCCCGTATAGGGCTTTACTGTTCTGATCTCGGCAATGTCCCCTCCGAGCTTGGCATGCACCCGTTCGGCGACGCTCCGTGTATTGCCTCCGTACGAATAGTAAACGACCAATAGCGACATATCTCGCCCTCCTTTTTTCGATCGGCCCTATTATAACGCAGTCGGAAGGATCAATCAATTTTGTTTTTGCGGCATTTCCATAAGTTTTAATGATCAAAAAAGCCGCAGCTTCCCGCCGCGGCCCAAGATCCGGCCTTTGGGAAAGAGCCCTGTTCTGAAACCGCTTCTCTATATTGGTAATATTATTCGGCCGCGGTTCCCAGCCGTTCTGCCTGACATAATACTGTGCAAACATGACAATGAACAAATTATAGGTCGGATCGCGCGATCTTGTTGTGTATTTTTTGAATTTATAGTATAATAAAAGAGATAAACTCGCACTATTGCCGCGGCGGAGGAAACGTATGCGCCTGAAATGGTACGGCACGGCGACCATCCTTTTGGAAAGCGGAAATACCCGCCTGCTCTTTGATCCCTATTGCAAACCCCTTGCGCGCGGCGCACCCGTTCCGCTCGCAGAAGCGCGCACGGCGGACGCCGTCTTCATCACCCATCCCCACCTCGACCACTTCCGCGACATCGATGCCTTTTCGGAGGGAAAACGGCCCGTATACGTCTCCGCAAAGGGCCTCTCCATCGCGCGCAGAAATGGCCTGCAAACGGGCTGTATGCGCGAGATCGCGGCAAATGAGAGCGTCCGCGTCGGCCCGTTTACCGTACTCACCTACCCGGCCCTCCATTGTGCATTCGACGCCGCGACCGTTCTGCGCGTGCTGTTTTCCCCTCGTACCTGGCGGCACTTCAACGACGCAGTCGCCCTGCTGAAAGAGACAAAACGCTACCGTATCCGGCGCAGCGAGGTACTCGCCTTTTCCGTTTCAGACGGGCACAAACAGGTGCTGCTGTTCGGCTCGGCGGGCATGGCGGAGGGCGCCGTTTACCCGCAGGGAGCGGACCTGCTCGTCTTTCCTTACCAGGGACGGGCGCGCATGGACCGCGAACTCATCCCCTTTTTGGACAAGCTGCAGCCGAAGGCGGTCACCGTCGATCACTTCGACGACGCCTTCCCTCCCATCACCCGCCGCGTCGACACGCGGCGCTTTCGGCCGACCGTTCAAAACCGCCTGCCCTCTGCCAAAGCTTTTGTCCCGCAGGAAAATGTTTGGTACGAAGTGTAGCGCTGCCTTCGGCGGGCGGATCCGCCCGCCGAAGTGTTTTATCCGAGTACTATGCGTAACATAGTACCGAAAAAATCTGAAAAAGGCTTGCCCCCCCCCTATAAATTATGATATAATGAAGGCAGGAATCCCGCAATATGCAGGATTTTGTAAATAAATCGTTTGCGAGCCTGCACCGCAACTTCATACTTTTTTAAAACTTTTTTCATACTTTTTTAAAACTTTTTTCATACTTTTTTAAAACTTTTTTGTTATAGTCGATCTATCCGGCAAATCAGGAGGAACAGCCATGTTAGAGATAAGGGGTCTAAAAAAGGTCTATAAGGCAAAAAAAGGCGGCTCAGAAGTGCGCGCGCTGGACGGCGTTTCCATCCGTTTTCCCGAAAAGGGAATGGTCTTTTTGCTCGGCAAGAGCGGGAGCGGCAAGTCTACCCTGCTCAATCTATGCGGCGGACTGGACGCGCCGGACGAAGGCGAGATCATCATTAAGGGGCGCAGCAGCAAGGACTTTACGCAGGCAGACTTTGACAGTTACCGCAACACCTTTGTCGGGTTCGTCTTTCAGGAATACAACATCCTCAACGAATTTTCGGTGGAGGACAACATTGCGCTCGCGCTCGAATTGCAGGGCAAGGGGCGCGACCGCAGGCAGATCGACGAGATCCTGCAACAGGTGGAGCTGACCGATTTTGCCAAGCGCAAACCCAACACTCTTTCGGGCGGACAAAAACAGCGCGTCGCCATCGCGCGGGCGCTGGTCAAAAATCCCGAGATCATCCTCGCAGATGAACCGACGGGCGCGCTCGATTCGAACACAGGCAAACAGGTGTTCGATACGCTGAAAAAGCTGTCCAGCGATAAATTGGTCATCGTCGTCTCGCACGACCGTGAGTTTGCAGAAATTTACGGCGACCGCATCATCGAGCTGAAAGACGGCAAAGTCATTTCGGACGTTACCAAAGAAAAGCTGCCCGCCGAGCAGGCGAGCGACAATCTGACCTTTATCGGCAGCGGCACCATCTCCGTCAAGAGCGGCGCCCGCCTCACCCCTGCGGACGTGGACGCCATCCAGAAATTTTTGCTCTCTTCTCCGAAGGACGTGCTTATCTCGAACGGGCAGAGAGAGATCGCCGATTTCAAAAAGGCTGCGCGCATCGACGAAGAGGGCGCGCAGGAAACGTTTGCCGACACGGACGAAAAGGCCATCCCCGCCCGTACATACACGCAGGAAGAGAGCCGTTTTATCCGCTCCAAACTCCCCTTCCGCCATGCGGCGCGCATCGGTGCGAGCAGTATGCGCGTCAAGCCCTTCCGCCTGGTCTTTACCATCTTCCTCTCCTTTATCGCGTTTGCGATGTTCGGACTGTTTTCGACGCTGACCTTTTACGACGGGAAGAGCGTCATGCTCCAATCGTACATCGACGCGGGGTACGAAACCATCGCCCTGCAAAAGTACTTTGAATACGACAACGTGACCATCGAGCGCGCGACGGGCAAGGAGCTCTCCCGCTACACGAGCGAAGGGAGCGCGTGCTTTACCCCCGCCGAAGTGCAGGAATACCGCGACCGGTACGGCGCGGCGCTCGGGCTGTTTAATTTTGAACGTTCCCACTACAGCACGACGAGCTTCTCCATCCAAAACCTGCGCGATTCGGGCGGAAGCGCCCTGAACTACTACCAGCCGTACATCTTCCACTTTGCGGACGGCGCGGCGGACTATCCGGGGCTTACATTCGTTGCGGGGGAGAGCGACCTCTCCAAGTACGGAACGGATGACATCGCCATCTCCTCTTACCTTTTCGACTCCATCCGCAATGCGGGTCTGACGGTGATGGAGCCGAATGAAATCGGAATTTTTGTTCCGGGCGCCGAGATCCCCCTTGAAAACTATGCAGATATCGTCGGGCAGACGCTGTATCTTACCAACGGGGTCGAGCTGAACGTGCGCGGCGTTTTCCGCGCGGACCCCGACGAAAAGTACGCCGCCCTGCAAGAGGCGGCGGGGTATGCGGACCTCGACTACGATCTCGCCCGCGAGCTGTACAGCGTCGTCTCCCATGGCCTATACGGTGCGGCGCTCGTCTCCGACGATTTTTATGACGCGCACTTACAAGATTTTGCGGACAACTCGTGGGGCGGCAGCGATATCCCCGATTATGCCGTCCAGCTGGAAGGAGAACTCAATTTCACTCTCACCTCTCCCGACTACGGCTCGGCGGACTATTACATCAACCGCCTCATGCCCTATACTGCGGAGTCGGCCGCAGATACCGCTTATGTCTATCTGTTCAAAGAGGGCAAGACTTTCCTCTCCGACAAAGAGGTGCTGATCGAGGCAACAGCATACATGCAGATACTCGATCCATTTCTCTACGAGGTCCGCAACACGGCTTACAATCAGCTCGTGCAGGAAATGTTCGACGCCGCCTACCAAGAGTATTATGACCTGCACTGGGAGGGCTTTCTCGAGGAATACCGCCAAAACAACGAAAGCGTGTACGACGACCTTTATAGAAACTTCCTGGACCAAGGATACACGGAAGCGGAAGCCGCGCAGGCAGCGGCGGACGAGATCGAAGCCGACGCCCGCAACGAATTTGATTGGCAGGCGCAAGATATTGCCTCAGCTGCCGCAAATGAAGCCGCGGACGAGTGGAACAATCAATTTGAAATGTACCACAGCGCCCTCTATTATCCCGGCGATTACGGCGAGCAGACCGCGCAGGAAGCGCTCGCGTTCTTCTCCCCTTACTTGGCGGAGATCGTCTCGGATGAAGATTTTGTCACGCAGATCACCCTCCGTAACACGTTCGGGGCAGACATCGGCGAATATACAATCGTCGGTTTTTACGCAAGCGCCAACATGTACGGTGAAGCGCTCCTGTTCTCTGAAAGCGAAACGGAGAATCTGACAGATACCTACGGATCCTCCACTTACAGTATGGAAGAAACGAAGTACGTACGCGCGGCCGATGAAAAGTACAACACCATCATCCTGCCATCCCCCGACCGCGCAGGGCTTGCGGACATCGTATACGGGTCGGACGAACTTGCAGAGGACGACACCTTCTATACCCTCGTCTCCCCTGTGGCAGATTCTCTCAGCTATGTCAACAGTACAGTCGAGATGCTCAGCACCGTATTTCTGTGGATCGGCGTCGTGATGGCCGTGTTCGCGATGCTGCTCCTGTTCAACTTTATTTCGGTGTCCATCACCTACAAAAAACGGGAGATCGGCATCCTGCGCGCGGTGGGTGCGCGCAGTGCAGACGTATTCAAGATCTTCTATTCGGAATCGGCGATCATCACAGCCATCTGCTATGTCCTCGCCATGGCCGCGAGCTTCATCGTCTGTGCCGTACTCAACGCGGAGCTCGCGGACTTTACAAACGTCTCCCTGTTTGTATTTGGGCCGCTTTCCTGGCTGGTGATGCTGGGCATCGCGATCGTCACCTCGCTGATCGCGACCTTCCTGCCCGTATACGGCATCGCCAAGCGCCGCCCCGTGGAGAGCATACGGGCGCTGTGATCGCGCTCCCCGCTGTTCCCGCAGCGAGGGCGCCGCGGATCGCCGGAAAAAGAGAGCACTGCCCTCGGCTTACGGCACAAACAGGCGGCTTAAAATTGCCGCGCACAAGCGCCATTCGGGTCGAGTGACGCAAAAGCGCAGCGCAAATTGGCGCCGTTTCAAAATTTTTCTGCAAAAGAGCGCCCCGCGGCCGATGGCCGCGGGGCGCCGTGCTTTTTCTCTTCACTGCATCATGATGAGCAGCTGCTCGAGATAGTTGTAATACGTGCCGAGATATTCCTTGGCGACGCTGTCATCGCGCAGTGCTTCGAGTGCATCTGCCGCATTCGGAATGGATAGATAATAATTTTTGACGGCAATGTAGCGGTCTCGCATGGAAAGAGATTCATCCACTTCGTAGGGAGCCTCCGGCTCATCGGGATCTTCGCCATCGCCGCCCGGGTCTTCGCCATCGCCGCCGGGGTCTTCGCCGTCACCGCCCGGATCTTCGCCGTCGCCGCCGGGATCTTCGCCATCGCCGCCCGGGTCTTCGCCATCGCCGCCCGGATCTTCGCCATCGCCGTCCGGGTCTTCCCCATCGCCGCCGGGGTCTTCCCCATCGCCGCCCGGGTCTTCGCCGTCGCCGCCGGGGTCTTCGCCATCGCCGCCGGGGTCTTCCCCATCGCCGCCCGGATCTTCGCCATCGCCGCCCGGATCTTCCCCATCGCCGCCGGGGTCTTCGCCGTCATCCGGCTCCTCCGCTTCCGCATACAGAGCCTCCAAACTCTCATCCAACTCCCTCTGGATGCGCAAAACCAGTTTATCGTAGGCGGCTCGCAGCTCGTTCAGAGAATCCTGCAGGATACTCGAACGGTAAGTTCCCCTCTCCAGCAGGCGGAAACGGGCGGAGAGACAGTCCCTTTCATATTCTGCGAGCGCCGCCTCGCTCTCCGCATTCGCTTCCTCGATCAGCTTTTGCGCGGCAGCATTCAATTCCGCATCCGTCACCGAACTCATCGGACACCTCCCTTCACATATGTGGCCGCTAGCGACTGCACTGCTCCCGGCGCATCCGTCTCCAATCGATAACCGAACACCCTGCCCGGAAGCTGCATACAGAAGCGCTCTGCCCGGCCCATGCCGCGCACGCGCACCGTGCGGCGCCCCTCCTCGCTCTGTGCCGTCAGCAAAAAGGGTCCGCTCGCGCATACGCACACTTCGCGCAGCAGCGCACGGCGGCCAAACGGATCGCACGGTTCGCTCTCATAGACGCGGCGGGCATACCCAAAGGGGAAGCCGCCTGCCGACGGCGCACAGACAGCGCCGCCCGCCACGAACAGCACCCGCGCAGAGGAGGCCAACCCCTCCGCCGCACAGCGAACGAGCGAACCGCTCTTTCCATCCGCCGAAAAGGCCGCCAATACAGGGGCGATCTCCTTTCCGTCTCTCGCGCGCGCCTGCAGATAGTACCTGCCTCCCTCCGCCGCAGCGCGCGCACCGCTTTGATCGAACCCCGTCAAGGCCTCTGCAAAGGCGGGCGCAAAGGCGCTCTCGCTCCCGTCGTAGGCATGCAGCCCATCCTCCGCCAGCCACACGGCGCGGCCGCCGACATCGGCGACGGTGTCGCCGTAAATATGCGCGCCGGAAAAGAGATCGGACAATGTAAAATCGCGCTCATCCCCCTTTGCGCGCAGCCGCTGAACGCCCCGCTCGCGAAAGAGCAGCAGCGCGTCGCCAAGCGGGAGCAACGCGACGATCTGCCCGTACGCGGAGGGAAAAGAGATGTCCCCGCCCCTGCCGCGCGCCGCCGAAAGATCGGTCGATGCGGGCGCGCTATAACGAACGCGCCCTTCCTCTCCCGCATCCGCGAGCCACAGTCTGTCCCCATAGTAAGCGGCACGCTCGAAGGCAGGGAGAACGGATGCGGTCAGGCCTCCCTCCCGCAACAGAGCGCTGTGGGAACCATCCGACAAAACGTACGCTTCACCGCCGTCGTAGATGCGCGCACAGGCCGGGATGCGCGAAAAGCGGACCGAAGTCTTCCTCGTACCCGACGCCGAACAGATATACACCGATCCGCTCCCGCAACAGACGGCGACCGTATTTCCCGCCGCAAACGCGGCGAGCGGGGCTTCCCCCGCCGGCAGCGAGATCGGCACCCCTCCCGGTTTTACCTCTGCCCCGCCCGGAAAGCCGCTCAGCAGCGCCGAGGGCGCGGGGCCGCATACGCCCGCCGCATCCCCCTTCCACTTTGCCTCTGCCGTACGCTCCGAAACGGAAAAGGCGGGCAACGCTTTTTCTGAAACGATCATACCCACCTCCGCAGCCGAAACCGCCCGCCCCGCTCGCGGCAGGCGCAGGCAATGGCATCGCGGTACCGCTTATCGAGCAGCGATGCCGCTTCGTAGTTGCCGCTCATCAGCGCATACTCGCACGCGGTCCCCAGGGCGAGCAGCCGCGCATCTCCCTTTTGCGAGAGTTCGGGGAAGTCGCCCGCAGCCTTCGGGCGCGGGCGAACGGAATACTCGACCGTCACGCAGCCCGCCCGCACGAGCACCCCATCCTCCCCCGCCGTAAAGGGAAGAGAGCGGCCCGTTTCGCCGCGCACAGATAAGATCTCGACGGGCGGCTCTGCAAACGCCTTATAAGCGATACAGCCGTCCGATACAAACTTTTCCGTGCGGCGGAGGGGCAGATAGTCGAGCGCGAGCTCGTTCTCGGTAAGATTATAACAGCGCAGCATCGCCTCCTCTTCCCGCGCAAAAGCGGACGCATCCTCCCCGTTTTTCCCGGCAAGGTAATCCGCCAGGTCGCGGCGGCAGGCCAGTTCCGCCGCAAGGATCAATATCTCTCTGACCCGCATAAATCCCTCCTCGTTTTTCGCCGGGCGCGTCGGGCAAAGGGCCGCCCGCAGGCGGCCCCACAGCCGAACGGCACCCCGGCTTTTAGCCGGCAGTTCCGGCCCCGGTTTATCCGAAAAGCGCTTTACTCCTCGGTAATGCCCGTCAGCATCGCCTGCCCGCACGGGCGGGTGCAGATGAGATCTGCATACTTGACGAGCGTCGCCGTGTACAGCGGCTTGCCGGGAACCTGGCGCAGCACGCGGCCGTCATCCCCTTCCAGCCACTTCCAGTCGCACAGCTGGTGCAGGCAGAAATCGGACGTATTGAGCAGATACATGGTGCCGGCCGGGCAGAAGCGATCCGCCACGACGGGAATGCCGTTGTACGTGATCGCCTTGTAACCGCCCGCGAGCACTGCCATATCCGTCTGCACGCGCGAAGCGCTGAGCGCCTTCTGCAGGGCGCGCTTGACGCCCCAGCTGCAAACAATGAAGTCCACCCGACTTCCGGCGCGCTCTTCCAGCGCGTCGATCGCCGTCTGCAAAACGGTCTCGCTGATGGCTCCCACCTTCTCCTTCATATACGGGATCATCCATGCATGTGTAGCGCGATCCAGCCCGTAGAGGGTGCCCGTATCCTTGAAGATAGCGCCGAGGCCGGTCAGTTCGAGGTTATATGAGCCCTGCACGCAGACGAGGCAGCCCGCCGTCACGCCCGTCAGGGTGCCGCCGGAGAGAGTGAACGTCTTGGCCGCGCGGTCCACCCCCGTGATGCGGCGGGCGGTTGCACCGTCGATGGCGTCCCCCTTCGCATCGAGGAGGTCCACCGTCATCCCCTCGACGATATTTTTGACGGAATCTGCCGTGACGGCATTGCCGGACACAGACACGACCTCGCATAAAACGCCCGAACCGTCGCCGAAGAGCATGCGCCCGAAGTTAAAGGCGGAGGAGCGGACCAGCCCTTCCATCTCCGCCGTGAGCAGATCGACAAACGCGCCCGCATTGTTGGCAGAAGCGCGCACTGCCTTGTCGCTGATCTCCACCGTACCATAAAGATTTTTCAATGTGGTCACGAACTGCTCGTAGTTGTTGCCGCCGGAAACGGGCAGCGCGCCCTCCTCGGTGCCGGCCCCCACGCCGCCGTTGACGCCGTACTGCGCCAGGCGGCGCACCTCCTTGCCCCATACATCCGCCGTGGTCTGGCGGATCTTCGCGAGCAGCGGATTGACCTCCGCATTCAGCTGCTGCGCGACTACGCCGAGATAGTAATTTTTCAGCGCGCTGTCCGCGCTCGTCATTGTTACCATGGATCATTTTCCTCCCTTTTTTTTGTTCTGATCTGTGCGGCGGCGCCCTACTTGCGGAACAGTTCCTGCGCGAGCCTGCCCGCCTCTTCCAGCGTACGCGCGCGCCGCGGCGGTGCAGCCGCAAAAGATCCGCCGCCCGCCATGACATAGGGGGCTTCGCGCGCGGCAAGACAGCGCTCGACCGCCCGTTCCACCCTCTCTTCCAGCGAAATGCCCGCATCCGCCGCGGGCGCGGGCGCAGCCGGCAAAGCGTTCTCGCCCGCGCCCTTTCCCTCCAATTCACGCAGGCGCTGGCTGCGGCGCGTAAATTCCGCCTCCAGCGAATTGTACGCGTGCAAAAGGGCTTCCACGCTTCTGAACTTGCCCAGATCGGGCAGTGCTCCCGCTTCTGCGGCGGGCAACTCCTTCACCTGTTCGGCCGCTCCGGTCGTTTCGTTCTCCTTTTCCATACATCCCTCCCTGATTTTTATCCGCCCCGCCGCGGCGGGGCTGCGGGTGCCGGACAGACCGCCCCGCCATGCCGCCCTTACCGGGCGGTTTCTTCCCGCCTGCGGCGGGCCTGCTCTTCATGCCCGCGCAAGTGCGCCGTAAAGCGTTCCTTTGCCTCCTCGTGCCGGCGGAACTCGTCCGACAGCAGAAAGCGCGTATGCTCGGCAATGTGCACGGCGTCGTCGTCATAACGGTCGACGGATACTTCCTCCGCGAGCAGACGGCGATTTTCCTCCGCGGCCTTGTTCTTGTGCAGCGGCAGCAGGCCATGCGAACCGTCCAGCCCGCCGAACCCGAGCGCCTCCAAAAGATTGCTGCGCGTTTCGGCGGGGATCTTCCCGTCTTCTCCCGCGAGCAATCCCATCGACACCAGCTCGTACAGCAGCGAGCGGCGCTTGCTGGGAGAACTCGTCTCGTCCACGTCCGTCTCGAAAACGACGTCATCAGAGGAGAGATCGGAAGCGGAAAAGCTGATCCACTCCGCTCGACGCCCGTCTCCCGCCATGCGCAGCAGGCGGCGATGTCCCGCAAATTGGCGCATCAGCCGCAAAATAAAGCGGCCGATCTGCTTGATGGCGCGGCGGATACTGTCCGTCGTGACCGCGAGGCGGGTATCGTCGAGGTCAATGAGCAGCTGCAGCCCCGTCGCACTCGTCACGTGCGTGCGGTTCTGCGTGGTCGAACTCAATTCGCTGACGCCGCTGACCAAAATGAACTCGTCCAGCAACCGCTCCTCCTCCGTTTGAAATTCACCCGGCATGGAATCGGCGCTCAACAGGCGCGGCGGCTGCGAACCGCGGCGGTAAACGAGCACCTTGCCCGGCGCGAGCCCCTCCTCGAGCAGTTCCTCGGTATCCACAGACCCGTCCTCCACCGCGAGCACCCCCATCGTCAGCCGATTGAGAAATTCATGCTTGCGGTTTTTGACCGCGTTGAACGCCCGCTGGACGGGGATCATGCGGTCGATGAGGCTGCCCCCGAAAAAAGCCCCCGAGAGCGGGACCGCGCACTGCTTGACGAACGGATAGGTCCGCGCGCCGTTTTCGCCGTTGACGTAGGGCAGATCCCCGCAGTAGGCGAGCCTGTTCCCCGCGATGACGGTGAGCCGCCCGTTGGGAAATGCCTCGTTCGGGCGCATATAATACTCGATGACCTTCGCGCAGCCGCGCCGCACTGTATGCAGAGCAGCCCCGCTCCCGCCGACGTCATTCGAGGAAGCAGCCCGCGGCGTAAAGGAAAATTCATCGATATCCTCTTCCGCGACGCTCAGGCCGTACTTTTCCCGGATCTCCTGCACGGGGACCGCACGCACATGCATGATGCTCGGTTGATCCTCCACACGCTCGCAGGCGAGATCCTGCGGGTAGATCTCAAAGGGCGAAAGGGCGGCGACGCACACCGCGCCCTCCGGCTGTCCTCCCTCCCGGGACTTTCCGCCGCGAGCATCCCAGTACACTTTATAAAAGGCCGTGCCGCACGTCTCGCTCCATGCGGTCGCACGGGAGACGGCGTCATCCAAAGCGCACTCCTCGCTCACCGAATGCAGGACATCCGCGGCGATCTTCGCCGTGCGCATATCCGATTCCTCGCCCGTCGCCGCCCGAACCGACATGACCGGCCTTACCCGCGCCAATTTGGCACAGCGCGTGTCGATGGCCGGCGCGATATGGTTGAAAACCCGCCGGCTCTGCCAATAAAATCGGGGCTGCTCCTCCTCCAGCTCCCCCGCGGGCCCGATGTCGCAATACTGGTTGCCCGCAAGAAAGTTCATGTTCAGCTCCCAGCTCCGCTCCAACGGCCGCCGTGCCTCCCGCCGCGCCTCAAACTCATCGAGCACGGCGCGCACCAGCCGTTCCTCCTCTGCCTCCGCGGCGCGCGCACGGGCGCGCTCCGCCTCTGTTGACCTGTCCTTCACCCCTCTTTCCCCTCCTTTAATTGCCGTAAAAGGCGCGCCTTTTCCGCCGCAAGCTGTTCGTCGCTCAGCGAAGCGGCCGGCATTTCCCCCTCCAGCAGCATTTTTGCCGCCGTCATATCGGGCGGCACCGTCTTTTTGGTCACCTTGCGCTTGAGCAGCACGGCTTCCCCCTCCTGAAAGGCGTACTCCTCGACGATCTCGTCCGTCTCAAAGCCGAGCGCCCGCCGCCGCAGCGCCGCCTTTACCTCTTCGTCTTCCACATTCTTCCTCCCTCATCTGCCTCTGCCGCCCCGCAGACGGCGCAGCAGGCGCGCCTTGTCCTTCTGTACGGCAGTCTGCTCCCGTTCGGGTGCGGCGGCGCGCGGGCGGGTCATCAGGTAATAGCGCAATTCGTCCAGCGCATGATCGTCGCGCTTTTTCGGAAGATCGCCCGAACCCCAAAAGTACCCCTTGATCTCGCGCACGAGGTTGGTACACCCCTCAAAGATATACAGCCGCGGCCGCCCCTCCGCCCCGCGTAAATAGCTCTTGACCTGCGCGATACCGGCAAACAGATCCTTATCCACATTTGTGTCCACGAGGATGTCCCGCTCGCAGAACAGCTCGCTCACGCTCTTACTGCTCGCCAACGTGCGCTGACCGGCGGCGGAATCGATCAGCGCGCGCAGCCGACCCTTCCCGTCCGTATGCCAGCCGATCGCCGCAGAGATCTCGCGAATGCGCTGCGCATGGTAGTCGATGTCCTTTCCCGCGGCATAATGCTCGGCGACGACATAGACATTCCCGTCATAATCGGCGCAATACCAGTGCGCGGACAGCGGATTATGGAGCCCCGGGTCGATGGAAATGGTATCCTGCCAATCGGCAGGGACCGAAAAGGGCGGGATAATGTGCACGCGCTCGTCAAATTCGGGATAGACCAGTCCTTCGCCCACCGCAAATTTGCCGAAACGGCGGGACGCGAGCGACTTTTCATCCATCGAACGGGCCATCTGTTCCGCAACGCGCCTGTCGAGATAGGGATTATCCGCCCATTCCATAAACTCGTACCAAACCTCCGGGTCGCTGCGCCTGTTCATGTAGATCTCATCATAGACGAAGGTCAGCCCCTTGAGCGGCGTCATCGTGCCAAAAATATCTCCGGCACGGTCGAGCACGCGCATGCGGCACTCCTCGTACACGTCGCGCGGCGGCTCTTCGTCGAACCAGACGAAATCGAGCGAGGCGCCCTGAAACTTTTCCCTGCCCTGATCGCAGCTCTTGAACCCGATGACCGAAATGCCGCCGAACACATTGCGTACACGGATCTGATCGATGATGCCGGAGGGCGATCCCTTTTTGCCCGAAAGCATCGTGACATCCTCGATCCACTCGGGGGCGAGATAGTGGAGGATCTTTTTCTGCGCGACGTCGCGCTGGACCTGCTGCGACAGGGAGACGACCCACCCGAACACATCCCTGCGGTTTTTGCGGTACGGGTGCACGCCGCGCGCCATATATACGCACTCCACCGCGCCGCATTCCGTCTTTCCGCTCCGGTTTCCCCCGAACACCCAGCGATTGCGCTTTTTGCAGCGGTGAAAGGCGATTTGTTTTTTATGTTTGACGCGCCCTGCATTGTAGTGCGCGAGCGGATTTTCCTCCGCGCGCCGCCTCTGCTCCGCCTCGATCTCCAGAATGCGGCGGATGGTCTCCCGTTCACCCATCATGTCCGGCCGCGCCCCTGCGCCGCCCCTCCACAAGCAGCATTATACATCGGGCCCGCAGCCCTTTTCAATGTTAGGTGCCAAATAATTGTGCAAAGCGCTCCTGTTCCGCCGGGCAGCCGCGTGCCATTCCGATCAAAAGGACGGCAAAATTGGGAGGGCTCCTAAGGGCAATTCCCATAGAGATTAAAAACGAGCAAAGATTTTTAAACATCTTTGCTCGTTTTATTGCTCAATACATTGAGATTGATCGCCTAAACATTCCCTGTTTGGATCAAGTTATCTTTTTGATTTTTCCAAAACTCCGTGTTCACGCAATCGTTGCGCCACAGCGGAAGCGCCAATATGCACTGCCTCGATGGCAAAAATTTTCGAATTGTCTTTATCGTAACCGACCAAACCGCCCATCACGCCCAAATCCATTGTATCCTGAAAGCAGCCGATCTCCTCATATCTATAATATCTTTTTTTTCGAAAAAGTCGGTGTACAAGTATTCCCTCGGGATCGGCAACGACATAGTTAAAACGAACATACGCATATCCGAAAAAGCCGAGCGCCGAGAATACTGCGACACACACTGATATTGTAATAATCATCGAAGCGGTTGTGTTTTCGCTGTCTGCAATGCAACAATAGATGATAGCTGCGATACCGACCAAAAGTACGATCAGCGCAAATCCAAGAAGAAACCCGGAAAGCACCTTGGGCGGACGGGTGCGAATAACTTCTTGGGATAAGATTTTCTTTTCACCCCGGACCTTAAAAAGCCAAAAAAGCGAAAATGTGATCGGCAAAATGACTGATATCAACAATGAAATAAGAAATGTCTCCCCCATATCCGTACAGCTTCCCCTTTTCGTTCTGTTCGTTCTTGATTGTTTCAACAATATATAAAGCGAAATTACCGTTTACCTTACCGTAATTATAGAGTAAATCATTTCAAAAGTAGAATAAATAAGCGCACTGCCTTGCCTGCAAGGTATCGTGCGCTATACTTTTTCACTGCGGTAAATTCCCTATCGGAATTGCAGGCGAAGGCCGCTCTTTTTGATTTGCTCCGCCCGCGCGCTCATTCCTTTTTCTGAGCAAAGAGCCAGTCGTCCAGCCCCTCCGTCTGCATCGCGCGATTCCAAATATCGTGCATCCCGTCCGCATACTCGGTGTAGGAAAAATCTGCGGCGCCCGCCCCCTCGAGAGCGGCCGCCATCGCGCGCGTGCCGTCGGGCGGGACAATGGGGTCGAGCGCTCCGTGAAAGGTGCGGACGGGGATCTCTTTGATCGCCTCCGCGCGGGAAACATCGCAGCCGCCGCAGATGGGAACGGCAGCCGCAAGCAGGTCGGTATGCCGCGCGAGGATATCCCAAGTGCCGTATCCGCCCATCGACATGCCCATGGCATAGATGCGCGCGGTATCGACCGAGAGATCGGACACGGTAAATTTGATCAGTTTGAGCACGGCAGACATTGCTTCGGACTCGGGCACGCTCTCGATCGAATACATTCCCTTTTCCGATGCATCGACATCCACCCACATGTCCCCGACCGGGCACTGCGGGATGAGGACGATCGCCTCGCGGGCGGGGTCGTCCTCCTCGTCAAAGAAGGAATCCAGGCCCGCATACGTTATGACGGGCTGCAGGTTGTCATCTCCCCGCTCGCCTGCCCCGTGCAGAAAGAGCAGCAAAGGATACTCCCGCGTCTCGTCATACGAAGCGGGGATATACAGCCGATACGGAAGAGTATACTCCCCGTCGATCCAGAGCATCGGCTCGAAATCGACGCCGCCCACATCCTGCAAACTCCCCTCGCCCATGCGGGAGACACAGCCTTCGATATCATATTCCGGCAAAAATCCGCGTTCCTCCGCACAGCCGACAAATATGCAGGCCGCCATGACCAAAACGAGCAGCGCCGCGATCCCCTTCTTCATTCTATCCTCCCGATATGCCCGTATCCGGGCTGTATTTTCTCCATTATACACCATTTTTGCCGCAGCGGATCATTTTCAGCGCATTTTGTCAGAAACGCAACGCGAATTGCGCCCTTCCCGCAGAGCACAGAGGGGCTGGTGCCGCAAGATCGGCACCAGCCCCTTCGCTTTACAGAGGTTTGACAAGCCCCTCCTCGATCAGTTGCTCGATCGAGAGAAACTCAAACGTACAATCCGCGGGCGGCGCCGCCAGCAACAGTTTTTCCGGCACGCCCGCTGCCTGCGCGAGCAGATGCAGCGCATAGCGCAATTTGCGCGGAGAAACGACGCGCAGCAGCATGGGCGTCTTGGCAAACCGCTTCCAGCCGGAAACGTCCTCGCCGTGGTATTTGGTCGCCATGTACTCGAGCGGATCGAGCGCAAAGGCTGCACACAGCGTGCGGCCCTTGAACAGGAACTGCGCGACCTGCTTTCTGCCGCGATGCACATACACCTGCCGCCTGCCGTAAGTCAGCCGCAGCCCTGCGCACGCCTGCACCGCACCCAACAGCACGCCGCAATATCCCTGCACGGCAGGCGTGGCCTGGATCAGGCGCGCCCGGAAGCTGAAATTATAGCGAGCAAAGGCATCTTCCTCGGCAAATCCCGACCGGACAGCACTTTCTGCCCCGCTGCGAATGACAATATTCTGTACTTCATCCCCGGAGAGCTGCGCCACAGCGCCCTCCCTGTTTACATTCTGTCCCTGTATCATTCTGATCTCTCCGCGCCGTCACGGCGCCTCGTTTATTCTTTGTGTCCGTCCGTTCGGCCGACCTCTTCCGCAGCTTCGGCAGTATCCTCCGCCGGGACTTCGCCGGCACCCGCGGGCTCTGCTTCCACTGCTTCTTCGGAGTCCTCTGCGGGAGCAGCCTGTGCCTCTTCCACTGCTTCTTCGGAGTCCTCTGCGGGAGCTGCCTGTGCCTCTTCCGCTGCCTCGGCGGTATCCTCCGCCGGGACTTCGCCGGCATCCGCAGGCTCTGCCTCCACTGCTTCTTCGGAGTCCTCTGCGGGAGCTGCCTGTGCCTCTTCCGCTGCCTCGGCGGTATCCTCCGCCGGGATTTCGCCGGCATCCACAGGCGCGCATTGGGAAGAAAATTCCTCAGGCAAAGGCTCAAACGTGACCTCTGCATCCCCCGATGTTGCATACACGGGGCCCTCTTGCAGCATTTCCGCCTCTCCGGCGGCGAGGTCGCGCGCGGCGCGCACCGCGCGCCGCCAGCGCACAAACAACCAAATATCGACGATGAGCAGCGCCGCAGCTGCGGCCGTCAATACGGCGACCGCCGCGATGTGGCTCGTCGGCACGACCAGCATACCGAACGGCGCCAATGCATACAGCGCGCTATCCTGCAGATTTGAATCCTCTGCCCTATCGCTTTCTGCGCCCTGCTCCCCGCCGTTTCCGGCGCCGCCCGCATCTTTGCCGGACCGGCGCGCCCTCTTCTCTGCACAGATCAACAGAATAAGCGCGATTAGCAGCAAGACAATGAGAACAATGAGCAGAATGATCAGCCACAACAGCGAATCCACCTTTTCGGTGACGGTCCAGGTCAAGACGACTCCATCGGAGAAGTCCTCCCCGTCTTCCGCCGCCCACGCATAGTTATCTGCATCCGTCAGAGTGAACGTTACCGTATACGTCCCTTCCTCATCGGCGACGAGGATCCACTTCTCGCCGTCCAACTCGAAACGGACACCCGCAGCCTGCGGTACCATCCGCGCCCCGTCATAGCCGAGGACGACGACGGAGACCTCTTCGCCGTCATACACGGCCGAAGCCTCGCGCTCCCCTTCTGCGCCCAGCGAAGGCGCACGGACGAGCGCACGGGCAACGGCGAAGTCGCAGGAGACAGTCTCCCCGGCATAATTGCCGCCGGCAACGATCGTTGCTGTCAGCGTATAATCGCCCGCCTTGCTCGGTGCCTCGGAAGAATCCCACGCCGTACCGTCGTTGGCGGTGCCGGTATAGCGCAGCGTCACTTCGCTGTCGGAGGCTGCCGATACCGTCGGTTCATTCGGCGCTTCACCATACGTCCAGCCCTCGATGGAGACGGACAGCTCCGCCCGCGCCAGGGAAACGGCAAAGTCTGCCTGCGCGCTTCCGGCCCCGTAATTGGGCGACTGCGCGACTTCAACGACGATCGTATACTCGCCGACGGCCGTCGGCGGCTGCATAAAGTAGAGGCTGCCGTCCGTATAATAGACATTTTCGATATATTCTTCGAAGAGCGCGGGATCCAGCGCATAGCCGTTCGGCTGTTCGCCGTACATCCAGCCCTCGATCTCGACTGTAAAATTCGCTTCCGCGCGATGCACGGTAAAGGTGTCGCTCGCACTTCCGCCCAAATAGTTACCCGTCGCGGCGATGGTAACGGTGAGCGTGTATTCACCCGCTTGCGTCGGGGCGGCACTGCTTTCGTACGCTTCGCCCGCATTGGTCGTACCCGTATACAGGGCCGTCACGCGCCCGCCGCCCGGATTTGCGCCGGCGGAGAGCACATAATCGTTCGCCTCCTCGCCATAGACCCAGTCTTGGATGGTGACGGAGAAAGAGAAGCCGGATTGCTCAACGGTGATCGTAACGTACGCCTCGGCGGCCTCGTAGTTGGCAGTCTGCTCCGCATAGATGCGCACGCGCAGCCCGTTGCCCTCGGCAACCGTCGTAAAGGTATTGTTGCTGTAAACCAGCGACGTCTCGCCGTGGTTGAGCACCGCGCCGCTGTTCACGGTCTGCAGGCTTCCGGTATACAGATAGTGCGTCTGTACGCCGCTCACATCGATGACCGCCCGAGCGCGCTCGATGACCAACCGCACCGAAGAACAGACGAGATCATAGGAAGCATTATCCGTGCGCGCTTCCACCGTATAGGTGCCCGCCTTTGTAGGCGCATTTGCAGAGGCCCACGAAGTGCCGTCGTTGGCGGTACCCGTATAATAGAGGTAGACGTCGCTCGGCACGGCGCCGCCGATGCCGACCAACCATGCCTCGACAGGCCTGCCGTCATAGACGCGATCCTCGGGAAGTTCGATCCGCAGATTTGTCGTCATCTGTGCGATCGTATAGGTGCCGTTTTCCGTGGTGACGATATAGTTATCCAGCGCGCCGCTCACGGTCACGGTGATGGTGTACGAGCCGATCGAGCTGCCGCTCTCGCGCGAGAGGGAGACGACTACGCGGTTTGCCTCCGCATCCTCTTCAAAGACGGCTTCGCTCGCGTGCCACGTCAGTTCGGCGCTTTCGCCGTAAACCACCGACTTATCGTCCGCAGTGACGGTAACGGCGAGCGGCGCAATGGAGAGCACGTGCGTCGTACCCGTCAGGCGGTAGTTGTTCATGTTGAAGGAATCATCCTGCGCCCCGAGCACCTCAAAGGTGTATCCTCCCTCATTGACATTGCGGAAGGTAAACTCGCGCAGCGTCAGAGCGACGTTTGCTCCGTCAATGCCGACAAAGTATGCCGACACCGAGCCGAACTGATCCTCGCCGTTGTAGACGAACGAATCCTGCGGCCAAACGACTGTAACTTCTGCGGGTACGATCTCGAAATCTTCCA
>CAJFTM010000021.1 GCA_904419945.1 uncultured Clostridia bacterium
GGTCAGTTCTTATTTTACACAATCGGAGTTCTTTTGTCATCCTCATCGGCTTAGCCTCCTTTGAACCCCGCGACTATCGCGGGGTTTTCGTTATACAAAGAAAGAGAGCAACGGAAAAACTGTTGCTCTCTTTCGTTGTTTCATAAACTGTTCTGACGAGCCGCCCGTGGCGGTCGTAATAATTGCGCTTGCCTTGTACCTCTATGAGTTTATCCGCAAGGGAACGAAAGCGTGTATCCGCGCTATCGTCTGTCTGCGTGTCAGCCCACATCTGAACGCCGACTTTTCTCTGCCGTTCGATATACCGCAAAAAATAATCGGCTACCCGTTCGGCGGTCATGGATTTGCGGCTGTCTAATTTGCTTTGAATTTCAGGCAGAAAGATTTTTGCATACGGCAGTAAATTGCAGACCTCGTGAACGCCGTCAAAAAGCCCGATTTTTTCAAACTGTAATTCCATAGACGCGCGCGGCATATATCCAAAACCCCGCGCAATGAAAATATCGTCCACGACATAGACAAGGCGCCGAACGTGCGGGGCAAGCGAAAGATGATCCCGGCTGCCCGCACGCAGCCTCACAACTTCCTGTTTGCAGAAGCGCAGGCCGCTGATCGTGTGGCGCATTTGGCGAAATACGCCACCTACAGCTCACCAGCCGGGGCAGTTTTGGACTTTGCTTGACAAAATTTTTCTCCCGCGGTATAATAAGGGAAAAGAGACGGGCGTACGGATACCCCATCCTCTGCCAAGGAAGTATATGGAAACGAATATGGAAAAAGTCACCAATGTTGCCGTTTTGATCGACGCCGAAAACGTAGGAGCGCAGAATGCCAAGCAGATCTTCGACGAGGCATCCAACTACGGCAATGTAATGGTCAAGCGCATCTTTGCCGATTGGTCAAAGGCATCCGTCCGCGCGTGGAAAGAAGAGGTCAACCGCTATTCGATGACCGCCGTGCAGCAGTTTGAAGTGCAGGCGCGCAAAAACACGACGGACATCTGCCTCATCATCCAGGCGCTGCTCATCCTGTTTGAAAAGGATGTGGATGTATTCTGCATCGCCGCGGGCGACTCGGACTACACCCGCCTCGTGCGCGAACTGCGCGAGCGGGACAAGACGGTCATCGGCTTAGGCGGGCGGAACGTCAACCAAAGCTATGTGAACGCCTTCAACGAGTTTATCTACCTGGACGGCGGCGAAGAGGCCAAGCCCCCCAAAAAGAGAGAGCGGACAAAGGGCGGCAAGCCCTCCCCCGCGGCAGCGCAGCCGGCGCCGGCGCCGCAGGAGGAGATCCTCGACAACAAGCGCAAGAGCGACCTGCACAACATCATCGACCGCATGCTCGACAACAGCGGCAAGGCCTTTTTTGCGCAGATCTCTTCGGAGATGAAGCAGAAATATTCGGACTTTATCCCCAAAAACTTCGGATGCAATTCTTTCAAAAAGATGATGGAAAAGCTGACCCCCTACCTGAAAAAATATTCCATCGGTACGGAAGCGGACGGCACGACCATGTACCTGTACCGCAAAAAGCAATAGGAGGCAGCAATGTCGGAAGCCGATTTATATAAGTTTTTCTCCGCGTATGACGGAGAGGCGGACCTTTCGGACTTTACGCCCGCAGAGCTGGAAGAGCTGCTGCGCGCGCGGAGAGAGGAAGGCGCGCTCCCCAAAGAGAGTTTCAAGGAAAAGTACTTTGCCTATTACGACGACGTCAAGAGCAAATCCTTGAAAAAGCAGGACTGGTGATCATATGGGTACGCGAGCATTTTGCCCGCGCGAGAGGCCGCAAGGCCTCTCTTTTTTTTGCACGAACATCGGGGAGCCCATCAAGGCTCCCCGATCGAGATGCAATATTGATTCGGATGCGCCGCAGCAAACCGCAATGCCGCGGTAAACCGTACCCAGCCGTTACGGCTGCGGCGAAGAGCCGGGCGACATGCCCCCCCGGCAAGCTACTCATTCCCCTCCGGATGCGAGCCATGATCCTGCGGCGGAGAGGATCGCCCCTTGACGGGGTTGGCCGCAGGCGAAAGCCCGGCAGCATGCCGCTTCTTCCATGCCTTGATCTCGGCGAGGCGGGATGCGATGCGCGCCTCCGTCCCCTCCTCCGTCGGGCGGTAGTAGGTGCGGCCGAGCAGGGAGTCTGGCAGGCACTGCATGTCGGTGAGCTTATCGGCCGCATCGTGCGCATACTGGTAGCCTTTGCCGTAGTCGAGCTCTTTCATCAACTTGGTGGGCGCATTGCGGATAACGAGAGGCACCGGCTCGGCGAGCATGGTCAGCGCGTCCTTTTTGGCACGCTCGTAGGCGAGATATGCGGCGTTGGACTTGGGAGCGAGGGAGAGATAGATGACCGCCTCGGCGAGATGCACACTGCACTCGGGCATGCCGATCCAGTGGCAGGCCTGGTACGCCGCGACGGCGAGTTCGAGCGCGCGCGGATCGGCGAGGCCGACGTCCTCTGCGGCAAAGCGGGTGACGCGGCGGGCGACGTAGAGCGGGTCCTCCCCCGCCTCGAGCATGCGCGCCAGCCAATAGACGGCGGCGTCCGGATCGGAATTGCGCATGGACTTGTGCAGCGCAGAGATGAGGTTGTAGTGCTCTTCCCCCGTCTTGTCGTACAGGAGAGACTTTTTGGAGGTGATCTGCTCAATACTCTCGCGGGTGACGCGCACGGCATCCCCGTTCGTCTCGCCGTTGAGCACCGCCATCTCCAGCGTGGAGAGGGCGCTGCGCGCATCGCCGTTGGCAAAATTGGCGATCGCCTCGATGAGATCGTCGGCGATCTCCACTTTCTGCCCGCCGAAGCCGCGCTCGTCCGTCAGAGCGTGGCGCAGAAGGGCGGCGAGCTCCTCCGTTTTGAGGGCCTGCAATACAAACACCTTGCAGCGGGACAGGAGAGCGCCGTTCACCTCGAAGGAGGGATTTTCCGTCGTGGCGCCGATGAGGATAATGCTGCCCTTTTCGACAAAGGGCAGAAAGGCATCCTGCTGTGCCTTGTTGAAGCGGTGGATCTCGTCCACGAAGACGATGGTGCGCGCGCCGAAGATGCGGTTCTTTTCCGCCTTTTCCATAACCTGGCGGATCTCGCGGATGCCGCTGGTGACGGCGGAAAAATCGATGAAGGCGGCGCGCGTGCGGTTGGCGATGATGCGCGCGAGCGTCGTCTTGCCCACGCCCGGCGGTCCCCAAAAGATCATCGAGCCGATCCTGTCGCTCTCGATGAGGCGGCGCAGGACCTTGCCCTCGCCCAATAAATGCGTCTGCCCCACGAACTCGTCCAGCGTGCGCGGCCGCAGCCGCGCGGCGAGGGGCAGGTCGCGCTCGCTTTCGAACATCGATTGCTGTTCCATTGCTTCACCTCCGCCCCGGCAAAGCGGGGCCGCAAAAATGTCTGCCCGTTCAAAGCGGGGGAGCCGAACGGCTCCCCCGCGCTGTTCACCCGATTCAGGCGTCCGTCTCGCCCAGGCTGAGTTTGTAGAGCTTGACGGAATTGTCGATGTTTTTCTCCTTGGCGGAGGCGCCGTATTTATCCACATCCACCACGTTTTTGGGACCGTGGTTGAGGCAGAGCGCGCCGTTGAGGCATCCGCCGTCGCACGCCATGCCCTCGAAGAAGTTTTCGGTCGCGCGGTGGAATTTGAGCTTCATCAGCGCGGCGCGGCACTCGTCGATACCGTTCATCGCCAAAGGCTTGATCCCCTCGACGCCCATCTCCCTGGCGACGTCGGCAACGCCCTGCGCGATGCCGCCGCTCTTGGCAAAGATGCGGCCATAGAAAGAGGCATTGTCCAGCGAGGTCTCTTCCAATTCCCCGACCTCGATGTGGCGGGCATCGAGGAAAGCCTGCAGCTCTTCAAAGGAGAGCACGCAGTCGATGGCGCCCTGCGTTTTGGGCAGGCGGAACTCCAGCTTTTTACTCGAACAGGGGCCGATGAAGACGACCTTGCCCTTCGGATCCGTCCGCTTGATGAGCTGCGCCGCCTCGACCATCGGCGAGACAGAATGAGAAATATACTGCGCGAGTTCGGGGAAATTCTTTTCCACGAACATGACGAAGGAAGGACAGCAGGAAGTTGTCAGGATCCCCTTCTCCTTCCATTCCTGCGCCTCGTGATAGAGGGTGATGTCTGCGCCCAGCGCCGCCTCGACGACCTGGTGGAAGCCGAGCTTGCGGATGCCGGTGACGACCTGTTCGATCTTGGCGTACTTGAACTGGCTGACGATGGAAGGGGCGATGACCGCGTAGACGTGGTAGTTGCGGTTTTCGTCCGAGCCGCGCAGGATGTCGATGCAGTCGAGCACGAAGGATTTATCGACGACGGCGCCGAAGGGGCACTGATAGACGCACGCGCCGCAGGCGATGCACTTGTCGTTGTCGATGACGGCCTTTTTATCCTCGCCGACGCTGATCGCCTTGACCTTACAGGACGCCACGCACGGGCGCTTCTGCGCGATGATGGCGCCGTACGGGCAGGCCTGCGTGCACTTGCCGCACTCGACGCACTTGGTCTTGTCGACGACGGCGCGGTGCTCGATGATCTGGATCGCGCCCTTCGGGCACACTTCCTGACAGCGGTGAACGATACAGCCGCGGCACGCCGGCGTCACAAAAATACCGCCGATCGGGCACTCGTCGCAGGCGATGTCGATGACTTCGACGACGTTCGGGTTGTTCTTATTGCCGCCCAGCGCGAGCTTCATGCGTTCCTGCACGATGGCGCGTTCCTTGAAGATACAGCAGCGCATGGTAGCCTTGGGGCCGGGCGAGATCTCCTTGGGGATATCCGTCCAGATATTTTCATAGCAGTGCTCGTACTCGTTGCGGATGATCGCCTTGAGTACGTCGTATTTCAGCTTCTGCACCGCAGTGTCGAAAATTCGCTTATTGTCGGGCATAATTCTCTCTCCTAACCGATCTGTTCTTTTCTATGGTATTTCATTCTCAATCGTAATCGATCGCGACCTCTTTGCCCATCTTTTTGAGATTGGCGGCGAGGCTCTCGACCAGTTTCAGTTTCATCGTGATATCGATGGGCAGCCCTTGATGGGCGGCATTGATGCTCTGCCCCACGAAGAAGTGCACGCTCGTCGCCTCCTCAAAGAGCATCTGCGCGAGCAGGGATGCCCCGTCCTTTTTGGTAAAGGTCTTGGGAGTCAGATCGTGCACGGAGACGTACTTTTCGGACAGTTCCAAAAGCCGCCGCATGGTGAGCACCCCCTCGGTGGTGAGGTCGATGCCGTCGATGAATCCGATGGGGGGCACGTCTTTATCGGGAAAATCGAAGGAAGCGCGCACGTTGGTATGCAGGTGCCGCGCGACGATCTGCGAGCTGGTCCCGCCGCAGACCACCTTTTTCCCCTCCTCCGCGAGAAAGCGGGAGATATAAAAATCATCCTTTGTCTTGTCGACGGGCGGGCCGATCATGAGGGAGACGTTCAGCTTTTCGCGCACCTTGACGGCGGCGACCGTCGTATCGTCGCCCGGGGTGCCGAGGTAGAGATCGTTGCACACGCCCGCGAGCAGGCAGGCGACGGCGCGCGCACTCATGCCCGGCTTGACGTTGTCGTCCAAAAACTCCATGACCTCCGGCCGCTGCCAGCCAAGATTCATGGTCATGCCGATGCCCGCATGGATGACGCCGTCGCTCATGACGATGACGATGTCCCCCGCGCGCAGATCGAGGTCTGTCTTGTAGACGGTCTTACCCAAAATATCCATCGCGGTGCGGTCGAAATCGCAGCACTTGCAGCCGCGCACGAGGATGGCCTGCGGGTTGTCGAATTCAAAGAGCACTCCCTTCCCCTCGCTGTTCATGTGGATGACGGAGAAGGTGGAGTACGCCACACCGCGCACTTTGCACACGGGCAGCGATTGCAGGATGGTCTCGACGCACTCCTCGATGGAGATCTCGTTGGCGACCATCGTGCAGAGGATCTTGGAGGTGAGTGTGGACAGGATGTTCGCCTTGACGCCGCTGCCCAGCCCGTCGGCGAGCACGAGCGTCGTATAATCGCCGGAGACGATGCTCTCGACGCGGTCGCCGCACAGCTCCTCATTCTTTTTATTCAGCGACGTGTAGCCGCTCTCCAGACACAGGGCCATGGCTATTGATTCCCCTCTTCGCCCTGCAGCGTCTTCTTCAGTTTGAGGAGGGCGACCTTCGTTTCGGCGGTGGTTTCGCCCAACAGGGAGGCGATCTCCTGCGCGACGCGCATCTGTTTTTTGATGACCTCGTCGGTGGTGGCGAGCGTTTCCAGCTTGACCTTGTCCAGCTGCTTTTCCGACTTGGTCTCCTGCGTGATATCCTTCATCACGGCGTAGGTGCCCTTATTGTCCTTGAGGACGATGATGGTCAGCTCGATATAACTGCCCGTCTTTTCGAGGAACACCTTTTTATTATAGAGATTTTTATGATCGTTTTGGGCGAGCACAAAGTCGGTAGGGTTGAAGTAATGGAAGATCCCCTTCCCCTTGATATCGTACTCCTTGATGCCGAGCAGTTCTTTGGCCTTGCCGTTGATCTCGAGGATGTTGAGGTCGTTATCCAGCAATACGATGCCGTTGGGGCTGGTCTGAATGATCTCGTAGCTCATGCTCTCCGCTCGCTCGCGCATGAAGGGCACGCACATCTCGATATTTGCGTAACCGTTGGCGACCGCCCACGCCTTTTCCATGCAGGTATCGTAACCGCAGGCGCCGCAGTTGAGCAGATCCTCCGGCTTGGTCTTGCCCGTTTTGGCGAGGATCTCGCGGATCTGGCGATCGGTCGGGACAAAATCCTCCGTGCGCTTGCGCTCGTGGACACAGGTAAAATCGATGCCTTCCGCCGGGGTGTACGGCACGGAAGCGCGCTCCTGCAAGTCCTTTTGTACATATTTGCGGATGTCCGCATTCGCTTTGAGGGCACCCGCCTTGAGGGCGAGCGAACAGGGCCCGTTGACGCAGGCGGAGTCGCAGCTGTTCATCTCGATGAACATGCCGGAAAGGCTCTCGATGTTTTCGAGCACCTCCTTGCACTTCTGCGCGCCGTCCACGGCGACAAATTCATAGCCGTCGATGTAGTGGTCGAAGGATTTGATGATGCCGCGGCTGATGGGGTAATATTTGGCGCGGTTGGCCGCCCCGCCTTCGTGAACGGGCAGACGGGCGATCTCATCGAGGACGATGCCCTTGTCCGCAAACATTTCGGCGAGGTCCTCGAACGTGAGGACGCCGTCCACGACGCCGCTCTCGTGCGCCTCGCGCTTTTTGGCGATGCAGGGGCCGATAAAGACGACCTTGGCGTCCGGATGCCGCTTGCGGATCATTTTGGCATGCGCGACCATCGGCGTATCGACGGGCGCGAGATACTGCAGCGCCTTCGGGTAATACAGCTCGATCATCGTATTGACGGCGGGGCAGCAGGAGGTGATAAAATTTTTGAAGCTTCCTTTTTCGAGCAGCTTTTTGTATTGTGCGGTCACCTCGCGCGCGCCGATACTGGTTTCCTCCGCATCGGCAAACCCCAACCTGCCCAAAGCGAGCCGCATGACGTTGAAATCCTGCAGGCCGAAGCTGGATACAAACGAGGGAGCGACGGAAGCGATGACGCTGCCGCCTGCGAGAAGGCGCTCCACCTCCTGCCGCTCGCTGTGCACGCTCTTGGCGTTTTGCGGGCAGACCTCGGTGCAGTGACCGCAGAGGATGCAGCGGCTGTCGATGATCTTGGCGTGGTGATCGACCACCTTGATGGCTTTGACCGGACACTCGCGCAGGCATTTATAGCAGTCTTTGCAGCGGGCATCCTTGAAATCGAGATAGCGGACCATAGCGCACCTCGCCCTCATTTACCCAGCAGCGGATAGACCTGCGTGAGGAAGAGCTCCTCGCAGTTATCCTTGTTGGCGTTGTGCAGCAGCACCTCGTCGGCGAGGACGGAAACGCCGTTGGTACAGTTGCCGACGCAGAAAGTCGCCTGCAAGTCGACTTTATCCTCCACGCCGTACTTTTTGATCAGGCGCTTCATCTCTTCAATGACGTCATACGAGCCGCGCAGATGGCAGGAGCTGCCAACGCATACTTTCAGAACCATAACGATAACCTCTCCGATATTCTTTAACACAAATATTATAATATACGCGGCGCATTTCGTCAAGAATTTTTTCAAAAAAGGGATCGCCGCCCGCCGACTGTTCCGGAGGACAAAAAATTACGGCGGGCCAAACGGCCCGCCGCCAAATTTCTTTTATTCTGCCATGAAACGGTCCGGACGCTTATGCGCGGTCCTCTTTTTTCTTGTCGTTCTTGTCCTTCGGCTTGATGAGCAGCACGATGACGATGCCGATCAGGCAGAGCACGCCGATGCCGAGGAAGATGACGGAAGTCAGGTTCTCCTGCAGCCAATAGGTATCGCCGGGAATGACGTCCGCTTCCGAACGGACGTTGACCACCTGCGAAGCCGTAGCGATGGGCATATTGGCAGAGGCAACTTCTACGACGACCTTATAATAGCCGATCTCCTGCGGGACAAAGCTGAGGGAGGAATCGGGATTCCAGTCATAGGCGTTGTCCCCTTCATCGCTCTCGAGGTCGTTGTCATAAACGGAGATCTTGACCCACGTGCCGTACGTGTTCTCTAAGACAGACTCCTGCTCGCCGGCGAGCACTTCGCTCACGGACGAAGGATCCGCACCCTCGTTGAGCTCAAGGCGATACAGCGTATAGCGGGTCTGGTAATCGCCGAGGGCAATGATATCGAAGTCCTCGAACTCATATGCGACATCGACGTAACCGACTTCGCCCTCTTCCGGCTCATCGATGGAAGGCCCGGTGTATGTGACGCGGAAGCGGAAGGTCGTGAGATTGGTGGCATCCCAGACGTTGCTCGCCGAGATCGTGTTCTCCCCGTTTTCAAATTCGCCGACCATTGCCTTGCCGGCGCTGTTGACGGGAACGACGCGGAACTCGTAGAGGCCCTCTGCCGCCATTTCGATGCGCAGCTCGTCATAGGCACCGGAGGTAGACTCGGTATCGCCCGTATACGTGCGGTAATAGATGTGGAAGGTCATATCGGTGTAGCCGCAGGTCGCATCCGATACGTAGGCGCGCAGGGAGGGCAGGTAGTAATAAGCGCCGTCGCCCACCTGAATGCTGTTGCCGTCCTCGTCGAGCGCGGCGGCCGTGACCTCTTCCTGATAAGCGGCCGCGCCTGCCTCATCAAACGAGAGGGTCGGAGTATCTACGACCGATTCGGGATGCACGACCATGATGTGGCCGTTTTCATCCGTCTCGGCGGCATACCATTCGATGAAATAATAGGCGGTGTTGGCGTTGCCGTCCGTCAGGCTGAACGCGATGCTGACGGTACCGCCGACGTTGCCGTTAAAATCCGTCTCAAAGAAGCGCTTGTCGCTCTCAAAATCGTTGTAACCGACCAGATCGCCGTCCTCAAAGGCGGGATCGACCGGCTCGCCGTCTTCCGAAGTTGCGGGCACGCCGTCCGCCAAATAATAGCGGTCGGTGGTGACGGTCGAAGAGCATACGTCGATGGCGATGGTGTCGAAATCGGTCTCCGTGCCGAGCAGGATCTGCTTGATCTCGCTGTCGATCACGAGCACGGGCGCTGCATTATCGGTGACTTCGCCGCCGGTCAGTTCAAAGCTCTGGCCGTTGAGCGACTGCACTTCGAAGGAAACTTCGCCGTCCGTCTCCGCGGAGAAGGTGAGCGGCGTGATGGGCGTATCGGCGGACGCGGAAGCGTACTGCGCGTAATAGCGCCCGATGTTGGTGAAGGTACCCGCCTCGCTGCCGTTGACGGATACGACAAAATTGCCGTAGCCCTCTTCGCCGGCGCGCTCGGACAGGGTGATGGTGATCGGCTCGGAAGCGGAAACGGACACGCCCTCCCCTTCGCCGTTGACGACGGCGGTCACGTTGCCGCCGTTGGGGGTAAAGACGATCTCGTTGGTGGTCTTGCCCGCCTTGCTCATCGTCATCTGCGTGCTTTCCAGCGTGACGGTGAAGCTGTCAAAATCGGTGTTTGCAAACGCAAACGTCAGTTCCAAATAGTGCGCGGAATAGTCGCCGCCCACGGCGGGCTCACCGTCGAAAGCGTACCACTTGAGCGCGAGGTTGCGGCGGAAAGACACGGACGCGCCGTCATCTGCGCTGCCCATCGAGAAGTTGAGATAATCCCCCTCGCTGTCCAGGCTCGCGCCGCCGGAGGTCGTAAAGATATCCGATGCCCCGACAGTATCCTCCGCGTGCGTCACTCCGAAAGAAATACACATCGCCGCCATGCAGAATACAAATGCGACCAACAATGTGAGTATGCTGACTTTTTGTTTATTCATTCCTTTTGCTCCCAAATGCATCATTCGCGGGCCCGCCATGTATGGGGACCCGAAAAGGCTTGTACCTATTTATTTTACCTTATATGCGGGGGTTTGTCAAACGCATTTTCTCGCTTTCGGCAAAAATTTGACGATTTCGCACTGCCCTCCGCCATTTTTTATCCGGCCGTCACAATTCCATCGCCTTTTTCAGGTCGAAATGCTTCCAAGGAGAGGTATCTGCCGGCGGTTCGAGCAAAAAGCGCAGCCGCTCGTGCGTGACGGGATGGGTAAACGCGAGCGAATAGGCCCACAGCGCGAGCCCGCCCTTTTTGGCGTTTTCGCCGCCATAGCGCATATCGCCGTACACGGGGCAGCCGATACCCGCCATCTGCACGCGGATCTGATGGGTGCGGCCGGTATGCAGGCGGATGCGCGCCAAAGAGCAGCCCCCCTTTTCTTCCAGCACCTCATATTCGAGCGACGCCATCTTGGCGCCGTCCGTCGTCTGCGGGCAGAGATAGACCATGTTGTTGATGGGGTTCTTTTTCAGATAATTGACGAGCGTCGCCTTCGGCTCGCGCGGCGTGCCGACGAGCACGGCAAAATATTTCTTTTCAAAATCGCCGCCGCGCATCTGCGCAGCCAAACGGGAAGCCGCCTTGCTCGTCTTGGCAAAGACCATGACGCCGCCCGTCGGGCGGTCCAAGCGGTGGATCAGCCCCACATACACATTGCCGGGCTTGTCGTACGTCACTTTTATGTAGCGGCGCACCGCCTCGAGAAGGCTGTCGTCTCCGCTCTCGTCCCCGCAGGTAGGGACGCCCTGCGGCTTCATGACGACGATGACGTGGTTATCCTCATACAAAATGTTCGGTTCATCCATGGACAAATATACCTCCCGCGCCGCACGGAAGCGGAATGCCCTCCTCTGTGGGGAGCCCGACCTCGTAGGCGTCGATATTTCCTTCCTGCCCAGTAAGGCAGAGTTCGAGGATGTTGTGCAGGACCATGGGCTGCAGCCCGGTCGTATAGCTGTTGATGAGAAAGAAGAGCGGATCGTCGGACAGCAGCTGCGCGCACAGCTGTACAAAGGGGAAGAGGTCCGCCTCGATCTTCCACATCTCGCCGCCCGGGCCCCTGCCGTACGAGGGCGGATCCATCACGATCGCGTCGTACCGGTTGCCGCGGCGGATCTCGCGGCGCACAAACTTGGCGCAGTCGTCGATGATATAGCGGATGCCGGCATGGATGCCGGAAAGGCGCGCATTTTCTCCCGCGCGCTCCACCATCCCTTTGGCCGCATCCACATGCGTGACTTCCGCGCCCGCCTTGGCGCAGGCGACCGTCGCCCCGCCCGTGTAGGCGAAGAGGTTGAGCACCCTGACCTTTCTCCCCGCGCCGCGAATGAGGGCAGCCATCTGCTCCCAATGCACGGCCTGCTCGGGGAACAGCCCCGTATGCTTGAAGCCCATCGGCTTGATCTTGAAGCGCAGGTCGCCGTACCCGATCGTCCAGTCGGGCGGCATGCTCTTGCGGTACTCCCACGCGCCGCCTCCCTTTTCGCTGCGGCGGTAGACGGCGGACAGCCCCGGATACGAGAACAGATCCTGCCGCGCGGGCCAGATGACCTGCGGGTCGGGGCGCAGGAGGACGATGTCCTTCCAGCGCTCCAGCTTATAGCCGTCTCCCGTGGCGAGGACGGCGTAGTCCTTCCAGTTCTGTGCGAGTTTCATACGTTCGGGTCAGTCCGCTCACGCCTCGCTGCTCTTGGCGACGGTGAGCGTCACCTTGTCTCCGCCGATCTCCCACTCTTTGGTATAGCCGTCGGCGGTGCCGCAGGCGATGGAATCGGCGAGGACGACGCCGGCAATGCGGCGGGCGCGGCCCTCAAGCACTTTGGCGGCGGCATCCCCCGCGACATAGTAGACGCGGATGCGGTCGGTCACCTCAAAGCCCGCCTCCTTGCGCATGGTCTGGATCTTGGAGACCAGTTCGCGCTCGATGCCTTCCTCGATGAGCTCGGGCGTGAGCGCCGTGTTCAGCGCCACCGTGATGCCCTTGTCGCTCGCGGAGACATAGCCCTCGGCGCTCTCGGCGGAGATGAGCAGATCCCCTTCCGTCAGCTCGACGGATGCGCCGCCGATCTCGGCCGTAAAGGTGCCGCCGCCCTTGACCGCCGCGACGACGGCCGCCGCATCGCACGTTTCGAGATAGGAACGGATGGCATTGAGCAGCTTGCCGTATTTGGGGCCGAGCGTCTTCATCTGCGGTTTGAGTTTATAGGTGACGAGGGATGCGGTATCCTTGGCGAGTTTCATCTCCTTGATGTTCAGCTCGTCGAGGATGATGCCGCGCAGCTCGTCGTTCAGATCGAGGTCGCGCTCGGTGGCGACGATCATCTCGGAGAGGGGCTGGCGGTTTTTCAGCGAACCGGCATTGCGCGCCGCCCGGCCTAAGACGACCACGTCGAGCACCGAATCCATCCCCTTTTCGAGATCGGCGTCGACGGCGGCCCCGTCGCAGGCGGGGAAAGCGCACATATGCACCGATTTGGGGGCATCCGCATAGAACTGCGGCACGAGATTCCGATAGATCTGCTCGGCAATGAAGGGCGTGAAGGGTGCGGTGAGCTTGGCGAGGGTGACGAGCACGGTGTACAGGGTGGTGTACGCCGCCGCCTTGTCCTCCGTCATCCCCTTCCCCCAATAGCGCTCGCGGCCGCGGCGGACGTACCAGTTGGAGAGGACGTCCACAAAATCCTGCAGGGCGCGCGCGCTGTCGGTGATGTCGTAGGCGGCGAGGTCTTCGTCTACCGTTTTGATGAGGGTGTTGAGCTTGCTGAGGATCCACTTGTCCATCAGCGTCAGCTTGCAGTCTTTCAGGGAATATTTCGAGGGGTCGTAGCCGTCGATGTCCGCATACAATACGAAGAACGCATAGCTGTTCCACAGAGGGCCCATGTAGCGGCGCTGCGCCTCGGAGACCGCCTCCGGATAGAAGCGGGACGGGATCCACGGCGCGCTGGAGGTGTAGAAGTACCAGCGCACGGCGTCGGCTCCCTGCTTGTCGAGCACGCTCCACGGGTCGACGACGTTGCCCTTGTGCTTGGACATCTTGACGCCGTTTTTATCGTTGACGTGACCGAGAACGATGCAGTTTTTGAAGGGAGAGCGGCCGAAGAGGATGGTCGAGATGACGAGCAGCGTATAGAACCAGCCGCGCGTCTGGTCGACTGCCTCGGAAATAAAGTCGGCGGGGAAGGTCTCGTCGAAGAGATCTTTGTTTTCAAACGGATAATGGTACTGCGCGAAGGGCATGGAGCCGGAATCGAACCAGCAGTCGATGACCTCGGGCGTGCGCTTCATGGTGCCGCCGCATTCGCACTCGAAGGTGCAGTTATCGATGTACGGGCGGTGCAGTTCGATGTCGCCCTCGATGCCGCACTTTTCTTTCAGTTCCGCCTTGCTGCCGATGACGTGCACTTTGCCGCACTTTTCACACACCCAGACGGGCAGCGGCGTGCCCCAATACCGGTCGCGGGAGAGGCCCCAGTCGATGACGTTTTCGAGGAAATTGCCCATGCGGCCGGACTTGATGGTCTCCGGCATCCAGTTGACGGAGTTGTTGGAGGCGATCAGCTGATCTTTGACGGCCGTCACCTTGATGAACCAGCTCTCGCGGGCATAATAGATGAGGGGCGTGTCGCACCGCCAGCAGTGCGGGTAGCTGTGCTCGTACAGCATTTCCTTGAAGAGCAGGCCCTTGTCCTTGAGCAGGGCGATGATGCCCTTGTCCGCCTTTTTGACGAACACGCCCGCAAAATCGGTGACGGCGGGCTTGAAGCAGCCGCGCTCGTCCACCATATTGACGACGGGCAGGCCGTATTTCTGCCCGACGCGGTAGTCGTCCTCGCCGAAGGCGGGCGCGATGTGGACGACGCCCGTGCCGTCCGTCAGGGTGACGTACCCGTCGCAGACGACATAGTGCGCCTTTTCGCGATAACTGCCCTCTGCGTACGGAAAGAGCGGCTCATATTCGGCGTACTCGTACTCCTTGCCCTTTTTGACGGAGAGCGTCTTATACGTCCCCTCTTCGAACAGCGAGGGGATGAGCGCCTGGGCTAGCACGTAGCGCGCGCCGTCCTCCGCCTCGATCTCGGCGTAATCTTCGTCGGCATTCATGCAGAGCGCGACGTTGGACGGAAGCGTCCAAGGGGTCGTCGTCCAGGCGAGGAAATAGCTGTTTTCCGAGCCTTTTCTGCGAAAGCGCACGAATACGGAGGTCTCTTTTACGTCTTTATACCCCTGCGCGACCTCGTGCGAGGAGAGAGCCGTGCCGCAGCGCGGGCAGTACGGGACGATCTTGTGGCCCTTATAGAGCAGGCCTTTTTTCCAGATCTCTTTGAGCGCCCACCACACCGACTCGATGTAGTTGTCGTCATAGGTGACGTACGGGTGCTCCATGTCCGCCCAGTAGCCGACGCGCTCGGACATCTTCTCCCATTCGCCCTTGTACTTCCAGACGCTCTCCTTGCATTTTTTGATGAACGGCTCGATGCCGTACTTTTCGATATCCTGCTTGCCGTCCATGCCGAGCAGTTTTTCCACTTCCAGCTCGACGGGCAGGCCGTGCGTATCCCAGCCCGCCTTGCGCAGGACGTGCTTCCCCTTCATCGTCTGGTAGCGGGGGATGATGTCCTTCATGACGCGGGTGAGGATGTGCCCGATGTGCGGTTTGCCGTTGGCGGTCGGAGGGCCGTCGTAGAAGGAGAACTCCTCCCCTCCCTCGCGCTCCTTGATGCTGTCCTCGAAGACATTGTTCTCTTTCCAGAACTCGATGACTTCCTTTTCGCGGTCGACGAACTGCATCGACGTATCTACTTTTTTGTACATGCTCGATCTCCTGAAATCGGTTATTCACAAAAAAAATCCCTCTCGTTTTCGGAAAACAAAAAGGGACCACCAAAACATACTTGCATATGCCCCTGTTGGTAACGCGGTGGAAAAAACCGCGCGCACGGCTACTCCCGGTATCGGTTTTGCCCCGCGGGCTGAAAGGGGATACCCTGCCGTGCCCTGCCCGCCGCCTTTCACCTGCCGCGGCTCTCTTTGGAGCGGTCGCACGAAGGACTTGTCCTTTCTAAACGCCTGTATTTTCGAGAATATTGTACCAAGAATCGTGCCGTTTGTAAAGCGATTTTGCCCGCCGCCGCCAATTTTTTGCGCCGCGCGCCCTTCCCGTCCGCAGCGCTCCCTTTCCCGCCGCAGAATCGGCTGACCTTTCGATAAAGCCGCCGCGGCAGCTGCCGCGGCGGCTTTCCAGAGTATATGGAATCTGCTTATTTCATAAAGGCGAGGAATGCACGGTAATTGCTGTACAGATCCGCTTTGGAAATGAGTTCCCAAGGTGCGTGCATCGAAATGACGGGCACGCCCAGATCGACGGTATCGATGTTCAAGTTGGCGAGGAACTTTGCGACCGTACCGCCGCCGCCCGCGTCGACCTTGCCCAGCTCTGCCGTCTGCCAGACGACGCCCTCTGCGGCGAACATGCGGCGCACCTCGCCCACAAACTCTGCGTTGGCGTCGTTGGAACCGCTCTTGCCGCGCGAACCGGTAAACTTGCTCATGCAGGTGCCGCAGGAGAGCAGCGCCGCGTTCATGCGCTCGTAGACGCTCGCAAAGTTCGGATCGTATGCTGCCGTCACGTCGGAAGAGAGGCATTTGGAGGCGAAGCGCACCTTGCGGAAATTGGCGCCCATTGCCAGGCAGATCTCCTCCATGAGATCTTCATAGATCTTGCACTGCATGCCCGTATTTCCCTCGCTGCCGATCTCCTCTTTGTCTACCAGCATGGCGAGCACGGTGTGCGCGCTCTCCTCTTCCAGCACGGCCGTCAGCGCGGGATAGGCGCACACGCGGTCGTCGTGGCCGTACGAGCCAATCAGGGCGCGGTCAAAGCCGACGTCGCGCGCGGAAAAGGCGGGAACGGCGCACAGCTCCGCCGAGAGGAAATCCTCCTCGCACATCCCGTACTTTTGATCGAGATAATCGAGCACGGTATATTTGATTTTATTTTTGACCTTTTCGTCCGTGCAGGGCATGCCGCCGACGACGATGTTGAGCTGTTCGCCCTCGATCAGTTTGGCCGCCTTGCCCGCCATCTGCTCGCTGCCGAGATGGGGCAGCAGATCATCGATATAAAATACGGGGTCATCGGGCGCCTCGCCGACGCGCAGCTCTACCTTGCTCCCATCCTTGCGGACGACGACGCCGTGCAGCGCGAGCGGGATGGCCGTCCACTGGTATTTTTTCAGACCGCCGTAGTAATGCGTCTTCAAAAAGCACATCCCCGCCTCCTCGTACAGCGGATTCTGCTTGACGTCCACGCGGGGCGCGTCGATGTGCGACGCGATGATGCGCAGGCCGTCCTCCTCGAGATTTCGGGTGCCGACGCGGAAGACGACGACGCTCTTGCCGCGGTTGACAAAATATTTTTTGTCGCCGGCGGCGAGGCTGTCCCCGAACCTGTATTCGGTAAAGCCCCTTTCCCGCGCCATGCGCACGGCCGCCGCACACGCTTCGCGCTCGGTCTTGGCCTCGTTCAGGAATGCCTTATACCCTTCCGCATAAGCGAACATCGCGCGGCGCTCCTCTTCCGATGCGGTCTCAAAGTAATTTTTCTTTTCATAGGCGAGGGCGTCGTAACGCTCCTGCCCCTTGCTCTTTTTTTCGGACATGATCCACTTTCCTTTTTGTAAAATTTCAGTACCCTTCGCACTGCCTTATAGAGTAGCACACTTTCCCGGAAAAAGCAAATGTCTGCGCCGCACGCCAGGAAAAAACGGAACGCAGGCGCTGCCCGCGGAAGAGCGCGGCGAGGCCGCCGGCCGTCACTCGTAGTCTTCCAGGATCCGCTGGATGCGGGGCAGGTCTGCCGCCGTCACGAAGTGGACGATGCGCTCATCCGTCCTCCCGTTCTCCGTCACGCACACGGCGAGCAGTTTCCGGTTGCAGGAAAAGGCATCGAGCACCGCCTGCAAGGGCTCATCCTTGCCCAAATAGCGGTAATAGACGGACAGATCGGAGGCATCGACGGCGCTGCCCGCCTCCGTTTCGGCGAGATAGGCATCCACCGATCTCCCTGCCCGGATGACCTCGCCCAGGCGGCAGATGATGCGGCGGTTGTTGAGGATGCCGACCATCTTTTTGCCTCGGTAGACGGGCAGATTGGAATAGCCTGTCTGCGCGATGAGCAGGACGGCGCGGCGCAGGTTTAACCCTGCGTCGATGCTGGTCACCCGCTTGTCCGGCAGGCATTCGGCGATCCTCGGCGGGGTGCAGAGCAGCTTTTCGATGCGGCGGATGCGCTGCACGGCTTCGTCGCAGGGGACGGCGATGATGCGCCCGTCCGTACTTTGGTGCACGATGGCGTTGCGCAGGCGGGCGTAATCGGAAAGATCGTCCTCAAACCGCCGCACGACGGCGTTTTTCTCCGCGCTGCGGCGGACGATATCGGTGAACGACTGCGAAGGTTTGTACCCGTACAGGTCGCGCAGCTGTGCATCGATCTTGTTATAGCTGTCGATAAATTCCGTTGCATTCCGCAATTCGGGCATGATCTTCTCCTCCCGCCGCGGCCGGCGGCGTTTGACTGTATCTCTGCCCCGATTATACCATAAAGCGGCGCGTTTGCAAAGCGCGCCGCCCATCCTTTTCCGAAAAGATCAGTAATCCGCCCGCACTCGGCGGGAAAAGCCGCGCGAACGGACGGTGGTCAGGCGGTACTCTCGCTCGGGCGAGAGGTCAAAGGTACACTCCCGCCGCGCCGAGCGGAACCGGATCTCGCCGCGCGGGTCCGCTGCCTGCGCGATCCCCGCCGCGCACATGCACGCGGGCACACCCGCATAAAAGGCGCAGGCGCGCAGCATCAGCTGCGGGATGCTGTCCTCCGCTGCACCGAAGACGCTGAAGATGACGTCCGCATCGCACAGCGACAGGGTGGACGCGACGTTGGGATAAAAGAGATCTTCCCCCACGCACAGGCCGATCTTGCCCGCTGCCGTCTCATACACCTTGAGATGGGCGCCGCCCTTCCAGTCCCCTTCGCCGCTCACGTACAGCATATCCGTGACGCCGAGGATGCGCCCCTTTTCGGCAATGGCGGCACTGCGGCTGCGCAGCCCGCAGGTGACCGTCACGCAGCCGGAGAGGACGACACAGCCCGCCTCCCTGCTGAGGAGGGCCAGGTCCTCCAGTTTGGAAGTTTCCCCCGCCAGCTCGCGGCGGTAATCCACTTCCCCCAGGCCGTCATACCCGAAAGCGAGCAGATCGCACTCCGCCGCTTTGCCGCTCTCCCAATACTCGTTCAGGGTGCCTTCCGTCACAAAATGAATGCGCATGCGCCACCTCCCCCCTTCCTTTCATTATAAGCGCCAGCGGGCGCACCCGTGCATGCCTCCCGCCGAAAAAAATTTTTCCGCCGCCGCTTTGATAAAAGTATCCGAAACGGTTGCAAAACAAATAAAATATGCTATAATCTATTTGGTGTTCCTCCGCACGAAAACAGCGGGAACGCCAAATCGCTTTTTACGGAGACTGTATGCCACGCAAAATACGGCTTACGCCCGTCCGCCTGCTGGTGCTCGGGTACCTTGCCGTCATTCTCATCGGCACATTGCTGCTCATCATCCCGGACGCCTCCAAAATTTCGGGCAGCGCGTCGTTCATGGACGCACTGTTTACGACGGTTTCGGCATCCTGCGTGACCGGGCTGATCGTGCAGGACACCTTCCAGCACTGGTCACTGTTCGGCCAGATCGTCATTCTCTGCCTCATCCAGATCGGCGGCATCGGCTTCATGACCATCGTCTACCTGCTGCTGCGGCTGGGGGGGCGCAAGATCGGCCTGAAAGAGCGCACGTTCATGCAGGAAGCGGTGAGCGCACCCGTCCTCTCGGGCATGGGCAAGCTGACGACGACCATCCTCGTCGGCACGCTCCTGTTTGAAGGGATCGGGGCATTCGTGCTCTGCTTCCGCTTTGTCCCCGACTTCGGCTGGGGACAGGGCATCTGGATGGCGGTATTCACCGCCGTATCGGCCTTCTGCAATGCGGGCTTTGACCTGATGGGCATCCGCGGCACGCCCTTTGCGTCCGTGACGTCCTATGCGGGCGACCCCATCATCTGCCTGACCATCCCCCTGCTCATCCTCATCGGCGGACTCGGCTTTTTCGTGTGGCTGGACATCAAACGGAACAAATTCCGCTTCCGCAAATACGAGCTGCACACCAAGCTCGTTCTCATCATGACGGCCATCCTCATCGTCGTGCCCACGCTGATCATCTGGCTGGGCGAAGATTGGAGCGCGCTGGGCGGGCATGAACACTGGTACGAGCGGTTGCTCTCCTCCTTTTTTACGGCGGTGACGCCGCGCACGGCCGGGTTCAACGTTTTGCCCCTCTCGGGAGCGGGGAGCGTCCGGTCGGTGACCATCCTGCTCTCCATCATCCTGATGTTCATCGGCGGTTCCTCCGGCTCGACGGCGGGCGGCGTCAAGACAAACACGGTGGCGGTGCTCTTCCTGTCCGTCTTCTCGCTCGCGAGGGGAAAACGGTCGGTCGAGTGTTTCGGCCGGCGCATCGATGACACCAACGTCAAAAATGCCGCGCAATTCTTTACCATGTTCACCGCGCTCATCATCATCGGCGCGACGATGCTGTGCCTGTTCGAGGCGAACAATCCTGCCTTCGGCGGCGAAGGGGTGACGGTAACGGAATCGGTCTTTGAAGTCGTCTCCGCGATCGCAACGGTCGGATTGACGATGGGGATCACGCCGTCCCTGACCATCGGGTCGCAGATCGTGCTGTGCGTGCTCATGTTCCTGGGCCGCGCCGGATGTATGACGGTCATGCTCTCGTGGCGCACACCGAACGCGCCAGCAGCCGAAAAGCCGCTCGAAAAGGTGCGCATCGGCTGATCCATTTACTTTCTGAATCAAAAGTGAGGGAACTTCGACAATGAAATCCATCTTAGTCATCGGCCTGGGGCGCTTCGGCACCTATATGGCAAAGAAATTTTCGGAACTGGGCAACCACGTGCTCGTTTTGGACACGGACGAAGAGAAGATCAACGAGATCCTCCCGTATGTGACCAGCGCACAGATCGGAGATGCGACCAAGCCCGCCGTGCTCGACGCCATCGGCATAGACAACTTTGACGTATGCGCCGTATGCATGGGCGAAAACTTCCAATCTTCGCTCGAGACGACCTCCCTGCTCAAAGAGGCCGGAGCAAAGTATGTGCTCTCGCGCGCGTCGACAGAGATCCAGGCAAAATTTTTACAGCGCAACGGCGCGGACGAGGTCATCTTCCCCGAAAAGCAGACGGCGGAGCGGCTCGCGGTGCGCTACAGCGCGGACAACATCTTCGACTATATCCAGCTCACCCCCGAATACGCGATCTACGAGATCCCGACCCCGCGCAGCTGGGAGGGCAAGACCATCCGCGACAAAAACGTGCGCGCAAAGTACAACCTGAACATCCTCGGCGTCAAGCGGGGCGGCGCGCTGACCCCCCTGCCCGACGCGGACCACGTGTTCAGCGTAAAGGAGCGGCTGATCGTAATGTGCCGCAAAGAGGACATCGAAAAGATCCACTGACCCGAAAGGGCAAGCGCCCCCGCCGTTCACGGCGGGGGCGCCTTTTCGGACGCGAACGGGCGGGATCCGCAAAAGATCCCGCCCGTTTTATTTTTGTTTTCATCCGTCACACAACGGAACCGCCGGCCGCCGCCATAGAAAGAGCGACGAAAAAGAATGCATACAAAACGGAAGGCAGCAGCGCGACGAGGCCGAGCACCAGCCCCGCGACCGCAAAACCGTTCATGCGATAGCTGTTCCGGCGGCTCAGAGCCACGCCGGAGATCACGATTGCGACGATACTGGCAACGAGGCCGAGAAATAGCACCCAGCTAAGCCACAGCGAAACGAGACCCACGATCATGCCGGCGATGCCGAGATTATTGATAGGCTTTTCCAGCTCGGCCGGCACGGCGCGATAGCCGCCGGCCGAATACTGCGTCTGCCCGCTGTACGGAGGGACTGAGGACGTCTGCAGCTCATCCTCCTGTTTTGCCCCGCAGTGGGGGCAGAACGCCGCATCCGCGGCGATCTCTTTTCCGCATCTTCTGCAATACATATCTTTTTCTCCCATGAACTTTTATAAGATCGGCCGTCAGATCACCACGATGAGGTAGTTCATCAGGATGATGAACGCGACGAACGACAAGAAAAAGCAAGCAGCCCCCACGATGACGCCGATCAGGGCGCCCTTGCCGCACGAA
>CAJFTM010000022.1 GCA_904419945.1 uncultured Clostridia bacterium
CTGTTAAAACTTTTTTCCGTGAGTAAAAGACAACCCCGCGGGCACGCGCAAGCGCTGACCGCGGGGTTTTTCCTCGGGGCGGCATTTTATGGGCACACCGTCAATGAATGCCGCCCCTTCACCTTTCCCCGTTCGCCGCCCACGCGGCGCATTGGGCAAAAGCCAAAAGTGTGATTTTGGCTTTTGCGAAAAAATTGAAAGCAGAAACGGGTTCCCGCAAGGGGGCCCGTTTTTGCGCGCAAGCGACATGGTCCACCATTCGGTTATTGCGCATTTATGAGAGAGTGCTTCCGCCATCCGGCGGAAGCACTCTTCTTTGATGATCCCATTCCGGCGATGTGTCCCCGCTCCGTCAGACAGTTTGATCGTTTATCTACGCCGCCCGGACGAGGTAAGATCGGTCACAAGCTGCCCGTTACAATACAAATGGCTTGCATAATGCAGCGGATCGGAAATCCCTTCCCCGAAAACGATGGCGCGCCACGCCGCAAGATCGGTAATATATACGCTCGTCAAGCTGTCGCAGCCGGTAAACGCGGAATTGCCGATGGAAATGACGCTGCTCGGGATCGACACGCTCGTCAGCCCGTCGCAAGAATAGAACGCATAATTCCCGATGGACGTGACACCGTCTGGGACGACGAGATCCGTCACGAGCTCTCCATTTAAATATAAATTTTCAGCATTGCAAAAGGGCGAAGCGGAACTTGAGCGAAAGTCAATGGCGCACCACGCCGCAATATCGGCAAGATAGACATTCACCAAGTTGTGGCACCCCTCGAACGCAGCTTTTCCGATGGATACGACGCTCTTCGGTATCTCAATCTCCGACAAACTGACGCAATCTTCAAACGCAGAGGCCCCGACCGAGAGCAGACCTTCCCCAAGGGAAACGCTTTTGAGTGCGGAACAATTCACAAACGCAAAATCCCCGATCGACTGTATTCCATCCGAAATTTGAACGCTTTCCAAATCCGCACGATCGGCAAAAGCACTCCCCGCGATCTCTCGGACGGGAATTTCGTGCAATGACGCCGGGATATTGACCTCCGTGCGGCCACTCGTAAGAGCGGAAACGCTGTAATAGGAGCCGTCGACCGAAAGCGAAAATTCCAAGCCGTCCTCGACCATGATCCCGATGACCCCGCAAACGGTACAGACGCCATCTACATAAGCATGCCCGACGGCGGCGACCGGCTCCTGCGCGACGAGCACCGTGTGGCAGACAGAGCAATACTTGCCTTCCGTCTGACCCGGCTCCGTGCATGTCGGCGCGACAGCGGCATCGATCACTTCGGTGTGATCCGCCATTACAGTCGCTTCCGTCTTTATCTCACCACAGCGCTCGCAGGTATATGTCATCACGCCTGCCTGCGTGCAAGTCGCAGGCGTCGTGACCTTGCCCCCGTCAAAGGCATGCCCCAACGGCGCAATCTCGCGCGTCTCCGTCTCCCCGCACGAACAGGTGCGCTGTTCTTCGCCCGGTTCGATGCACGTCGCCGCGGCCGTCACGGTCCACTCGCCAAAGCTATGCTCATGCGGCTCCTCCGCGCAGGCGGCAAAGCCGATCGCACAGCAGAACGTCAGCAACACAGAAAGCACGAAAACCAAAAACTTTTTCATCTCTCTTTCTCCTTTGCAAAATTTTCAAAAATTGTTCCGTTCCAAAAAAGCGTGCCTTCGGTCGAAGACACGCCCTGCATACCCGTATCTCCGATTGCTGCGACACAATTCCTTTATCAATAGCAAAAAGCACAAGGAAAAAAGAGATACAAAAATGCCGATTTGTATCCTGTGCGTTTGCTATTGAATTGTGTCGCATGCTTAGTATACCACAAGGGGCTGCAAATTGCAAGGTTTTACGGACATTTTTGCCGCGCCGACCGGAGGAATGGCCGCCGAAGCGCGCCGATATCGTACAGAAAGGCGCCGCTCTACGAAGCGAATACCGAAAAGGTGCGCAAAAGGCTTGCAAACCCGCCGCCCTGCCAATATAATGGAGGTGACCAAAACAAGAAGGAGGAAACAGACCATGACGATCGGAGAACGCATCTCCCTGTTGCGCCGGCACAGCGGCCTGCGGCAGATCGACCTCGCGGAAAAGCTCTACGTCTCCCCCAAAACGATCAGCAAGTGGGAGAACGGGTACGGCCTGCCCGACATCAAAATCGTTCCGCATCTGGCATCCGCCCTCGGCGTCAGCGCGGATTTTCTGCTGTCGGGAAATCCGGCAACGGAACGGGCGTACAGCGAAGAACTCTCTGCAAAGGGATCCGCGGCGGATGCCGCGGAAGAGGCAAAACCCGCCGGCAAGCGGAAATTGTTTTCCCTCGGTTTTCATCCCGTTTTGCAGCACCGCCTGACCATATGGATCCTCTTGTGCAACGTCGTTCTGATCGCCCTGTCCTTTTTTGCCGTACCGATCGCTGCAAAAAATGAGGCCGCGGGCGGCGGTACGCTGTATTATTCGGTACTCAGCCTCTTTTATCACCTGCTGACGGACGGCTATCCCGATCTCGCGGCAAGGGGATGCGCCTCCACGATCTATACGCTGTGGCTGATCGCATTCCTTCCGTTCATCATCCTGTCGGTCATAGCGATCGTCCGGCAGGCGCAGGGGCGGAACGAGGGCGGCATCCTTTTGGCCTCCATCCAATTCGGGATCGCCTTTTTGCTCTTCCTGGCGGCGGGCATCGGCAGCCTCTGCGTCAATTTTACGGCCGGGGAAGTGTACCTCTATCCCGGTTGGAGCTTTGTCCTCGTCTTGCTCGCCGCATTCCTCCATCTGCTCCTGCAGGCGCTCGTCGGAATGTACGGGAAGCCGATCCGCCGCTTTCAGATCCTCTCCATCATCCTTGCCGCCCTGTTGGCGGCCTGCGCCGTCGGCGGCTGCATTGCTCCGCATGCCGCCGTACAGACGGAACCGGACCCGGGGTCGATACAGGTTGCCGCTTGGGATTTGCAGGCGGAAGAGGCCGACGCGGCGGACGGCCAGGCGTACAACTGCGTCGTCCATTCTTATCTGACCGTTCGTGCCAATATTAAGATCGAATCGATCGAATCGGTCGGCCTGTCCTATCGCCGCACGGCAGAGGGAGGCGAATCGTTCGCCGACCAGGCGTACTTTATGATGGTGACCGGACACCGCGAGACGACCCGCCGCGACGGGGCGTACGACAATGTCTTTTCCATCGAGATCTACTTGACCCAAAATGAAGGAGAGACACTGTCCGATTTCCGATTCTCGTTTATCGTGTCGGCCGACCCGACGCAGCAGGTCCGGATTGCCGAAAGCGCGGCCGTTTTATAAAACATTTCCTGCGCACCTTTCACGTCTTCCGATCCATCGGAAAAGGGGCCCCGCTTGTTGAAGCGGAGCCCCTTTGATTTTTACGGTTTACGCCTGTTCGGCGATGGTATAGAGCAGCTTTTCGGTATCTTCCCAGCCGAGGCAGGGATCGGTGATGGATTTGCCGTAGACGCGGTCCGCCGTGATGGGCTGGTTGCCCTCGACGAGGTAGCTTTCGATCATCAGGCCCTTGATCATCCTTTTCAGGTCGGGATTGTACTTGCGGCTGTGCATCACTTCGCCCGCGATGCGGATCTGCTCGCGGAACTTTTTATCGGAGTTGGAGTGATTGCAGTCGACGACCGCCGCGGGGTTCTTCAATTCGCGCTTGCTGTACAGCTCAAAAAGGCGCACCAGATCCTCGTAATGATAGTTGGGGATACAGGTACCGTACTTATCGACGCCGCCGCGCAGGATGCAGTGTGCGAGCTCGTTTCCGGTCGTCGAGACGTCACAGCCGCGGTACAGGAAGCGATGGCCGGACTGCGCCGCCTGCACCGAATTGAGCATGACGGCGAGGTCACCGCTGGTCGGATTTTTCATGCCGACGGGGATCTCCATGCCGCTCGCCGTCAAACGGTGCTGCTGGTTTTCGACCGAACGCGCCCCCACCGCCTCGTAGGAGAGGAGGTCGTCGAGGTAACTGCGGTTTTCGGGATAGAGCATCTCGTCGGCGGCGGTCAGGCCGCTCTCGGCGATGGCGCGGATGTGCATCTTGCGGATGGCGATGATGCCGTGCAGCAGGTCGGGCGCCTTGTCGGGGCTGGGCTGATGCAGCATCCCCTTGTACCCCTCGCCCGTCGTCCGCGGTTTGTTGGTATAGATGCGCGGAATGATGATGAGCTTGTCGGCGAGGCGTTCCTGCAGCGGAACGAGGCGGGATACATACTCGCAGACGGAATCTTCGTTGTCTGCCGAACAGGGTCCGACGATGACGAGAAACCGATCGGATGCGCCCGTAAAGACGTCGCGGATGGCCGCGTCGCGCTGCCTTTTGACCGCGGCAAGTTCCGCTGAAAGCGGAAACTGCGCTTTCAGCGCGTCGGGGACGGGAAGTTCGGAATTTTTCAGCATGGACATATAAAATCTGTTCCTCCAAATAAACCGATACAGCCCTGATCGGAGGCTGCATCGCACAAAAAGCGCCCGCTGCAGCGGGCGCCTGCGCAAGCCATATGGTGACGGCGCGATCCTCTCTATGCTTTGCTGCGGATGTAAGCGTCCATCGCCTCGGCAGCCGTTTTGCCGGCACCCATGGCGAGAATGACGGTCGCTGCGCCGGTCACGGCGTCGCCGCCCGCATACACGCCCTCGCGCGAAGTCAGGCCGTGCTCGTCTGTAACGATCCCGCCCCACTTCTGCGTCTCCAGGCCGTGCGTGGTATTCTTGATCAGGGGATTGGGCGAGGTGCCGAGCGCCATGATGACGCAGTCGCACTCGATATCGAACTCGCTCCCCTCGACGACGACGGGACGGCGGCGGCCGGAAGCATCCGGTTCGCCCAGCTCCATGCGGACGCAGGTCATGCCGGCGACCATGCCGTTTTCCCCCTCCAAAATGCATGTCGGGTTGGTGAGGAAACGGAAGACGATCCCTTCCTCTTTGGCGTGTTCGACCTCCTCCGCTCGCGCGGGAAGTTCGGCTTCGCTGCGGCGGTAGACGATGGTCACCTCTTCCGCACCCAGGCGCTTGGCACAGCGCGCCGCATCCATCGCGACGTTACCGCCGCCCACGACGCACACTTTGCGCGAATGGAGCACGGGGGTGCGCGAATCCTCCCGATACGCCTTCATCAAATTGACGCGGGTGAGAAATTCGTTGGCGGAATAGACGCTCTTGAGGCTCTCGCCCGGGATATTCATAAAGCGGGGAAGGCCGGCGCCGCTGCCGATGAACACAGCCTCAAAGCCGTATTCCTCTTTCAGCTCGTCCACGGAGAGGACGCGGCCGATGACCATATTGGTCTCCACCTTGACGCCCAAAGCCTTCAGGTTATCGATCTCTTTCTGTACGATGGACTTGGGCAGACGGAACTCGGGGATGCCGTAGGTCAGGACGCCGCCCGCGAGGTGCAGCGCCTCGAATACGGTGACATCGTACCCGCGCTTGGCGAGGTCACCCGCGCAGGTCAGGCCCGCGGGGCCGCTGCCGACGACGGCGACCTTGTGGCCGTTCGGTTCTGCCGTAACGGGAAGATCGCAGCTGTGCGCATTGTGCCAGTCGGCAACAAAGCGCTCCAGCCTGCCGATGGCGACCGGCTCGCCCTTGATGCCGCGCACGCACTTGCTCTCGCACTGCGTCTCCTGCGGGCAGACCCTGCCGCATACGGCGGGAAGGCTGCTCGTCTGCTGGATGATCTGATATGCCTCTTCAAAGGCGCCCTCGGCGACTTTGGCGATAAACTCGGGGATATAGATGCGGACGGGGCAGCCGCCGACGCACGGCTTGTTCTTGCAGTGCAGGCAGCGCTGCGCCTCTTCGACGGCCGTCTCGGCGGTATAGCCGAGCGCCACTTCGTCAAAATTATGATTGCGCACGTCCGGCGCCTGGGTCGGCATCTCGTGCTTTTTTAAGGACATGTTCGGCATATTACTTGACCTCCTTTTGGAAGAGGTTGCAGGCGAGGTCGCGCTCGCGCTTTTCAAACTCTTTATAGGTCGACGAACGCTTGAGCAGCTCGTCAAAATCGACGGCGTGGCCGTCAAAATCCGGCCCGTCGACGCAGGCGAATTTCATCTTGCCGTCCACCGTCACGCGGCAGCACCCGCACATGCCGGTGCCGTCGATCATGATCGGATTCATGCTGACGACCGTCTTGATCCCGTACTGCTTTGTGAGCAGGGATACAAACTTCATCATCATGACGGGGCCGATAGCGATGACCTCGTCATAACGATTGCCCGCCTCGATCAGCGCCCTGAGCGCATCGGTGACGAGGCCCTTTTCTCCATAGCTGCCGTCGTCCGTCATCACCTGCAGGAGATCGGATGCGGCGCGGAACTCGTCCTCTAAAATGACGAGGTCCCGATTGCGGAAGCCGACGACCGCATGCACCTCGGCGCCCTGTCCGTGCAGCTTTTTGGCAACGGGGTAGGCGATGGCGCAGCCGACGCCGCCGCCGATCACGGCGACCTTTTTCAGCCCTTCGGTATGCGAGGGCTCGCCCAGCGGGCCGACAAAATCCTGAATAAACTCGCCCTCCTCGAGGTGGTTGAGCCGTTCGGTCGTGCCGCCCACGATCTGGAATATAATGGTGACGGTGCCCTTTTCTCTGTCAAAATCGGCAACGGTGAGAGGGATCCTCTCACCGTCCTCATCCACGCGCAGGATAATGAACTGCCCCGGCTCCGCCTTGCGGGCGACAAAGGGCGCATCGACCTCCATGAGCGTGACGGTGGGGTTCAATATTCTCTTTTTTAAAATCTTGTACATAACGACCTGACCGTCCTTTTCTTTCGGAAACTCTCCCGAAACGCTTATTATAAAAATTTTTGCCTTTATAGTATAATCGACGGGAAAGGTTTTTTCAAGCATTTTGCGGGCACAAAACAAAATTTGCGCCCAAAAAATACGCCCGGACAGGCGTAAAAAAGGGCGAGGATCCGTTACCCCGCCCTTTCGCTTTTTTCTTAACCCTGCATGAGATTGTTCATGGCCGCGGCGAGCGCATCCACCGAAGAACGGATGATGTCGTCATTGATGCCGGCGCCCCAATAAAATTTTCCGCCCTTTTCCAGGCCGACAAAGGAGAGGGCCTTGGAATCGGACTTTTCGCTCAATGCGTGCTGCTCGTACGTGGTGAGCATAAAATCCAGCCCGAAATGCTTTTTGAGGGCGTTGGTGACCGCATCCAAGCGGCCGTTGCCGTCCGCCGTAACGACCGTACGCGAACCCTGCGCCTCGACCGTGACCGTCGCCTCGATACCGTCTGCAAGCTGGCGGTAATGGCATTCGGGAACGGAAAAGACGGGGCGGTTTTCGACAAATTCATCCAAGAAGATCTGATAGACCTCGTTGGGTTTGAGCTCCTTGTGCGTGCGATCGGAAACGCCTTTGGCGGCATACCCCATCGCCTCCTTGAATTTGGCCGGCAAATTGAGGCCGAAATTTTCCTGCAGGATATAACCGACGCCGCCCTTGCCGGACTGGCTGTTGATGCGGATGACGTCCGTCTGGTATTCGCGGCCGACGTCCTGCGGGTCGATGGGCAGATACGGCACATTCCAGTGCGGCACATTGTGCTCCTTGCGCCACTGCATGCCTTTGGCGATCGCGTCCTGATGGGAACCGGAGAATGCCGCAAACACCAGCGACCCGGCATACGGCTGGCGGGGCGAAACGGCCATCTGCGTGTATTCCATATACTTTTCGCAGATCTCCGGCATAAAGGAAAAATCCAGCTGCGGATCGACGCCCTGCGAATACATATTCATGGCGATCGTGACGATATCGGCATTCCCTGTGCGCTCGCCGTTTCCGAACAGCGTTCCCTCCACGCGGTCCGCCCCCGCCAAAAGGCCCATTTCGGAGGCGGCAACGGCGCAGCCGCGGTCGTTGTGCGGGTGCAGGCTGAGCACGACATTTTCGCGGTGGCGCATATTTTTCGAGAGATATTCGACCTGCTGCGCAAAGACGTGCGGCATCGCATTCTCGACCGTGGCGGGCAGGTTGATGACCGCCTTGCGATCTGCGGTGGGCTGCCAGACATCGAGCACTGCGTTGCATACTTCCAGCGCGTACTCCGGCTCCGTTCCGGTAAAGGATTCGGGGCTGTACTCAAAGCGGTACTTGGCACCCGCCTCGTCCGCCAGCTGCTTCAGCAGGCGAGCCCCGTCCACCGCGATCTTGCAGATGGCTGCCTTATCCTTTTTGAAGACCTGCTCGCGCTGGGCGACGGACGTCGAATTATAGACGTGAACGATCGCATTTTTTGCGCCGCGGATGGCGTCGAACGTCTTGCGGATGATATGTTCGCGCGCCTGCGTGAGCACCTGCACCGTCACGTCGTCGGGAATGAGGCCGTTGTCGATGAGGGTGCGCAGGAAGGTATATTCGGTATCGCTGGCGGCGGGGAAACCGACCTCGATCTCCTTAAAGCCGACTTTGACGAGGAGTTTGAAGAACTCGACTTTTTGCTCCAGCGTCATCGGCTCAATGAGGGCCTGATTGCCGTCGCGCAGGTCGACGCTGCACCAGACGGGCGCGCGGTCTACGCTGTCCTTTTCTGCCCAATCCATGCAGCGCACAGGGGGCAGGAAATACTGCTTGGTATACTTTTCGTAATTTTTCATATCGGCTTTCTCCTCCTATTTGTCAAAATAAAAAAACAGCCTGCTTTCCTCTCCGAAGAGACGAAAACAGGTTTCGCGGTACCACTCTTATTCGCGCGGATATACCGCGCGCACTCTGCAAGATACTTGCCCTCCAAGGCGCATATCCCTCTCCTATAACGGGAAGTCCCCGTCCCGCTTCTACTCGGATCCTTTCGAGCGGGCCGCTCGGCGGTGAGTTCGTCCGACCGCATCGACCGCCTCGCACCTGCCGACGGTTCTCTGCACTCTGCGCATTCGGATTACTGTTCCGCTTCACTGCGTTTGCTTTTGATTTTTTTTATTATAACACACCTCTCTGCATTTGTAAAGCATTTCCGCCCAAAAACTTCTTGCCTTTTTCTGCGATCCCGATCGGGAACTTACTTCCGTAAAAGAAGCACTGCGCACAATACCTTGCATGCAAGACAGCGCGTTTATTTGTTTTACTTTTTCAGCTATCTATTCTATAATACCTATAAGAACACTTCGATTTAGGAGGGATCCGATGGAGTACATCATTCGTTCTTGTTCGGGTTTGAAGATCGAGGACAAAAAGGGTCAAACGATTTCCGTCATCGATATGGAAGGCGGCCAGGTTGCTGATTTTTTTGCGGAAGCGGCTGAAAATCCGAACGAGTTTCTTTCAACGGGCGTAACCATTGACTGCAATGAGTCTTTAAAACTCAACGTCGGCGATATTCTATACTCTAATTTTTATAATCCTTTGCTGAAAATCCTTTCCGACGATGTCGGAGAGCACGATTTGCTCCACCCCTGCTGCCGTACCGAAATGTATGATTTCTTTTACCGTAACGGCAAAAATCACCCGAACTGCCTTGATAATATAAATTCCGCTCTGGGTGAAAAACGTCCTATCATTACCCCCGTAAACTTATTCATGCATACAAAAATCAGCGCAGACGGCAGGATCTCCGTCGAAGAACCAATCTCAAAAGCGGGAGACAAAATCGTACTGAAAGCGTTACGGGATATTACTTTGAGCGTTGCAGCATGCAGCGTTTCTGAAAGCAAATGCAACGGCGGAAAATGTACGCCGATAAAAATCGTGATCGAATCAATCGGCCAAATCCATACCAATTGATCGAGCAAAAAGAGAGAAGATTTTTGAAGATCTTCTCTCTTTTTAATCTCTTTGAAAATCGCCCTCTCCTTGCGGGGAGCTTTGACTCTTGTCTGACCCGAACGGATCACTCGCTCTCCTGCTCGAGTGGGATACAGCCGTTGGCGGCGATCGCCGCGAGGAACTCTTCCTCCCCCTCATAGCCGAGCGCCTGCCCGATTTCAGAAACGATGCCCGTAATATCGGATAAATCGACGGGCGCGCCGGGCGCACGATTCTCTGTCTGCACCGACGCATTGACGAGCCCGCCCAAAAGCGCGGCGTTGATATCCATTGCTGTCAGCGTGCCGCCCTCGTTCCGCCCGATGTCGATAGCGAGCGTACCGAGAGATTCCATGCCCAACATCTTGCCGAGATCAAACGCCAGGGAATATCCCTCTGCATTGCTCTCGATGAGAGTGATCATCTCGCCGACGTCTCCCTGCTCGCCGCCGCCCATACCGCCGGCAAGGGAACCGAGAGAGGAAATGGTATCGGAATTGACATTCAAAAAGTACAGGAGCTGATCGCCCGCCGTGGCGAAGAAATGCTCCATCGTCATCGCGCGCTGCGTACGGAGGGGCGTCTCCAGCACCTCCTCGCCCGTCCCGGCGAGGACCTCTTCATAGACGGAAGTCTGCACTCTGGAAATGAACACATTCCCGCCGCGAATGACGAGGGTGCTCTCCGTATCGCCGAAGAAAACAGCGCCGCCCGCATTGATGCGCACCTGCACGACCGCCTCGACCTCGCCGCGCGCATCGTGACCGATCCGAGCTGTCAGATCGAGGTCGGCAAGGGGCGAAACACCAAACAAATCGGCTTTGATCTTAGCGGAAAGATCGAACCCTGTGCCGATCTGCCCGGCCGTCGTGCAGACGTCCTCTACCAACCTTGCCAGGAACGAGACATCCAGATAGCTCTCTGCGTCTGCGGGCGCCGCAACGGGCGATACGCCGCTCTTGGCCGCCGTAAGCGAAAGATCCAATGTTCCGCCCGCCACGGCGAATCCGGCCACCGATGCCGTGTGATTGCCGTATTCATCCAAGCCTGCCGTGAGGATCGCAGAGCCGTCCGCCTGCATAAAAGGCACCCCACCGGCAATATTCATGCCGCTGAGATCGATGCCGCACAGCTCGAGCAGTGACGAAACTTTTTCTGCCGCGGCGGCCAGATCGGATACCGCCATGCGGGCGCGAAGGCCGGTCGGGGCATCCATCTCCTTCAGAGAATAATTGACATACAGCTGTCCGCCCTGGAGGATCATGTGGACATAGTGCGCATCGCTCTGCACGCGCTCGCCGTTTTCATCCTGCGTATAATTTGAAACGGTCAGAGCGACGTCCGCATCCACGGCAAAGGCACCGCCCTCTTCCGCGATATCCAATTTTGCTGCTACGGAGACCTCCTGCTGTTCGGATAAGAAGGCGGCCGAAGCCGTGAACCGGCCCGTTTCAGCGAAGTGGAGGAGATCGGATGCAAGGGGCGTAAGATCGACCGCCGCATCAGCGTCGATTTCGGCAAAGGCGACATCCCGATCGGACTTCTCCAGGCGCAGCGTCAGATCCAAATCGGGGATCTCCGCATCTATGTAACGAAAAGCGATCTCCCCGCCCGACTCAGTCAGCCCGACCGTAACGGGAATATCCGCTCCTGCAAGGGAAATCCGTCCGGAAACGGAGACATTCTCGCCCTGCTTTTCGACAAAATTGCCGCGAAGAGCGATCGCCTCGGCCGCGCCGCCCTGCCGCAGGTCCAGCTTCCCGGTCATGCCTCCCGCCATAAAATAGAGGATCCCCTCCTCATATGCCAGTTCGGGACCGGCATCGGCGCGGACGCGCACGGATGTAATGTTGGCCGACTCGCCCTCCATACGCACATAACCGGTCATTTCAGAATCAGGCCGCTGCATATGCAGGGAGAGGACGCTCTTCCCGTCTAAAACGGAAGACAGTCCCTCGGCAAGATATTCATCCGCCGTATGATCTGCCGCATCGCTTTCCGCATATTGTCTGAAATAGGACTCATATGCTGATACATCGACGTCTGCCTCGTCGTAAGAGAAGACCGTCTCGGAAGAACCGACGACATTGGCCGAAATGATGCCCTTCTGCGAGGTATAGATCTCCTCCGTGGAAGCGGACAATACGGACCAATCGGAAGAGAAACGGACTGTCAAACGGACGGAGGAAAACTGCGGCTCGGCGCTCAGTTCCCCCATCGTGACCATTTGTTTCTTATAATAATAGGTCGCATCGTTGTCGCCGCTGACGGAGAGATCGAAGCTGATCGAATAATCATTCCCCTCCCGCGTCAGCTCGGATGCCGAGAGGACGGTTTCCTCGTTGATGACAAAGTCGGAAAATTCCGTTGCCCAAAGCCCGTAGCGTGCGCCGTAGGTCTCTTCATCGAGGATCTCGGCGGGGGCACCCGTCGACCAGACGGTATGCAGGCCATCCCAGTCGGCTGGATCGGCGGAAGCGGCCGTGCGAACGATGACGGAACGATCCCCGTAGTACTTTTGGATGGCCTTGGACGGGGCAAAAGAAGAACTGCTCGTACTGACCGTCGAAGTGATCAGAATGCCGTCCTTATAATCCTTGCTGCCCTGCACATTCTGCTCGACCCGGATAAAGCCGAGCGATGTCGCCTCTGCGCGATTGGTATTTTCGCTGTGATAATATTCGCGCTCCGCCAGCCTGCCGATCACATAACCGATATTTTCCAGCGGATCGTAGTCCTCGGGCGTACTGCCGTCCCGCGGCGGCTGAGCGCCGACGGAAGGGCTCTCCGGGCGATACGTTTCGGGCGCCCTCGAGCAGCCCGCCAATGCGATAAAAACACACATGCACGCGAGCAGAGCGGTCACAACACCGACCAACAGCCCGCGCTTTTTTTTGTTTTGCATACATTTCCTCTTTCAAAAAATTTGTCATGCTTTTTTATGACAAATGCATTATACAGATTTGCCAAACTTTTGTCAAATGAATCATGAAATTTTATGACAATTTATTACAAACGAAAAATTGATCCGCTGCAAGGCAAACAATGGCAATTGTTTATAAAAAACGGGCGCGGCGACCTTCAGGCCGCCGCGCTCATACAGAAACTGCTATTTAGTTATTTTTCTTAAATAATTTGACAGCAAAGGGAGGGAGATAGATATCATTGAGGTTGCGCACCTCGCCCGTCAAAAGATCAGTCCCCTCCGCCTCCTCCACGCGCACGGTGACGTCGCCGTCCGAAATATTATAGGCGCAATAAATGCGGTCACCGCCCCGTTCGCGCTTAAAGCACATGTATTTGTTGGAAAGGACACACTTTTCATAACTGCCGTACTGCAGGGCCGGCTCGCTCTTACGAACGGCATTGAGTTTGCGGATGAGTGCACTCAAAGCGGGGCACTTTACCTTGTCGATCTGCCCGATCGCGGGGCGCAGTTTGTAATCATTGTCCGATTTGTCCCCTTCAGCACCGCATTCTGAACCATAATAGACGCAGGGAATGCCGGGCATACCGTACAAAATGGCGTACATGGCAGCAAGTTTGCGCTTATCGTGCAGGGCCGTATAAGCGCGCGGTACGTCGTGATTGTCCACAAAACTGAACAGATTTTTGCCCGTATACAGGCACCAGGGCTGGCTGCCGAACAGTCGTTCGAGGGAATGTTCGATCTCGAACAGATTATCTGCATTGAGGGCGGACGTGAGCCCCTTGTAACACTCGTAATTGGTAATGGAATCGAGGCGCTCCGGCGTCAGGTTCTTTTGAAAATTCTGGTTGTGGATCACTTCTCCCATCAGGAAAAAGTCCTTCCGACGGCCGCGGACAAGGCGGCGCAGCCATTCAAAAAACCACTCCGGGAGAAGATAAGAGACATCCAAACGGAGGCCGTCGATGCCGAACTCGTCCATCCAATACCCGACCGCGCGGCCGATATAATCGAGCACTCCGTCGTTTTGGAGGTTGAGCTTGACCAGCTCCATGTGTCCTTCCCATCCCTCGTACCAAAAGCCGTCGTTATAGGCCGTATTGCCACCGAAATCGATATGGAACCAATCTTTTTTATCGGAACTCTGCCCCTTTTCGCGCACCTCTTCAAAGGCAGAAAAACGGCGGCCGACGTGGTTGAATACGCCGTCGAGCACGACGCGGATGCCTGCTTCATGAAACTTTTCGACCAGACGCTTAAAATCGGCATTGTCCCCTAAACGCCGATCGATGTGAAAGAAGTCGACGGTATCGTAGCCGTGCCTCTCGCTCTCAAAGAGGGGATTGAACAAAACGGCATTGAAACCGCAGTCGCGGATGTAAGGGATCTGCTCCTCGATGCACGTAAGGCGATGGCGCACCTCGCCAAAATCGTTTTCACGTTCGGCGCCGCAATAGCCGAGCGGATAAATCTGATAAAAGACACTTTCGTCAAACCACATAGCCAGCAATTCTCCTGTCGGTCAGATTTTGTGCCGCACAAAGCGGCTCTTTTTTTATTATACCACTGAACGGGCATCCCGTCAAGACCCAATTTTCCCGAAAAGGCAAAAATGTGATTCGCGCGCTGCTCGGCCACGCAATCAACGCGAAAAAGACCGCCTCTCACCGTACATACGCCGAATATCAAAGAGCGCCGCCCCGCAATGCGGGACGGCGCTCTTGCCAAACGAACAAATTAGTTGAGTTCAGCGAAATATTTGATGGTACGGACCATCTGGCTGGTGTAAGAGTTCTCGTTATCGTACCAGGACACGACCTTGACGAGCGTGGAACCGTCGCCCATGGGCATGCACTTGGTCTGCGTAGCATCGAACAGCGAGCCATAGGTGATGCCGACGATATCGGAGGAGACGATCTCATCCTCGGTGTAACCGAAGGATTCGGATGCGGCGGCCTTCATAGCGGCATTGACGCTGTCCTTATCGACCTCGCCCTCGCAGATCGCGACGAGCTGGGTCAGGGAGCCGGTGGGAACGGGAACGCGCTGTGCGCAGCCGTCCAGGACGCCGTTGAGCTCGGGGATGACCAAGCCGATCGCCTTAGCGGCACCGGTGCTGTTCGGGGTGATGTTGACAGCAGCTGCACGGGCACGGCGCAAATCGCCCTTGCGGTGCGGGCCGTCCAACGTCATCTGGTCGCCGGTATAGGCGTGGATCGTTGTCATATAGCCCTTTTTGATCTTCGCAAACTTATTGAGCGTGTTGGCCATCGGCGCGAGGCAGTTGGTCGTGCAGGAAGCCGCGGAGATGATGGTATCGGTCGGCTTGAGCGTCTTCTCGTTGACGCTGTAGACGATGGTCGGCAGATCGTTGCCCGCAGGAGCGGAGATGACGACCTTTTTAGCGCCGGCATCGATGTGAGCCTGGCTCTTTGCTTTCGAGCAATAGAAGCCCGTGCACTCGAGGACGACGTCTACGCCGATCTCGCCCCAAGGCAGATCCTTTGCATCCTTTTCTGCATAGATCTTGATCTCTTTGCCGTCGACGATGATGGAGTTCTCCGTAGCGGAGACCTTGTCCGCCAACGCATATCTGCCCTGTGCGGAGTCGTACTTGAGCAGGTGCGCAAGCATTGCCGGGCTGGTCAAATCGTTGATCGCGACGACCTCATAGCCCTTTGCGCCAAACATCTGGCGGAACGCGAGGCGGCCGATACGGCCAAACCCGTTGATCGCAACTCTTACATTAGCCATTTGAATAGTCCTCCATAAAATTATAGATTCTTGTAAATGCCTTTTGCCAGCATCTTTATTATACCAAATCGGTAAAATTTAGTCAATAGTTTATGCAAAGTACTTTCAATTTTCAAAAAAATATGAAAATCTGACGCAAAACGCGCCCATTTTTGCTTCTTTTTTCAAAATCTGCGCTTATTTTAGATTTTCGGGATTGAGAGCGAGCAGATCCTCCGTCACAAAGCGGCCGTCCTTGCGGATGAGTTCGCCGTCAAGCCAGATCTCGCCGCCGCCGTATTTCGGCGTCTGAATGAGCACCATATCCCAATGTACGCTCGACTTGTTGCCGTTATAGGCATCGTCGTAACAGCAGCCGGGCGTAAAGTGGATGGATCCGGAGATCTTTTCATCGAAGAGGATATCGAGCATCGGATCGGTCACAAAGGGATTGACGCCGATCGCAAACTCCCCCACATAGCGAGCGCCTTCGTCTGTATCGAGCACATCGTTGAGCGCTTTGGTATTGGATGAGGCGGCCTCGACGATGCGGCCGCCGCGAAAGACGAGGCGGACATGCTCGTGTCGGATCCCGTTTTCCAGCGTGGGCGCATTGAAGGTGATAACGCCCTCGGCGCTCTCGCGGACAGGCGCAGTATACACTTCGCCGTCCGGAATATTCATATGCCCGGCGCACTTAACGGCGGGGATGCCCTTGATGGAGAAGGTCAGATCGGTCCCCTCGGCAACGAGGCGGACCTTATCTGTTCGTTCCATGCGCGCTTTGAGCGCATCCATCGCGCGATCCATCTTAGAATAATCGAGGGTGCAGACGTCAAAATAAAATTTTTCAAACGCCTCGGTCGACATGCCGGCGTTCTGTGCCATGGCGGGGTTGGGATAGCGCAGCACCACCCATTTTGTTTTTTTGACGCGCGTTTCATGATGGACGGGGAAAGAGTACGTGCGGTCGTAGACCTGCATATTGGCCGCGGGCACATCTGAAAGTTCGAAGGCATTGTCGCCGCCGCGGATCCCGATGTAACAATCCATATCCTCCATGCGGTATTTGGCATATTTGGCGCGCAATTCGCAGTGCGCTTTGCTCGTACCCAACAGCAATGCCCGCTCGACGCGCTGGTCGACGATTTCCGCAAACGGATATCCGCCCGCCGCGAAAACCTGCTCGATGCAGGCGTTGACCAGCTCGGCGTCGATGCCGCGCGCCTCGATGAGGACCTTTTCACCCTTCCGGCAGTGCACGGAATAATTGACGAGAACATCCGCAAGGCGGTCGATCCTGTTGTCTCTCATTGTTGTCACTCTCCTTTTCTTTTCGCGAAACGGCAGGCTTCTGCCGCTCTCCCCTGCAGAGGGAGCCTTCGTTTTTTTCACCTATTATTATAATACTGCACAAAAAATATAGAAAGCAATTGAGAGATATTTTTTAAATTATATTGATTTTTGTTCGATTTTGTTGTAAAATAGTAAATGGAAAGAAAAATCAATCTCGGAGGAACAACTGTATGCCTTTGGTAACTTCAACCGAAATGTTCAAAAAAGCGTATGCCGGCGGTTATGCGATCGGCGCGTTCAACGTGAACAACATGGAAACCATTCAGGGTATCGTCGAAGCGGGCAAAGAGTGCAACTCGCCCCTCATCCTGCAAGTCTCTGCGGGCGCAAGAAAATATGCAAACCCCGTATACCTGCGCCACCTCGTGCAGGCAGCCGTCGAGACGACCGGCCTGCCCATCGTCATGCACCTCGACCACGGCGCGGACTTCGAGTCTTGCAAAGCCGCGATCGAAGACGGCTTTACGTCCGTCATGATCGACGCTTCGCACCATTCCTTTAAAGAAAATATTGAGATTACCCGCAAAGTCGTCGAATATGCGCACGACCGCGGCGTCGTCGTCGAGGCGGAGCTGGGTCAGCTCGCCGGCATCGAAGATGCCGTCAACGTCAAGGCGGAAGATGCTTGCTTTACCCAGCCCGACGAGGTCTGTGAATTCACCGAAAAGACGGGCTGCGATTCCCTCGCCATCGCCATCGGCACCAGCCACGGCGCCTATAAGTTCAAGCCCGGCCAAAAGCCGCAGCTGCGCTTTGACATTCTCGAAGAAGTCGGCAAGCGTCTGCCCGGCTTCCCCATTGTTCTGCACGGTGCATCCTCCGTTCCGCAGGACCGCGTCGCCATCATCAACCAGTTTGGCGGCAAAATGCCCGACGCGATCGGCATCCCCGAAGAGATGCTGCGCAAGGCTGCAACGATGGCGGTCTGCAAGATCAACATAGACTCTGACCTGCGCGTCGCCTGCACCGCGGCGATCCGCAAGCACTTTGCAGAGCACCCCGATCACTTTGATCCCCGCCAGTATCTCGGCGATGCGCGCGCGGCCGTCAAGGAGATCGTCAAACACAAGATCATCGACGTGCTCGGCAGCCAGGACAAGGCATAATCCATCTATTTACGACAAACAGCGAGCCGGCGGACATGACTGTCCGCCGGCTTATCTTATACATCATGCCGCGCTGAACGCTCCCTCGGCAGCGTGGCGTCCCGCTCTTATTTCCGCTTGCCGCGCCCTTTGCGGAAGCAAAAATCGCAGAAATTATGCCCGTTGGCGAGCGTACCGCCGCACTCGAACAGGATCTGCGGCGAAAGGCCGGCGAATGCCCGCGCCTCATACTCGCAGAATACAGGGCATAATTCCGGACAGCCGAATTTACGGGTTATATTGTAATAAAAACATTCGGCGATGCGGAATGAAATGACCGGTCCCTTTGCCTCCAGGCCCTCACTCTTCCAGCCGCGCGAAGGAAAGCGATATTCGATAAAATTTTTGATGTTGCGGCGAAACGCATGGTACGGAAAGAGAGGACGCATCTGATTTGCCAGCCTCTCCGCACACTCATCGGCAGCCTTTTCCGTCTCGTTGCGGACGAGCCCGAGCGCCGCGTCCATCCGATAACCGAACGCGAGCAGCGTCTTATAATAGGCGATGACCGGGTAGACCAGCCGCTGCAGCTGGCTCTCATACGTCTGGCTGTTCTGATAATCCGTGGTACAGACGAGTTCCGCCCAAAGTTTGGATGCCCGGCGAAAGATCTTTTTCCCTTCCGCATCGCCGAAGGCGCGGCATACATCGCGCTGCAAAAAGTATAAGTCTGTGTCCTCGTAATTCATGCAATCCCCTTCTTACAAACACTTTTTCTTTCATTATAAATCAAAGATGGACGATTTGTCAATATTTCAAAAAAACTTCTGCCGTTTACTTGACAAATTTTATTTTTTCGTTATAATATTAAATGAGAATAAATCTCAATAAGGAAGCAAATGGAGCGAAGACAGACCCGACAGAGACAACTTGTTTTGAACGCGGTGCATACACTGAAACATCCGACCGCGGATGAAGTGTATGCGGCCGTCGCCGATGCACAGCCGCCCGTCGGGCGGGCGACCGTATACCGCAACCTGAATCTGCTCGCAGAGCAGGGGGAGATCCGGCGGATCGAAACGGGGGAAGCGGACCGCTATGACGGACGCACGCAGCCGCACTATCACTTATACTGCCGCTGCTGCGGGCGCGTCTTCGACGCACATATGCCCGTTATCGAGGGGTTGGAGCGCGCACTGACCGAAACGGACGGATTTGCCGTAGAGGGTCATACCATTGAATTCATCGGGCTTTGCCCCGATTGTAAAAATAAAAACGGAGGTTGTTGAACAATGGCTAAAGAATTGAAAGGGACTAAGACGGAAGCGAATCTGCAGGCTGCCTTTGCGGGCGAATCGCAGGCGCGCAACAAGTACACCTATTACGCAAGCAAGGCGAAAAAGGACGGATTCGTGCAGATCGCCGCGCTGTTCGAAGAGACTGCGAACAATGAAAAGGAGCATGCAAAGATCTGGTTCAAGCTGCTGCACGGCGGCGACATCCCCTCGACGGAAGAAAATCTCGTCGATGCGGCTGCCGGCGAAAATTATGAATGGACGGATATGTATGCCCGCTTTGCCAAAGAGGCGAAGGAGGAGGGATTCGACCATATCGCCTTCCTGTTTGAAAAAGTCGGCGAGATCGAAAAGGAGCACGAAAAGCGCTATCTCGCCCTGCTGGACAATGTCAAGAATGGGCTGGTATTCTCGCGCGACGAAGAGTGCATCTGGCAGTGCTCCAACTGCGGACACATCGTCATCGGCAAAAAGGCACCCGAGATCTGCCCCGTTTGCTCGCATCCGAAGGCATATTTTCAGCTGCGCGCGGAAAACTATTGATAACCTGCCCCTACGGGCCGTTTAAGGAGCGAAAATGATGGATCCGAAAGCATTCCGCGCCCTGTCATACGGGGTGTACGTCGTCTCGACCTGGGACAACGGACGGCCGACCGGCTGCACGGCCAACTGCGCAGCGCAGGTCACGGCGCAGCCCGCCGTGATGATGATCGGCATCAATAGGGACAATTACACCAACCGCTGCATCGCCGACTGCGGACACTTTGCCGTATCCGTACTGGCAGAAGACACTGATCCGGCCGTGATCGGCAGCTTCGGGTTCCGCAGCGGAAAGAATACCGACAAATTTGCGGACATCCCCTACGATATCCGCAATGCGCTGCCGATTGTAAAGGACAGCTGTGCATACATCGTCTGCCGCGTAACGCAGGCGATCGATACCGCGACGCATACCCTGTTTTTAGGAGAAGTGATCGGAGCGGAGATGACGAATGAGCGCCGGCCGATGACCTATGCTTACTACCATGAAGTCGTCAAAGGCCGCACGGCAAAAAATGCGCCCACCTACATTGCAGAGGTGGACGGCTGATCCCCTTCTATGGATCATAACTTGCACCGGATGCCCGCACTGCTCTGTGCGGGCATCCCTTTTTGTATAACGAAAACCCCGCGATAGTCGCGGGGTTCAGAGAAGGCTAAGCCGAAGAACAAAAACGAGCAAAAGAAAAGGCAATAAGAAAAAAGGCAAAAAGAGAAGAAAAAGCAAGGATAGAAAAGTAAACGGGAAAATAGAAATAAGGAACAAAAAAAGAGGAGCAAAGGCATAGGAGA
>CAJFTM010000023.1 GCA_904419945.1 uncultured Clostridia bacterium
TCCATCGTCACATAAGTACGGTTTTGCCCCTCAGCCAAATGTTTCAGCATGGTAGTTTTACCGACCTGCCGAGCGCCTGTTACAAGTACCGCTTTGAAAAATTTTTATTCAAAACGTAAAATTTGTCTCCTCATACTGTCAATAACAATCGGCAAAAAATGTGTACCTGTAACAAATTGTCAATATACCTGCTGTTTTACGTTAATTTTTTTAGTACTTCGCCAATATCTCCGTTGATACAGATCGACCGCTCCCCAATCTCCCCCGGCGCATAGGCCTCCCCGTAATTCACACAGGCATAGACTGCCTTCGGGTTTCGTGCAGTCATCTGCCAGAAAGGATACTTGATGATGCCCGGAGTATTCATCCCTACGCCCAGTTCGAGATAAAAAACGGCCGCGTTTTCATGACGACGGACAAAGTCGGCATACCGCTTTGCCGCAGCATACCAGCCCGCATCCTGAACAAAGGTATTGTCCGACCGGAGATTCATGGTCATCGGGGCGCCGCATTTCGGACAGTGGGGGATCAGCTCTGCGGGAACCTCCATCCTGGGAGAAACGCCCTCCGGAAGAATCAGCTCGCCGTCGCGCCCCATTTCAAATCCCTGGGAATGAACCATCCGAATCACCATTTCTTCGTTGTCATAGGTCTCATCGTGGCACGGTTTGCTGCATTGCAGCAGGCCGTAATCGCCCTGGGTATAAAACAGCCTGTGCCTGTCAAAGCCTGCCTTTTGGAAACAGTGATCCACATTGGTGGTCAAAACGAAATAATCTTTATCTTTAATCAGCTGGTAAAGATTCTCGTAAACCGGCTTGGGCGCGTTCATATAGCGATTGATGTAGGTGTACCTGCTCCAATAGGCCCAGTACTCTTCCGGCGTTCGATACGGATAGAATCCGCCGGAGTACATATCCCGAAAACGGTATTTTTCGGCGAAATCCCCGAAGTACCGGTCAAAGCGGCTTCCGTCGTAGGTAAAGCCGGCATCCGCCAGCGTTTGGCGCAGCGCAGCTTCGTCCGCGCCCAAGTCCTCGCACAGCGCCGCGAGGGTAGGGTAGGCGTCGCGCAGCTTCATATTCACAAAACTCAGCAGCAGATAGGGGTCCTGCGGCAGATCCATCGCCCGTACCTCCTTTTTTCTTTCAGTATACCGCTCAAGTCCTTGAAAGGCAAGCGTTTTTTTTGTTTTTGCGGAAATTTTCGCAAAAGGGTTGACAAATCCCCCTGCGTGTTCTATAATTATAAAAAATATCGCATAATTATGCAATTTTGAGGGGATCTATGCAGACAAAAAGGACCCTGCGCCTTCCGAACAGGGCTCAGGTATTGGCCTATATCCGTCGGCTCGTCGCTTACGTGATCGGCATGTTTTTTATCGCGTCGGGCGTCACGCTCTCCCGCTCCACCCATTGGGGCATCTCGCCCGTCAACTCCATCCCCAACGTGCTCAGCCTGCAGTTTGAGCAGCCCTCTTTCGGCATCTGGGTGATCATCGTGTTCACCGGCTTTATCCTCGTGCAGGCGCTCATCCTGCTGCGCAAGTTCAAGTGGTACAGTTTTTTGCAGCTTTTAAGCTCCACGCTGTTCGGGTTCCTCGTCGACGGCACGGACGCCCTCTTCGGCCTCTTTCTGCCGCAGGAGCAGGCGGTCTGGCTCAAGGTCCTGTTCATCTGCATCAGTACGGTGGTCATCGCCTTCGGCATCTTCCTCTACCTCGAGGCGAATATCCTCAGCATGCCGGGCGAAGGGGTCACCGTCGCCCTCTCGCAGCGCACGGGGCTGAAGGTCTCTACCTGCAAGATCATCTTCGACGTGAGCGTCGTGCTCATCGCCAGCGGCCTGTCCCTCCTCTTCTTTTGGGAAAATGACGTCTTTTGGACGCCGGACGGCACCGATTGTATGCTGCAGGGAGTGGGCATCGGCACGGTTGTCATTGCGGTGTTCGTCGGCGTGGTCATGAAGCCGATCACGCGGCTTTTGAAAAAGCCCGTCCATACCCTCCTCTTCGGGCGCGGAGAGGATGTGCCCAACGAGGCGGAAAAGGCGGAAGAGCTCGCCGAAGAGAGGCAGGCTGCCCGCCGTTATGCGCCCATCGAGCAGGAGCCTTCGCCCGCTGCGCAGGGAGCGGAAGATCGCGAGGCGTGACCGTCCGCCGCCTCCGCCCCGAGCGATACGAACAAAAAGGCAGCGCCCCTCCGCACGCGGAGGGGCGTTATTTTGTGTGCGGCGGAAAAAATCGTTTACATTCGCGCGCAAATAGGGTATAATGAAAAAAAGTATACGATTTCGGGCCGCCCGGGAGCACATCGCTGCGGGGCGGGGAGGACAGGCATGGAAAGGAAACCTTATTATATCACGACGGCGATCACCTATACTTCGGGCAAGCCGCACATCGGCAATACGTACGAGATCATCCTTACGGACGCCATTGCGCGCTTCAAGCGCAATCAGGGGTACGACGTCCGCTTTCAGACGGGGACCGACGAGCACGGCCAAAAGATCGAAGAAAAGGCCGCCGCTGCCGGCGTGACGCCCAAGCAGTTTGTCGACGGCGTCGCCGCGCAGATCCGCGGCATCTGGGATCTGATGAACATTTCTTACGACAAGTTCATCCGCACGACCGACGCCGATCACGAAAAACAGATCCAAAAGATCTTTCAAAAGCTGTACGAGCAGGGCGATATTTATAAGAGCACGTATGAGGGGATGTACTGCACCCCCTGCGAGTCCTTTTGGACGCCCTCTCAGCTTAAGGACGGCAAGTGCCCCGACTGCGGCAGAGAGGTCAAGCCCGCCAAGGAAGAGGCCTATTTCTTCCGCATGAGCAAGTATGCCGACCGCCTCTTGCAGTATTACGACGAGCACCCCGATTTTATTCTGCCCGTTTCCCGCAAAAACGAGATGGTCAACAACTTTTTGAAGCCGGGATTGCAGGACCTGTGCGTCTCACGCACCTCCTTTACGTGGGGCATCCCCGTTAGTTTCGATCCAAGGCATGTCGTGTATGTATGGCTGGACGCGCTGTCCAACTACATCACCGGCCTCGGGTACGATGCAGACGGCAACAGCGATCCGCTGTTTGCCAAGTATTGGCCGGCGGACGTGCACGTCATCGGCAAGGACATCATCCGCTTTCATACCATCTATTGGCCCATCTTCCTGATGGCGCTGGGGCTGCCGCTGCCCAAACAGGTGTTCGGCCACCCCTGGCTGCTGATGGACGGCAACAAGATGAGCAAATCGCGCGGCAACGTCATCTATGCAGACGAGCTCGTGCAGGTATTCGGCGTGGATGCCGTGCGCTATTTCGTGCTGAGCGAAATGCCCTTCGACAACGACGGCAACATCACCTGGGAACTCATCAATGACTGTGTCAATGCCGATCTCGCCAACACCTACGGCAACCTCGTCTCCCGCACGGCGGCGATGGCGCGCCAGTACTTCGGCGGAGAGCTCTTTGACCGCGGCGCGGCGGAGCCGGTGGATGCCGAGCTGAAGGGAATGGCGGCGGCGCTGTACGGCAAGGTCGCGGACAAGATGGACGCCTTCAAAATTTCGGATGCGCTGGGCGAGATCTTCTCCTTCCTGCGCCGCTGCAACAAATACATCGATGAAACGGCGCCCTGGCAGCTCGCCAAGGATCCGGAAAAGAGGGACCGCCTCGCCACCGTGCTGTACAATCTCGCCGAGGGCGTGGTCATCGCCTCTTCGCTGCTGCAGCCGTTTATGCCGGATGCCGCGGCAAAGGCGCTGCGCACCTTCTCCTCGCCGCAGCGCGCGTATGCCGACCTCGGCAAGTTCGGCCTGCTCGCTTCCGGCACCAAGGTCGAGGACTGCGGCCACCTCTTCCGCCGCCAGAATTATAAGGATGTCGAGGCGCAGTATGCGGCCATGCATCCCGATCATGCAGAAGAAAAGCCCGCCAAGGCCGATGCCAAGGCGGAAAAGAAGGGCCATCCCGCGCCCGCATATCCCGAGGCGATCTCCATCGACGATTTTGCCAAAGTGCGCATGCAGGTGGGGGAGGTCGTCGCCAGCGAGCGCGTCAAAAAGAGCGAAAAGCTGCTCAAAAACACGGTCAAGATCGGGCAGGAGACGCGCACCGTGGTCAGCGGCATCGCCAAGTTCTATACGCCCGAGGAGATGGTCGGCAAAAAGGTGATCGTCGTCACAAACCTGAAGCCCGCCAAGCTGTGCGGCATCGTCAGCGAGGGGATGATCCTCTGCGTGGAAGACGCCGCGGGCAACCTCAGCCTGCTTTCCCCCGAAAAGGAGATGGAGAGCGGCAGCGGTATTTATTGATCGTTCCCGCACCGCGGCGCTCTGCGCGCCGCGGTGTATTTTTTTAAAAAATGTGCAGATCGGTGAGTAAAAGGGCGCGCTCGCCCGTCTAATGGTTGAGAGGTGGAAAAAGTGACCCGGGAGTATGACCGCGGCGCGGCGCTGTATGCGGCTTTTTTAGAAGGGGACGCATCCGCGCTGGAAGCGCTGGTACAACTTTACGGCGACGCGCTCACGCGCTTTGCCTACTGTATCGTCCGCGACGACGCCGCTGCAGAGGACGTCACGGCGGATACATTTGCCGCGCTCATCGTGCGCCGCAAAAAGTTCCGGGAGGAGGCAAAGTTCCGCACCTACCTGTATGCGGTCGCCCGCAATAAGGCGATCGATCGTTGGCGCCGCCATGGCCGCCAGTGTTCGCTGACGGGGCTGGAAAACGTGCTCGTCGGCGAAAACGGCGAGCAGGGCTTGTTTGCCGCCGAGCGCAGCCGCGTGCTGTACACCGGTATGCAGCAGCTTCCCGCGCAGTATCAGGAGGTGCTGTACCTCAGCTATTTTGACGGGTTTTCCGTCTCCGAGATCGGCCGCGTCCTCAAAAAGAGCGCCAAACAGGTATATAACCTGCTCTCGCGCGCCCGTTCCGCCCTCAAACAAATCCTGATCAAGGAGGGGTATTCGCATGAAGACCTCTAAACAGCGCACCGAAGAAATTTTGCGCCGTGCCGCCGCGCAGGAGCAGGCGGCGCGCGTCAAAAACCGCAGGCGGGCGTGGATCCTGTCCGTTACGGCGGGCTTTCTCCTGCTCGTCATCGCCCTCAACCTGCTCCTGTTCATTCCCTATCCGTCGGGGCTGCCCGATCTCTCCCGCTTTTCGGGCAGCGAGTACTTTCCCCTCATGCAGCGGCTCAACGAGCTCACCTACACGCCCCCGGCCTACAAAAATAATTTTGAGGCGTGGTTTTCCGGTCTAGGCAACTGGGGCGCCGAATCCCCGTCGGACGGCGACGCGTCTGCCGAAAGCCCCTCCGCCGAGCCCGAAGGGGAGGGAGGCTCCGCCGAAGGGAGCGGCTCCGTCGAGGTGACCGACAACCAGGAAGCGGGCGTCACCGAGGGAGACCTGTTCAAGCGCACGCAGACGCACTTGTTCTATCTGCAGGGTGGCGCGGAGGGGGTGACCCTTTCCTCCTTCACTCTCGAAAAAGAAGAGAGTGCCCTGTGCAGCAGTTTGGAGATTATCCCCGCGGAGGAGACCTACTTCCTCGGCGCTCATGCCTCGGAGATGTACCTGAGTGCCGACGGCGATACCGTCACGATCTTCCTGCCCGTCTATTCGTACGCGCATAGCAGCCTCTTTACCGCCGCCGTCGCCGTCGACGTGTCCGACCCCGCGCACATGCGCGAGGCGGGCCGCGTGTATCTCTCCGGCAGCTACGTCACTTCGCGCATGGCAGGGGAGGAATTTTTGCTCGTCTCCAACTTCGCCGTGCGGCGTGACCCCGACTTTTCGGACGAGGCGCAGTTCCTGCCGCAGGTGGGCGCGCTCGATTCCCTCGAAAGTCTGCCGATGGAAAACATCGTGTGGAGCGAGGATGCAAACGCCGCCCGCTATACCGTGCTCTGTCGCTTCGGCCCCGATCTTACCCTGCGCGGATGCGAGGCCTTCCTCGCCTTTTCCGAACAGGTATATGTCTCGCAGGACAACGTGTTTTTGACGCGCGGCTACACCGCGACGGCGCAGCCGTGCGGCGAAGGTTCGTATGCCGCCGTGCGCGAGAGCCGCACCGAGATCGCCTGCGTGTCTTACGCGGGCGGCGGGCTTTCGTACCGCGGCAGCGCGGACGTCGCCGGATCCGTCTTGAATCAGTATTCGATGGACGAGGCGGAAAATACGCTGCGCGTCGTCACCACCCTCGCGCGGAGCGAAGCCTCCGCAGTCGAAGAGGACGTCGTGTTCAGTCCCTCTGCGGCCGAGACGAACGCCGCCCTGTACGTCGTCCGCCTCTCCGACTTCTCCCTCTTCGCCTCGCTGGAAAATTTTGCCCCGGCGGGAGAGGAGGTCACCTCCGTTCGCTTCGAGGAGGACGTCGCCTGGGTGTGCACTGCCGTCCGCATCGAGCTGACCGACCCCGTCTTCCGCATCGACCTGTCCGACCTCTCGCACATCACCTACACCGAGACGGGCGACATCGACGGCTACTCTTCCTCCCTCATCGATTTCAAGGACGGCACGCTGCTGGGCGTCGGCTATGGCGAAGGCGGCTCCTTCAAGGCGGAAATTTACGAGCAGGGCGGGCAGGGCGTCGAGTCCGTCGCCGTTTACGAGCGGGATGCGGATTTTTCGGAGAGCTACAAGGCCTACCTGATCGACCGCGAGAACGGCTTCCTGGGCCTGCACCTGTATGATTGGAGGCAAGGGGGCGCGGGGGACGTCTATGTGCTGCTGCACTTTGACGGCTATGCCCTCTCTCCCGTCCTCGAACTCGCGATCGGGCGGGGGAACCCCGGTTTCACCCGTGCCTGCATCGCAGAGGATTGGCTGTACGTTGTGGTGCAAGGAGAAGGCATTCTCGCCGCCCCGCTGCCCGGCCTCGGCTGAGCGGGTTTGCCCCGGCGGTTTCTTTTGGCAGTGCGTCCGCTCCGGATCGGTTGGCGCGGCGCCTGCCCTCCCTCGCGCAGCCCCGCCCGTGCGGGCGGGGCTGCCTCAAACGAAAGGCAAGAACGAAATGCAAGGAGGAAAATCATGAAAAAATTGCAACACGGGCGCGGTTTTTTCCGCGCGGCGGGCGGCGGCCTGTGCGCGCTGCTGTGCGCGGCGCTGCTCGCGGGCTGCGTGCCCGCCGAGCCGCCCGACCCCGGCGCGGCGCTGCGGGAGGAGATCGTCTCCGCCTACATCGAGGAGACGCGCGCCGATCTGCGCCCGGAGTCCCTCGCCCATTACGACGACGCCAACGTCATCTTCGAGGCGTACTACGGCCTGTTTGACGGCCACGCCGTCTTTTCCCTGCACGACGGCAACTTCGGCTACACGGCGGCGATCGAGGAGATCGTCATCGACGGCATCTACATCTGCACCAATCCGAGCGGCGAGGCGAACCCGCGCGTCTATCTCTCCGCCGAGGCGGACAGCGAACAGCGCGTCCTCTCCCTCGCGGCCGCCTACGAGCGCGGCTTTTTGGAAAAGTCCGATCTGCGGCAGGTCGCCCGCCAGGTGCGGGAGTGGCAGGAATGGAAGGCGCAGGACTCGCAGCGGCCGAAATACACTCTGGCCGCCGGCGAGGGAGCGGATTTGCTGCTCGAGCCGCTGCCCGCCGAGGCGCGCGCCGGCACGCGGGTCACCTTTCGCACGCAGATCGTGATGGATGCCGACATCGTCGCTTATTGCAACGGCGAAAAGCTGCCCTCCTACACATCTGTGCAGGAGGACGGGCAGTATATCGCGTGGGAATTTGCCTTTATCATGCCCGCGCAGGATTGCGTCATTGATCTGAAAGTGGTCGGCGGGATGTAGCCGCCGGCATAAAACAAAGGCGCGCGCCGTTTTGCTTCGTCAGGAAATTTGAATGGTGCGCACCGTACCGTCCGTAAAGCGCAGTACGATCGCATTTCCCTCCGCGGTACAGTGTGCCAGTACTTCTTCGCGCAGCGCGGCAAGTAAAAAGTCGCGCAGTTCTTCGATGCTCATCGTCATTTCTCCTTTGCAGGCATTCGCCTTTTTGAGGGAGTATAGCACATAAAAAGCCGCAAAGTCAACTAATTTTGCGGCTTTTGATGTATCCTACTTTCCCGAGGAGGGAAAGTCGATGGATTTAAGGACGGCATTCGGAAAACGCTTTCACGAACTGGTGCTCGAGTCTGGCAGGACGCACCGCGACTTGGCGGCGGAGCTGCAGGCGAATCTGCACGACGTCATCCGCTGGGATACGGGCAAGAACGATTATTTGCCCTCGGTGCGGCTGCTCTGCCGCATGGCGGGCCTGTTTCGCTGTTCGGTCGATTACCTGCTCGGCCGGTCCGACGACGAGGCCGTCGTCGAGCTGCCGCCGACGGAGCCGCAGCTCGCCGGCCGCTTCCGCGCCTTCGTGTACGCGCGCGGCTTCACCTTCGCCCGCCTCGCGCGGGAGGCGGATATCCACAGCACGACCCTCTTTTATAATTGGGAAAAGGGCAAGTCCCTGCCGCAGGCAGAGCTGCTTTGCCGCGTGGCGGACGCGCTCGAGTGTTCGGCCGATGAACTGCTCGCCCCCGCGCGGCCGGGCACTTTCTGAAAAGGGGAGGGGATGCGTTTCAGCCGCCGCAAGCAGGATCGGTGAACAAAAAATGAATCGGGCACAGAGCCTTGCGGTTCTGTGCCCGATCCATATATGATAAGGGGGAAAATGATGAGCTTTTTAAGTAACCAAACGGAAGCATCGCGCGTTTCGTTTGATTACGCTCATATTATATAAGATCACCGGAAAAAAGTAAAGCAAAAAAAATCAATTTTTTTGAAAATTTTTTAGATAATATTTTGCAACAAATTTTGTTAAAAAATATCATATTCACACGAATCATGTCGATTATCGGCGAAAACGAATCGATCTTGTACCGCATTTTCATTTTATCGGGGAGGCCTCGGCGGATATTAAAAGTTATTTTCATTTTTCACAAAATGCGGCAGAGCAGGCATCCGACGCAAAAAGCAAAGAGATTGGAAACGAGCGCGATGACGACGGGCAGCGCTGGCCGCTTGGGCGCGCCCGCGTACCAAACGGCGGACAGGTAGAAGACGGTGTCGCCCGTGGCATATACGACGCAGGCGCAGCGGGCGATAGTCGAATCTGCCCCATAGCGCGCGCACAGATCGGCGAGCAGGGCCGTTGAACCGCTCCCCGAAAAGGGCTTGATGAGCACCAGCGGAGCGATCTCCGGCGGGATGCCGACGGCCGCAAAGGCGGGGGACAGGGCCGTTTGCAGGCAGGCGGAGAGTCCGCTCGCCTCAAACAGCTCCGCCAGCACGAGCACGGCGGCAATATAGGGGAATAAATTTTTCAGGAGCGGCAGAGCGCCGGCCGCGCCTTCGGCAAAGCTGTCGTATACCTTGACCCGGCGCAGCGCGGCAAAGAGGAAGACCCCTAAAAAGAGCAGGGGGACGAGCATGGCGGCCCACTTCATCGCGCCGCCCTCATGCGCGATCCGCTTTGTCTGTCCGCTTTCGGCCCCTTGCGGTTCGGGGCGCATGCACCCGGTACAGCAGCAGCGTCAGGCAGGCGCCCATGAGCAGTGCACTCAGCGAGGCGAGCAGCGCGGGCAGTACGATGTCGTACGGCTGCGCCGAACCCGCCTCCATGCGCACGGCGAGCGCCGTCGTCGGCAGCAGCTGTACGCCCGCGCAGTTGACGGCGAACAGCATCGCGCGGGCGTAATCCGGCCGTTCGGTGCTCCCCAGCAGCTTCATGGCAGAGAGCCCCGCGGGGGTGGCGGCGCTGCCCATCCCCAAAAAATTTGCCGTCAAGTTTACGGCGGCGGCGTCCAGCGCCGCGGCGTTGCGGGTGGCAAACAGCCGCGACGTCAGCGGCCGTACCCCCCGCGCGAGGCCGCGCACCAGCCCCGCGTCCTCCGCAACGCGCAGAAATCCCAGCCAAACGACATAGACGGCCGCCAGCGTCAGCCCCAAAGAGACGGCCTTGCCGGCTCCTTCGAGCAGGGCGGGCAAAAAGGCGGCGGGGTCGCGCACGAGCAGCAGCCCCGCCGACAGCGCAAACAGCGCGAGAAAGATCGCATTCATACAGTGCCCTCCGGACCTTCTATGCCTATGCGCGTTTCTGCCCGGTTATGCCGCCTATTGTACGCGGATGATCCGAACAGAATCATCTGTGAAGCGGAGTACGATCGGATCGCCCTCTGCGATGCAGTGCGCGAGGACTTCTTCGCGCAGGAAGGCTGCCAAAAGGGCGGTCAATTCTTGTACAGACATGTTCATGCTCCTCCAATCATCGTATAGGATGCGATTGTTATAGCATAAAGACAGCGCGCCGTCCGGAAAAATTCGCATGTTATGCGATAATTTACAATTTTATCGCGCAATGTGCGACAATAACGGCATGGAACAGGAAGAGCAGCGCTTTCAGCTGGAGCAGATCCAGCGCCGCCTGCGCGAGGCGATCCGCCGCAGCGGGCTCAAGAAGAAGGAGATCGCCGCGGCAATCGGAGTATCGGACAAGACGGTCTCCGCCTATCTGCATAAAAACGTCTTCCCCGCGCTGGATACCTTCGCGCGGCTTTGCCACTGCCTGGGCGTCCCCGCCGATGAGATCCTTGGCCTCGGCGAGTGAAAGGGCGCCCGCAAGGGGCGAAGTGGCAACAAAGAGGCTGCGTACGCACAGGGCAGCGTAAAAAGGAGGCGGCGAAATGCAGAGAGGGGCGCTGCGCGCCCGATAGGAGCGGCTCATAAAAGGACCGCCCGCAGGCATCCCTGCGGGCGGATTTTTTATCGGTTTTCCTGCGCGCGTTCGTACAGCAGGTCAGAAAGTTTTGCCAGCGCCTGCGGCGACAGCGTCTCCCCGCGCGCCTTATCCGGCACGTCTGCCCGGCGCAGCACTTCCTGCGCCGCCTCGCGCGGCAGCTTAAACGCCTGCATCAGGTTGTTTTCCAGTGTCTTGCGGCGGGAGAGGAAGGCCGCGCGCACCGTCGCGCGGTAGGTGGCGGCATCCCGTACGGGGATGCGCCCCTCTTCAAAGGTCAGCTTTACGACGGCGCTGTCCACATTGGGGACGGGGTAAAACATCCGCCGCGGGACGAATTTGACGATCTCCGCGCGTGCCCGCCGTGCGATCGCCGCCGTGATCGCCCCGTATTCGGGCGTGCCTTCGCGCGCGCAAAAGCGCTTTGCCACATCGTCCTGCACCATCACGACCAGCGCCTGTACTGTGTGCGCCTCGTCGAGGAACTTCGTGATGAGCGGCGAGGTGATGTAGTAGGGCAGGTTCGCCACCACCGTATAGGGGGGCATCGACGCTTCGAGCGCCGCCAGATCCTCCCGCAAGAAGTCGCGGAAGACCACTTCGGTATTTTCGCACCCGGCGAGCGTCTCGGCGAGCACGGGCTGCAGTTTTCGGTCGACCTCGTAGGCGATCACCCGCCCCGCCTTAGCGGCGAGCGCGCGGGTCAGCGTGCCCGCCCCGCAGCCGATCTCCAGCGCGGTCGTGCTTTTATTCACCCCCGCCAGGTCGACGATGCTCTCCAGCAGGTTGGTATCCGAAATAAAGTTCTGTCCGAACTGTTTTTTGAAGGAAAAGCCGTGCCTTGCCAGCACTTCGCGCAAATTTTCCATCCGTTTTCTCCTTGCCGTGCGGATAGTCTGCCGCATTTGGCGCAAACTGAAGTTGCGGCCGTCGGAGCCGAGCGGGAGGATCCTGCACGCCCGCAGCGAGGCTTCGGCGGCTGCCTCAGGGCGCACGAGGCCCCATACAAAAGAAGGAGGCCGTGCCGGCACTGTTGCCGGCGCGGCTTTCTCTCGCGGTCAGCCGATCATTCGATGTACGGCCGCACGCGCAGCGTCACGCCGCACCGCTCTGCAATGGCGCGGCAGAGGGCGATCTTCTCTTCGCCGATGATGTCCACCACGGAGAACCAGGTATCGATCCCGCGCTCCGCGCACTTTCGGGCAAAATCCTGCAGCGCCGCAAAGGCCGCCTCGCCGAAGGCCGGCCGGCACAGCGCCGCATACGCCTCCGCCGTCGCCTCGTTCAGGCTGACGTTGATCTTGTCGACCGCGCCCGCCAGTTCGCCCGTCACGTCCCTCTTATGGATGAGGTTGGCCTGCCCGTTTGTGTTGATGCGCGTGACGCCGCCGCGCGCCTTGATCTCTTTCGCCACTTCCAGCAGCGCGTCGAGGCGGATGGTCGGCTCGCCGAAGCCGCAGAACACATATTCGCGGTATTGCCCGATATCCTGCGGCAGCCGCGCGATCACCTCGGCGGCGGAAGGCTCGCGCGCCAGCCACAATTTGTGGCCGAAGTAGTCCGCCTTTTCGTTGCGCACGCAAAAGGTGCAGTCATTGGTGCAGCGGCTGGTCAGGTTGATGTACAGGTTGCCGTCCAGCTCGTAAGTAAAATTTTCGTACCGTTCCTTCGTATCCATACTTATAAAGTCTCCTCGCCCAGCTTGGTAAAGAGGGCGCGTGCATTCTGTTCGATGCGTTCGGCCAGCGCTTCCGTCTCCTCGCCGCGCAGGGCGGCCAGCTTTTCGTATACCTTCACTACATTTTTGGGGGTGTTGCGCGTCCCGCGGAAGGGTTCGGGTGCGAGGTAGGGGGAGTCTGTCTCCGCCAAAATGCGGTCGGCGGGCACGATTTTGGCAACTTCGTCCAGCCTCCGTGCATTTTTGAAAGTGACCGGCCCCGCAAAGGAGATGTACAGCCCGAGTTTCAAATACTCCTTCGCCGTTTCGGGGCTGCCCGAAAAGCAGTGCATCACTCCGCCGTGCGCGAGTTTGCCGCGGTTGTCCTTCAAAAGCTGCAGCGTATCTGCCGCGGCGTCGCGGCTGTGGATGATCGCCGGCAGGCCCAGCGTGTCCGCCAGCTCCAGCTGCGCCGCAAAGGCGCGCTTTTGGGCCGCCTCGTCCGTGCCCTCGTAATGGTAGTCCAATCCGATCTCGCCGACGGCGATGCCCTTTTCGGCGCGCAGCAGCGCGGCGATCCGGTCGTAATCCCCCTCGCGCAGGTCGGCGAGGTTGGAGGGGTGGAACCCCGCGGCAAAGTAGATCCCGCGGTGTTCGGCGGCCTGTCTTGCCGCGAGGGCGGAGGAATCGTAATTCCAGCCCACGTTGACGACGATTCCGACGCCCGCATCGCGGATCTCCGCCAGCAGTGTGTCCGTATCGCCGTATAAATCTTCGTAATTGAGGTGTGCGTGCGTATCGATCAACATGGTTTTCCTGCGGAGAGAGTCCGTCCCTCCTTCCTTTCCGCACGATTGTACCACTTTCCTGCGCCCTTCGTCAAGAAAAAAGCGCGGAACGCCGCATCATGGCGGCGTTCCGCGCTTTTTTCGTTCGTCAGCGGCCTTTTGCGGCGAGGTCCGCCACCAACAGCCGTACGTGCGCGATCTCTTCGGCGCTCAGCTCGGCCGCGTCGATCGTTTCGCCCTTTTCCAGCCCCAGCAAAAAGTCGGTGCTCACGCGGAAGTATTGCGCGAGGCGCACGAGCATCTCGACGGAGGGCTGGATATTGTCGTTTTCCCAATTGGAAACGCACTGCTTGCTGACGCCCATGGCCTTTGCCAGATCGACCTGCGTCAGGCGGGCGGCCTGCCGCAGGGCCCGAATGGTCTCGTTTAACATCGCTTTTCGTCCCTGTCAATATTTACGATACGATTATATATTTATAAATTGACACACTAAAAATATGACAGTATACTAAAAATGGATTTCTCGAAAAAGAAAAAAGGGTGCCCCGATTGCCGCAATAAAGGGCGCCGCGTCAGGCGGCGTCCGTGCGCCCGAGCAGAAAGTCCATCGAGCAGCCGAAAAAGTCGGCAAGGCGGTAAACGCGGTCGGGTTTGGGCAGGCTTGCGCCGTGCAGCCATTTGGTGACGGTCGAAGGCTCTACGCCCCATTCCCGCGCGAGCGTTCGCTTGTTTCGCCCGGATTCGCCGATCAGGCCGCACAGCCGTTCGGCAAAGCGGGAGGGGGACCGAGCGGGAGTCAAGGCGGGGCTGTCCGTGCGGGCAAACAAAAAATCGACCGAGCAGTGCAGCGCGTCCGCCGCCAGCAGCACATATTCCGTCGAAGGGCGGTTGGTCCCGTTCAGCCACCGCGCGGCACACCGCTCCTTGCAGCCGATGCGGCGGGCAAATTCGGTAACGGTGATCCCTTGCGCCGCAATGTAGTCGCGCACGGTGTCCGTAAACAGTTCGATGGCATCCATATGTTCCTCGGCGGTCGGGCAAGATCGTCCGACAGGAAAAATTTTGCTTTATTATACAGCCGAGGGCAGGTATGTTGCTTGACATCGTCTAACGCGACAAATTATAATAAAATGGCAAACGAAAGAAGAGAGGAGGAAGGAAAGATGACGGCCGAAGTTTTGACTGCATTTTTGCTCGCCGTACTGCGGGAGGAGGTGCTCGCCCATTGCGTCGCCGAGGGCAACGCCATCGTTCTGCATTTTCCGGACGGCAACGTGCGCATCGTTCGGGTGGAGTAGAGGCCGGGGCGCGCTCTGCTTGGCAGGATGAAAAAAGGGGGAGCCTCCCGCTTGGGAGGCTCCCCGCCCTGTTTATATAGGCTGTGTCAGTCCAAATTTTGCCGATCCACGGTCACCACCGCGCCGAAATGGTCGCCCATCCGCGCCACGGCATCCTTGATCCGAGCGCAGATCTGCGCGTCGCTCAGCGCGCATTCGAAGGGGGCGGCCACATCGAATACGAGGTTCGCGTGCGTTTCGCCGCCCACCAGGCGGAAGTCGTGTATCCGCAGCGAGGGGTCGATCCCGCGTACGGCCCGTTCCGTCTCCTCGCGCAGGCGGTTGACCTTGGGGTCGTCCAATACGAGGGGATCGATGTGCACGGTCAGTAAAATATTCGACTCCTCGGCAAACTGCCGCTCAATGGCGTCCGCCAAATCGTGCGCCGCCATGAGGGGCATGTTTGCATCCACCTCCACGTGGACGGTCGCGTACAGTTTATCCTGCCCGTAGCTGTGTACGGTCAAATCGTGCAGCCCGTGGACTCCTTCGAACGCGCGCACGCGGGCCTCGATCGCCCGCAGCACCTGCGCGTCGGGCGCCGTGCCCAGCAGGTGCGAGACCGCCTCTTTGAGGATGCTCCCGCCCGAAAAGGCGATGAATACCGCGACCGCCGCCCCCATATAGCCGTCCAGGTCAAAACCGGTATAGCGGGAGATGATCAGCGAGAGCAGCACGGCCGTCGTGGCCACCGCGTCCGAGATGCTGTCCGTTGCCGTCGCGCGCAGCGTCTCCGCATCCAGGCGCCTTCCCCAATAGCGGTTGAAGGCGAACAGGAACAGCTTTGCCGCGACTGCCGCGCCCAGCACGGCGACCAGCGCCCAAGAAAATTCGCTCTCCTCCGGGGCAAAGATCTTCTGCACCGATTCAATGGCCAGCTCCGCCGCCACGACCAGCACGATCAGCGCGATTACCAGCGCCGCAATGGTCTCTGCCCGCCGGTGGCCGAAGGGATGTTCTTTATCCGCCGGCTTTTCGCTCATTTTCAGCCCGATCAGCGAGACGACGTTGCTCCCGCAGTCGGTCAGGTTATTCATGCCGTCCGCCAAAACAGACAGTGCGCCCGTCACCGCCCCCAGCGCGATCTTTGCCGCCGCGAGCAGGGTATTGATCGTAATGCCGAGCCCGCCCGAAAGGGCGCCCATCCGCGCGCGCAGGGCTGCCGGCGCCGTGTTTTTGTCCATGCCTTGCCTCTCCTCACTCGACGGGCTCGTAATCGATCGCGGCAGCCTCGTCCGTCGCTTCCAGTTTGAAGATGACCGGCCGCAGCCCGTCGTTGCAGGATACGATCGCTACGCCCGGCTTGCGGATCCAGTCTCCGAAATAGAAGGTTTCCTTTACGCCGTGCGCCAGGGCAAAAACGTACTGATAGATGGCTTTCCACGCCTCGTCGCACAGCCCTTCGGGCTTGGCGTAGTCGGCGTAAAACACCTGTCCCTCGCGCAGCATGGGGCAGCGGGGCAGATTTTCAACGCCGTATTCTTTGGCCAGGTCTTCCTGCATGGTGCGGCGCAGCACCGTGATCTTGACTTTGTTCATGATGTTCTCCTTATTTAAGTGATCGTACCCTATGCCGGCGGGCAAATTTGCGGCAAGATAGAGGGCGTGCCCTCTGTTTGGGCCCAAAAGGATCCAGGTTTTTGCGCGGCGCGCCCCCAGTTGCCAGATCTTCGGCTCGCGGAAGGGATGAAAGCGGTGCGCATCCGGGTGTGCCCTTAAAAGTGCTCCGCCGCGAGGAAAAGCGTTCGGGGTTCTCCTTCCGTCGCGAAGATTTGTTTTGTCTGCTCAAAACAAATCGCGGCCGTTTAGCTTTGACAGATCCGTCACCCATTCGTGGCGGCTGCGCTCGGCATGGATGCGGTTCGCTTCGCCGAGGGCGGCGTGGTATTCGCTCTGGGTACAGCCGTTCACTTTCAAAAAGTGTTCCTGTGCCTCGGGTTCCTTTCCCAGCAGGGAGGTGCGGCCGATGTGGATAACGGCGTGGCAGGCCGGGCATACGGCGATGATATCTTCCAGCTTCTGTATATGATTTTTGTCGTCGTAACTCCACACTTCGTGCGCTTCCAAACGCCCCTTTGCGCCGCAGATGCTGCAGCGCCCGCCGGCGCGGGCATAGGCGGCGCGGCGCAGCCGGTCCCAGACCTCTTTGGGCAGGGCGCTGCGCAGGTTGGTGTGCCAGCAGCCGTCCGGCACCAGCTGAAATTGCAGCCGAAACTTTTTTTCTTTCATAGCGTACAGTATACCATAAACCGCCCGCTTTTGGCAACAGTCCGCAAAAATTCGTCGCAGAAATTTGCGGGCGCACCTTGCGGCGCGGCCGTTTATATGCTATAATATAGACAGGGGAGGAAAATTCATGAATTACGCCAACGCAGAGCGCTTTTTGAAGAGCTATAACAAGATCGAGAGCCAGCTGAAGATCCTTTACGGCGGCCCGCCTACCCAGGCGTTTACTGACCTCGTCAAGCGGTGCAGCGACCGCAACATCACCGTCCGCCGCTACGAAAACGAGCTCATCGATTACGGCAAACTGCGCAACGCCATCGTTCACCGCGCCGGCGGGGAGGAGCTGTTCATCGCCAATCCGAGCGACGACGTCGTCGAAACGCTCGAGTACATCGCCTGCCAGCTCTGCCGCCCGCCTGCCGTCGTCGATGCGTTCAAATGCAAAAAGATCACCGCCGTCTTTGCCGATAAGCCGCTGCTCGCCGCCGTGCGCGCCTTCGGCGAGAGCGAAAAAAAGACGCTCGTCGTCTACGATCACGGCGTCATGGCGGGCGTGCTCAATTCTTATTATCTCTTCCGCTTGCTCGCCGCGCGCGCGGAGGCGGGGGAAAATCTTACGGAATATCTGCAAAATACCCGCTGCGGCGACGTGCTCGACGAGGCGATTTTGCAGCGCTATTGCCTGTTCGACGCCAAGGCCACCGTCTTCGACGTGTTCGAGGCGTTCGAAAAGCAAAAGGATCTCTACGCCGTCATCGTCACCGAGCACGGCGTCGTGGGGGAAAAGGTGATCCTCTTGCTCACGCCCTCCGATTTCCCCGCGATCAACCGCTATCTCGAAGCATACAATGCAAAGACCTTTTAACAAAATGTTTTAGCATTTCGTTTTTTGCTCTTTGTTCACAAAAAATTTAAAAAATTTTTCAAAAAGGTATTGACAAATCCGAAAAGTATGCTATAATGATAGTACAAACAACGGAAGAGGCCTTTTCAGAAAAGGCGATCCGCCGCAAAAACGCAAACAATCGAGAGTTCCGCCGGAAAAGAAAGGAGATCCGTCTGCGCAGGCCCGATTCAAAGGCCGAAAGGCAAAAAAGGGCGAGGATCAAAATCGTAAACGGTTTCGGGAACCGAGATGGTCGCGGAAAGGCAGCGGAACCGGAACAGAGAGAGCGCCTTTATCAAATACGCTTTTACCGCGGAGTCCGGTCTATGAATGGCTGAAAGCCATTCCGGAGGAAGCGAGGAGCAGCTCGGATCAAAAGTTGCAGGAAAGCGGACAGAGAGCGCAGGATCGATGAAAAAAGGCCGAAACAGCCGTCGTTTGCATGGTCGTTGCAGAACGCACAGGAAGATGTCGGAACAACATCCAAAACCGCAACATTTTTTGAAAGGAAGCCTGGTTTACGAAATTTATCCCCAGAAATTTGAATCAAATCGTAAAAAGTCGGGCAGAAAAGCAAAAAAGCGGCAAGATCGTGTGCAGTTAAGGGGAAACAAAGCGAATCGGAAAAGAAAAAGCAAAATATCCGAAAGGACCGTGATTTTAACAGGCGGAATGCCAAATCAAATGTTAAAAAGCGTAAGTAACGGTTCGCCGTCGGGTAACTTTTTGGAATGACCGAGAGGCAACAGTTCGCAAGGATCATGGAAAGCGAGGCGGCTCCCACAGGGAGCCGCCTTGAATCACCGAAAGTATTCGGAGGGAAATCCAACAACATTCGGGGAAACAGGGGCGCCGCAAGCGCCCTTTTTTCATGCCTTTTTTCGGGTGGTGGCGGGGCGTTTTGGACGAAGAGGTGCTACGGGGCGCTTTGGAAGGAAGGGCGCGGTGGGCGCCTTTTTTTCATGCCCTTTTTTGGGGTGATGGCGGGTGAAAGGGGCGGCGGAGAGTTGGGTGGCGGGGAAGAGGCGCGGTGGGCGC
>CAJFTM010000024.1 GCA_904419945.1 uncultured Clostridia bacterium
TTCTTCGGAAAAATGAACTGTTTGCAAGAAGGTAAAAAAGGCTGTTTCCATATAAGTTGAACACTTCTTTTATCGGCTGAAATTATGGAACTGAAAAAAATTTTTTGCATAGACTATTTGCCCTTCAAAGTAACACCTTTGTACAGGCAAACATCAAGAACCCCCGCAAGTAATTGCCAAAACTTGAATGGAGGGCATAATATGCCTTAATGAATGCGCGCAAGGTGAAAGCCTTGCGCGCAGAATTTTATACTTGAAAAATAGACTTGTTGAGGTATAATATATTAGAGAAAATTTTAGCCGAATGTGCAAAGGTATATTATGGAGCAGAATGTGAATAAGAAAAGGAAAACAAAGGGCCTGACCGTTGGTGCGGTTATTCTTTTTATTTTATCAATCATGTATATGTTTCTTGTCATAAACATTCCTAATTATCCTGGACCGGAATATACAGAGGATAACACCGCTGTTTATACGGCAACAGTGAGAAGGGTTGAGGAAAGCGGCGGACAATACAGGATTTATTTGAATGAATATAATGTCTGTATTGTCGTTCGTCCCGAACAGCTCGTATCACAAGAATTACCGACAAGTATTCCTGAAAATCATGTTATAGAATTCAGAACAATCTTTGTTATTGAATACCCAGGGTATGGCGATGTAAACGTACTCTCATTGAGTACTGAGGATACACAGTTTATTACGCTTGAAAGGACCAATCAGTTATCTCGTGAAAGTATGAATACCGCCATTATTGGTGGCGCAGTTTTTTCTGCGGTGCTGTTTGTTATTGCAGTTATCATGATAATAATCGTTGTCAAGCGCAAAAAACAAAATAAAGCCGATATCGAACAGAACAATAGTATATATACGGATAAAAAATAACATGTGCCAATGAATGGGCGCAAGGTGAAAGCCTTGCGCTCATTGAGAAAAATGCCGGAGGACGGTATAGAAAGTATTGTCAAAAAGCATGTGGAGATGAATGTCGCCCATCCGTTTATGGAAGGCAACGGCAGAGCAACGCGCATCTGGCACGATCTCATTCTGAAAAAGAATCTGCATACCTGCACCGATTGGAGCGAGATAAATAAACGCGAATATCTTGAAGCTATGAGGGAGAGCCCCATAGACCAGTCGCATATTTTGGGACTTATCAAAAACGCCCGGACGCCGCAGATAGACGACAGGGGGATTTTTATGAAGGCATAGACTACTCATATTATTATGAGCAAATCGATGAATAGCCGTTAAAAATTTAATGTTTCAAATGTGGTATTTTTCCTGAAAAAGATGGTATTTTGCTTAATTTAGCGACGGCACTCGGAACGGTGATGGCCGCGCAGGCGAATAGCAGGAACTCCAGGAAGTAATTTTGCAGGTTTTTGGCTGAAAATTAATAAATAGAAGCGCAATCAAAATCCCCGCGTTCCTGCGCGGGGATTTTGATTGATGTCCGGGGGCGAAGCCTCTGGGATAAATTCTTTCCATTAGTTGCTTTTTAGAAAGTTGTCAGGTATAATAAAAGAAAAGTGCGCGCCCGGCTCGGCGCGGCTCGGGAGAGATCAACATTGGCAAGCATTGTATTCAAATGGTTCGGCCGTTCATTTCGCGGCGGAAAAATCGTGTTCGTGCGGCGCAGCGCCCCGCCGGCAGAGAGGCGCCTGTTTGGCTTTCCGCCGCCCGGTGGAAAGCGCGTCCGTCGGGGTGCCGAGCATGAGTAAACGCCGCTTTTTGGCATTGGTGCCCGAGGATTATTCGCGTAAAACGCTCTTTTGGGCGACGTTGGCGCTATTGGTCAATGTCGCATTTGCTATCTTTAATGCCGTTCTTGCAGTGGTCAATCGTTCCGTTTGGTATGCGGCCCTAGCCGGTTATTATACGGCGCTCATCCTGCTGCGCGGCGGCATTGTGTTGGCTGCCCGGCGGCTGAACAAAAGGACGTATGCGGCAAGCGGACGGGCGGAGGCGGAATGGAAGATCTATATCGCAAGCGGGGCATTCCTATTTGCGTTTGAGCTCGCCATGGTCATTGCCGTCACCGAAATGATCATCGGGGATCGGCCGGTACAGGGCGGAGAGATATCGGCCATTACCACGGCCGCGTATACTTTTTACAAGGCGGTCATGGCGATCATTCATCTCGTGCGGGCGCGCCGGCACGGCGGGCCGGTTGCCCAGGCGCTGCGGACAGTCAATATTGCAGATGCCTGTATCTCGATGGTCTCGCTGACCGTTTTGCTGATCGCGACGTTCGGCGACGGCGCGGGAATGATCGCCATGAAAGCGAGTGTCGGGTTTGGCGCGGTTGCCGTAACGGCTGCAATGGCGGCGGGCATATTGGTGTCCGGTATTCGCAGCTTGCGCCGGGTGCGGGCGGCGGAAAGTACAGCTGCGGATGGCGAGGCGGAAGGATTCCGTTGATGGACGCGGGAGGGACTGTGTATGAAGCATAAGAGACGGGCCGTCGGGCCGGATTACGAGTACGATCACATTGCTTTGGACGTCAAGCGGGAAAAAGCGGATCGCTTCCGCCGCTGTTGCGAAGAGTTTGGTTGGGAGCAGGAGGAGAGGCGCGCGGACAGGCGGTATGCGGATATCGTGCACCTGCGCTTTCGGCGCCCGCATGTTGTGGCGCATAAAGATGCGCTGCAACTGCTGCAGGTACGGATGGAGATCGCCTGGAACACGGTCGGCCGCTGCGAGAGCGCTCTCTCGCGCCGCGCCGCTGTGTATACGGCTCTCAGCTGCTTGGCTTCTGTCTGTCTGTTGGCTGCGGGGATCGCTGTGCTTTGTCTGTATTGGACGGCGCTTTGGGCTAAAGCAACGGGCTTTGTGCTCATAGCGATCGGCGCGTTGAGCGCCCTCAAAGATATTTTTCTCTGTCGGAATATCGTCGGCAAGGGCCGCCGAATGAACAGAGAACGCATCGATTCTGCGCGCGCGGAGATCGATGCTCTGTGCGCGCGGGCGCGTACCCTGCGCGGCGTTCCGCAGAGCGATGCGGCGGGCCAGCCGCAGGGAACGACGAAATTGCCCGCGGGCGGAGGTGCGTGCCATGAGTAATCGCCCTCGCCTCGCCCGTTCGCCCGATCCGTATGTTGTCCGTGTCCGTACAGAAAAGAATGGGCTCGGCGCTCTCAAAACATGCGTCGTTTTGCTGCTCATCGCCCTGCAGCTGGGTTTGCTCATCTTTCTGTACTTGCGCCTGATCGAGGTGTTCGGCGCCTACGTCACGCTCTCGCTCGTGCTCAGCGTCATCACGGCGGCCTTTGTACTCTCGTCCGATCAAAGTCCCTCCACGAAAGCGGTGTGGGTATTTGTCGTCCTCGTATTTTTTGTCGCGGGGTTTCTGCTGTACTTTGCTTCCGATCGGCGCGTCTTTTTCGGTGGCTCCCGCCGCCGTTACGACGCCGTCTTTCGCCGTGCCGCCGCCTATGCGCCGCTCGGCGTCAATACGGAGGGGGCGGATGCGCGTGTCCGTGAGGACTGTGCCTACCTGCAAAAGACGGGCGCTTTTCCCGCGTTTCAGGGAACGGAAGCCCGCTACTTCCCTTCCGGAGGACAGCTGTTCGATGATATCCTCGAGCGGCTGCGCGGGGCGAAAAAATTCATCTGGATCGAATATTTTTGTATTGCCGACGGGGCGCTGCTCGAGCGGTTCATCGGCATCCTCGCCGAGCGCGCCGCAGCGGGGGTGGATGTGCGCGTCATTTATGACGATATGGGCAGCCACAGTACGTTCCGGGGCAAAACGAAGCGCCGCATGCAGAGTGCGGGCATCCGCTTGCAGCCGTTCAACCGCCTGATGCCCGTCCTCAACATCGGCATGAACTTTCGCGACCATCGCAAGATCGTGGTCGTGGACGGGGAAACGGCCTATACGGGCGGAGCGAACCTTGCCGACGAATATACCAACGAGCTGCGCATGTACGGGTACTGGAAGGATGCCGGCATCCGGCTGGAGGGGAGCGCGGTGGACGGCTTTACCTTTCTCTTTTTGCGCCAGTGGGAATTTTTGACCCGAACGGAGGAGGAATACGCGCCCTATTTGGGGCTCGCCGCTCCGCGGGCAAACGGCGCTCTCTTTGTCCCGTATGCCGGAGGACTGGATTTCGATGCGCCCATTTGCAGGGACATCTATCGCAACATCATCGCCAAGGCGCAGGGACGGCTGTGGCTGATGACGCCCTACCTCGTGCCGGACGATGAGATCTTGGACGTGCTCGGAGACAAGGCGGATGGCGGTACAGACGTGCGGCTGATTTTACCCGGCATCCCCGATAAGGGGATCGTCTATCGCCTCACTCTCGCCAACGGCGGGAAATTGGCCGCGCGCGGGGTCAAGGTGTATTGCATGAAGGACAGCTTCGTGCACAGCAAGCTCATCCTCTCCGATTGCTGTGCCGTCGTCGGGTCGGTCAACATGGATATGCGCAGCTTTTACGAACAGTTCGAGTGCGCCGTCTATACGGATGACGCCTCTGTTCTGCGCGCGGTAGAAGCGGACTTTGAAGCGACCTTTGCCGACTGTGTGCCCGTTGCCCTGCACCGAAAGTTTTTCGGACGGGTATTCGACAGGCTGCTGCAGATCGCGGCGCCCCTCATGTAAACACCTTTGCGGGCAGGGCGGCCTCTTCGGCGCTTGTTCGGCTGGAGGAGCGGGCCTTTTGTCATGCTTTTTGCGTATAGCAGGCAATCAATAATAAGCATTTTACATTGCAGAATATCCGTGATATAATAGAAACAAAAAAACAGGAGGGACAGAGATGGACAGGATCGAAAGGTGTGAAGAAAAGTTCGGCGAGCTGTTCGGCGGCAAGCCGACGACGACGGAGGGGAACGACCCCGAGTTCATGCGTATCTTGCAGCGGTTTATTTTCGGCGAAGTGTGCTATGTCGGTTCGCTGGATAACCGCATGCGCGAGCTGATCACGGTTACGGTGCTCACCGTCAATCAGACGCTGCCGCAGCTCAAGGCACATACGGCGGCTTGCCTGCATGTCGGCGTCTCGCCTGCGGAGATCCGCGAGGCGGTCTACCAGTGCGCGCCGTTCATCGGCTTCCCCAAGGCGCTGAATGCCATCGCCGCAATGGACGAGGCGTTTGAACAGAACGGCATTTCTCTGCCGCTGGAGAGCGCCGAAACGGTCACCGAGGACAACCGGTATGAGGCGGGCCTCGCGTTGCAGGCGCCCGTTTACGGCAACGAAATCAAGGATCGCTATACCTGGCTGCCCGGCGAGTTTGCGGAAGCGGTCCCCCGCTATCTGACGGAATTGGGCTTTGCCGATTTCATGACGCGAAAGGGCATGGACGGCAAGACGAGGGAACTGCTCACCGTCGTTATCCTTGCCGCAATGGGCGGAGCGGAAGTGCAGGTGCGCTCGCATGTGGAGGGTGCGCTCAAAGTGGGCAATACCAAGGAGGAGATCGTCTGCGCCCTCGTGCACGCGATGCCGTACATGGGCGTGCCGCGCCTCTTCAATGCGCTCAATTGTTCCAAAGAATTATTATCATAAAGGAGTTTGCAATGGATCAGGAATTTGAAAAGAAAAACGTATTCGGCCTCGGCAAAGAAAATTCTGCCTATGCGCAGTACTTTGTGGGCACCTCTTATCTCAATCCGCTCACGCCGCCCGCGCCCGGCGTTCCCTTTTTTGCCAACGTAACGTTTGAACCGGCCTGCCGCAACAACTGGCATATCCATCACGCGGCCAATGGCGGCGGACAGATCCTCCTCTGCGTCGCGGGCAGCGGCTGGTATCAGGAATGGGGCAAGCCCGCCCGCTCGCTCAACCCCGGCGACGTGGTCGTGATCCCGCCCGAAGTCAAACATTGGCACGGCGCCAAAAAGGACAGCTGGTTTTCGCACATCGCAGTGGAAGTGCCGGGCGAAAATACGGGCAACGAGTGGCTCGAACCCGTCGATGACGAGCAGTACGGCAAACTCTGAGCAAAAGAGCCGGCTAAATCGTCGGGCGGAAGCGTACGTTCGAGGTAAAAGATCGGGAAACGCATTTCATGAAAAAACAGGCAGCATCGTCTCACGGCGGCGCAAAGAGGGATCTTTCTCTTTGCGCCGCCGTGCCGTTTGGCGGCGGAAGGGCGGGGAAAACGGACCGGGCGCACGGAGATCCCGGCGCAGCGGCCGCGACGGCCCGCAGGGTATCTCCGGCACGCTCGTCAGCGGCGCAAGCGGCATGGCGTATACCTCCGAGGTGGTCATCGCCTCCACATGGAACATCGAACTCATCGAGCGCATGGGCGAAATGATGGGCGAGGACGGCCTGCATATCCCCAGGAATGACGACGGCAAGGGCCTCGTCGGATGGTATGCCCCCGCCATGAACATCCACAGGACGCCGTTCACCGGCCGTTCCTTCGAATACTTCTCCGAGGACGGGTTCCTCTCCGGCCAGATGGGCGCGGCGGAAGTGCGCGGCGCCCGCAGCAAGGGCATGATCACCTATATCAAGCACTTCGCCATCAACGATCAGGATACCAACCGCAAGGGCCTTGCGACCTTCGCGCCCGAGCAGGCCGTCCGCGAACTGTACCTCACTCCGTTTGAGATCTCCGTCAAGGAGGGCGGTTCCAACGCGGTCATGACCTCGCACAACCGCTTCGGCGCGATCTGGGCGGCGGGATCGGAGAACCTCAACGTCAACGTCCTGCGCAATGAGTGGGGCTTCGTCGGCCACATCGTCACCGACTACGTCGGCACCCCCGTCTACCAGAACACGGCACAGGCCGTCATCGCCGGCAACGACATGATGCTCGCGACCAACAGCGCCTGCTACGATTCCATCGCGCTCTATCGCGACAACCCGTATGTGATGACCAAGGTCCGCGAAGCCTGCCATAACATCCTGTACTCCGGTATCAACTCCGCGGCGATGAACGGCATCGACCAGAACACCCGCGTCGAGAGGATCATGCCGCTGTGGCAGTACTGGCTGATCACCCTCGATGTGGTCATGGCGGTGGTCATCGTCGGCGGAATCGTCCTCGTGACTTACCTCAACTTCTTCCGCAAGAAGAAGGTCAAGGCGGATACCAAAAACAACTAAAGCCGGGCACTGCGGGGCGGCATCCGCTGCGGGCCGAGGGGCGGTTTTTCGGAAGGAGTGATCGCTGCAGAGCCGGCAAGGAAGCGCCCCGCAGAAAAAAATAACAGGAAAGGGTTCGGTATTCCGAGCCCTTTTCTCATGCCCGCAGAGGACGCGGGCGCGCGTTTGTGATTGACAAAGGGGCGGTAAATCCGTATAATAGTAGCGAAAAAATTTTGCAGATCAAAAGGAAAACGAGAAATATGGAAAGAGGACTTTTGACCCCCTTAAAAAAATTGCGCCGGCAGGTTTTTGTCGAGGTCGCGCGCGTCGCCTTTGAGACGGAGCGCGGCGATATCATGGATGCCATCGAGGCGATCCCGTACAAGATCACCCCGGGCGATAAGCCGCTGTACCGCGAGAGCATCTGGCGCGAGCGCGCCATCTGCTCGGAGCGAGTGCGCCTGGCGCTCGGCCTCTCCCTGCGCCCGGAGGATGCGCCCGTCCACCTGACGAGCGGCCTGCGCGGCAGCGACATCGCGGACAAGTATTACGAACCGCCCCTGATGCAGGTCATCCCGTCCGCCTGCGCCGCGTGCGAGCCGAACATGTACAAGGTGACGGACAACTGCCGCGGCTGTGTCGCGCACCCCTGCACGACCGTCTGCCCCAAGGGCGCCGTCTCCATCGTGAACGGAAGATCGGTCATCGATCAGTCCAAATGCATCAAGTGCGGCAAGTGCAAGGCCGCCTGCCCGTACGATGCCATCGCCCACCGCACCCGCCCCTGCGCGGAGGCGTGCGGCGTCAAGGCGATCGAGACGGACGATCTCGGCCGCGCCAAGATCAATGCGGATAAATGCGTATCCTGCGGCATGTGTATGGTCAGCTGTCCCTTCGGCGCCATTGCCGACAAGTCGCAGATCCTGCAGCTCATCCGCGCGCTGCGCCGCGGTGATAAGATCATTGCCGAAGTGGCGCCCTCGTATGTAGGGCAGTTCGGCGAGAAGGCGACCCCCGGCAAGCTGAAAGCGGCGCTGCTCGCCATGGGCTTTGTCGACGTGTTCGAAGTCGCCCTCGGCGCAGACATGGGCGCCGCCATCGAAGCGGAACACTATGCGCAGCAGGTCGCGACGGGCAAGCAGCCCTTTATGCTCACCTCCTGCTGCCCGGCCTGGGCGATGCTGGTCAAGCGCTACTTCCCCGAATCGGCCGATAAGATCTCGCGCACGCTGACTCCCATGGTCGCCACGGCGCGCACCATCAAGCAGAAATATCCGGATGCGCGCGTCGTATTCATCGGGCCGTGCGCTGCGAAAAAATTGGAGGCGTCCCGCCGCACTGTCCGCAGCGACGTCGACTTCGTCATCACCTTTGAAGAGCTTTCCGCTATGTTCGAGGCGAAGGGCATCGATCCCGAAACGATCGAGAACCATGCCGGCATGCACGACGCGACGGGCGCCGGCCGCGGCTATGCGGTATCCGGCGGCGTTGCCGGCGCGATCGAAAAGTGCATCGAGGCATACTATCCGGATACAAAAGTCAATATCCAGCACGTCGAGGGACTGGAGGACTGCCGCAAAGTGCTCCTGCTCGCCAAGCTGGGCAAGCTGAACGGTTCCCTGATCGAGGGGATGGGCTGCCCGGGCGGCTGTGTCGCGGGCGCCGGTACAAACATTGCCGTCGGCAAGGCGGCGAATCTCGTCAAAAAGACGGTCGCCGGTTCGACTGAACAGATCCCGCCCAAAGAACTTGCCGAAGTGCGTTTGGAATGAGCGCGCGTTCGGCCTTCGGGTCAAAAATGGAAAGAGAAGAAGATGGGGGCGCCGTTTGGCGCCCCCCGTGTATGTCGGAGATAAATGTTTTGCTGCGCAGATATAAAGAAAGGAGCGGGAGGCAAAAGCCGCCCGCTCCTTTCTCTATCTGCGTGCAGGGGGCAAAACAGGCGCCCGCTGCATCCGGATCAGATCAAGGTTTCGTACAGTTCATAGAGTTCGTCTAAGCGGGCATGCAGCCTGTCCAGTTCGGCGCACGCTTCGCCCATGCGCTTGTAGTCGGCAGCCACTTCCGGGCGGGCGATCTCATTGTTCAGAGCCTCGATCGCCGCCTCCGCCGCGGCAATGTCCGCCTCCGTCTGTTTGAGCAGCTGCCGGCGTTTCGCCTCTTCCGCGCGCTCCGCCTTCGAGCGGTAGGAGCTCTCCTTTTTGGCTGCCCGCTCTTCCGCCTTCTCCGCCTTTGCCTGCGCTTCTGCTTTCCCCGCGGCAGCCTCCTTGGCGGCAGTATACTCCGCATAGCCGAAGGGGTATACGGTCAGCCTCCCGCCTTCGAGTTCGATGATCTTGTCCGCCAGCGCGGAGATAAAATAACGGTCGTGGGAAACGAACAGCAGCGTCCCGTCAAAGGCGCGCAGCGCCGCTTCGAGGCTCTCGCGCGCCTGCAAGTCGAGGTGGTTGGTCGGTTCGTCCAGTACGAGTACGTTGGCGCGCTGCGCTTCCAAGAGCACCAGTGCCAGTTTGGCGCGCTCTCCGCCGGAAAGGGCGCTCACTCTCTTTTCGATATCCTCCGCACCCAGTTTTGCGCGAGCGAGCAGGGCGCGCGCCTGCGTCTGGCTCAGCGCCGTGTAGCGGTGCCACAGTGCGCCGAGCACCGTTTCCTCCGGGTCGAGGTCGGCGTTTTCCTGGTCGTAGTAACCGATGCGGGTATATCGCCCCCAGCGCACCGAAGGGGCGCGGCCCTTGACCAATGCGCGGATCAAGGTGGATTTGCCCGCGCCGTTTTCGCCGACGATCGCGATCTTTTCCCCCCGCCGCACTTCGAATGCCGCGCCGGAAAGCAGCTGCTTTTCTCCCGCCGTCAGGTCCAGTCCCTCGACCGATAAGGTGCGCTCCTCGCTCTTTTCCGTCGTTTCGAAGGCAAAGACGGGCGGCTGCGGGGGCGGGAGCGGCTTTTCCAGCCGTTCCATGTTTTCCAGCTTTTTCACGCGCGACTGTGCGCTGCGCGCGGTGGTCGCCCGTACGATGTTGCGCGCCACGTAATCTTCCAGCGCGGCGATCTCCTCCTGCTGCTTTTCGTATTCGCGCAGGTCATGCTCATATTGTTCCGCCTTCAAGATCTTATATTTGGAATAGTTCCCGCGGAAGGCGCGCACGCGGCAGTTTTCCAGTTCAAAGATCTTGCCGACCGTCGCGTCCAAAAAGTAGCGGTCGTGCGACACGGTAAAGAGGGCGCCGCGGTAATTTTTCAGGTAACTTTCCAGCCAGAACAGGGTGGAGACGTCCAGATGGTTGGTCGGCTCGTCGAGGAAGAGGATGTCCGGCTGTTCGAGCAGCAGCCGGCACAGTTTCAGCCGCGTCTTTTCTCCGCCGCTCATATCGGAGATCTTTTGTCCGTACATATCGCCGAACCCCATGCCGTTGAGAACGGTGCGGATGCGCACGTCTGCATGGTATCCGTCCTGAGCGGCGATCCGTTTGTCCAGCTGCTCGTAGCGGGCAGACAGGGCGCGGAATGCGTCGCTCCCTTCCTCCTCCGCCGTCATCTGTGCGGCGATCTCCCGCTGGGCGTCCATGGCGCGATGTACGTCCGAAAAAACCGTCTGCATCTCTTCGTAGACGGTGCGCGCGCTCTCCAACCCGCCGTTCTGTTCAAGGTAACCGATCTTCAGCCCGCTTTTTTTGAGGACTTTTCCTTCGTCGGGCGCCAGTGCGCCGGACATCAGTTTGAGCAGCGTCGTTTTGCCTTCGCCGTTCGGGCCGATCAGTCCGATGCGTTCACCTTCCGATATGGTAAAGCCGATGTGTTCGAGGATGCGCTTGTCATCGTAGCCGAAGCTCACGTTTTCCAGAGTCAATAACATGATTTTTTTCCGTTTTCACATACTTTGGGCATGAAACAAGCCCTTTCGCAGCAGATCGCTCAATTAGAGGCGCGCCTTGCGGCCGCCTCCCCGCCGGAGGTCGCCCCGTTGGTGCGCAAGCTCGTCCGCCTCCGCCGCCGCCTCGTCCGTCCGCAGGACGGCAAAAATTAAAACAGGTTTTGATCTCCCGGCTTAAAGTCGGGAATAAATTTTTCGTCCGCCGCGGTCAGTTCCTGCGCGTAGATGCGCTCGGCGGGGACTGCGTCCAGCAGCGCGTTCAGTACCTTTTTGTATTCGCGCGGGGTGATGCGCCGCCGCAGTTCGGGAAATTTGTCCGCTTCGCCGCAGGGCAGGTACTGGCCCATCAGCGAAAAGCGCGCGTCCGTATCCAGGGCGGCGAATCGCTCGATGATCGCGAGGCTGTCGTCCGTGCAGAGCGGCAGTACGAGGTGGCGCACGATGCACCCGCGCACCATCCTCTCTCCCTCCCATTCCGCCTTTCGCTTTGCCATAAAGGCGACGGCAGGGAAAGCGTAATCAAAGTAATCCGCCCGCCCCGTGTATCGCTGCGCGATGCGCGGGCTGAAAAATTTGAGGTCGGGCAGGTACACGTCGATATAGGGGTCGATCGCCCGCAATGCCGCCTCTCTTTCGTAGGAATGGGTGTTGTACACGACGGGGATCTTCGGCCGGTACAGGCGGAAGGCCTCCAGCAGCTGGGGGATATAATGGGAGGCCGTCACGAGGTTGATGTTTGCGGCCCCCATCTCTTCCAGCTCGCGGAAGATGGCCGCGAGCCCCTTTGCGTCCGTCTCCTTTCCCGCAGACCTGTGCGAGATCTCGTAATTTTGGCAGAAGGCGCAACGCAGCGCGCACCCTGCAAAAAAGAGGGTGCCGGAGCCTTTGCCGACCGAGATGCAGGGCTCCTCGTAAGGATGCAGCCCGTATTTGGCGACGCGCGCATCGTTTCCGCCTCCGCACGCGCCCGCTTGGTGTTCTCTGTCTGCTCCGCAGCGGACGGGGCAGAGCGTGCAATGGGTAGCCATAAAAAAATTGTACCATATTTTGCGGACGAAAGCAAAGCGATTGCGGAAAGCATTGACTTTTCCATCGAAAAAATATATAATTGAGGAACGCAACAAACGGAAAAAAGCGGAGTGTCCGCATGGGCGGAGGCTGCGCGGAGGAGGGCTTATGCGAAGATTTTTTACCAGCGAGAGCGTGACAGAGGGGCATCCGGACAAAGTGTGCGATCAGATCTCTGATGCCGTACTCGATGCCGTGCTCTCGCGCGATCCCGATTCGCGCGCGGCCATCGAGTGCTGTGCCACCACCGGCATGGTGCTCGTCATGGGCGAGCTCTCGACCGACTGCTATGTCGATATCTCCAAGATCGTGCGGGATACCGTCAAGGGGATCGGCTATACGCAGGGCCATGGTTTTTCGTACAATTCCCTCGCCGTCATCACCGCGATCCACGGACAGAGCGCCGATATCGCCATGGGCGTGGACGCTTCGGTAGAGAGCCGCGCGGGCGGCGACGATTTCGACCGCATCGGCGCGGGAGATCAGGGCATGATGTTCGGCTACGCCGTCAACGAGACGGAGGAATTGATGCCTCTGACCGCCGTGCTCGCGCAAAAGCTCGCCAAACGCCTCGCAGAAGTGCGCAAGAGCGGGCTGCTGCCCTACCTGCGCCCGGACGGCAAGACGCAGGTCACCGTCGAATACGAGGGGAAAAAGCCGGTGCGCGTGGATACGGTCGTCGTCTCTGCACAGCACGACGAGTTCGTCTCGCAGGAGCGGCTGCACGAGGATATCCGCAGGTACGTCATCGATGCGGTGATCGATCCTGCGCTGCTGGACGAAAATACAAAATTTTTCATCAATCCGACCGGCCGGTTTGAGATCGGCGGGCCGGAAGGGGACAGCGGGCTGACCGGACGCAAGATCATCGTCGATACTTACGGCGGGCGGTGTGCGCACGGCGGCGGCTCCTTCTCCGGGAAAGATGCGACCAAAGTGGATCGCAGTGCGACATATATGGCGCGCTATGTCTGTAAAAATATCGTTGCGGCGGGGCTCGCCGACGAGTGCGAGCTGCAGATCGCCTACGCGATCGGCGTCGCGCATCCCGTGTCGCTGTTCGTCGATACGTTCGGGACCGGCCGCGTTCCGGATGACGAGCTCGTGCGCATCGTGCGTGAAAATTTTGACCTGCGCCCGCAGGCCATCATCGAAAAGCTGGGGCTGCGCCGTCCCATTTTCCGCGAGACGGCGGCATACGGTCACTTTGGCCGCGCGCAGTTCCCGTGGGAACAGACGGACATGGCGGAAACGCTCAAAAAATATCTGTAAAGAGAGACGGGCGGCGGTGCGCGTGGCGCACCGCCGCCCTTTGCGCCCGAGCGTGCAGGGAGGGGAAAATGGACAGAGAAAAATGGCGGCGCCTCGCCGAACTCGCGCACGAGGCGGTGTTCGGCAGAAATTGCGTCTGCGCCGCTTGCGACGAGGATGTGTTTTCCGATTCGCTCTTTTGCGAGCGCTGCCTCGCGTCCCTTCCCGCAAACGCGGGGTTTATCTGTTCCAAGTGCGGCAGGGCGATCGAGGCGGAGTATCCCGTCTGCCTCGAATGCAAGGCGCACATGCCGGAGTATGACGCGGCGCGCAGTGCCTTCCGCTATGAGGGACAGGTGATCGGTCTGATCAAAAAATTCAAGACGGGCGGGCGTTACCTCGCGGAGGCATTTGCAGAGCGGATGGAGCCTGTCCGGCAGAAGTATTTTGCCGATGCGGATCTGCTCGTCAGCGTGCCGATGACGGAAGCCGCCCGTAAAAAGCGCGGCTACAATCAGGCGGCCCTGCTCGCCTCCGCGCTTGCCCGCCGCTGCGGCGTCGCCTATGCGCCGGAGGCGCTCGTCAAGTCGCGCGATACGGCCGCACAGAAGCAGCTTTCGGCCGCCGAGCGCGCCAAAAATCTCGCTGGAAGTTTCCGCGTGCACGAGCGGGCGCTCTGCCGCGGGCGCCATATCGTCATCGTAGACGACGTCCTTACCACGGGCGCCACGGCGGATGCCGTTGCCAGAGCTCTGCGCGGTGCGGGGGCCGGGCGGGTGTACGTGCTCACCGCGGCGAGCGTTGCCTATCGCGAACGGCAGCATACGCCGGAGGAAGCGCTGAAAAATCGCGGCGATCGGCGTTGAATTTGGGAAAATCAGGGAAAAACCTTTTTACTTTTTGCGCAAAATACGGTATAATAAAAGTAATATGCATAAATTTCTCGCCTCCGCAGTTGCGGAGGCGGCAATATCGGGTCCGGCGAGTCGGAACCGCCGCCCGAAGGAGGAACCGGAATGGGTCTGATCAATTTTTTCTTTAATGGTGAAAGCCGCCGCAACATGCGCCGCCTGGAAAAGATGGCGACGCAGGTCGAGGCGCTCGAGCCGAAGTACGCCGCGCTGACCGACGCAGAGCTGCGCGCGCAGACGGATGTGCTCAAGGGCCGCCTTGCCAAAGGCGAAACATTGGACGATATTTTGTATGACGCCTTCGCCGTCGTGCGCGAGGCTGCATGGAGGGTGCTGAAGCTCAAGCACTATCATGTACAGATCATCGGCGGTATCTGCCTGCATCAGGGCCGCATCGCCGAAATGAAGACGGGCGAAGGCAAGACGCTCGTCGCCACGCTGCCCGCCTACCTCAATGCGCTCACCGGCAAGGGCGTGCACATCGTCACCGTCAACGATTACCTTGCCCGCCGCGACGCGGAATGGATGGGTAAGGTGCATCGTTTTCTCGGGCTGACCGTCGGCGTTGTCGTGCCGGGCATGGACGATGCAGCCAAAAAGCAGGCATATAATTGCGACATCACGTACGCGACCAACAACGAATTGGGCTTCGATTACCTGCGCGACAATTTGAAGACGGATATCCGCCGCATGGTCCAGCGCGAGCTCGAATTTGCCATCGTCGACGAGGTCGACTCTATCCTCATCGATGAAGCGCGCACCCCGCTCATCATTTCGGGCAAGGGCGATAAATCGAGCGAGCTGTACGAGCGGGTCGATCGCTTTGTCCGCACGCTGGAGGGCGGCTTCGACGAAGACGGCAACATGGGCGAGTCGGACACCAAGGGCAAAAAGAAGAAGGCAGGAAAGGAAGAAGAGACCGCAGAAGGGGAGGAAGAATCCAAATACGGCGATTACGACGATATTGCCCGCGGCGCAAAGTACGGCGATTGGGATTATGTCATCGACCGCAAGAACCGCACGGTGCAGATCACCGAAAAGGGCGCGGCCAAGGCGGAGCACTTCTTCAATATCGATAACCTCGGCGACATCGACAACGCCGACCTCAACCATCACATCCAGCAGGCGCTGAAAGCGCATAAGCTCTTCCATCGCGACGAGGACTACATCGTCAACGACGGGGAAGTCATCATCGTCGACGAATTTACCGGCCGCCTCATGATCGGCCGCCGCTATTCGGACGGCCTGCACCAGGCGATCGAGGCGAAGGAGGGGGTCAAGGTCCGCAACGAGAACAAGACGTACGCGACCATCACTTTCCAGAACTTTTTCCGCCTGTATAAAAAGCTGTCGGGCATGACGGGTACCGCCAAGACGGAGGAGGGCGAGTTCCGCACCATTTATTCGCTGGACGTCTTGGAGATCCCGACCAACAAGCCGGTCATCCGTAAGGATCTGCCGGATATGGTCTACGCCACTGTCGACGGCAAAAAGCGCGCGCTGCTGCGTGAGATCGAGGAGCGCCACGCGACCGGCCAGCCTCTGCTGATCGGTACTGCGACCGTCGAAAAGAGCGAAGAGATCGCCCGCCTGCTGCGCAAAAACGGCATCAAGCACAACATCCTCAACGCAAAGAATCACGAGCGCGAGGCAGAGATCGTCGCGCAGGCGGGCCGCCTCGGCTCCGTTACCATCGCGACCAACATGGCCGGCCGCGGCACGGATATCCTGCTGGGCGGCAATCCCGAGTATCTCGCCAAAAAGCGCATGCGCGAAGAGGGCGTCGAGCACGACATGATCGAGCTCGCCACTTCGTATGCCGAGCTGGAGGGCGAAGCGGAGGAGCAGCGCAAAAAATACCGCGCCATGTATGATGCGCTCTACAATGAGTATAAGGCGGAAACGGACAAGGAAAAGGAAGCCGTCGTCGCGGCGGGCGGCCTGTGCATCCTCGGTACCGAGCGGCACGAGTCCCGCCGTATCGATAACCAGCTCCGCGGCCGAAGCGGCCGTCAGGGCGACCCGGGCGTCTCCATCTTCTTTATCTCCTTGGAAGACGACCTGATCAAGCGGTTCGGCGGCGAGAGACTGAAAAAGATCTACGGCATTTTCAGCAAGGACGAGGATACCTGTCTGCAGTCCAAAATGCTTTCCAACGGCATTGAAAATGCGCAGAAGGCGATCGAGGGCCGCAACTTCGGCATCCGTAAAAATGTCTTGCAGTACGACGACGTCATGAACAAACAGCGCGAGGTCATCTATGCCGAGCGCATGAAGGTGCTGAAGGGCGAAAACGTGCATGACCAGGTGGTCAAGTACATTCCGGACTTTGTCCGCAAAGTGGTCGCCGAGGCGGTCAACATCGATGAGATGCCCGAAAAGTGGGACGAAGCCGCTCTCAACCGCGCGCTCGAAAATCGTCTTCTCCCCGAGGGCAGCCATTTCGCCACGCGCGAAAAGCTGGATCGCTGGGATGTCGATTATGCCCTGCAAAAGATCACCGAGGCGACCGAAAAGGCGTACGAGGACAAGATCAAGGAAGTGAAAGAGGACCTCGGCATCGATTACTCCGACGTCGAGCGCCGCTTCCTGCTGATGAATGTCGACCGCAACTGGATCGATCAGATCGACGCGATGGATCAGCTGCGCAAGGGCATCGGCCTGCGCGCGTACGGCAACGTCGACCCGGTCATCTCCTATAAGCAGGAAGGGTACCAGATGTTCGACGAGATGATCGAGCGCATCCAGAGCAACACCATCGCGATGCTGCTGAAAGTCCGCATCGAGGTCACCCGCCCGATGGTCCGCCCCATTGAGGAGCCGAAACCCGTCGTCGACACGGCCGAGCTCGCCACCAATGCAGCCGAGAGCAGCAGCGGCGCACGCCCCGTCAGCCATGCCGCCAAAACGCCCGGCCGCAACGATCCCTGCCCCTGCGGCAGCGGAAAGAAGTATAAGAACTGCTGCGGCAGGAATGTTTGAGGCCGTTTTCAGAATTTAAGATCGCAATAGCCCCCGCCGAATCGGCGGGGGCTGTTTTCATGTTTTATGGCGAAAACGAGGTATTTGCTTCGTTAGCGGTGTCCTTTATGAGCATGCCTTTGGGATGGAGAAGCGGGCGATTTTACCAGGTATGCCGCATTTAGTATGCCGCATTTATGGCTCACCGTGCCGCAGGTATTGACTTTGACCCTCGACCGTTGTAAACTGTTTAACAGGATGGGTGCATTATGTGATTTTGCACTTTCAATAAAAACAGTGGAGGTAAAACATGAAGAAGAGGCTTTTAGCGATCATAGCTCTTTTCGTGGCGCTGGCAATGTGCTTCGGTTTGATGACCGCATGTGCTCCGGACGACCCGGGGCCCGAACCGGAACCGACGACCTATACCGTCACGTTCGACGCGAACGGCGGCGTGCTTGACGGCGATGCGACGGTCGAAGTCGAGGAGGGAGAAAAGATCACGGGGGCGCCGACTGCCAGCAAAGACGGCTATACGTTTGACGGCTGGTTCGACGCGGCGACCGGCGGTGACGAGATTGTTCTATCGACCTATACCGTCACCAAAGACGTCACCCTGTACGCCCAGTACACCGAGGACGAAGAGCCCGACCCCGGACCCGCGAAGAGCCCGACCCCGGACCCGGTCCGCAGCCCGAACCGGAAACGTACACCGTCACTTTTGACGCCAACGGCGGCACGCTGAGCGGCAATGCGACGGTCGAGGTCGAGGAGGGCAAAACGATCGCGGGCGCGCCGACCGCCGGCAAAGACGGCTATACGTTTGACGGCTGGTTTGACGCGGCGACCGGCGGCAACAAGATCGACCTTTCGACCTACACCGTCACCAAGGACGTCACCCTGTACGCGCAGTACACCGAGGACAAAGAGCCCGAGCCGGAACCCGAGCTGAACATCAAGGTCGAAGCGGAGACCGCCGAGATCGAAGGTACGCCTTCGTACGGCGAATTCGTGGAAACGGGCGTGGCAACGGCGAGCGGCGGCAGCTCTCTCGGCAGCCTCTCCGTGGCGGGCAACGTGATCACGCTGACCTTCAACTCGGACACGGCGGGGACGGGTGACCTGGTCCTCTATATGTCCAGCAACAACGGCCAGTTCGATATGACCAGCTTCCAAATGGTCGTCGCAGATCACGTCGTTTCGATGAATACCTTCACCGCAACGTTCAACGGCACGGCGCTCTCCTTTGAAGAGCAGACGGTGCGCGGCTCGGGTACCAGCGAATACAACAAGTATTGGGACCCCGTAAACCTTGGCGCGGTCAACGTCGTGGAAGGCGAGAATACCCTCGTCCTCACGGTCGGTTCCGAACCGATGCCCAACTTTGACTACTTCACGATCACCACGGGCGGCGGCCCCGTCACCCCTCCCGCACCCGCTTTGGATATCCGCCTCGAAGCGGAGGATGCCAAAGTGGAAGGTACTCCTTCCTACGGCAGCTCCTTCATCGAGACAGTCGATATCGCCAGCGGCGGCAAGTCGGTCGGCAACTTCGGCACGGCCGGCAACACCATCACCTTCACCTTCGAGCTCGAGGAGGCTGCGGAAGCGGAGATCTCCTTCCGTATGTCCAGCACGAATGCCGACTGGATGGCTGGCATGAACGTCATCGACCAAACCATCAATGACAGCGTCATCACCGTCACGCTCAACGGCGCGAAGATCGAATACGAGGAGCAGATCCTCCACGGGTCCAACCAGCCCATGGGCTACAACATCGTCTGGGAGACCATCACGATGGGCACGCAGAGCCTCGTCGCCGGCACCAACACCATCGTGATCACGGCGCAGGGACAGGCCCCGAACATCGACTACTGCCAGATCGGCGGCGAGGGCGGCGGCTCCGTCACCCCCGGCCCCGACGAACCCGATCCCGAACCCGCAGGGACCCCCTATGAAAAGCCCGTCTCCTTCGAGCTGTTCGTCGGTTCCTATGCGGGCGGCCCCGCCATCGAAAAGGCGGTCCTACACTTTGAGGACGCCATCGCGGCGAGCGAGCTGACCGACGACCTCTTCGCGGTCTCCTACACCGGCCAGGGCTGGGGCGGGCCGCAGACGATGGTGCTCGGCCAGGGTTCCGGCCAGACCATCTACCTCTCCGACGCGGACGGCAACAAGGTCAGCGCATCTTCCGCCAACTACGTCACCATCGAATATACCGTCTCCTACGGGCAGTGGTCGTTCAACGGCAACCTGTCCCCGTTCACCTATCAGACGGTCAACACCTGGAATGATTCGACCATTTACAGCGTCGACATCGGCGACGGCCTGACGCTGGAGATCGGCGGCACCGCCTACACCACCCTTTCCGACGTCACCGCCCCCACCGAATGGGTCGTGCCCGACCTCGCCGTGTGGGATCTGACCGGCACGCATACCGAAGGCGACATCACCCTCACCTACGGCTCTTACGGCACGGAAGCGATGAAGAACGACGGGGTGGAGAACCCGCTCATCATCTGGCTGCACGGCGCGGGCGAAGGCGGCACCGATCCTTCCGTCGCCATCCTCGGCAACCAGGTCACCAACCTCGCGAAGGACGTCATCCAGGACTACTTCGTGACGGATACCGTCAAGGGCGCGTATGTGCTCGCGGCGCAGACCCCCACCGCATGGATGGATAAGGACGGCAGCGGCGTTTACGGCACCGAAGAGGCTTCGCAGTACT
>CAJFTM010000025.1 GCA_904419945.1 uncultured Clostridia bacterium
CCGTCAAGGGCGCGTATGTGCTCGCGGCGCAGACCCCCACCGCATGGATGGATAAGGACGGCAGCGGCGTTTACGGCACCGAAGAGGCTTCGCAGTACTACGTCAAAGCCCTCAAGGGTCTCATTGACAAGTATATCGAAGAGAACGGCGACATCGATATGGACCGCATCTACATCGGCGGCTGCTCCAACGGCGGCTTCATGACCGTAAACATGATCATCAACTACTCCGACTTCTTTGCGGCGGCTTACCCCGTCTGCGAGGCTTACGACGCAAAGTGGCTCACCGATGAAGCGGTAGAATCCATAAAGGATCTGCCCATCTGGTTCACCCATTCCGCCAACGACAACACCGTCAGCATCTACAACAAGGAAGGCGGCAGCTGGACTGCCCCCGCGACCCCCACGACTCCGCAGGATGCCTACACCAACAACCTCTACATCCGCCTCATCAACGCCGGCGCGGAGAATGTGCACTACTCCCTGTTTGAGTCGGTCAACGTCGACGGCGTCAACTACGACGGTCACTGGTCGTGGATCTACACCCTGCGCGACGAGTGCGTCAACGTCCAGCCCATCGAAGGCGCGGACGGCGACATGACGGTCTCCGACCTCGACCTCGAAAGCACCGCCACGGTGCAGGTCGGCGGCGAGGACGTCACCCTGTGGGGCTGGCTGGCCGCGCAGACGAGAGCGGAATGATCGGATTTCCGCCCGCGGGCAAGTCCCGTGCGCGGAAAAAGCAAAAGCAGGAAGCCCCCGGCGGCAGTATTGTTCCGCGGGCGCTGACTGAAACTGCATTTTGAATTTTTCAATCCGCACGAGCGGCAGGATCGGATCGATCTGATCCATGCGGAGGGCGGGGCGGATAGCCGCCCCGCCCGTTTGCACCTATATTTCCGCGCGGCAAAATGTCCGTAAACCTTGCAATTTTTCGCTCCGTGTGCTATATTAATCGTGCAATACAAACTAAATCATCGCCAATGGATACAAATATGGCATTTTTTGTTTTTCTTTCTTTCATTTTGCGAATGTTTGTGTTGCAACGATCGGAGATGCGGTAATGCAGGGCGTGTCTTCGGTCGAAGGCGCGCTTTTTCGTTTCGGCGGAGAAAGCCCCTGCGGATTTTGTAGAGGGGAAAGAGAGATGAAAAGATTTTTGGCTTTTGCGCTTTCTGTATTGCTGGCGCTCTGCTGCGCCGTCGGCTTTGCCGCCTGTACGGAGAGGCCGGACGATGAAACGGACGGCCCCGTGCAGCCGGTCGACCCGAGCGACCCCGACGGCCCGGGGGATCCCGGTGATCCTGACCGGCCCGTTGATCCCGACGATCCTGACGATCCGGATACGCCGCACGAGCACACTTTCGGCGAATGGGTAGTGACCGTCCCTGCGACGTGTACAGAGCCTGGCGAGGAGCAGCGCACCTGCTCCTGCGGCGAGACGGAGACGCGCGCGATCGAGGCATTGGGGCACACGGAAGTGATCGACGAGGCCGTCGCGCCGACATGCACGGGGACGGGCTTAACGGAAGGCAAGCATTGCTCCGTCTGCAACGAAGTACTTGTCGAGCAAGAAACGCTGCCGAGTATCCCGCATAACTATGTTGACGGCATCTGTACGATGTGCGGCACAATAGATGAAAGCGGTGGGACAGAAGGACTTGTCTTTACCCTTTCGGATGACGGTACCCATTATAGCGTGACCGGTTATATTGGTTCCGCAAAGGAGGTATACGTACCATCTGTTTATCAAGGATTGCCCGTGACGGTCATCGGAGATTCGGCGTTTCGTTGGTGTAAAGAGTTTGAGAGCGTGACGATCGGCAACGGCGTCCGATCCATCGGGGAGTTTGCATTTTTCGGTTGCATTAACCTGACGAGCATCATCATTCCGGACAGCGTCACATTCATCGGAGAGCAGGCTTTTTCCAGCTGTGATCAATTGGCGAGCATGATGGTCTCCACAGGGAATCCGGTCTATCACAGCGCGGGGAATTGCCTGATCGAGACGGAGAGCAAAACGCTGATTGCGGGTTGCAAAAACAGTATCATTCCAGATGACGGAAGCGTCATTATCATCGGGGATTCTTCGTTCTCCGGTTGCACCAATCTGACGGGCATTGAGATCCCGGACAGCGTGACACAAATCGGAGAAAGTGCGTTCTTCTCTTGTTATGGCCTAAGGAGCATCACGATTCCGGACGGTGTGACCTCGATCGGGTTCTCTTCTTTCTGGAGCTGTGTCAGTTTGAGGAGCATCACGATCCCGGACAGTGTGACCTCGGTCGGGGAGTATGCGTTTTTTGGTTGCAGCAGTTTAACGAGCATTGAGATCCCGGACGGCGTGACCTCGATCGGGGTGGGTGCATTCTATGATTGTGTCAGCCTGACGAGCATTGAAATTCCGGATAGCGTAACTTCGATCGGGGTAGGAGCGGCCTCCGGTTGCATCAATTTGTCAAGCCTTACTGTTTCCACAGGGAATCCGGTCTATCACAGCGCAGGGAATTGCCTGATCGAGACGGAGAGCAAAATGCTGATCCAAGGGTGCAGTGCCAGCGTCATTCCTGCGGATGGCAGTGTGACCTCGATCGGGAATTATGCGTTCAATTTTTGTGCCGACCTGACGAGTATTGCGATACCGGACAGCGTGACTTCGATCGGGGATTATGCGTTCGCTTATTGTGCCGACCTGACGAGTATCGAGATTCCGGACAGCGTGACTTCGATCGGAAGATATGCGTTCAATAATTGCCCTATCCTGACGAGTGTGACGATCGGCGACGGCGTGACTTTGGTCGAATATGGGGCATTCGCCGGTTGCATCAGCCTGTCGAGCCTTACTGTCTCCACAGGGAATCCGGTCTATCACAGCGCGGGGAATTGCCTGATCGAGACGGAGAGCAAAACGTTGATTGCGGGTTGCAAAAACAGTGTCATTCCAGATGACGGAAGCGTCATTATCATCGGGGATTCTTCGTTTTCCGGTTGCACCAGTCTGACGGGCATTGAGATCCCGGACAGCGTGACCTTGATCGGGGAGTGTGCGTTTTCCGGTTGCGACAGTCTGACGAGCATTGAGATCCCGGACAGCGTGACTTCGATCGGGGAGTATGCGTTCTACAATTGCACCAATTTGACGAGCATTGAGATCCCGGACAGCGTGACCTCGATCGGGGATTCTGCATTCGCTTGGTGCGACAGCTTGACGGGCGTGACGATCGGCGACAGCGTGACCTTGATCGGACAGGGTGCGTTCTCTAATTGCGATAGCCTGACGAGCATTACGATTCCGGACAGTGTGACTACGATTCGGGGGACCGCGTTTGAGGGTTGTGACAGCCTGACGAGTGCCATGTTTGAAAATCCGAACGGTTGGAACGCCGACGGCGAGGCGATTTCGGCGGAGGATCTCTCCGATCCCGCAACGGCGGCTGAATATCTGACGGATAATTATGATAGTTATATATGGATCCGCGATTAAATCAAAAGAGAAAAGAGGGGGGCTTCCGCCGCATGGCGGAAGCCCCTTTTCCCGGTTCCGGGTCGCGGCGGGGCGGAAAAAGATGGGAAAAGTTGCAATTTCGTCCGCAGTGTGGTACAATGGTGATAATTGCCGGGGATCCAGTTCCCCGTTTATTGACGGAGAAAACAAGGATGCGGATCCTCTCCTATTTTAAGAAACAGAAGCGGTGCGATCTCGTCGGGCTGGGAGCACTGGCGGCGACGGCGATCATCCAGATGATCCACGTCGCTCTCTATGTTCCGCTCGGTGACGCGCGCTCTTTGGCCGCGGTCGCCATTCTCGGTGCGGTATTTGTGCTCTTCGGGCTGTTTTGCCGGCGCGCCCGTCTGCCCGTGCTGTGGGCGGGGGCGGCCGCTGCCTGCGTCGTATTGCATTGCTGCAGCAATATCCCCGGACTTATCGCCGATCTCTCGTATGCCTTTCAGGGAGCGGTCGCCGTGATCGCCTGTCTGGCCGGTTCATTCTTTCAGCTCCGCGAAAGGGCGCGCCCCGCGTTCGCATGGATATCGCTCGCCGCATTTTTGACCGTCGCCGCATTCGGGGCATCCGTCTGGCTGGGCAGCGTCGCCTTTGTCAATGCCGCAGGCGGGCGGGCGCAGCGCGAAGTATGGGCCGTGCCGGACAAGTATGATGAAGCCGTCTGCCCCGAGCCGGGCAGCGTACAAGAACTCGTCTATGAGACGCGCGCCTATGCGACCGACGGGCGGGTTTTGACCAAGCGCGCCCTCGTCTATCTTCCCTATGGTTATACGGAGGAGAAGGAGTATAATATCCTGTACCTTTTGCACGGCACGGGGGACGACGAGGAGTATTGGCTGCGCACCAATCCGCAGAATAAGGCCATGCTCGACAACCTCATTTATTATGGGGACATTTCTCCCCTCATCGTGGTCACACCCACTTGGTATGAGGTGCCGGACGGTACGTGGGAGGAGTCCGTGTGCGAGCCGCTCATCGATTCGTTCAATGCGGAGTTCCGCAATGATTTGATTCCCGCCGCGGAGGGGAGGTATTCCACATATGCCGGCGGCGATCTTTCGGCGGATTCGCTCATTGCGAGCCGCCACCACCGCGCCTTTGCGGGGCTCTCGCGCGGAGCGTCGGCAACCTATCGCTCTGCGCTGTGCGGCAGCCTCGATTATGTCAGTTGGTTCGGCGCATTCAGCGGCTGCGGTACGGATGAGGCGTACTTCGAGGCGCATCTCCGCTCGGAGGCGCTGCGCGAGTATCCCATCGATTATCTGTACAATACGAGCGGTACGTTCGATTTTGCGTTGCGCGGCCATGTCCGAGATTTTGAAGAATTGCTTGCCACAGAAAGCCGCCTGGTGCCGGATCAGAATTGCAGCATGGATGTGCTGCCCATGCGCTACCACTCGATGGGGAGCTGGCACATCGCCCTCTATAATTTTTTGCTGCTGATCTTTCCGTAATGCCGTGCGCGGGCTGCTTGTCGGGCGGCGGCGGATCGCTGCGCGCATGCGAGGGCAGATACTCTCTTAAAAAGTAAAAAAATGTCTATAAACTGCAAAATAGTTTCTTGTAATCGACGTTGTCATCGTATATAATAGAGGCGGACCGGCGGGGAGCGGAAGGGCCTGCTTTGTAAGGGACGAGCGCCGGATCTAAAACATGGAGCGGGCAGTTCATCGCAGCGCCCGGAGGGAGAAAAGGATGCAAAAGATCGCATTCAACGACAATTGGAAATGGCGCCGCCTGGGAGAGGGGGAGTGGAAGGAGACGACTCTCCCGCATGACGCCATGATCGGCGAACCGCGCAATTATGATAGCGCTGGCGGGACCAATACCGGATGGTTTGAGGGGCATGACTACGAGTATGTCAAGACTTTTTTTGTGCCGGCAGAGTATGCTGAAAAGGATGTTACCTTTGAGTTCGAGGGGGTATACCGCAACGCGGAAGTCTATCTGAACGGCCGCAAGGCGCTCTACCGCGCGTATGGTTACACCAATTTCTATGTTCCCGCAAACGAATTTTTGCGCTGCGGTCAGGAGAACGAGATCCGCGTCGTTGCGGAAAACTCCAAACAGCCGAACAGCCGCTGGTATTCGGGGGCAGGTATCTACCGCCCGGTCAGCCTGTATGTCGCCGAAAAGGAGCATATTTGCATGAACGGCGTGCGCATCCGCACGCTGTCCCTCGATCCCGCGGCGGCGGAGGTCGAAGTAAAGACCACTTGTCCGGGCGCCGTCGCCGTTTCGATCGAACGGGGCGGAAAGATCATTGCCGAGGCGCGCGGCGAGAGCGACGGCCGCCGTACCTTCTGTCTCACCGTGCCGGACGCCGAACTTTGGTCGCCGGAAAATCCCGCTCTGTATACCTGCCGCGTTCGGTTCAAGGAAGATGAATGGAGCGGCAGCTTCGGCGTGCGCACCATCGCCTGCACGGCAAAAGAGGGCTTTGTACTCAACGGCAAGCGCGTCATCATCCGCGGCGCGTGCATCCATCACGATAACGGGATCCTCGGCGCGCGCTGCTATGCAGAGGCGGAGGAGCGCAAGATCCGCCTGCTCAAGGAGTACGGTTATAACGCGGTCCGCTCCGCGCACAATCCCTGCTCGAAGGCATTGCTGGACGCCTGCGACCGCCTCGGCATGATGGTCATGGACGAGTACTGCGATATGTGGTACATTCACAAAACCATGTACGATTATGCCGATTATGTGCAGGAGTGGTACGAGCGCGACATCACCGATATGATCGAAAAGGACTACAACCACCCTTGCGTCATCCTGTATTCGCTGGGCAACGAGGTCGCCGAAACGGCGCAGGCGAAGGGGATCGAGTTCTTCAAACAGATGAAGGCGGTGTGCAAGCGGCTGGATCCCGAGCGCCCCGTCACGACAGGCGTCAATATCTTCTTCAACCTTTTGCATTCGCTCGGCTTCGGCGTGTACAGCGACAAAAAGGCGAAGGAAAACCCGCAGAAAAAGGTGGGCAGCGAATTCTTCAACACCCTCACCGGTATTGTGGGCGATTCGTTCATGAAGAACATGGCGCGCCTGCACGGCTGCGACGTCAAGACGCGCGGCTGCTTCGCAGCGATGGATGTCGCCGGCTACAATTACGGCATCCTCCGCTATAAGCACGATACGAAAAAATATCCCGAGCGCATCATCCTCGGCAGCGAGACGTTTTGTTCGGACGCCTATCTGTTTTGGGAATTTGCCAAAAAGCATCCCGCCGTCATCGGCGACTTTGTCTGGGCGGGCATGGACTACCTGGGCGAAGTGGCGATCGGCAGCTGGGAATATAGAGAATATGCGCCTGCGCCCGCGGGCAGCCTCGGCTGGATCTCGGCAGGCAGCGGCCGCCTCAATCTCATCGGCGAGCCGCTCGGCGAGGCGCTCTATACGAAGGTCGCCTTTGAATTGGAAGATAAGCCGCAGATCGCCGTCGTTCCCGTCAGCCATACCAAGGAGCGCCATTCCCCCTCGGCATGGAAGTTCTCCAATGCGCTGCCCAGCTGGTCCTGGAACGGGCTGAACGGCGCGCCCGCCAAGGTCGAGGTGTATTCGCGCGCGCCCGCCGTCGCGCTGTACGTCAACGGCAAAAAAGTGGGGCGGAAAAAATTCCGCAAAAACTGCCGGTTCGACTTTCAGGTCAAATATTACGACGGCGAGGTCACGGCCGTCGCGCTGGATGCCTTCGGCAAGGAGCTTTCGCGCAATACGCTGCACACGGCGGGCAGCGAAACGGTGCTCACCGTCCTTCCCGAAAAGCCGGCGGCAAAGCCGGGCGAGGTGTGTTTTGTCCGCCTGCGCTTTACCGATGCGGCGGGTACGGTCAAGCCTCTCGAGCACAGGGAGATCGCTGTCACAGTCGAGGGGGGCGAACTGCTCGCCCTGGGCAATGCCTGCCCCTTCAACCTGCGCGGATATATGGGCAGCGTGACGGATACCTATTACGGGGAAGCGATGGCGGTCGTCCGCGCGGGCGAAGAGGGCTTTACGCTCCGCGCGACGGACGGGGAACGGGCGGGTGAGGCGTCCGTTCCGGCAGAATAAACGGGAGAAAGAAGGAATTGGAAGATATTCGCGCTGTCTTTGAGAAAAAATTCGGCGCCCCGGCAGAGGCGGTCTTTTCTGCGGCGGGGCGCGTCAACCTGATCGGCGAGCACGTCGATTACTGCGGCGGCAAGGTGTTGCCCGCGGCGCTGACTTTAAAGTGCCGCGTGGCCGTGCGCAAGAACGGACTCAATCGCCTGCGCGCAGCCGCGACGGACATTCCCGACTTTGCAGATCTGGATCTGTCCGATCTGTCCCGCTATCGCGGGCTGAAGTGGGGCAGCTATTCGGCGGGCGTCGCGGACGAAATGCAGAAGGCCGGCTATCATCTGGTCGGGTGCGATATTTTATACGAATGCACCGTACCCTTCGGCTCGGGGCTCTCTTCGTCCGCCGCCATCGAAGTCGCAACTGCTTACGCGCTCGCGCGGCTGGGCGAAAATCCCATCGATAAGCCCCGCCTCGCTGTCCTCTGCCAGCGTGCGGAAAATCGGTATTGCGGCGTCAACTGCGGCATCATGGATCAGTTTGCCTCCGCAAACGGCAGGGCGGGCCACGCGATCCTGCTCGACTGCGAGACCCTCGCGTTCGAGTATATCCCGCTCGACTTGCAGGATTGCGCGCTGGTCATCGCCAACTGCAACAAGCCGCACAGCCTGGTCGCCAGCAAGTACAACGAGCGGCGGGAGGAAGTGGAGGAGGCTCTGCGCATCGTGCGCGGGCGCTTTGAAGTTTCCAATCTCGCTTCCGTCACGCCCGAACAGCTGGAAGCCTGCCGTGCGGACATGCCGGAAGTAATCGCCCGCCGCGCGCGGCACGTCGTCAACGAGTGTGCGCGCGTCCGGGAGAGCGTGCGCGTTCTGCGCGCGGGCGATCTGCCCGCGTTCGGCAAGCTGCTCGATGCCTCGCACCGCTCCCTGCGCGACGATTACGAGGTGACCGGCCCCGAGCTGGATGCCCTCGCCGAGGCGGCATGGGCGGCGCCGGGGTGTCTCGGTTCGCGCATGACGGGCGCGGGGTTCGGAGGCTGTACGGTCAGCCTCGTCCGCCGGGCAGATGTAGAGCGCTTCATCGCGGAGGTGGGCGAGCGCTACCGCGATCGGATCGGTTACGGTGCGGCTTTCTACGTCGCACAGATCGCCGACGGCATCATCGACGAGGGCAACGTATGAGCATCGATTTCTGCGTCGGGCAGCTGCTCGCGTATGCTGAAAAATATCTCGGCCTCGACCCGCGCGATGAGGTATACGCGCGCAACCGCGTCCTCGATATCCTGGGCAAGGCGGATTATGCTCCCCCCTCTTCCGCCGTGACCGTGCCGGAACGTCCCGACCCCATCTTTGAGGGCATTTTTGCCGCCTTAGAAGGGGAGGGAAAGGAATTTGACCGCATCGCTCTGGCAGACCGGCTGGCGGATGCCGTCATGCTCCGCCCGAGCGAATACGAGGCGCGCTTTGCGGAACACTATCAGGTGAGCCCCGCCGCAGCGACCGACTGGGCATATGCCTATGCCGTGCATTCCAATTACGTCAAAAAGAGCGCGATCGACAGGAACATCCGTTGGAGCGCGGCAAACGGATTGGAGATCACCATCAACCTGAGCAAGCCGGAAAAGAACAACCGGGATCTCGCCAAACAGCTGGCTGCTCCAAGCAACAACTACCCGCAGTGCACCATCTGCCGCGAAAACGAAGGGTACGAGCGCCCCGGCTTTTCCCGCCGCAACCTGCGCACCTGTTCGCTGCGGCTGGCGGGGGAGGACTGGTTTTGGCAGTATTCGCCGTACGCTTATTTTGCCGAGCACGGCATCGCCATCCGCTGCGAGCATACCCCCATGGTGCTGGATGAAAAGACGGCTGTTCGCCTGTTTGACTTTGCAGAGCAGTTTCCGCAGTACTTTATCGGCAACAATGCGCCGCTGCCCCGCGTCGGCGGATCCATCCTCATGCACGATCATTTCCAGGGCGGGCTTGAACGGCTGCCCATGCAGCGGGCAGGTATCCGCCTGCCGCTGCTCGGCCCGGCCGGCGTGCGCGCGGGCGTCGTAGATTGGTTTAACACCGCTATCCGTCTGGAGGGGGAAGATCGCCGCGCGGTCGAAGCGGCTGCCTATTCCCTCGTGGAGGCGTGGCGGCAGTACCGCAACGAGGCGCTCGATATCCTGCCGTATACCGGACAGACGCCGCACAATACGGCGAGCCTGATCGCCCGCAAGGCGGCTTCCGGGTATATCCTCGACATCATCCTGCGCAACAACCGCACCAGCGACCGCTATCCGGACGGCATCTTCCACGCCCACCGCGAGTATCACCATATCAAGAGCGAATCGATCGGGCTGATCGAGGCGATGGGGCTGTTTATCCTGCCCGCCCGCCTCCGGCGGCAGCTGGGCGCGGTGGAAGAGTATCTTTCGGGCGTGCGCGCATGGCCTGCGGAGGAGTTGGCAGAGGATATGCGCCCCTTCGCGCCCATGATCGGGCGGCTTGTCGAGGAGCACGGCACTGTGTCGGCTGCACAGGCGAAAGAGATCATCCGCCGGGACGTGGAGGATATCTGCCGCGCCATTCTCGATAACACCGCCGTATTCAAGCGGGACGAGGCGGGCGAGAACGCATTGATAGCATTTTTATCGGACGCCGGTTTTCCGGCAAAAAGGAGGAATATATGACGATTTTGGTAACGGGCGGCGCGGGCTATATCGGTTCGCACACCGCTGTGGAACTGTTGGAAGCGGGGCATGATGTCGTCGTGGTGGATAATTTGAGCAACGCATCGCCGAAGGCGGTCGAGCGAGTGGAGCAGATCACCGGCAAAAAGGTCCGCTTTTACGAGCAGGATGTACGCGACGCCGCCGCCCTTGCAAAAGTGTTTGCGGAAAATCCCATCGATTGGGTCATCCATTTTGCAGGCTTGAAAGCGGTGGGCGAAAGCGTTGCCAAGCCGCTCGAGTATTACGACAACAACCTCGGCTCAACGCTGACGTTGCTGGAAATCATGCGCAAATTCGGAGTGAAGAAGATCGTGTTTTCTTCGTCCGCGACTGTCTACGGCACGCCCGAAAAGCTGCCGCTGGATGAGGACTGCCGTACCGGAGGAACCACGAATCCGTACGGCACCTCCAAATACATGCAGGAACAAATTTTACGCGATCTGTACATTTCGGATCAGGGCTGGACGATCGCCCTGCTGCGCTATTTCAACCCTGTGGGAGCGCACGCGAGCGGGCTGATCGGCGAGGATCCGAAGGGCATCCCCAACAATCTCACCCCGTATATCGCCAAAGTCGCGATCGGCGAGCTGAAGGAGATCGGCGTCTTCGGCAACGACTATCCCACCCCGGACGGGACGGGCGTGCGCGACTATATCCACGTCGTCGACCTCGCCAAGGGGCACGTCGCCGCCATTCATGCGCTGGAAAAGCCGGGCGTGTATACCTATAACCTCGGAACGGGCATCGGTTACAGCGTGCTCGATGTCATCCATGCATTTGAAAGGGCGTGCGGCCACAAGCTGCCGTACACCATCAAGCCCCGCCGCCCGGGTGACATCGCCGCCTGTTACGCCAATGCAGACAAGGCCAAGCGCGAGCTGCACTGGCAGGCCGAGCTGGGGCTGGACGATATGTGCGCTTCTCTCTGGAAGTGGCAGACGCTGAACCCGAACGGTTATCGCGGTTAAAGGGGAGACTCTCCTTTCCCTTCTGCCGCCCGCAACCAAAATTGGCTGCGGGCGGCATCATTTTTTGTTACAATAGAGAGGAAACAATTGCGGGCGGAGGAAGCTGTGATGAGGCAGAAGGTCAAAATAGTTTTGCGCGCGGTTCTGCCATCCGCCTTTTTTCTGCTGACGGCGGCGGTCATGGTCGGGGCGGCGGAGATCCTGGGGGAGAAGGAGATCATCTTCCCCGAAGCGGGCGCGATCGCCCTCGGCGCATTGGCGGCGCCCCGCCTTGCATGGCGGACGGATAAGCGATCTGTCTTTTTCCTGATCGGGATCTGTGCCTGCGCGGGCGTGCTCATCGTCCTGTACCTGCCGCTGCCGCTCGCGTGGCAGCTCATCGCTGCCTATCTGTTCGGGCAGGCGGTACTGCTCGCCTCCCGCACGACCTTTGCGCCCCTTATCTCGGCGGCAGTGTTGCCCGTGCTGCTGCAGACGCGTTCGCCCGTCTATCTCGCGGCGGCGCTCGCCTTGACGGCGCTCGTCTTGCTGCTGCGCAGCGCGCTGGAAGGGCTGGGCCTCCGCCCGCGCGAGCGGTTTGTGCCGCTTTCACCATCCGGTGCGGACTGGGCGGACTTGTGGCCGCGCACCCTGTTTGCGGCGCTTTTGTGCCTGCTCGCGGTGGGATCGGGCTGGCTGTACCTTGTTTGCCCGCCCCTTTTGGTGGCATTTACCGAATTCACTCGGGCGGGCAACCGCGCCATGCGCACGCCCGCCCGATCGGCGGCCTTCCTCGCCCTGAGTGCGGCATGCGGTGCCGTTGCGCGCGGCGTGTTCTGCCTCCTCTTCGGCCTGCCTCTCGCGCTGGCGGCGGCCGCGGCGTGTGCCGTCGTGCTTGCTCTCGCCGCGTACATGAAATTATTCTTGCCGCCCGCCGCGGCGCTCGCGCTGTTGGCCATGCTCGTCCCGGCGGAGGCGCTCGCTGCCTATGCGCTGCAGGCGGCGGCCGGCGCCGCACTGTATACGGCATTCGCTTGCGCTGCGTTTCATCCGCCGATAGCCGGCGCGGCATTGCAGTCCGCAAAATAGGACGCGCCGGGGCATCGCTCTTTGCCTGATATCCTGCCGGGGCCGGGGAGTGCAGGCTGCGGAAGGACTGTGATCGTCTGTTGCGGGTGCGATTCGTATCGCGCAGTTTTTACTGTTTGAATAAAAAACAGCGAAGCCCCGAAATCATTTCGGGGCTTCGCGTGTCTTTTATTTAGGGAAAGGCCGTACCGCTGATTGCTTTGATGCGGGATGACATTATATCAAATCAGAATAAATCAAAGTAATCGCTGTCCAGCCTTTTGATTTCAAACTTCATTTCGGTCGTTACGCCGATGTTATATTCATACATGAGCTCTACCAGCTTTTGACCGTCGATCAGGATCACGGAAGTATCGTTTCTCGGCTTGTATTCCAAAGCATCTTTTGAGAATCGGGATGTCGTAATAAAGATCCCTTTACGGGCGCCCTGTCCTGCTAAGGCGCCAACAAATTTTTGTATTTCAGGCCTGCTCACTACATTGTCTCTCTGCCAACGTTTTGCTTGCAGATAGATGTTGTCTAAGCCGAGTCTGTCTTGTTTGATGATGCCGTCGATGCCTTCGTCGCCCGTCCTTTTTGTCGCTTTGCCTGCATCTTCGATGCTGCCGCCGTAGCCCATAGCAACCACCAGGTCAACGACCAATTGTTCAAAAAAGTCGGAGGATTGTTCTAAAATTTTTTGCAGTATTTCGTCGCAGACCTCTTTCTTCAACAGTTCAAAGTTGTTGATCATATTTTCCAGAGGGGTGGTTTCCTCTTGGATTGTATGATCCGTATCGTTCTGTTTGTGGGAAGTCTTTATAAACTTTAAAAAGGGCTCATATTGTTTGAGATCTTTGGCGGTAAGGTCGGATACGTTGTTTTCGACAAGTTTTTTGCCCTCATCTGTAATTTTGAAATTCGCGCGAGAAGGGCTTACAATGAGTTCCGCCTTTTTAAGATATGTAATCGCCCATCCAATTCGATTTACATAGGTCAGTTGCGTTTGCGAGGGGAGGGTTTCGGCCAGTTCATCTTCACTTAATTGAAATTGCTTGGCCATGGTGCGAACGATCTCTTGCTTTGTCCTGACTTTGCCGTCACTCAAAAGTTTTAAAACAGGAAGCAGAAATTTTTCGTAAGAGGGAATAGCCATAACGCGTCACCTTTTCCTAAAAAGAATATAAAAAAACCGCAATCGTTTTGCGATTACGGCCTTTTCTGCGGTATGACCGCATTTTTGTGGAGCTACTGGCCGGACTTGAACCGGCGACCTGCTGATTACGAATCAGCTGCTCTACCGACTGAGCCACAGTAGCGTCTATACTCTCTGTTCGCTAAGTCAACCCCGCGACGAATCAGCCGGAGTAACTGAGCTGCAGGAGCGCGCATTCCATAAGTGCGCACGAGTCCGCGATCAGTCCGTCAAACAGACGTCGATGCGGTGCCTTTCGATCAAAAATCGAACAGGGCTCCCCGACAGCGACTTAGCTTGATTATTATAGCATATTTTGCAGAAAAATCAAACAATTTTTGCGTACAATCCGGAAAAAATTCAAAATACAAAAAATGGGCACCTTTTTTTGAAAAAATCTTGAAAGGTCGCTTTCGCTGTGGTAAAATAATAAGGATAGCGCGCAATGTTTGCGCTTTGCATGGAGAGAGAAAAATGACGACCAAAGGAAAGAATAAAAAATCGGCGGAACAGATCCCTGCGCAGACCATCCCGCAGCGGTCGGCGGGTGTGCTTCTGCACATTGCATCGCTGCCGGGAAGTTACGGCATCGGTACGCTGGGGGAGAGCGCGCGCCGTTTTGCGGATTTTTTGCACGCTGCGGGCGTGCGCTATTGGCAGGTTTTGCCGCTGGTACAGACGGGCTTCGGCGATTCCCCCTATCAGTCTGTGTTCGGCGCATCCGGCAATCCGTATTTGCTCGACGTAGAACGCCTCGTTGCGGACGGCTTGCTCCGCCCTTCCGAGGTGCGGGCCTTGCGCCGCGTCGGGGATATCGATTATGGTTTTTTATATAAAGTCAAGTATGCCGTCCTGCGCCGTGCCTTTTCGCGGTTCGATGTACACGATCCCGCCTTTGCGGCGTTTGTCAATGGGGGAGAGTTCCACGATTATGCACTGTTTATGGCCCTGAAAGAGGCGCACGGCGGTGCCGGCTTCGATCGCTGGGCGCAGCCGTATAAATTGCGCGAACCGGCCGCCCTCGAAAAATTTTTGCAGGAAAATCGGCTCGAATATCTCTTTTGGCTGTTTTTACAGTTCGAGTTCCGCCGGCAGTGGGAGGATCTGCGCGCCTATGTCAACGGGTTGGGCATTCGCTTTATTGGGGATATCCCGCTGTACGTCGCGGCTGATTCGGCGGACGTATGGGCCAATGCGCACCTGTTCAAATTGAATAAAAACCGCACGGCCCGCCGCGTGGCGGGCGTCCCGCCCGATTATTTTTCGGCGACGGGCCAGCTTTGGGGCAACCCCGTCTACGATTGGCGCGCGCATGAGGCGGAGGGGTACGCCTGGTGGATCCGCCGTATCCGCGCGGCATTTTCGCTGTATGATGTCGTCCGCATCGACCACTTCCGCGGACTGGACCGCTATTACGAGGTGGATGCGCGTGCCAAAACGGCCGAACGCGGCTGCTGGCGGCGCGGCCCGGGGATGAAGCTTTTCACCGCGGCGGAGGAGGCGCTTGGCCCCCTTCCCTTCATTGCGGAGGACCTCGGGCAGACGGATGCGGGCGTGCAGCGCCTTTTGCGCCGCTCCGGCTTCCCCGGCATGAAAATTTTGCAGTTCGCCTTTGACGGCAACCCGAACAATCCCTATCTGCCGCACAATATCCCCGTCAACAGCGTCTGCTATACCGGCACGCACGACAACGATACGACGCTCGGCTTTATGAAGAGCCTCCCGGGCGACGAGTTTGTCCGCGTCAAGGCGCGCCTGCGCGCGGCGATGCGGCAGGAGGGGGTAGAAGGCCGCATCTCCGGCCGGGTGAGCGCGGCGAAGGCGCTGTGTTCCCTCTGCTGGGCGAGCGCGGCAAATCTCGCCGTCGTGCCCGCGCAGGATCTTTTGCTGCTCGGGGGGGAGGCCCGCATGAATACGCCCGCCGTCGGGGAGGGGAATTGGCGTTTCCGCCTGCGGCGGGATCTGCCGTCATCCCTTGCGCAGCATCTTCGTGCCGAGCTGGAAGGCGCGGGGCGTGTATGATGCAGAAAGGACAGAGTTACCGATATAAAAAACGGGAGTACTTTTACGGTTCTCCCGTTTTTATGTAAGGGTGTTGTTTAAGTTGAGCAAAGCAACGGTTAGATAATACAATTTGAAAATAAGTATTGACAGATATGGTTAGCGGTGATACAATAAAGTTGTAATAAAAGAGAAGAAAAAATAGTAATAAAAAACAGGACGGCGCGGCATGTTCGTATAGGAAACAATTTGTGAAAAGAATGGGGGGGTGTATTCCGATGAATCAGTTATTTCTGTAAGCACGAATAGAGTCTGCTATGGCTTTGTTTGTGCTTTTTTGGTTTTTTAGAATTGTTGCAGAATATGTATAAATAAGGAGGAAATCTATATGACAAAATTCAAAAAAGCGGTAATATGTATGTTGTGCGTTTTGGTTGCGTGTTTTATGGCTCTTTCGTTTGTCGGGTGCGACGATCCAGGCGACGATGAGGATAAAAAATATGATGTGGCGATCCGCATCGGGTGCAGCGACGGGAATATTTACGAATTCCCCGTCGGGGAAGATGAAAAGCATATCACGATCCCTTATGATGGTGAGGTGCGCACGTTTTGGGTAGAAAGCTACAATCTGCCCGACCACCCTCGCTATGGCGACGAGTGGTTTGCCCCGAGCGGTGAAGGCGCGAATGTGTTTGAGTTGCATATTGCTAAGGAAAATATCGGCGAAGTGAGAAGTATATGCGATGAAGGTCTATATTGTATAAATATTTATGCGGATACCACCTCTACTCTTTGGAATACTAGAACAGCTTTATTATTTATAACTGTGGAATAAAAGGAGGTTTAATATTGCAAAACTTTTCGATAAGTGCCCTGATTGTACTTGGATAAATGAAAATTTTCAGACAAAAAACCGCTTAAAAGGTATTCTTTATGATTAAATGAATGAGGAGAATAGAAATGAAAAAAAGGATTCGTACAATTTCTGCATT
>CAJFTM010000026.1 GCA_904419945.1 uncultured Clostridia bacterium
CAAACGGATCGGCCGCCCCCCCAGGCCTCTTTTCAGAGTGAGGATGCGTAGAACCAAGTATCATGTACAGCAGCGGATCGCGACCTTGACGACGCCGTCCCGGCGGTGTTCAAAAAGGTCGTATGCCTGTTCAATATCGCAAAGGGGAAAAGTGTGTGTGATCAGCGGCTCTGCGTCCAGTTTTCCCGCTTCGATCAGCTGCAGAATGGCGGCACAATCGCATCCGTCCACGCCGCCCGTCTTAAAGACGAGGTTTTTCCCATACATCGAGGGGAGGGGAAGTATCTGCGGCTCATCGTACATGGCGACGATGGTCACGATCGCGTTCGGCCGTGCGCATTGCCAGGCAAGGCGAAAGGTTTCAGATGAGCCGGCAACTTCAAATACTCGGTCGGCGCCGCCGTGTTCGCTGTGATCGAGCACAAAATTTACCAATCCTTCCGGCGGCACGACGAGCGCTTCCGGGCAGAGTTTAGCCGCAAAAGTGCGGCGTTCAGCATCCTTTTCGCACACGATCATGCGCTTGGGGTGATACAGCCGCACGCATTGCATTGTACACAATCCGGTCGGCCCCGCACCGATGATGAGCACGGTGTCATCCTTTCCGATCTCCCCGATGCGCGCTGCCCAGTAACCGGTTGCAAGAAGGTCGCCGACAAAGAGGGCTTGTTCATCCCGCACGCTGTCGGGAATGCGCGTCAGTCCCTGATTTGCGAGAGGGATGCGCACAGATTCAGCTTGACCGCCGTCGATACGGCAGCCGATGGCCCAGCCCCCTTCCGGGTGAGAGCAGTTGTTGACATACCCGCGTTTGCAGAAAAAGCAGTGTCCGCAGTATGTCTCCACGTTGACGGCGACGCGGTCGCCTGGCTTGACAGCGTGTACCGCGGGCCCGACGCTCTCCACGACGCCGACCAGCTCGTGCCCGACGGTCACGCCGATCTGCGCGCGCGGTACGCTCCCATGTTTGATGTGCAGATCGCTCGTACAGATGGATGCGAGCGTCACGCGGACGATTGCATCTTCTGCTTCCAATAGGAAAGGCCTCTCTTTTTCGGTCAGGGCAAAGCGGCCTCGGTCTATATAGGTATAGGCAAGCATTCATTATCTCCTTTCAAATATTACAAAACATAATTATTTGTAAACATATCGTTCATCTTTGGATGCGTCTCTCATGCTGTATGTGACGCACAGGTTTCACGCGGATCGGCGCAATCGCCGTTTTATCAGACATAGTACTCTGCTTATTGCTTTTCCGGCATATATTTCCAGTAACGAACGGGCATATATCCCTTCATTTGCCGTTCGTGCGGCCGCTGCGCGATGTTGACGGAGCGGTAATATTCCTTCCAGAGGGCCTGAAAGCTGTCTTCATAGGCAGAGAGGGCGACGCTGACCTTTTTGTCCGTCTGCGTGACGATGCATTCCTTGCCGTTGTACAGAGCGGCCTTGCAGCGTGCGGTGTCGTGAATGACGAAGGGCTGACTGGCAAATCGCTTTAAAAAGTGAGGCAGGATCAGGTCGAGGATATCGTTGTCCGGAGAAAAAGGGCCGTAAAAGACGCCGTTTGCCCCTTCCATAAAGCGCAAAAAACCGGTAAAATTATGCGCTTCTCCCGTTACTTTTTTGAGTTCGGTCATGGCTTCGAGCACCTCCGGCTCCGAGAGTCGGTCGCGTACGGGGCCGTGTTCGTGCACGATGCGGCGGAGATAGGAAAGGGCAGTCATTTCCCGCGTATCGCAGCCGCGCCGCAGGATCAATCCGATTTCGCGCAGGCAGCGCGCGTCGAGCGCGCGCAGCTTGCGCTTGACGCGCTCCCGCTTTTCTTCGTCTTCCTGTACGCAGATCGTTTCTGCTCCCAGCGGCAATTGAAGGCTGCGGGCAGAGGTGACGATGCAGCCGCGGTCTGTACAGGCGGAAAAGGCCGCCGTATAAAAGCATCCTTCGGTGCCGTCCGTTAAATAGATCTTCATAATTGTCCTGTCAGAGCGCTCTGTGCCGTTTCGGGGGTGGAGAAAAAGGAGAGCTGTTCGTATCTTTCCTCGCGGCTTTCCAGTGCGAGCAATGTACGAACGGCGGAAAAGCGCTCTTCGCCGTAAAACTTTCCGTTGCAGGTGATAAAATGTTTTGCGCGTTTGAGGACGATGCGCATGCGAGTCAGATCGTCAAATCCGAGCGCCGTAAACCGCCGCGCCTGTACGATGCGATAGGCACCCATCGTGCCGATGCCGGGCACGCGCAGCAGCATCTCGAGGGGGGCTCGGTTGACTTCGACGGGGAAGAGGTGCATGTTTTTCAGGGCCCATGCGCATTTCGGGTCATATTCCTCCGGCAGATTCTCTCCGACGGCCGCGAGTTCGCCGGCAGAAAAGCCGTAAAAACGGAGCAGCCAATCTGCCTGATACAGCCTGTGTTCGCGCAGCAATCCCGTACATTTGTCCGGCAAAAGGGAGTGTCGGACGACCGGCACATAGGAAGAGTAATATACGCGTTTGAGTGAAAATTTTCGGTACAGCGCTTCGCTCAGCCGCAGGATCTGGCCGTCCGATTCGGGCGAGGCTCCCACGATCATCTGCGTTGTCTGCCCGGCCGGCAAAAAGATATGCCGCCGCTTTCCCTTTTCGGCCGTTTCACTCTTTTTTTCTTCGGCCAGTCGGCGGATGGGCAGCAGCACGCTGTCTTTATTTTTTTGCGGCGCAAGCAGCCGCAGGCTCTTTTCGGAGGGGAATTCGACGTTGTAGCTCATGCGGTCGACATACTGTGCCGCACGCGAGGCGAGCAGGCGGTCGGCGTGCGGGATGCCTTTCAGGTGGATGTATCCGTTGAATCCGTAGACCTTGCGCAGTTTGATCACTGTTTCCAGCATCGTCTCCATCGTCTTGTCGGGTGAGCTTTCGACGGCGGAGGAGAGGAACAGCCCCTCGATGTAATTGCGTTTATAAAAGGCGATGACCAGTTCGCAGATCTCGTCCGGTGTCGCCGATGCGCGCGGTACGTCCGCTTCTGCACGATTCGGGCAGTACAGACAGTTGTATGAGCAGCGGTTGCTCTGCAAGATTTTCAATAATGAAATGCACCGCCCGTCCGGCGTAAATGAATGGCAGATTCCGGCCGGGCTCGCATTGCCGAGCCCTCCTTTGCGGTTGGCGCGCGCCGAACCGGACGAAGAGCAGGATACGTCATACTTTGCGCTTTCGGTCAATATTTTCAGCCTCTCTGCATCCAGCATTGTATCGCCTCCCGTTGTTCGCATTCAGTATAGTACAAAGCGCGGCAAAAGTCAAACATTTGTTCGTATTATTTGTGAAGGGAAAAGATAATTTTCACTTGTTTTTCATGGAATGATGGTGCTATAATAATATTGTTCCTTTACAATAAGGATAACTTACAAGGGGCCCTGCGGCCTGCGCAAGGAGAATAGAGATGAAAGTTTTGATCGTGGACGACGAAGAGATGATCCGCAATGTACTGCGGGAATACATCGAGTTCGAAGGGAACGAGGCGTTCGAGGCGGAAGACGGCATTCAGGCAGTCAAGATGTGCAAGGAGAACGACTATGACATAATCCTGATGGACGTCATGATGCCGGCGCTTGACGGCTTTTCTGCCGTCAAGGAGATCCGCAAGACGAAGGATATTCCCGTCATCATGCTTTCCGCACGCGGCGAGGAATATGACAAGCTGTTCGGATTTGAGGTGGGGGCGGACGATTATGTGACCAAGCCGTTTTCGCCGAAGGAGGTCATGGCTCGCATTGCGGCGGTGACCAAGCGGCATAAGGCGGGGGCCGTTTCCGCACGCGAAGTGCTCCAGTTCGAGGGGCTGGAGATCGACATGAAGGGCCGCAACGTCTATGTAGACGGAAAGAAGCTCGATCTGACGCCCAAGGAATATGAGCTCCTGTTTTATCTTGTCAAAAATAACGGCATCGCGCTTTCGCGCGAAAAATTGCTGTCCGATGTGTGGGGTTTCGATTTTTACGGCGACGACCGCACCGTCGACACGCATGTCAAGATGCTGCGCAGCAGCTTGGGCGAATATCGCAAATTCATCGTCACGCTGCGCGGGCTGGGATATAAATTTGAAGCATGACGCGCAAGAGGCATATCTACGGCATCAACTTCATCCTATGGCTGAGCTTTATCGCCTTTGCGGCGGTCATCATCCTGCTTACATGGCTTTTTCAGACCACGCTGCTGCGCGTCTTTTTCGGTGCAGAAATGACGGACGATTTGACCTCGGTCGGGGAAGAAGCGTATGACCGTATCGGTTTTTTAATGCAAATCCCCGGCGGAGAAGAGGAGATCAACCGCTTTATGGTGCAGGTCATGAACGAAAATGATCTCGTTACCATCTATCTGCTCGATACGTCCGGCAATATCCTGTATCCGACGGAGGTCATCGACCCGGATGGGTACGGGTTCGTGGTGGAGCCGGATGTCGCCGTGTTTCGCCGGGCAGTCACTTATTTAGAGGAGGCCGTCGCTGGCGGGCAGGACGCTTCCCGCGGCCTGGCTGCGGTCGTCAGCGGCGAAAATTATGTATATATTGCCCGTTATCCGGCGGGGCGGTATGCGGTCGATATGAATACGACGGGCGATATTTACCTGTACGTGGACTATTCCACGCAGCTCACGGAGGCGGCGATGGGCTCGATGCGCGTACAGCTGATCGCGATTACCGTCATCGTCATTTTTCTGGCCCTCGTCATTTCGGTGCTTTTGTCCCTTTGGCTGACCAAACCGATCAAACGGATCACGCGCGCCGCGAAGCGTATGGCTGCAGGCGACTTTTCCGTCAACTTTAAGGGCGAATACTCCTATGCAGAAATGGATGCGCTTGCCGATACGCTCGATTATGCCAAGGAAGAGATCGGCAAGTCCGACGCGCTGCAAAAGGAAGTGCTGGCCAACGTCACACACGACTTGAAGACGCCGTTGACCATGATCAAGGCGTATGCGTCCATGATCCAGGAGATCTCCGGCGCCGATCCAGAAAAGCGCGCGAAACATACGCAGGTCATTATCGACGAATCCGATCGCCTGACTTCATTGGTCAATGATATTCTGAATATTTCCAAGATCCGCTCGGGGATGGACACGCTCAAGCTGCGGAGGCTGAACTTGTCCGACTTTATCCGCACCGTTTTGGAGCGGTTTGATTACCTCGTCGAGACGCAGGGATTCACGATCGAGCGGGAGATCGAGGAGGGTCTGTATACCGAGGCGGATGCGGAAAAACTGGAACAGGTGGTCTATAACCTGGTCGGCAATGCCGTCAATTATACGGGTGAGGATAAAAAGATCTCGATCGGCCTGCACCGCGAAGAAAAGGGGACGCTCCGCTTTACCGTGACCGATACGGGCAAGGGGATTCCGGAAGAGGAGCGCGCGACCATTTGGGATCGGTACTATCGCTCGGCCGAAACGCACAAGCGCCCCATCAAGGGCACCGGTTTGGGGTTATCCATCGTCAAGACGGTCTTGCTCAAACACGATTTCCGTTTCGGGGTCGAGAGTGAAGTGGGGAAGGGCAGTACCTTTTATGTCTTATTCCCTGAAAAATGATCAGTCCCGCCGCCATGGCGGGAGGGCGGGGCGTCTCTTTAAGATAGGGCGCCTCGTCCTTTGTTTCAATCAATTTGTCTGGAGGAGAATATGAAAAATCGGTACCCGATCGATCGCAGTTTTGGCGTTTATGCACATTTTCGGCCGCCGTTCGGCCGTTGGGTGTTCGGCCTGTCTGCGGCTGTTTTGGGCCTCTTGCCGAAGAGCGTCGGCAAAGGCGTGCGCGCAGAGCGCGTCCGTCTCGGCGGCGTACCCGCTCTTTGTGTTCGTCCGCAAACAGAAGGTGTGCTTCCTGCGCTCATTTACTTTCATGGCGGCGGATTTGCTTTTAAAGCCGCCGGTTATCACTATCGCAACGCCGGAATGTATGCTGGCGGCGCTTCCTGTGCGGTTTTCGTGGTCGACTATTCTCTCGCCCCCAAGCATCCGTATCCGCAGCCGGAAGAGGATTGTTTTGCGGCCTATCGTTTCGCGGCGGAGCATGCGGGGGAATGGAGGATCGATGCTTCCCGCATCGCGCTCGGCGGCGATTCTGCGGGCGGCTGCCTGGCAGCGGAAGTTGTTCGGCGGGCGGCAGAAGTCGGGTTGCGCCCCTGCTTCCTTCAGCTCATTTATCCCGTACTCGATGCGCGCATGCAGACAGATTCGATGCGCACATTTACGGATACGCCGATGTGGAATGCCCGCCTCAATGCCAAAATGTGGGATTACTATCTGCAAGGGCAAAAATATCGTTCTCCGGCAGAATGGGAAGATGTTCGCTTTTTTCCGCCGACTTATATAGAAACGGCGCAATTTGATTGTCTGCACGATGAAGCGGCCGCCTTTGCGGAGAAGCTGCACAGTCAGGGTGTGGCGGTCGAGTATAAGCGGACGGAGGGGACGATGCACGGCTTTGATATAGCGCGCCGCAGTCCTCTGACGCTGCGCGCGCTCGCTGGGCGGGTGGATGCGCTGCGCGCCGCATTTCGGTCTGCTCAGCTCCGATCATAGCGGGCGGCTATCGTCAGGTATGCCAAAGGAGTATTTGACAGGCGGCGGCGCCTTTGCGTATAATAGGGTCGTATAGAAAACTGCATCCAAGGAGTCTATATTTTGGATATTGAAACGTACAGACAGATCGCTGCGCGCGGGGATCTCCTCGACGCGGAAGAATTGCAGGAATGGATGCGCGGGGCTGCCGCCGAGGCGCAGCGCATCACGTCGCAGATCAATGGCTGCTTTCATACTCCCGAAGAGCTGCGCGCCCTGATGACCGAACTGACCGGCAATGAGCCGGGGGAGGGCTTTTGCCTGTTTCCCCCGATTTATGCCGATTTTGGAAAGAATCTCTTTTTCGGGAAAAATGTTTTCGTCAATTCCGGCTGCTGCTTTCAGGACCAGGGCGGGATCTATATCGGAGATCATTGTCTGATCGGGCATCAGGTCGTCTTTGCGACGCTCAATCATATGTTGGATCCTCTCCGCCGCGCCAGCATGAAGCCCGCTCCCATTCGCCTGGGTAAAAATGTTTGGGTGGGATCGCACGCGACCATTCTTGCGGGGGTTACGGTCGGGGATAACGCGGTGATCGCTGCGGGCGCAGTGGTCGCAAAAGATGTTCCCGCAAACACGGTCGTCGGCGGTGTTCCGGCCCGCGTGATCAAGGAAATTGCCGCTCCGGCCAAATAAACGGGCTCTTTGGAACGCTTTTAAAAAATTTGCACAGTATTATGTCAGATATAGTCTGCCGCCGCCCGACCGGGCGGCGGCGTTTTACAGTTAAAAAGTAAAACGGATGTTTGTTTTTTGATTGCATAAATGTATAAAATATTGTATAATATTTGCATGAACGTGGGAATTTACTGCAATCGCGAAACAAAAAAATATGCCCCCATCTGCAAGGCGCTTTTTGCACTCCTGCAAAAGAAAAAGATCGCCTACACTGTCTTTGACGATGTCGGCTCGATCGGCGGAGTCGATGTGCTCGTCGTCCTCGGCGGAGACGGGACCATCTTAAAAGCGGCCATCGCGGCGGGGCAGCGGGGCATCCGCGTGCTCGGCGTCAACGCGGGGAATCTCGGCTTTTTGACGGAGTTTGAGGGCGAGCAGGTCGCGGAGGCGGTCGATTTGTTGGCGGGAAAAGCGGAGATAGAGAGGCGCAGCGTCCTCGAGGTGCTCGTGAAAGGGCGTTCTTTTTATGCGCTCAACGATGCCGTCTTTCAGCGCGGGATCAGCCGCGCGGCTGACGACAACATCGTCGCGGTCACGGTCTGTATCGACGGCAAAAAAGTCGATGAGATCGTGGGGGACGGCGTCATTATCAGCACGCCGACGGGCTCTACCGCGTATTCGCTTTCGGCGGGCGGGTCTATTTTGACGCCCGATATCGCGGCCTTCATTCTGACGCCGATCTGTGCGCATTCGTTGCATAACCGTCCCATCGTCTTTTCCGATTCGAGCGAGCTGTGCGTCAAACTCTCGGAAAGCGAAGTGTCCCTCGATCTCTTCTGTGACGGGAAGTCCGTTCTGACGATGGCCGGCGGAGAAGAGGCGCTCCTGCGCAAGGCGGATTTTTGCGTCGAATTTCTCAAGCGGGGAGACAGTAATTTCTTCGATAAATTGCTGTATAAGCTGACAAAATGGAGCAAATGACGGGAGGTAGAGCATGAGAAGCGGAAGACAGGCGGCGATCCTGGAGATTATCGGGGCCAATGAGATCGAGACGCAGGAAGAATTGTGCGCGGAACTGAATAAGCGCGGCTATACCGTTACGCAGGCGACCGTCTCGCGCGACGTGAAGGATTTGCGCTTGTTCAAGGTCGCCGGCGTCTCCAAAAAATATCGGTATGCCTATATCGATGACGGGAATAATAAGATCTCTCCGAAAATGCACAATCTTTTTCGGGAGTGTGTCCTTTCCATCCAGCCTGCCATGAACCAGGTCGTCGTCAAGACCTTGCGCGGCAACGGTAGCAATGCGGGGATGATCGTGGACAAACTCAATCTGCCGGAGATCGTCGGTTCCATCGCGGGAGACGATACGCTGCTGATCGTCGCAGCCAGCGAGGAAAAGGCGCTCGTCGTCGTCGAAAAACTCAACGAATTTCTCAAATAATTATGCTTGCCAGACTGAATATACGCAACGTGGCGCTCATCGAGAGCGCAGAAATCGAGTTCGGAGAGGGGCTGAACGTCCTTTCCGGTGAAACGGGTTCGGGTAAGTCTGTCATTTTGGACAGCATCAATTTTGTGCTCGGTGCGAAAGCGGATCGTTCGATGATCCGCAACGGTGCGAGCGACTGTTCCGTTACGGCTGTGTTTTTTGTGCCGCAGGGCAGTCCTGCACTGGATGAACTGCGCGCGATGGACATGGATGCCGAGGAGGAACTGATCATTTCCCGCCGCTATCGGGCAGACGGGCGGGGGGACAGCAAGATCAACGGCTGTACCGTGAATGCGGGGATGCTCCGCCGCGTGACGGCACATCTCGTGGACGTTCACGGGCAGAGCGAACACTTTTATCTTTTGAGCGAGGCCAATCAGCTTGCGTTGCTCGACCGCGCGGCTGGCATGCCGGTCGCGCAGGCGAAGGCAGAACTTGCGCAATTGCTCGCGCAGAGGCGCGAGATCGCAGCCAAGCGCAGGGCTCTTGGCGGAGATGATGCAGAGCGCGGGCGGCGGCTGGATATCCTGCGGTATCAGATGGAGGAGATCGACCGTGCCTCTCTGGCGGATGGGGAGGAAGCCTCCCTTGAGGCGAAAAAGCTCTTTTATGCGAACATTGAAAAGATTGGCCGCGCGCTCGCTGAGGCGGCGCAGGCTTTGACGGAAGACGGAGCGGCGGTGGACAGCCTGCACGGCGCGCGCCGCAGTTTGTCGGAGATCGCTCGTTTGGACGCGCAGTATGCGTCCCTCTGCGAGCGTTTGGAGGGGCTCGCCGCCGAGGCGGAGGATGTCGGCGAGACGGTCTCGTCCCTCGCAGAGGATCTCACGTTTGACGAGCAGGATGCGGCGGAAACGGAAAATCGCCTCGATCTCATTCGCAGTTTAAAAAAGAAATACGGCGGGAGCATCGCTGCGATTTTGGCGTACCGAGAGCAAATCGGGCAGGAGTACGATCTGCTCGAGCACAGCGACGAACAGTCTGCGGCGCTCGCGGATGCCGCGGAAAAGAATGATGCGGCCGTCTATGCGATCTGCCGCACGATCACGAAAGCGCGCAAGGAGGCGGCGGACGATTTTTGTGCGCGCGTCACGGAACAGCTCAAAACGCTCAATATCCGCAGTGCGCGTTTCGGCGCAGAGTTTGCGGATTACGGCCGGCAGGATGCGCCCCGCGCGACGGCGGAGGGGTTGGATTCGATGCGCTTTCTCTTTTCGGCCAATGCGGGCGAGCCGTTCAAGCCTCTCAATAAAGTGATCAGCGGCGGTGAAATGAGCCGGCTCATGCTCGCCATCAAGACATGTATGTCCGCCGGGGAGATCTCTACCTATATTTTTGACGAGATCGATGCCGGCATCAGCGGGCGTACGGCAAAGGTCGTCGCTGAAAAATTTGCAGATATTGCCCGCAACACGCAGATCATTGCCGTCTCGCATTTGGCGCAGATCGCTGCAATGGCGGACGAAAACTTTCTCATCTCCAAACAGGAAACGCCGGACGGCAAGACGCGTACGGACATTGTTGCTCTGGACGATGCGGGGCGGAAAGCGGAGATCGTTCGTTTGCTCGGCGGAGAGGGGAGCGGTGCGGCCGCAAAGTTGGCGGATGAACTGCTTGCCGATTGTGCCGCCTATAAAAGAGGGATTGAATAGAGAGCGGATGCGTATACTATCGGTATGAACAGCGTCCGCCTCCATATTCGGAACGCGGTGCGCGGAGTGCGCGCCGCGTTCGCCTATCTTTCAGCAAAAAAATATACGACGCTTGCCGGCACGATGGCTTTCTTTTTAGTCATGTCCGTCGTGCCGTTTTTGTTTTGGCTGACACTTCTCTTCGGAAAACTGCATATCGATTATGCTGCGATTTTTGATTTTGAGATCTTTGCGGATTTTAAGGAGATCTTTCTGTATTTTCGCGATGCGGCCGAAAGTGCGACGGCGAGCGCCTCCGTCGTCCTGCTCGTGACGACGCTGTATTCTTCTTCCAATCTCTTTTATCACATGCGGCGCAGCGGCGAGATCATTTACGATGTTACCCGCAAAAAGGCGGCGCTGATCGTCCGTTTGTCCGCGGTCGCGCTTATCTTTATCGTGATGCTGCTGCTTTTTGTGGGGATATCCCTTTTTTTGCTGGGCACGGCATTGCTGCCGCGTATTCTTCCGTCCTTTGCGGCGCAATTTGCCGTTTATGTTTTGTTCGGCTGTGTCGTTTTCGCGCTGCTCCTCCTTTTGAATCTCTATATTTGTCCGTATCGCGTGCGCGTCGGCGATGTCTTATGGGGCAGCCTTTTGACTCTTCTTTTGGGCGGGATCGCATCCTTCGGGTTCAGTATCTATGTTCGGTTTTCTTCGATTGGGAAACTGTACGGGGCGGCGGTTTTCCTCATTTTATTCCTTTTGTGGCTGTATGTATTGATGACATGCTTCGTGATCGGCGTAATTTTGAATTGCTATTTGCTGGAAAGAGACAAAAAACAAAAAATTGTTCATAAAAGGTTCTGATTTTTGGTGAATCGGTTGCCAACAAAGGGGAAAAACGGTATAATAAAAGAGGCGTTCGACGCTGAAAAGACAATTAAGGAAGAGGAACCATGTATCAGCTGTTTTGCGATTCGAACTGTGAATTGTGGCATACCGTTGCCAAAGAGTACGGTTTGCGCGTGATCCGCATGCCGTATGTGCTTGACGGAAAAGAGTACTACTATGACCTTGGCGAGGCGACGGACTTCGCCCATTTTTATGCGCGCATGCGCGAGGGGGCCGTGCCCACGACTTCGGCGATCAACGAGCAGGATTATATCGATTATTTCGAGCCCGTCCTGCAAGAGGGAAAGGATATTTACTATATCACGTTCTCGCACAAGATGTCCGCGACCTTTCAAAGCATGGATCGCGCGATCGAAGTTCTCCTCAAAAAATATCCCGGGCGCGAGATCCGCACGTTTGATACCAAATCGATCAGCCTCGGGGCGGGATTTCAGGTGCGCTATGCGGCGGAAAAATACCGCGCCGGCGCGTCGATGGACGAGCTGGATGCTTATTTGCGCGAACTTTCGGCGCATACGGTCGTGTATTTTGTCGTAGACGATCTCGTTTATCTCAAGCGGGGCGGCCGCATTTCCGCTTTGACGGCAACATTCGGCAAGCTGCTCAACATCAAGCCCATGATTTCCATCATGCCGGATGGTTCTCTGCAGAGCGTCGGTAAGATCAAGGGAGCCAAGCGCGTCTTTTCTGAATTTATCCGTATCATGCACGAACACAACTGCAATGTCCGGGACTATCGTGTGGAAGTTTTGCAGGCAGATTGTCCAGAAACGGGCGACGCCTTTATTCGCGCGCTGAAAGAGGAGTTCGGAGACGGGTTGCAGATCGATTACCAGATCGTGGGGCCGGTCATCGCTTCGCATTGCGGCCCGGGAACGCTGGGGCTGATTTTTTACGGGGACAAATGATCGGAGCAGTACAATGTGCCGCATGAGCCGTGCGGCGGCCTGCCTGGTGTTGGCCGCAGTTTTCTTTTTGACGGCCTGCGCGGCATCACAGGCGGAATATTATGTCGGTTTTTCCCTGTCCTCGCTGTATGTCGGGGGAGAGGCGGTTTCGGCTCGTGAACGGGCGGCGGCCTCTTCGGCGATCGCCGATCTCCTGCACGAGATCGAGAGTCAGATCGGCGCCGACCGAGAGGACAGCGATGTCGCGCGCATCAATGCGGCCGATGCGGGAGAGCGTATCGCCGTCGGGGAACATACCTATGCGATCCTTACTCTCTGTAAAGAGCTGTTTGAAGAGACGGGAGGGGCATTTTCCCCGGCACTGTATAATTTGAGTGAGTTATGGGGTTTTACGCCGGATTTTGAAGGGCAATATTCTGTTCCGCGCGCAGAGCCGCCCGCAGACCAGATCGCAGCGGCAGTGGCTCTCTCCGATTTTGATGATATTATCTTGCACGAAGACGGTACCGTCTCAAAACGGCAGGCGGGGGTACGGATCGATCTGGGCGGCGTCGCTAAGGGGTATATGAGCGATGCGGCGGCGCAGCTTTTAGCGGAGCGTTTCGGTGATTCCGTGGATGCGATCCTCTCTGTCATGTCTAATTCTGTGCTGATGGGGCACAAGCGCGGCAGCAACGCTTCGCTCGGGTATACGGCTACCATTGAAAATCCCCGTGCCGTCGTGACGGCGGGCAGTGGGGCGAGTCAAGGCCTGTTTGTGATCGGTTTGTCCGACGCGGCTGTCAGTACCAGTGCCGATACGTACCGTTCGTATGTCTATGACGGGCGTATTTATTCGCATATTATCGATCCGGCAACGGGCAAACCGTCTGCCAACGGTGTCATCAGTATCATGGTCACCGTGCCGCGCACCGCATCCAATGCGGGCGCGCGGGCGGACGCTTATTCGACGGCCGGTTTCTGTATGCCGCTGACCGATGCGCTCGCTTTTTATGCATCGCTCGCGGAAGAACGGGGGATCGGAGCTGTCGTCATTACGGCGGATTGGAGCTATTACGTTGTAGGGGATTGCACGGCGCTCAATCGCACGGAATACGCGGCGCTCGTCAGTCCGGATACAGTCATCGAAGATATTTTTGAACGGGCGGAGATCGCAGACGCGCGCGATGAAGTTGTCGTCGATGCGCGCGAAGAAGAATATATCCGCTTTGTGGCGGAACGGAGCGGAGAATGAATCGCCGGGAAAAGATCGCGCGCATCCGCATGGGGAGATGGTTTGCGTGGGGAGATGTGATCGTCCTCGCGGCGGCTGTGCTGCTCATGGCTGCCTGTTTTTTGATCGCCTTCTATATCCCCAAAGAGGAAGGAGATTCCTTCTCTGTCTATTTCCGCGGTGAAAAGATCTTTACGGCAGGCATGGAGGAGGATGCGGAATACCTCTTCTATATAGACGGAAATGAGGGGATCGTGATCCCGTATACGGGAGCGGTCGATCGGAGCGACTATAACTTGATCCGCGTACAAGGAGGGAGCGTTTGCGTCCTTTCGGCAGACTGTCCGGATAAGACGTGTATTTATCTCGGCGAGCGTACCTGGGGAGAGATCCTCTGCATGGCACACGAAATGATGATCCGCGTCGAGGGCGGCGGATTGGAGACGGATATATGAAAAAGCATTTTTCGGCGCGGCGGATCGCTGTGCTCGGGGTCTTGCTTGCAGCGGCGAGCGTTACTTTTTTAATTGAGTCGCTCGTGCCGCCGCTTCTTGTCTTTGCGCCGTATATTAAGATCGGTTTGGCAAATTGCTTTGTGCTCTTTGTCATTGTCTGTTTCGGAGCGGGGGATGCTTTCTTTTTTCTCCTGGCAAAAAATCTTTTGACGGCTCTCTTTACCGGCTGGTTTACGCTGTGGCTCAATTTGGCAGGCAGCTTTTGTGCCTATCTCTTAATGGCGGGGCTGTATGCGGCCTTTTTCCCGAAGGTCGGATTGCTCTCTGCAAGTATTGCCGGAGCGATCGTGAGCAACATTGCCCGCACGAGCGTGGCGGTCATTTGGATGGAAACGCCCTCTCTGTATGTGCAGTTGCCGTTTATATGTGCATTCAGTATTGCGGCGGGCGCCATCGTCGGGATTTTGACGATATTGTGTATAAAACATTTGCCGGAAAGATTGACAAATTTTCAATAATGCGGTATAATATACAAACGTGATGCAGAGATGGCGGAGCGGTCGAACGCGCACGACTCGAAATCGTGTTTACCCCCATAAGGGTAACAAGGGTTCAAATCCCTTTCTCTGCGCCAGGGCCAAATAGTAGACATATCCGACAGATATGTCTACTATTTTTCTGCAAGGACGGGCTTTCCTTCGTTTGCTTTTGGAAGAGACAGCAACAGGGAAGTCCGTCTTTTTTACGTTTCAACATTTTTAACACACGATTCTATTGCAAATACAGGCTAAAAATGGGTACGCGATGGGTACGTTTTTGTCGCGTTTTCTATAAAATTATCAATAATTTTCAATATTTCGGCGTATTTTTCGCGCATTATGGTATTTTTATCACTTTCCGAAATATCTCCGCGCAAAAACGTGGCGAGATCGAGCTGTTCCGGGTGGGTATAGTAGCGAAGAGTCGTCTGCGAGGTCGAGTGACCCATCCATATGGATACAGTTTTTACGTCGATACATTCGACGATCGCCTGAATCGTGCCGAAGCTGTGGCGCAGGTCATGCAGGGTGTAGTCGTCGATCTGACGTCGAAAAACAGTTTGCGCGACCGCACTGGAAAAGGGAAAGTAGCGGCCTTCGCCGTCGAGAAGGCGAAGAAGGGCGGCGGCTCGAGGAAAGAGCGGCATATGCCGGTTCGACTTCTTCGTCTTTTCTCCGGGCAAATGCAAGATCGAGTTTTCAAAGTCAACGTCCGTACGAGTGACGGCGAGGGCTTCGTTGCGGCGGGCCCCTGTAAGGTAAACGAATACGAGGTAGCACTTCTGCGGCAGAGTCGCGCGTTCGTCCGCAAACAGGTGTTCAAAAAACGATCTTTGGTCCGTAAAGGAGAGAGCGCGGCCTTCCTCCCGCTCATGGCCGACCTTGTCTAAAGGGGCGCAGGGGTTTGTTTTGATGACGCCGTCGGCGAGAGCCTTATTGAAAAGATTGTTCAGTAGCCCTTGGATGATCTGCGCTTTGCGCGTTTCCGCAAGCGAATGCAAAAATGTGTCGATATCTTTCGGCGTGTAGGAAGTGATCGGCTTATCAAAGCCGGATTTGATCAAAAATTGAATGTTGTATTCGATCCCGCGCAAAGTCGATGCGGCGAGCTTTTGCCCCTGTTTATAAGGCAGATAGACGTCTTGGTAGAACTTCGACAAAAGCGGAGATCTTTTCTTTTTCGGCGCTTTTTTGGCAGAGGGCGCCGCGTGGGAGAGCTTTCCTTCAATTTTTTTACAGATCTCCTCGGCGCTATGGCCATACACAGAACCGAGGTACGGGTTCCGGAACTCCAACAGCCCGCTCGGGCGCTGGCGGATCGAACCGGAAATGTTCAGTTTCAGCAGCATGTCTTCGACCTCCTGAACGGGGTCTCTCGAAGTATCTGCTATATGGATGCCATTGTCGAAAGTAGGAGCCGCTTTGGATTCCTCCACGCCGCGTTGGTAGCCGATAGCGATCAATGTCGCTTTCGTCAGTTCTTCATTCGCCGTTTGCATAAAGTTGCCCATAATAGACCCCCTATGTATAAATATAGTAGAGTTTATTATAAGCATTAAAACATAGTATTCAAGCCCTATAATTCAATTTGATTTGTGAAGATTATCGCCTCCTTTTACAAATTTATTTGACCGAGAAAGTGCGGCATTTAGATCAATCAGCACTTTCTAAGTTTGTAAGAATATTATTAAAAGAAATAAACAAAAACCAAAGTTTTGATATTATCAAGCAATTTGTCAGGGATGGGTTGACAAATTGTATAATATGCGTATAATGATAGATGAGGAATAGGGGCTGATTCGGAGGAGGGTAAAATGTATAAAGCGATTGATATTGCAAACTGGTTTATCCAAAGAGCGATACAGGACGTTAAAACAAACGGCGGAGAATATATCACGCATTTGAAGTTGCAAAAACTTTTATACTTTGCGCAGGGATGTTATACCGCCATGGAGGGAAAGCCTCTTTTCAAAGAAAAGATATATGCTTGGGCACATGGTCCCGTGGTGTCTACGCTGTATCCAAAGTTTTGCGAGTTTAAGGACAAGGGAATCGATCAGTGCCAAGAGGTCAAGATCGATGAGCACACAGTTGCAATTCTGGAAGAGGTTTATCGAGTTTTCGGCCAGTATTCTGCTTGGGCGCTGCGAGAGATAACACATGCGCAAACGCCGTGGAAGTCAACAGTATTGAATCATGAGATACCGCTGTCGGTTATAACAAAGTATTTCAAAGAGAATATTGTAACGGATTAGTGGTATGCCGATCAAAAGACCAAACAGGCCGAATACGGTTTCAAAAAAGGCTATCGAAAAGAGGGAACTTTGTTCCGCGAAAGAAATGACGATAGTCTTTTCTTTTCGCCACCTATCATCAAATAGGCTTTATAATTTCCGATATTTTGATAAGATGAAGAAGCACGCTGAGACGACGAACGCAATCGTTCAGTTAGTAGAGAAGATATCGGAAATGTCAAAAATGACATGGGAAGAGTTCAACCAAAAAGCAAAAGGATCCGGCCTCGAATATATAGATGTTGCTTCCTTTGAAAAACAATTTACCAATAGTGTAGATATTCCGTTGCCGAAAGACGATAAGTTGATTGTCGTTCGGTTTAATAGCCAAAGGAGCAGATTGATTATAAAGCGGGGGACCAAATGTCCTCGCGTTGCTCATGTTTTGGGGATTGACTACGACTTAATAACATATAAGCACTAAGTTAATAATGTGAGAGCCCTATCGATAAGCGGGGCCTCTTTTTTATTCTCTACCGCAGCATCGGCGGGACGCTGATGCCGGCATTTTCTAAGTGTCCGATGATCACGCCCAGGATCATCAAGCGCTGGGCAGCATTCATCATTTTATAGAGGCGGGCGTACTTTACGAACGTCTCATCCGAAAACAGATCTCCGAACTCTTTGACGAAGTTCTCTGCAATGTCCGACTGTGCATCCCGCACGGTCGGGCTTTTTTCGTTTAGGCCCAAAGCGCGTTCAATGGCTTCGACGGTATCTATGCGAGGGGTCGTGGTATATCCGCGAAAAATATCCTCGATGGTTCGTTTTGATACACCAGCAGCCTTTGCTAAATCATCATAGCGTAAACCGAGCTCTTTTCGTCGAGCTTTCCATAATTCTAAATTCATACAATGGCCTCCTAACTGCATTATAAAAAAAACCACAGACAAATGCAATAAATTTTTGAAAATTAGTTGACAAACACAGTTTTATGTGGTATATATTTAAGTATAAACCACAGATGTATGTGTTATTAATGTTTTCATAGAAAGTACGAGAGGCGGAGAGGGTAAAAGAACTCCGCGGCAAGTTCTAAAAACTTGCCGCGGAGGCAGAAGATCTCTTACGAGATGTATTGGCTGTTTTGTAAAAAGAGGGGAGGAAAGATGGAAAACAAAAAGAAGCCGGTTTTTTGGATGAAACTCAAAGAGAATCTGCTGTTTATGCAAATCTGCTGCAATCTGGCTCCGGAAGAAATGAAGGAGAGAGAAGGGGAGGTAATAGGGTTGATCCCGCCGGCGGGAACGCAGCTTGGCTGGTCTGTGAAGTGGGATGTGGACCCGGTGCAATGCGCGGAGATGGAAGGGTATTGGCATTATATTTTAGAATGCTAACGCTGGGAATGGACACGCGATAAGATGATTTCTGCAGCGATCGATTCGGAAAGCTGGTTGATGGCAAGGAGAGCCGCGTCTTCGTCGATTTTATCGTCAGAAAAGATATGGATCGTATCGTTTCCGAAGATACGAACAATATCGGCGCAAATGAGCTTTATGAGGTCATTTTGCAAATATGATGTTCTGGCGGCGAGTTTTTTGTGCTTTAACTCTTCTGCAGAGATATTTTTGAGTTTTGTTAAGTAATCCCAAAGGAGCCACTCCAATGAGATGCGTAGGCCGGGGCCAACAAGGGAATCAAGGTGAAGCTCTTTTGCGACGAGTGTCTGTTTTAAGATCATGCAATAATGAGGAGAAAGCTCCTGTATTTCTGGGCGGAATGGCTGAGGGGAGGAAAGGGGAAATGAAAGAGCCGTTTGGTTTGATACAGAGTCATAGACAGTAAGAATTGGTTTGCTGCAATGATAGCATTTGTCGATTAAAAAGAGATAGGGTTGAACATATGAGGCCTGCGTGTCGGGCGCAATGGCGAGATCTTTACCACAATAAGGGCATTTATTGGGTAAGGAATAATCGACGAGAGGTGTGTTTTTAGAAAAGGAAGTGTTTTGCATAAAATGCTCCCCCCAGTTTTGAATATTGGCAAGTTTATTATAACACAAAAACAAATAAAGAACAAAGGATTTCAAAGCATGGAAAGTTTCAAGGCATTGCGAAAGCGGGCGAAAGTAAAACAGGCGGAGTTGGCAAGGGCGGTCGGTGCGTCCCAGTCGGCGATATCGTCATGGGAGCGAGGAAGAAACGCTCCGCTGCTACGGGACGTCAAAAAAATCGCCCGCGCGCTGGGGGCCTCTGTTGAGGAAGTCGTGGACTGTTTTGCAGGAGAAGAGGAGGAATAAAGAATGACGCTTCAGGAATTTTTGAAGGAGAAAGGGCTGCGGCCCGCGCACGTCGCGCAGAAGATCGGCGTATCGCGGCAGGCGATTGAGAAGTACGGCCGCGGGCATAATCCCTTCGTGTCGACGATGGAGAAGGTCGCCGCGGCGATGACGGAGCTCGGCGTGCCGACGAAGGCGATCGATATCATCCGTGCGCTGCATCCGGAGACGGAAGAGACTGACGATGAAAACAAAGGAGAATCAGCATGAAGAGCGAATGGAAAGTGGCATCCAACTACTTCGGCGGCGACAAGCCGTTTTATCAGGTGTATCGAAAGATCGACGTCGACGCAAAGATCGATCAT
>CAJFTM010000027.1 GCA_904419945.1 uncultured Clostridia bacterium
CCGCATTTTCTGCAATACATGCTTTATTCTCCCGAACGACTTCCCTGCAAGCAACTGCGACGTCCGAATGCCGCACTCAGAGCACTATCATGCTGGCACCGGCGACGGCGACCAAGACCACGGACAAAATGATCGTCAATACAATGACGGAGGCATATATGATGACGCCGATCAGGGCGCCCTTGCCGCACGAATGCGCGCGCAGAGGCAGAGTATCTTTCCAAACAAGGTACAAAATCAATCCGATGAGGGGGAAAAAGAAACCGAGCACGGCAAAGCCGCCGTTGGGCGCATCTTGCTCAACCGGCCGCTGCGGCGCGCCATACGGCTGGGCACCGTTTGCTCCGGCGCTCGTTCCGGCTCCGGCATCGGTTCCCGCATTCCCCTGCTGCTCCTTACCGCAATGAGGGCAGAAGGCGGAGCCTTCTTCGATCTCTTTTCCGCAATACTTGCAATACATACATCATCTCCCCAAGGGCATGTTAGATTACCGATTCCGGTTATACTGCCCTTTTCGTTTCTATTTTTATTGTATCATACAGACTAAATTATGTCAAGCATACAAACAAAATGACAAAAACCGCCGCGCGGCTGTATAGGCGCGCGGCATTTTTTTATGAATATCGCGCGTTATGCGCGCTCTTCCAGCTTTTTGCGGTCGATCTTGCCGATCAAATTGACGGGCAGGCGTTCTTCAAAGACGATCTCTTTGGGAACGGCATAGGCGATGAGACTGCGCCGGCACGCCGCGAGGATCGCTGCGCGGCAGGCCTCCCGATCCGCTCCCGGCGCCTCGACGAACAGGCGCACGACCTGCCCCTTGACGGGGTCTGGGATGCCGACGGCACATGCCTTTTTGACTCCGGCAACGGACAGAGCCGCACTCTCGATCTCAGAGGGATAGACGGGCACGCCGCTCACCTTGATCATATTCTTGATGCGCTGTTTGAAATAGAGGAAGCCGTCCGCATCCAGCCAGCCGTAATCGCCCGTTTTGAGCCACTTGACACCGTCCACTTCGACGAAGGGCGAGTGTTCCTCCCCGAGATAGCCGAGCATGAACTGATCGGAATCGAGGTAGATCTCCCCCACCTCGCCTGCGGGCAGTTCCTTTCCGTCCTTATAGATCTTGACGCGGGTGCCCGAGAGGGGGTAGCCGATGGAATTTTCGCGGTGATGGCGCAGCGTATTGACCAGACAGACGGTGACCGTCTCCGTCAGGCCGTACCCCACATACATGCGCGCGCTGCTGCCGCCCTTTTCGAGCGCGGCGTTGAACTCATCGATGAGGGGCTGCGGGACACTGTCTCCGCCCACATAAACATCGCGGATGTGGGAGAGGTCCGCTTCGGTAAACGCCTTTTCCCCCAGCAGCTTGCGGTACATGGTGGGCACGCCGGTGAGGATGTTCGCCCTGCCGCGCACGATCTGCTTCGCGCTCATCTTTGCATCAAAGCGGATGCACATGATATTGGTGCGGCGCATGAGCATGCACATGTGCATATTGATGCACAGCCCGAAGCCGTGGAAGATGGGCAGCACGTTGTACAGCGCCGTATACCGCTCGACCGGCTCGCTCAAAAATTCCTCCGCCTTGGCGCACAGCCGATTGAAGACGGTGTTATCGTGCGCGATGATCTTGGGCTCGCCCGTCGTGCCGCCGCTGGCGAGGTAGACGGCCGCTTCGCCCGGGGCAAATTTTGCCGCCTCCCGGCGCGGGTTCCCTCTGTCTTTCAGGTACTTTTCAAACGATTCGCCGAAAGCGGCGCGCTTCTGCGTGCATCGGTAGTACAGCTTGGCCGGCCCGCCCATGTAATAGGCGCTGTCGCTGACGAGAGCGGGTACGCCGAAATCCGCCTCGCCGCAGCGGTAGACATCATACACGAGCACCAGCTTGCTGCCCGTGCGGCGAACGCTCTCGCGCAGCGCTTCGGGAGGGATAAAGGGATGTACGAGATTGACCGCGGCGCCCAGCTTGTTCGCCGCGTAAAAACAGAGCAGCGCCGCCGGAGAGTTCGGCATACACAGCGTGACCGTATCCCCTTTTCCCACCGAAAATGCGGCGGCGAGATTATCCGCGAGGATATCGATCAGCCGGAAGACTTTGTCAAAGGAATACTTTTTTCCGTAAAAGGAGATGGCGGTGCGCACGGTGCTGCCGGAGATATTATACAGCAGCGCCTCGTACATCGAACAATTTTCGGGGAGAGGTCGCATCATAAATTTTTCGGTTTCCTCATCTTTCGGGATTTATACGAACAGGCTCACGCAGAAAGCCGCCGCCGCAAACAGGACGGGGATGACGACCATATGCGCGATGTAGATGACCGCCGCGTGGCGGCCCAAGAAACAAAATCCGCTGTTCCAGGCACCGTCCAGCCGCGAAAAGGCGTAGCGGGCGTCCGTATGATAGACCAAACGGCCGATGATCCCGCCCGCCAGCACCACAGCCGCCCACGGCAGGATGGGAAAATAGTCGCCCGACGGATAGCGGAAATTGAGGAGATAGACAAACGTGGCGCGAAGGATATTTTCCTCTTCCGACCACTGAGCAGGGATCTTGGAGATGATCTCCCACTGGCCGTCTGTAAAAGTAAACTGCGCGGCGGCGGTAAAGTACCAGATGAGCAGCACGACGCCGACGACGCCGGGCAAAAGCCTCAGGAGATTGCGCGCGATCTGCGATGCCCTGCCCTTGCCGAGCAGGGCGCCGACGGCCGAAGCCGCCTCATCGAACACGGCATAGAGAAAGATGCCCGCCGCAAGCATGTGGATGACCCCGAAGAGCACGCGCATGCCCAGCCCCCACTGTTCGAGGATGGCCGTGACCGCCGAAATGCCCGCCGCGACCAGCGCGAGCGGGATACAGCGGCGGAAATTGCCGCGCGTCAGCGTGCTGCTGATGCCGCACAGGAGAAAAAAGGCGGTAATGACGAGCAGCCGCCCGTTGACGCGCAGGTCGCTCAGCCACCAGGAAATGGCGAGGTCTTCCGCCTCGGCGAAGAGAGAGGTGCCGAACATCTCGTTGAGGGAGGGCATGATGTCGAACAGACAGTACATGAAGTGATCGAACACCATGAGCAGCACGCAGATGCCGCGCGCAAAATCCAGCTCCCAAAAGCGCTCGCTCTTGCCGCAAAAGCGGCGCACCATCTTTTTATATCCGGCGCTGCCCGGATGTTGTACGTCGATACCGCTTCGGAACATTTTCATTAGTGTATCACGTTTGCTCGCCCGCTGTCAATCGCGGAGGGCCTGTTTTTTGCGGGCCCCTGCTAAAAAATCAGCCCGCTTCCCCTTCCGCAAAGACTGCGTCGAGGCAGGCGGAAAGATCGCCGAGAGAACCGCAGGAAAATAATCTGGCGCGGGCGGCAGAGCTTCCGCGCCGGCCGCGCAGGTAAAATGCCGCCATTTTGCGCATTTGGACGAGGGTAAACTTTTCCCCGTAAAAGGGAAGCATGTCCGCGATCTGCCCTTCGATGGCGGCGCGCGCATCCCACGGGATATCCTTTTCGAGGATCTCCGCAAAGACGTGCGGGCAATACATGGCGGCGCGGGCGACCATCACCCCGTCCGCCCCCGTCTCCGCGAGCATCTTCTGCGCATCGGCGCGCGAAAAGACGCCGCCGTTGGCGACGACGGGAATGGCGACCGCCGCCTTCGCCGCGGCGATCTGGGCGTAGTTCGGTTCGCCCGCGTACATGCAGTCGCGCGTGCGGCCGTGCACGGTGAGCATATCCGCCCCTGCCCCTTCGCACAGCTTGGCGAACTCGGCTGCGAGGTACTTGCCCTTTTCCAGCCCGATGCGGAACTTGACGGAAACCGTTTTACCGCTCTTTTTACAGGCGGAAATGATCTTTTCCGCGCGCGGAAAATCGGCGAGCAGCGCACTGCCCTCGCCGTTTTTATATACCTTGGGAACGGGACAGCCCATGTTGATATCCACCGCCGCGAAGGGGGCGAGATATCCGCTCTCGCAGGCGGCGCGCAGGATATCCGGGTCGCTGCCGAACAGCTGCGCCGCCGTGTATCTTTCGGACGGGTCGAGATACAGGAGAGCGCGCGTCGCCTCGTTATGATAGGCGAGGCCTTTGGCGCTGACCATTTCGGTAAAGCAGCCGCCCGCGCCGAAGGAATAGCACAGTTTGCGGAAGGCGAAATCGGTATATCCCGCGAGCGGAGCGAGGAGCACGTTGTTGGGCAGGCGGATCCCGCCGTAGGAGAGGGGCTGCCCGATCTCAGCCATGCCGTTTCTTAGCCTCCTCGTAATAGCGCCACAGTTCCTCCGGCGAAAGATCCTGCATGCGCTTGCCGTCCGCAGCCAACAGCCGGTCGGTCTCGCAGAAGCGGCGCACGAATTTGCGCGTGCTCTCCTGCAAACTTTCCTCGCAGTCGACGCCCGCCAGCCGGCCGACATTGACCGCCGCAAAGAGCAGATCGCCCGCCTCTTCGGAAATGTGCGCCTTGTCCCCTTCCGCGACCGCCGCGAGCAGTTCGCCCAGCTCTTCCTTCACTTTTTCGGATGCCTCGGCGGCGTCCCGGAAATCGTATCCGAATTTGGCGGCGCGCTTGGCGACCTTCTGCGCGCGCAGTACGGCGGGAAAGGCGGAAGGCACGTCACGCACCGTATCCGAAGGGGTCTTCTGTCCCTTTTCCTCCGCCTTGTTGCGGTCCCAAACGGAGAGGGCGCTCGCCTCGTCCGTCGCCCGATCCTTGCCGAAGATGTGGGAGTGGCGGAAGATGAGCTTCTGGCAGACGGCGCTGGTCACGTCATCCGGCGTGAAGGCGCCGCGCTCGTCGGCAAGGACGGTATGAAAAGCGCCCTGCATGAGCACGTCGCCCGTCTCTTCCAAAATTTTCGAATCATCCCCGCTGTCGATCGCATCGACGAGTTCATAGGCCTCCTCGATCATATTGGAGCGGATGCTCTCGTGCGTCTGCACGCGGTCCCAGGGGCAGCCGTCCGGCGCGCGCAGCAGTCGCAGCACGGAAAGCAGGTCGTCATATGTAAAGCGGGTGCGCTGCAGCAGCGGGATCTCGCCGACGACGACGGCGCAGGTGGAGTCGTACTCCCCCTGCCGATCCAATTCGAACAGGCGGATCTTTTTCGCCACGCCGCCGCGCACAAAGAAGGCCTCCGCCTCGTCGCCGAACAGCTCGCACAGCCGCAGTTTGACATCCCCCGCAACGAGGTCGCAGTCCACATCGTACACGGCGAGCGGAAGCATCGGCCGCCCGCTCTCCGCGACGGCATAGGCGGAGAGGGCGGTACGGTCGCGCGAAAATACCTTGGCCGCCGCAAAGGCCGCGTCCGCTTTGGACACGCCGACATGCACGCGCACGTCCTTCCCCTTTTGCAAGACGATCTGCGCGGACACATCCTCGGCGACGCTGCCGTCCACGCAATAGACGACATCCCCGCCCTTCGCCGCTCCGAGCACGGCCGCGGCGAGATTTTTATTGAGGGAGTCGAAGTTGCGGCTGCGCGCATACACGCCGTCCAAAGACTCAAACGCAACGCCCAGCGCGCGCACGCCGGCAACAGCGGGCGTCTCGGCCGTGCGCAGAATGACGCGCGCACCCGAAAGGAGGGCTGCCTTGGCCCCCTCCGAGAGATCAGCGGGGCTGCACCCCAGTCCGACGATTTCGATCATGTCGATTCCTCCATGCAAACCGCAGTTCCTCCGCCCCGAACGCGCGGAAAGGGACGCTCAGCGCCAGATACACGAGCCCGGCGGCGATGAACGGCGCGAGCGGAAAAGCTGCGCGCAGCGGCCACGCCGCACCGGCTGCCGCCGCGGCGAGCAGCGCAAATTTGCACGCCTGCCCGCCCGCACGGATGCGGTTTTTTCTTTCTCTAATACTATAATATAAATCGAGCAGGAACGCAACCAAATAACAGCCGATGGAAGCATAAGCCGCGCCGAAAACGGAAATTTGCGGAAATTGCAGCAATACAAACTCGGCCGCCAGGCGCAAGATACAGGCGAGCGTGACGGAAAAGGCGGCGTATTTCGAACGGCCCAGCCCGGTCAAGCAGGCGGAGAGCGTCTGTACCGCGGCGAGCGGGGCGACCGAAAGGGCAAGCAGGCGCACCAGCCGCACGAGCACCTCCATCTCCCCTTCCGGCAGGCGGAACAGCAAACCGCAGACCGGCCCCGGAAAGGCGAACAGCAGCGCAGCCGCCGGCAGCGCGAGATAGAGCGTGCACTTGAGGGCAAACAGGGCGCGCTCTTCCGCTTCCCTTCCCCGCCCCGCCGCGCGCAGAGCCGAAACGGCGGGGATACTGGCCGCCGCCAAACCGTAACAGACAGAGACGGGCAGATTGACGAGCGCCGTCGCCGCGCCCGCATACAGGCCGTACAGTGCCGTTGCGTTCTCCGCATACCGCCCGACCAACCGAACGATGAGGATGCTCTCGATGAGATTGGAGAGGGGCAGCGCGCCCGCCGCAACGGCAACGGGCAGAACGGCGCGGAGCAATTCGCGCGCACGGGGACGGGCGGACTTGCCCTTCCCTGCCGCTGCGGGAAAGGGAGCAAAGAGCGGAACGTGCGGAACAAACGCGCCGCGCCCGGCAAAACGGATGACCCCTGTCCGCCGGCGCATGCGAACAAGGAGGGATCCGCGCGGATATCCGCCCGCGCAGACAGCGAGGAATACGAGGGCGGCGAACTCGCTGAGCGTGATCGCCAGCGCCGCAAATGCGACGGCGCGCGCGGCATCGCCGCGGTAGATCTGTACAAAAAGGAGCCCGAATGCGATTTTAACTGCCTGCTCGATCACCTCGGAGGCGGCAGTCGGCGCAAAGCGGCTGTGCCCCTGGAACCAACCGCGCAGGCAAGACACCGCCGCCACGAGCAGCACGGAGGGCGCCAGCATGCGATAGGCAGAGGCGGCAGCGGCCTCTCCCTGCACGGCGGCAAAGGCGGGCGCAAACGCAAACATGGCGAGGCTCCCGGCTCCGCCGATCGCCGCAAAGAGCGGGAGTGCCGCGGCAAGCACCGGGCGCCCGTCTCCGCCAGACGCCGCGCGTTCGGCGACCATGCGCGCGAGCGCGGACGGGATCCCCGTCGCCGAAAGGGTGAGCAGCAGGCAGTAGAGCGGAAAGACCATCTGGTAGATGCCCATCCCGCGCCCGCCCAACGCATCCATGAGCAGGATACGGTAGACCGCTCCCAATAATTTGGAAAGCAGACTGCCCGCCGCAACGACCGCCGCTCCCTTGATCAAACTCTGCGACTTCATATGTACCGCCCATGGTGCGTTCGGTGCGGGGCAAAAAGCGGCCCGGCGTTCGCCGAGCGAACCGCCGGGCCGCGCCGCCGTCATTCAAATTGACTGGCAAGGATGTCCGCCGTCAGGCGGCACAGCTGTACGGCACCCTGCTCGATCCTGGCGCCCTCTTCCGCCGAAACGAGAGAGACCGCCCCGAGGCAATCTCCTCCCGCGACGATGGGAACGATGACCTGAGCCGTCAGGTCGACCGATGCATCCGCCGTGAGAGGGACGATATCTCCCCCTTCCGAAAGATTCGCGAGATAGCTGCGCCGCTCCTTGAGAATGCGTCCCAGCTCGTCTGAGATCTGCTTTTTTGCAAATTCCTTGCGGCCGTCGCCGGCGGCATACAGGATCTCGTCCGTATCGCACAGTACGGCGAGGTAGCCGCTCAGATCGTTGAGCGACTTTGTCGTCCCCTCCGAAAATTTTTCCAGCGCGGCGATGGGCGAATACTTTTTGAGCATCAGCTCGTCGCGCTCGGTGAAGATCTCCAAAGGATCGCCGTCCTTGATGCGCAGCGTGCGGCGGATCTCTTTGGGGATCACCACCCGCCCGAGTTCGTCGATCCTTCTTACGATTCCCGTAGCTTTCATTTCACTCCTCCCTTTGCTGCCGGCGCGCTCTGCGCCCGTCGCAATGGAGTATGCGTAACTTTTTTGCGCTTATTCCGCAAAATGTGCATTTCCCCGGCTGCCTTTCAAAATCAGCTTTTATGTATGACATAATACTCTGCAAATGTACTTTTTGAACCGGATGCGTACACACGTTTGGGAAGAGGAGCCCGATCTGTTTCGGATCCGGTCGGCGCGCCGCCTTGCGCTTTTCCCCTCTCCTTCTTTTCACTGCAAAAGTCCCGGCACCCAAAGGATGCCGGGACGCCTTTGCCGACCGATCGGTCAGATGCTTTCAAACTGAGAATTATACAGGTCGGCGTAGAAACCGCCCTTGGCAAGCAGCTGCTCGTGGCTGCCGCTCTCGATGATGTCGCCCCCGTTCATTACGAGGATGAGATCCGCATTGCGGATGGTCGAAAGGCGGTGCGCGATGATAAAGGAGGTGCGCCCGACCGTCAGGCGGTCCATCGCCTTTTGGATCAGCTCTTCGGTACGGGTATCCACGGAGGAGGTCGCCTCGTCGAGAATGAGCATGGGCGCATTTTCGATCATGGCGCGGGCGATCGTGACCAGCTGCTTCTGCCCTGCCGAAAGGTTTGCCTTGTCGTCGAGAACGGTATCATAGCCGTGCGGGAGAGTCGTGATAAAGTGATGCAATCCGACCGCCTTACAGGCGCGCACGACTTCCTCATCGGTGACGCCCTGTTTGCTGTACACGACATTTTCGCGCACGGTGCCCTCGAACAGCCAGGTATCCTGCAAAACCATGCAGAACAGCTCGTGCACGTTTTCGCGCGTAAGCTCGCTCGTCGGGATGCCGTCGATGCGGATGCAGCCGCCGTTCAGCTCATAGAAGCGCATGAGCAGGTTGACCATCGTCGTCTTGCCGGCGCCGGTCGGGCCGACGATGGCGATCTTCTGCCCCGCATGCGCCGCCGCGGAAAAATCGTGGATGATGATCTTGCCCGGATCGTAGCCGAAGCGGACGTGTTCAAAGGATACCTCGCCGGAAACGGACGCGGGCGAAAGGTACTTCTTTTTACCGGACTCGTCCGAAAGTTCCTCCTCGCCCAAAAACTCAAAGACCCGTTCGGACGCAGCCGCCGCCGTCTGCATACTGGTAAAAGCCTGTGCCAGCTGTGAAAGCGGGGACGTAAAGAGGCGCACGTACAGTGTAAAGGCAGTAATGACGCCGAAATCTGCGATGGCTTTGTTGACGAGCAGCGCCGCGCCGACGACACAGACGGCGACATAGCCGAGGTTGCCGATAAAGGTCATCAAAGGCATCATCAGCCCGGACAGGAACTGCGACTTCCACGCACTGCTGTACAGTTTATAGTTGATGTCGTTGAAGGTCCTCTTGACCGCATGCTCGGCGTTGTATACCTTGACGACGTTGTGCCCGGCATAGACCTCCTCGATATGGCCGTCGATCTCGCCCAAATAGCGCTGCTGGCGCGCAAAATATTTCTGCGAGCGGCCCATGATGAGGAACATCAGGATAAAGCCGATCAGGCTGGCGCCGATGGCCGTCAGTGCCATGATCCAGTTGGTGACGAACATCATGATGACGCTGCCCACCAACATGACGACGGCCGTAACGAAGGTCGTGATCGACTGGTTGAGCGTCTGCCCGATGGTATCGACGTCGTTGGTCACGCGCGAGAGCACGTCGCCGACGGCATGCGCGTCAAAATATTTAAGGGGGAGACGATTGATCTTTTCCGAGATCGCGGTGCGCAGGTTGCGCGCATTTTTCTGCGTGACGGTCGCCATGAGCAGGCCCTGCACATAGGAACAGAGGAGGCCCGCTCCGTAAATGACGACCAGCAGGATGCACAGGCGGAAGATCTCGTCCATATCGATCGCCTGCACGAGGTAATCGCCCTGATCGGGCAAAAAGAGGAAGGATTGCTGGATCGCGGCGGTCAGATCGCCGAGGATGTTCGGGCCGGTCAGATTGAGCACTGTACCGACGACCGCGAACACGAGCGCGACGATCATCGCTGCGAGAAAGGGCCTCAAAAAGCGCAGCAGCTGTAAGGAAGCCTTTTTAAAATCCTTCGGCTTTTCGGCGGGCGCCCTCCCGTGCGGTCCGCGCCGGCCGGGGCGGCGCTGTGTGGTATCACTCATGTGCGGTCACCTCCCTCTGTCCGTTCAGTTCCTCTTCCGAAAGCTGCGAATAGGCGATCTCGCGGTACACCTCGCAGTTCTGCATCAGTTCGTCGTGCGTGCCCTTGCCGACGACCTTCCCTTCCTCCAAAACGACGATGAGGTCGGCATCGCGGATGGTGCCGATGCGCTGCGCGACGATGACGGATGTCGCCCCTGCGAGCTCGCGTTTGAGCGCCTGCCGCAGCTGCTTATCCGTCTTGTAGTCGAGCGCCGAGAAGGAGTCGTCAAACAGGAAGATCTCCGGCTCGCGGCAGACGGCGCGGGCAATGGAGAGGCGCTGTTTCTGTCCGCCCGAAAAATTGGTCCCGCCCTGCGATACAAAGGCTTGGTACCCGTCCTCTTTCTTTTCCACAAAATCCTGCCCCTGCGCGATGCGGACGGCCTCTTTGACCTTCTCTTCGGTAAACGTAAGCCCCTTCTTTTCACCGTAGGCGACGTTGCTCTCCACCGTTCCCGAGAACATCACGGCACGCTGAGAGACATAACCGATCCTGTCATGCAGGGCGGACAGCGCGTATTCCTTGACGTTGACGCCGTCGACGAGCACCTCGCCTTCTGTTGCGTCATAAAAGCGGGGGATGAGGTTGACGACCGTCGACTTGCCGCTGCCCGTCGAACCGATCAGGGCGACCGTTTGCCCCTTTTCCGCCTTGAAGCTGACGTCGTGCAGGACGTCGTTGCTCGCGTCGGGATAGCGGAAGGAGACATGGCGGAACTCCACCGTGCCGACGGGCGATCCTTCGGGCAATGCAGTCAGCGCCCCGTCCACGATGGTCGGCTCCGTTTCGAGCACTTCGCGGATGCGGCGGACGGAGACCATGGCGCGCGGAAGGATGATGAAGATGATGGCGAGCATCATGAATGCGGCGACCACCTGCATCGCATACCCGGAAAAGGCAGCCATCTGCCCGAACAGCGCCGCTCGCTCGGCACCCGTCGGCAGCGCATCGATGAGCGTCGCGCCAATCCAGTAAATGGCGAGAGTGAGTCCGCTCATGAGCATCGTCATCACGGGAGACAGGACCGCCATCGCGCGGGACGTGAAGAGCTGGGTCTTGGTCAGCTCTAAATTTGCGTCCGCAAACTTCTTTTCCTGGTATTCTTCCGCATTGTAGGCCCGCACGATGCGCACGCCCGTCAGATTTTCGCGCGTGACGGCATTGAGATTATCCGTCAGCTTCTGTACCTTTCGGAATTTGGGAAAAACGGCGAGCAGGATGAACAGCATCAGCGCCACCATCAGCACGACGGCCGCCGCCGTCACCGCAGACCACTGCCAGTTGGTCGATGTGATCTTGACGATCGCCCAAACGGCGAGGATGGGCGCCTTGATGACGACCTGCAGGCCCATCGATACGACCATCTGCACCTGCGTGATGTCGTTTGTCGTGCGGGTGATGAGCGAAGCGGTGGAAAAGCGGTTGATCTCCTCCATCGAAAAGCTCTCTACACGGTCAAAGATCTGCGCGCGCAGGCAGAACGAGAGCGCCGCGGCGATGCGCGCGGCAAAAAAACCGACCGCGACCGAACTGAGCGCACTGCCCAGCGCACAGGCGAGCATCAGCCCGCCGTCTCGCCAGATCGCGCCCATATTGCCCGTACCGGATACGGCCAGCTGCGTGATGCTCGACATATAGTCCGGCATCGTCAGATCCAGCCATACCTGCAGGACGATAAAACCGACCGATAGGGCCGCATATACCCATTCGCGCCACTTCAGCACCTTCAAAATGCGGAACAAAAGCAATCCTCCCGTCTTGTAAATCAGTTCACAAAATTATACCATACCGGCAAAACGTTGTCAACGCCGCCATGCCGTGGTCCCGAAAATTTCTTACACACATCATTTTCACCACACGATTGACAAATAATCAGAGGGTATTGTATAATAAACTTACTGAAATTGGCGGATATTCCGCAAAAAAAGGAGAACCAATCATGCCGAATTTGCTTTTACCGGGCTGGGTGATCCCGACCATCATCGTCGCGGTCGTCGTGTTGCTGATCATCATCGTGATCGCCGTCTGTGCCGGCACCTATAACAGCTTTGTCAAAATGCGAAATACCTGCGAAGAGGCATGGGCGACCATCGACGTCTACCTCAAAAAACGCTACGACCTGATCCCGAACCTTGTGGAAACGGTAAAGGGTTACGCCAAGCACGAGAGCGGAACGCTGGAAAAAGTGATCGCGGCGCGCAATGCCGCCATGAGTGCGGATGCGCCCAGGGACAAGATCGCCGCCGAAAATGCGCTGACGGGAACGCTGCGTTCCCTGTTTGCCGTGGCGGAAGCGTACCCGCAGCTGCAGGCAAACACCAACTTCCTCGACCTGCAGAACCAGCTCAAACAGATCGAAGCGGAGCTCGCCAACGCGCGCAAATATTACAATGCGACCGTGCGCCAGATCAACACAAAGATGGAGACCTTCCCCTCCAACATCATCGCGAGCATGATGCATCTGAAAAAGTTCGATTATTATGAGATCGAAGAGGAAGAGCGGCAGAACGTAAAAGTCCAATTTTAAGCGAGAGAGCCATGAATAAAACGATGAAGGCGGGGCGCATCGCCCTCACCCTCCTGCTGGCGCTGCTGCTCGCCGCGGCGATCCTCCTGCCCTTCCGCACGGTGCGCGCCGCCGCCGGATACACCTTTACAGAGTATGCCGTCGACTTTGACTACGTGAGCGGACGCACCTTCCGCGTGGAGGAACGCATCTCCGTCCACTACTCCGTGGGAGGCGGACACGGCATTTATCGCAGCTTGCCCCTCAACAGCGGCGAACGATACGCCGACGTGCGCGGCGACGTGGCGGATACCGAATACGAAAGCGGATTCCTGGTCGTCTATCTCGGTTTCGAGAGCGACCGCATCGCGGACGGCGACATGCGCACATACACTTTTTCTTACGATTTCACCGTCCCGGTCGGCGTACAGCGCGACAGCTTCCAGCTCAACGTGCTCGGCACCGGGAACGAGGCGACCGTCGAGCAGTTTTCCGCCGCCGTCCGCCTGCCCTTTGAGCCCGTTGCGGCGACCGCCTATGCCGGGCTCTACGGCGAAGGGGAAGGGCAATCCGTCGAATGGACCGCGGAAGCGAGCGAATCTGTACTGCGCTATACCGCGGACGATATCCCCTCCTACCACGGCGTGACCCTCGCCATCGATTTCCCGGAAGGTACGCTGCCCGGCGAGGCACTCACGGCCGCCGAGATCGTCCTGATCGCCGCGGCAGCGGCCGTGGGCATCGCGGCCATCCTGTTTGCCCTGCTGCTGCCGCGCGGACGGATCACACCCGTCGTCAACTTTTCCCCGCCGGAAGGCATGGATCCGCTGCTGATGGGCTACCGCATCGACCTGAAAGTGAGCGATGCGGATGTGACGTCGCTGCTCTTTTACTTTGCGGACAAGGGCTACCTCGATCTGGACATGGCCGATCCGCAGGATCCGCTGCTGGTCAAGCGCAAACCGCTGCCCGAAACGGAACCCAACTACCGAAAAGTGTTCTTCAACGATCTGTTCAAAGGGCGCGACCAAGTTCGGTCCAGCGAATTGAAATATCATTTTTATAAGACGACCGACTACGTTCGGCACGCCGTCGCGAAGGAAGACGGGACCTTCTTCCGCAGAGGGCACAGCATCTTGGCGGCGGCTCTCGCGATCTGTGCGGGCGGCATCGGCCTGTTTGCGCCGGCCATTGCGTCGGCTGCGGCCGGGACCGGTTTCCGCCTCTCCCTGCTGTTTTGCGGGATCGCCCTGCCGCTCGCCGCAGCGCTCTGCTTTGCCGTCGGCCGCACGGCCATCCGCCACTCCGTCAAGTGGGGGAGCGGAAAGACGGCCGCCTTTGCCATGCTCGCGCTGCCCGTTGCTGCGGCGGGCGCGGCCCTGTTCTGCTTTTTGACGCCCTCTTTCCTTCTCTCGATGGCGGCAAAGATCGCCCTGAGCTGCGGACTCTGCGCCGCCATGATCGCCGCTCCCTGGTGCAACCGCCGCACCCCCGCCTACCTGCGGCAGCTCGGCGAAATCGCCGGTTTTGCCAATTTTATCCGCCTGGCGGAAAAGGACCGGCTGGAAGAGATGCTCGCACAGGACCCGGAGCTGTACTATCACATCCTGCCCTATGCACAGGTGCTCGGCATTTCGTCCGTTTGGGAAGATAAATTCCGCGATCTGGCCGTTCAGCCCCCGCAGTGGGTGCATCGCTACCCCGGTGTATTCGACTTCCTGATCTTCCATTCCGTCTACCGCAATACTTCTTATCTGCTGACGCAGAGCATGACCGTTCGTCCCGCGCCCAAGGGCGGCGGGGGCGGCGGATTTTCCGGCGGCGGATTTTCGGGCGGAGGCGGCTTTTCCGGCGGCGGATTCGGCGGAGGCGGAAGCGGGCGCTGGTAATGCTCCGCGCGGCGCTGCCCGCCCCCTGCGCCGATCGCAAATCCCGTTTTGCTTGTCCTCATATGCCGCAGCACAGGGCAGCTGCATCCGCTAAAAAGAGCTGCCACCCGAACGGACCGCGGCAGATTGCACCTCCACTGAGCCGCGGCAGACATCGGCGCAGCCGCAGAGCGGATTACTCCGCGTTGCCAAAACAGCGCACGGATACTACAAACGACACAGAAAAAGAGCGAAGAGAGATCTTCGCTCTTTTTGACTGCATTTTCAATGTTGCCGCCCTACTCTTTGCCGCCCTTTGGGCGTTCGGCAAAATAAGGGCCGAGGCCGCAGCCCGTCTCATGCGTGACGACATACGTCCACCGGAAATTTCTGCCGACGACGAACACCTCTGCCATGTCTGCTAGGTCGGCGCTCTTCAATCCGAGCGGGCATTTTCGGAAAAAATATTCGATATTTTTCCCGCCGCCATGAATCGGCACCCTTCCAGTCAGAGAGTAGAGGTTTCACATCCTCCGCTTTCACATGGTAGTCCCGGTTGCGCCAGCAGCCTCGTACAGCTCCTTCCGCAGCGCCTCCACATCCCGAGCCATCTCCTGGATCTCCTCGTTGTCCATCATCTCGCTAAGGTCATATTCCAG
>CAJFTM010000028.1 GCA_904419945.1 uncultured Clostridia bacterium
AGCAACAGGCCAATTACAGTCCTGTATCCACTCCAAAAGAGAGGGTAATATCGGCTCAATCTCATTGTCAGTAAGGTGTTTTAGCCTCTCTATATTTGAGCTATCAAGGCATACTCCTCGGCGATGAATGCGCCATCCTTATCGGCAGCGTCGAAGGCGGCATCCGCCGCCCCGCGCTCGACACAGGGCGCGTTCCCCCACGAAAAGGCGTGCCACAAATAGCAGCCGCGCCCGTCAATGCGTTGCTCGACGATCTCGCGGGGAACTTCGCCCGCAAAGACGCTCTTCCACTTTTGGGCAAACGCCTGCGAGTCCATGCCCATATATTGCCGTTTCTTCTTTTCTTTCTCTTGGAAACGCATCTGTGCCCCCTGCGCGCTTTGCCGAGCGCCGGCCTTGCGGGGCGCCCGCCGCTCCTTCGCTGCAGAAAATCAAGCGGGACCTCCGCACGCTCCCGGGCCCGTTAAAATTCAAACTTCGTATCGCGCGAGAAGAGCTGTGCGATGCGATCCATGCAAAGTTTACGCCATTCGCTGCCCGTCTGCGGGCCTTCGGCAAAGCACACGTCGTACACGGCATCCGTAATGGGCAGCTCGACGCCCAGCTTCTCGCCCAGCTTCTTCATGGCGGCCGCTGTCATGACGCCCTCCGCGAGCTTGGAGAACTTCTGCCCCTTGACCAGCATTTCGCCGTACATGCGGTTATGCGAATGGCGGGAAAAGAGCGTCGTCTCGTAATCGCCGAGGTGCGCCAGCCCGTAGGCGGAGAATTCGCTTCCGCCCAGCGCCTTGATCAGGCGCGCGACCTCGCGCGCGCCGCGCGACATGAGCGGGCCCTTCAGCGTGGACACGCCGCCGCCGTCCAGGATGCCCGCGGCGATGCCCATGACGTTTTTGGCTGCCGCACCGATCTCCGTACCGATGACGTCGTTGCCGTAGTAAAAACGGATGAGGTCGCTCTTGAAGTCATCCGCGAGCTGTTTTTTGAGGTCGGTATCGTACCCGTCCACGACCATACAGTTGGGGATGCCTGCCGTAAAATCCTGGATGTGCCCGGGGCCGACCCATACGGCGATGCGTTCCCTGGCGATGCCCGCATCGATGAGGATCTGCGAGAGGCGCTCGCCCGTATCCGCCTCGATGCCCTTCATGCACAGCACGAAGATCTTGTCGGACACGTCTGCAGCCGCCTTGATCTTCTCGATAAAGCCGCGCAGCCCCTGCGAACTGATGGAGATGATGACGATCTCCGCCCTCTGAACCGCTGCGGCGAGGTCGCAGGTGAGGGTGATGGATGGATCCAGCGTCACATACTCGTTTTTGCCGGTATTTTTGAGGACCTCGTACGAGTAATCCCCTTCCGGGCCCCAGGAGAAGACTTCCTTCCCCTTTTTGGTCGCGAGATACCAGGCGATGAACGAACCCCAGCGCCCGCAGCCGAGAACGGAAATGCGATTCATGAAATGACCTCCTTCGATGTCGATGCATCCGCCGCAGCGGATCGATCCTGTAAAAACGGCGCCCAGCGGCGCGGCAACCGAGCCTCTCGCTCCGCCCTGTCTGCGGCAGCCAAATATGCGCCGACGCGCGCCCGCACCGAGCTTTCCCACGCCCCGTCGGCGCCCGACCGCCGCACCAAGGCCGTCAGCTCATAGACGGGCAGGCCGAGCACATGGCGTGGAGTATGCACGACCGAACAAGCCTGCCCGAGCGCATGGCAGAGCGCCGCGGCCTCTGCGCTGTCCGTTTCCTTCGCGAGGGCATGGCAGGCGAGAATGGCGCGGCGTGCCCGGGCCATGGTACATTCCCCCGCCGCCCAGCCGGAAGCCGCCGCCAATGCATCCGCCGGGCGAAGATCTGCCGGGAAAAAGGCGGCGAGTGCCCGTACCGTCTCTTCCGCGAGCGAGAGCGCCCACAGGACGCATGCGCGGCGGGAAAGCCCGTGCAGCTTTTGGCGCAGTTCGCCCAACAGATCGTCCTGCGGGTGGAAGAGAAGGGCATTTTTGCGGTGCAGCCGCACCCGCACGGCATCCTGCCAATCCGGCGTCATATCTCTTTGCGTTCGTTGAAGGCGCGGGAGAGGGTGACGTCGTCGGTGTATTCGATCTCCGAGCCGACGGGGATCCCGCGGCTGAGGCGGGTCACGCGCACGCCCAGCGGCTTGATGAGCTTGGCGATGTACAGCGCCGTCGCATCCCCTTCCACATCCGGATTGGTGGCGAGGATGACCTCCTCCACGTTCCCCTCGCCGATGCGGGCGAGCAGTTCGCGGATGCGGATGTCGTTGGGGCCGACCCCTTCCATCGGATTGATGACCCCGTGCAGGACATGATAGACGCCGCGGAACTCGCGCAGTTTTTCGAGGGCAATGACATCCTTCGGCTCTTTGACCACGCAGATGACGCGCCCGTCGCGCTCCTTACAGATATCGCAGACCTCGTTCTCCGTAAAATTGCCGCACACCTTGCAATAGCGCACCTTTTGTTTTGCGTTGACGATGGCCGCGGCAAACGCGCGCGCCTCCTCTTCCGGCATGTCGATGATGCGGTAGGCATACCGCTGCGCCGTCTTTTTACCCACGCCCGGCAGCTTGGAAAATTCGTTGATCAGCCGCCCGATGGGCTCGATATAGACCTGCATGGCTTAAAAAAGGCCTCCCGCGCCGCCCAGTGCCGCAAAGGGCGCCATCTTTTCCTTATACACGGCATCCGCCTTGGCGTAGCCGTCGTTGATGGCGGCGAGGATGAGATCTTCGAGCATCTCGACGTCCTCCGGATCGACCACCTTCGGATCGAGTTCGATGCCGTCGATCTTCTTTTTCGCGTTCATGTACACGACGACGGCCTCTCCGCCGCTCGTGCCGACGATCTCCCAATCGTCCAGCAACTTTTCCGTCTCCTGCAGTTGCTCCTGCATCTTCTGCGCCTGCTTCATCAAATTCTGCATGTTGCCGCCGCCCATACCGCCTCTGAATCCTGACATGTTCTACTCTCCTCGTTTTTTGAATGATATTGCCGTTTCCGGCGTTCACTTGATCTCGATATCCGCATCCGGGAAATTCTTTTTCAGCGTCTCGATATCCTCCTGCAGAGGATCTTTCCTTTCGCCCTTGCGGCGGATCTCGAAGCTGCGGATGCCGATGGCGGCGAGCGCCGCCTGCACGTTTTTATAATTATCCTCGCTGTTCAGGCGGCGATAGATGGTATCGCTGTCCGTCGTGAGAATAAAAGTATCCCCTTCAAATGCCGTTTCCAGATCCTGGCACATGGTAAAGAGCACGCCGCTCTTGACGTTGCGCCGCAGCGAACGGCGGAAATAGGCCCCCGCCTTGCTTCGGTTTTCAGGCGCGAGCGCATTCACATCCTTCGGCTCCTCCCGCCGCAGGGAAGAGACCTCGGGCGGCGCGGAAAACGCGGCCCCGAAATTTTCGGGCGGGGCCTCCTCGTCGGAAGGGATCTCCTGAAAGAAGGACGGAGCTTCTTCGGCCCGCCGCCTGTGCTGTGCGAGCGGCGAAGGCGCAGCGCTGACAGACTGCGGCGCCTGCGCGGCGGAAGCGGGCTGTACAGGTGCCGCCGGCGCCGCAAACGCGCCGGAAGCGAGCTTTCCCTCCAAAATATCCAGCCGCCTCGCCAGGGTGAGCAGGTCGAGGTCGGATGCCGGCAGGCATGCCTTGACGAGCGCCGTTTCCAATACGATGCGCGGCGAGGACGTGTAGCGCAGGGAGGACTCCAATCCCGCAAAGATCTCGCAGCAGCGCAGCAGTTTGCGGCCGTCCGCCTTGGAAGCGATGCGCCTGACTTCGGCATACATCTCGTCCGGCAGGTCGAGCACGGCGTTGCCGTCCCGACAGGTGGAGGCGACGACGCAGCGATTGAGAAAGACGAGCAGGTCCTTCGCCAGTACGCCCACCCCCTTGCCGGAGGAGATCACCTGTTCCGCCTTCTCCAATGCGCCGGCGGCGTCGTCGGAGAGCACCGCCTCGCCCAGCGCTGCGACCTCGTAAAAGTCGGCGCTGCCGAGCACCGCATTCACATCCGCATAGGTGAGCTTGCCGCGGCTGTACGAGATGCACATATCCGCGACGGAGAGGCTGTCGCGCATGCTGCCCGCGCCCGCGCGGGCGATGGCGGAGACCGCCTCGTCCTCGTATTCCTTGCCGATCGTGCGAAGGATCTCCTTCAAACGCTCCTCGATGTCCGCCTGCGGGATGAGCTTGAAGTCAAACCGCATACAGCGGGAAAGGATGGTCGCGGGGAGCTTGTGCGGCTCGGTGGTCGCGAGAATGAATACCGCGTGTGCGGGCGGCTCTTCCAGCGTCTTCAAGAGCGCGTTGAAGGCGGAATCGGAGAGCATGTGCACCTCGTCGATAATATAGACCTTGTATTTTCCGGCGACGGGCGGATACTGCACCTTTTCGCGCAGGTCGCGCATCTCGTTGACGCCGTTGTTGGATGCCGCATCGATCTCGGCGATGTCGAGGTTGGCGGGATCGGCGAGAGCCTTGCAGGTCTCGCACTGCCCGCAGGGTGAACCTTCCTGCGGATGTTCGCAGTTGATGGCGCGCGCAAAGATCTTGGCGGTGCTCGTCTTGCCCGTGCCGCGCGGCCCGCAAAAGAGATAGGCGTGGCCGATACGGCCCGTCTCGATCTGGTTGCGCAGAATGCGCACGATGTGTTCCTGCCGCACCAACCCGCTCAGCGTCGTCGGGCGGAAGGCGCGGTACAGTGCCTGATAGGACATGGCTACCTCCTCGATCCTCTCGTTCCGTCTCTCTTTTGACTGCCGAACAGCGCCGCCGCCTTGCGCTTTGCGCGCTGTACGGCGTTGTCCGCACTCTTCTCGCTGCGCCGCTCGCGCGCGGCGATCTCGGCGATGCTCAGCCCCTCTATGTACAGCGTGAGCGCGCGGTACTCGAAGGGGGAAAGCGCCCCGCGCAGCCTGGCGAAAAACTCGCTGCGCTCCTCGTCCCCGATGAGCAGCGCCTCCGGATCCTCGGCCGCGTACAGGGCCGGTTCCGCCTCGTTTTCGGGCGGGAGCGGCACGGAACGGTTGAGCGGCGCGTACTTCTGCCGCGCCGCACTGCGCACGGCGCCGATGATGCGGCGCTGAATGCACAGATAGGCAAAATTTTTGAAGCTGAGCCCGCCCGCCCTATAATCGGTGACGGCGCGGTACAGCCCGATCATTCCCTCCTGCACGAGGTCCTCCGCATCTCCCCCCGCGAGGAAAAAGGAGCGGGCGACGCCCCGCACGGTATTTTTATAGCGGCGCAGCAGTTCTTCGGCAGCGGTCTTATCGCCCTCCTGCGCGGCGAGGGCGAGGCTCTCGTCCGACCTCATCGCCGCTGCCGCACCGCCTCGTAGGCGGCGATGCCCAGTGCGACGGAGGCGTTGAGCGAATTGACTTTTCCATACAGCGGCAGAGACAGGAGCTTATCGCACTTTTTGCGGGTGAGCGGTGCAATGCCGCTGTCCTCGCCCCCGACGACCAGCGCGATATCCCCCGTCAGATCGGCGGAATAAAGATCTTCCCCGTCCGCCTCCAGGCCGTATACCCAAAAGCCCGCCTTTTGCAGCTGTTCGACGGCATAATTGATGCCAGGCACCCGCGCCACCCGCACGTGATTGGCCGCGCCCTCGCTGATGCGCACGACGGCACCCGTCACCTGTGCGCTCTTGTTTTTGGGGATGACGACGCCGTCCGCCCCGGCGCATTCGGCGACGCGCAAGATGCTGCCCAAATTGTGCACATCCTCCACGCCGTCACAGACGATGACCATGCGCCCGCCCGCCTTGGGGGCGAGCAGCGCGTCGAGGTCTGCGTATTCATATTCGGAAACATAGGCGATGACGCCCTGGTGGCGCCCCGTCTCGCTCTCGCGGTCGAGCGCGCGCACGTCCGCAAACTGCACGCGGATATTTTTCTGCCGTGCCATCGCAAAGATGCGGCCGGCGCTCCCCTCCGCGCCCTTCTGCATTAAAAGTTTATCGATCTCCCTGTCCGTCTTGAGCAGTTCCAGGACGGCGTTTCTCCCTTCGATCTTCATAGCATTTCTCCCGCAAACAGTTCGTCGATGCGCGCATAGTCCCCGACGAGATACAGGAACCCGATGACCGCTTCGAACCCGGTGGAAATATTGTATTCGGCGACGGACGCGCTCTTGCTTTTGGTCGGCTTTTTGGCATTGCGGCCGCGCAGAAAGATCTCCCTCTCCTCCTCGGTCAGCTTTTCGAGCATCCCCTCGGCGAGCGCCGCCTGTCCCTTTGCCGATACGCGCGCAGATGCCAGCTTCTGCAGCATGCCCGTCTTATAGTCGGCGGAAAACACCAGCCCCTCGCGCACGTACAGCGACCACACCGCATCTCCCACAAAGGCGAGGACGACGGCATTCATCCCGCGCGCGCGCTCGCGCGGCATCCTTTCGTTGAATCGAACCATGCAGTCATTATACCACATCTGCGCAGAAATTTCAATAACCTTTCGGCACATTTTCTGCTCCTCTGCCGCGCGGCGCTTTCGGAAAAACAAAAAACTTGCAAAAAGGGATTGACAATCCTCCGGCACCATGATATAATACAGTTGATACAGATAGTACAGATAATGCAGAGAGGGCGACACATGGAGGTCAAGCTGAGCGGAAAAAAGAGCATCTACGAGGAGATCGTGGAGGAATACGCGCGCTTCATACGGCTCGGCGTGCTGCGCGAGGGAGAAAAGCTCCCCTCCTGCCGCGCCTTGGCGGCAAAGCTGGGCATCAACCCCAACACCGTCGAGCGCGCCTTTGCCGCGCTCGAAAAGCAGGGCCTCATCCGCACCATCCCCAAAAAGGGAGCCTTCGTCCACCGCATTGCGGATGCGGACGAACACGCGCGGGAGGAAGCGCGGCGGCAGCTGCGCGCGATGCGGCGCGCGGGGCTGTCTGCAGACGACGTACACGCGCTCGTCGAAGAAATATTCGGCGAAGAAACAGAGGACGGAACGCCGGGAGGAGCATCCGGCCCCGAAGGAGGGAATAAATGATCGAGATCGAAAATCTGCACAAATCGTACGGGAAGAAAGAGGTGCTCGGCGGCGTCTCGCTGACCGTCCGGGACGAGAACATCCTCGGCCTGGTCGGCATCAACGGCGCGGGCAAGTCGACGCTGCTGCGGCTGCTGGCGGGCGTGCTGCGCGCGGACGCGGGCAGCATCCGCTTTGACGGAGAAGAGATCTTCGACAACGCGCGCAAAAAGCGGGAACTGTTCCTGCTGCCCGACGAGCCCTATTATGCCGCGGACACGACGGCGGCAAAGCTGCTGGCTCTGTACTCCGCCTTTTACCCCATCGACCTCGCGCGGTACGAGGAATACGAAGAAAAATTTCATCTGGCGCGCAGGGCGCCCGTGCGCACCTTTTCCAAAGGCATGAAGCGCCAGCTGTTCGTGGCGATCGCCCTCGCCTGCCGCCCCAGATACCTGCTGCTGGACGAGGCATTTGACGGATTGGACCCGCTGGCACGGCTGGAATTCAAGCGCGGGCTCATCCGCCTGCAGGAAGAGACGGGCAGCACGGTGGTCATCTCCTCCCACTCCCTGCGCGAGCTGGAGGATATCTGCTCCGAGTTCGCCCTGCTGGACGGCGGCACGGTCGCCGCAGCAGGCGACATCCGCGGCACGCTGGACAGCGTACACAAATTCCAGGTCGCCCTCGACCGCGAACCGCGGCGAGAGGACTTCCCCTTCGAACTGCTTTCCTTCGAGGCGGAAGGGCGGGTGGCGCGCTTCGTTGCGCGCGGCGACCGTGACGAGATCCTGCACAAAGTCGAAGCGCTCTCCCCGCTGTTCGTGGAGGAAGTCGCCGTCGACTTCGAAGAGCTGTTCCTGTGCGAAGTCAAGGCAAGGGGGTACCTGCAATGAAAAAGGCCATGCTCTACGAACTGAAGCGGATCCTGCTGCCGCTGTGCATCTTTACCGCCATCGCGGCGGCGCTGTTCGTCATCATCGCGCTGAACTCAACTTTTGTTTCCGAAAATAGCTACAACACCTTCGGCGACCCAGTCGGCCCGCAGCCGATGTCCCCTCTCACCGAGGTGCCCGCCGCCATCTTGGGCGTCCTCTGCCTGATCGTCCCCCCGATGCAGTTCCTCTACCGCATGGGCCGGCGCAGCGCCGACCTATGGTACTCGTTGCCCATCCGCCGCGACGCGCTCGTCCTCGTGCGCGTATTGGGCGGACTGGTCCTCATCTTTGTCCCCTATACCGTCTCTTACTGGGCGGGCTTCACCGTCATCGCGGCGAGCGAGAACCTCTTCGAACTCGGGCAGTACGGCATCCTGTTCGCGGCCTCCCTGCCCGTCGGCATCGGGCTGTTCGGCATCAACGCCTTCCTATTTACCCGCGCCAACACCCTGTTCGACGGCATCGTGTTCATGCTCGTATGGATCTTTGTGCTGGCCCTTCCCTTTCTTTGGCTGGAAGCGCTCGGGCTCAACCGACTGTACGGCGACGGGATCGACTGGACGGCCCCGATCAACTTTTTAAGCTATTCCCCCCTCATCTGCCTGTTCGTGGACTTTTCTCTCCGCATCTGCGGCACGGGCGGCGGATGGGCGGAAGCGCCCTTCATCTACGCGCTGGGCGCCGCGTTTGCGATTGCCGCGTACTTCGGGCTCTTTTGGACGGCGCGCCGGCAAAAGGCGGAAAACATCGGGCAGGTTTCGGACAGCTGGTTCGGCTACCGCACGTTCATCCCCGCCTGTATGCTGTGCACGGTCCTCTTCATCGGCACTGACTCCCCCTTCGAACTCGCAATGGCCTATACCATCATCCTCGTTACCGGGACGATCGTCTATTTTGTCTACCGCCGCTCCTTCCGCCTCAAGCTCGCAGACATCATCTGCATCGTCGGCGCGCTTTTGGTCGGCACTGCGATCAACCACTTCGGGCGCGAGATACTGGCGCCCTGGTTCGACGTGCTGCGCGAACAACTGCGGGAGGGGGCTCTCCTCGCGCAGGCGCTCACTCTCCTATGACCACTCCGTTTCCATAGAAAAGACCGAAAAGAACCGCCCGCAAAGCTTTTGCTTTGCGGGCGGTTCCCCTTTTCTATGGCTATTGGCTATGCTATGGTGCGGCAAAGGCCGCCCTTCTGTCTTCGTTCCTTGCTTTGGCGGCGCCTTTTGCGCCGCAACCAGCGCGCGGCCGCCGCCCGATCATCTGCGCAGAAGTCTGCGGATACGCTCGGCCGCCTCTTCCGTCGCCTCCTCGCTCGCGAACGCGGTGAGGCGGAAGAATCCTTCGCCGTTCTTGCCGAATCCGCTGCCCGGCGTGCCGACGACGTTCGCCTCTTCCAACAAATAGTCGAAAAACTTCCAGCTGTCCGTAAAGCCGGGGCATTCCAGCCAGAGGTAGGGCGAATTTTTTCCGCCCGTGTAGAAGATGCCCAGCTCGTCGAGGCAGGAGGAGAGGCGCCGCGCATTGCGGCGGTAGACGGCGAGGTTGGCCTCGATCTGTTTTTTGCCCTCCTCGGTGAACACGGCCTCTGCGCCGCGCTGCACGATGTAGGAGACGCCGTTGAACTTGGTCGTCTGGCGGCGCAGCCAAAGCTTGTTGCAGTGCACGCCGCCGCGCACCAGCGCGTGCGGCACAACCGTATACCCGCAGCGGGTACCCGTAAAGCCCGCCGTCTTGGAGAGGGAGCAGAACTCGATGGCGCAGTCCTCGGCGCCCTTTGTCTCGAAGATGCTGCGCGCGAGACCCTCGCCCGCGACAAAGCGCTCGTACGCGGCGTCGTACAGGATGACAGCGCCGCGCGCATTGGCGTAATCGACCCACGCCTGCAGCTGTTCGACCGAATACGCCGCGCCCGTCGGGTTGTTGGGAGAGCAGATATAGATGATGTCCGCTTCCGTCTTCGGATCGGGCATGGGCAAAAATCCGTTTGCGCGCGTCGCGTCCGCAAAGAGGATACGGCGGCCCGCCATCACGTTGGTGTCCACATATACGGGGTACACGGGATCGGGCACGAGTACGGTGTTGTCCGCATCGAACAGATCGAGGATGTTGCCCACATCGCTCTTGGCGCCGTCGGAAATGAAGATCTCGTCCGCCGCCAGGCTGATGCCGCGCGCCGCATAGTCGGCGCGGATCGCCTCGCGCAGGAAGTCGTAGCCCTGCTCGGGGCCGTAGCCGCGGAAGGTCTCCTTTTTGCCCATCTCGGCGACTGCCTTTTCCATCGCCGCGATGACGGCGGGCGCGAGCGGCAGCGTAACGTCTCCGATGCCCATGCGCAGCACTTTTTGATCGGGATGCGCCGCCGTATAGGCGTTCACGCGGTGCGCGATATCCGAAAAGAGATAACTTTCCTTTAATTTTTGATAATTTGCATTGAATTTCATGATGACCTCTCCTCGTACGGCAGGGTGCGCCGGCACCCCGCTTAGGATTTGATTGCCCCGCCGCTCAGTCGCGCAGCAAAGGATTCTTCTCCGCCGCGCGCATGCGCGCCGCACGCACGAAGGCGCGGAAGAGCGGGTGCGCCGCATTGGGACGGGATTTAAATTCGGGATGAAACTGCACGCCCACATAGAAGGGATGATCGGGCAGCTCGACCGCCTCGACCAGCTTGCCGTCCGGCGAGGTGCCCCCGATGCGCATGCCCGCCTTTTCAAAGGCGTCGCGATAATCGTTGTTGAACTCGAAGCGGTGGCGGTGGCGCTCGGAAATGTCCGTGCGGCCGTAAGCCTTTTCGAGCACGCTCCCCTCCGCGATGTGGCAGGGATAGGCGCCCAAACGCATGGTGCCGCCCATCTTGACGCCGCGCTGGTCGGGCATGATGTCGATGACCGAATGGGCGCCGTCCGCATCAAACTCGGAGGAATTGGCATCCGCATAGCCGAGCACGCTGCGCGCGAACTCGATGACGGCGACCTGCATGCCGAGGCAGATGCCGAGGTACGGGATACCCCTTTCGCGCGCATAGCGCGCCGCAGCGATCTTCCCCTCGATGCCGCGCCCGCCGAAGCCGCCCGGCACGAGGATGCCGTCCACCCCCTCGAGGATGCGCGCTGCATTATCCGCAGAGAGGACCTCGCTGTCCACCCACTCGATCTCCACCTTGACGGCATTTTCAAATCCCGCGTGGGTCAGCGCCTCTGCGACGGAAAGATAGGCGTCGTGCAGCTGCACATACTTGCCGACCAAGGCGATGTGCACGCTCTCCTCGCACATGCGGGCGCGGCCGAGCATCGCGTTCCAGTCGGACAGGTCGATGCTGCCCGCCGGCAGCCCGAGGATGCGGCAGACGGTGGAGGAAAGCCCCTCCCTCTCGAGCATGACGGGCGCCTCGTACAGGAGAGGCAGGGTGCGGTTTTCGATGACGCAGTCCTCCCCCACGTTGCAGAACATAGCGATCTTCTTCTTGATGTCCTCGGGCAGCGGAGCGTCCACGCGGGTGACGATGACGTCCGGCGCGATGCCCATGCCCTGCAGTTCTTTGACGGAATGCTGAGTGGGCTTGGACTTGAATTCGCAGGAACCGGAGATATACGGCACGAGGGTGACGTGGATAAAACAGCAGTTGCCGCGGCCCGCTTCCATGGAGACTTGGCGGATCGCCTCGATGAAGGGCTGGCTCTCGATGTCGCCGATGGTGCCGCCGATCTCGGTGATGACTACGTCCGCGCCGCTCTGCTCGCCGACACTGTAGATGAAGGACTTGATCTCGCCCGTGATGTGCGGGATGACCTGCACCGTTTGGCCGAGATATTCGCCGTTGCGCTCTTTATTGAGCACATTCCAGTACACTTTACCCGTCGTGAGGTTGGAGAACTTGTTCAGATTTTCGTCGATGAAGCGCTCGTAATGGCCGAGATCGAGGTCGGTCTCCGCGCCGTCATCGGTGACGAACACTTCTCCGTGCTGGTACGGGCTCATGGTGCCCGGATCGATGTTGATGTACGGATCCAGCTTCTGCGAGGCGACTTTATAGCCGCGCGCCTTCAAAAGCCTGCCGAGGCTCGCCGCCGTGATGCCCTTGCCCAAACCGGAAACGACGCCGCCCGTCACGAATATGTATTTCATAATGCCCCTCCTTGGTTCACTCTTGCCGAAAACTTTTTTCAGATCTCCACTTCGCCGGTGAATACGAGCACCGCCTCGCCCGTCATGGAAACCGTTTCGCCCACGCGGATGACCAAAGTACCGCCGCGCAGCTGCACAGTGATATCCTCGCCGCGCTCGCACAGCCCGCGGGCACACGCCGCCGCGGCCGCCGCGCACGCGCCCGTCCCGCAGGCCAGCGTCTCGCCGCTGCCCCGCTCCCAGACGCGCATTTTCAGCGCATTTTTGCCGATGACGGAGACAAATTCCGTATTGACGCGCTCGGGAAAGAGGGGGTCGCACTCAAACTTCGGGCCGACTTTTTCGATGTCGACGGAGTCCGGATCGGTAAAGAGGACGCAGTGCGGATTGCCCATCGAAACGCAGGTGATCGCATATTGCCCACCCGCGACGGACACCGTGCGGCCGATGACCTCCCCTTCGAGAAGGACGGGCAGTGCGGCGGGATCGAAGGAGGCGGGGCCCATATCCACGCGCACCGAGCGCACCTTTCCCTCTTCCGCACAGCAGTGCAGGCTCTTGATGCCGCTCTTGGTCTCGATGCGCATCTCCTCCTTGGAGACGATGCCGCTGTCATAGAGGTACTTCGCTACACAGCGAATGGCGTTGCCGCACATATTCCCCTCGCTGCCGTCGGCATTGAACATGCGCATGCGCGCGTCGGCGACTTTGCTCGGGCAGATAAACACCGCTCCGTCTCCGCCGATCCCCTTGTGACGATCGGACAAGCGGAGGGCCACACCGCCCTTATCCGCAATATCTTCTTGCAGGCAGTCAAAATAGATATAGTCATTGCCTGCCCCGTGCATTTTAACAAACTTTCTGCGCATTTCCGCCTCCGGAATCTATTTTCGCATACAAAAAGCCCCGCTTGCGGAGTCCGCGGCCGCGGGGCTTCTTCCGTATTCTCTTGTCGCCGCGCTCAGAGCGCGGACCGTTTACAGTTCGATATAGGCATCCCGTTCCGCTCCGACCGAGACGTAGCGGATCTTACAGTCGCAAAGCTTTTCGAGCAGGCGGATATAGTCAAGGGCCTCGCGCGGGAGGTCTTCCGCCTTGCGGCAGTGCGAGATATCGCAGTTCCAGCCCTTCACCTTTTCAAAGACGGGCTTGCAGTCGTCCAAAACATCGGTGAACGGGAACTCCTTGAGCACCTTTCCGTCCAGCTCGTAGCCGGTGCAGATCTCCAGCTCTTCGTGCCCGGAAAGGATATCCAGCTTCGTCAGGGCGACCTCATCCGCGCCCTGGCAGCGGATACCGTATTTGGATGCGACGGCATCGAAGGGTCCGACGCGCCGCGGCCGGCCGGTCGCAGCGCCGTACTCTCCGCCCGCGGCGCGCAGCTTTTCCGCCTTTTCGCCGAAATATTCGGCGGTAAAGGGGCCCTCGCCCACGCAGGAAGAATACGCCTTCATGATGCCAATGGTCTTGTCAAGCTTCAAATTGGGCACGCCTGCCCCGATGGGGCCGTATGCCGCAATATTGTTGGAAGAGGATGTATACGGGTAGATGCCGTAATCGAGGTCGCGCAGGGCGCCCAGCTGTGCCTCCAACAAGATCTTTTTGCCGGCCGCGTTCGCTTCATTCAGATACAGGCCGACATCGCAGATGTAATCTCTGAGCGGCGCGCCGTACGTATCGAAGTAAGCCTCCATGTCCTCTACCTTGATCGGTTCGGCGCCGTAGGCATTGACGATGGTCAGATTTTTCCACTCCACGATATCGGGCAGGCGCTTTTTCAGGCGCTCGGGATTGAGCAGTTCACCCATGCGGAATGCCTTTTTCTGGTACTTATCCGCATATACGAAGGCGATCCCTCTCCGGGTCGACCCGAACTTTTTGTCGGCGAGACGCGCCTCTTCCAGGCAGTCCTGCTGGACATGATAGGGCATCGTGATGACCGCGCGGTCAGAAATTTTCAGATTTTCGGGCGAAATGGCGATCCCCGCCTCGCGCAGGCGGGCAATCTCCCCCGCCAAATGGCAGATATCGATGACCATGCCCGGCCCCATCACGCAGACGACCCCTTCGCGCAAAATACCCGAAGGGAGCAAGTTCAAAATAAACTTGCCGCGCTCGTTGATGACGGTGTGCCCCGCGTTGTTGCCGCCCTGGTAGCGGCAGACGATATCGTAATCTTTCGAGAGCAGGTCTACCATCCTGCCCTTTCCTTCGTCACCCCAGTTGATGCCGACAATCGATGCTAACATAGTGTGCGTCCTCTCCGCGAATCATAGTTCCGTTGCAGAGCGCCCGTTTCCGAAAACACTCTGACCCATACTATTATACTCTTTTTTTGTCTCGGTGCAAAGCGATAATCGCCTCCATTCTGCAATTTTTTCGCAAAACGGAGCTTTCTTTCCCGCCGAAACACATTTCCAAACCCCGCAAAATACCGGACGCAATCAAACTCTCCTGCTTCTATTATAAAGCGAACGGCGGCGCGCCGTCAAGCGCGCCGCCGAAAATCCGGCCTTCAATCTTTTGAATGGCAGGTATAAGGAAAATTGATCGCACATCGGCCGCGCGCATCCGCGCCCTCTTCCGCGCAGGCATCTTTTCCGGGAACGACCGCGATTTTTTACGGGCGAGCCCTTAAAATGCCGCCAAAAAGGAAACCTGTCTGCCGCGCTGAGCGGACAGCAAGTTTCCCCTCCCGTCCGCAAATAAAGTTTGACCGCCGGAAACTTTTTGAAGGGAATCCGCGCCAATAAAAGCAAACTTTGCGCAGCGGCTCTATTGGCCGATACCGCGGCCCACGAAGGATGCAAGCAGCGCGCCCTCTTAAAAGCGTATGCTCCCGTGCGCGCTGCCGAGAGGGAAACCGTTTCCCTCCCCATCCAAATAAATATCCACCGGCATAGCCGGTGGTTTTTCAGTTTCGGGCTGTTAGCCCTCATATTACCGGCAGCGCGCAAGCCGCGCCTATGACGACCTGGC
>CAJFTM010000029.1 GCA_904419945.1 uncultured Clostridia bacterium
GAGCGCCTCGGCGGGTGAGGCTTGCGCCGTTTTGCAAAAAGAAAGCCCTTCGGGAGGCGCAAGCCGAGGGCGGAGCCCTTGCTCTCGGCAATTCGCAGCGCCTTTGCGCGAGAATTGCGAGAATTTATCATGAAACTCTTCTACGACTTCCATATCCATTCCTGTTTAAGCCCCTGCGGGGACGAGGACAGCACGCCCAACAATATCGTCAACATGGCGCTCATCAAGGGGCTGAATGTCATCGCCCTGGCAGATCACAACACCGGCAAAAATTGTCCGGCGGCGATGGCGGTCGGCAAAAAAAACGGACTGGTCGTCCTGCCGGGGATGGAGCTGACGACCAGCGAGGATATCCACGTCCTCTGCCTGTTCGAGCGGTACGAGGACCTGCAAAAGCTGGAAGAGCACATCTCCCGCACGCGCCTGCGCGTCAAAAACAAGCCGCATATCTTCGGGCGGCAGCGCATCCTCAACGAACGGGACGAACCGATCGGGGAAGAGGAGGATCTGCTCATCGTCAGCAGCGGCGTGTCGGTGGAGGAGGTCGCGGCGCTGGTATCGGGGCTCGGAGGCATCGCCGTTCCCGCCCACATCGACAAGCAGGCCAACTCGCTTTTGGCGGTGCTGGGCACCTTCGATCCCGCGCTCGGCTTTACGCTCGTCGAATGTGCGCAGGATGGCGTCGTCGACCTCCCCCGCATCGTCGATTCGGACGCTCACTACATTTGGGATATTTCGGAAGCGGAGCACTGGATCGAGGCGGAGACTTGTTCGGCGCACGGCGTCTTTGCGGCGCTGCGGCGGATGGCGGCAGGGAAATAGCGTCAGAGAGGGAATCTTCCGCCTTTTTTATGGGTTTTAAGATCGGAAAGTGAGTAAAACGGGCCGGATGCCCGTTTTATTTTTACAAAGAGTTTTCTTGGCATGAGGTGGAAAATGCGTATATTTTTGAAGAGAGCGTGCGCGGCCCTGTGCGCGGTGCTGGTATTGGCTGCTCTCGCTGCCTGCGGCGGTCCGCTCGATCTGCCGTTTTTGGATCCGTACGAACAGCCGTTTGTCTTGCAGGACGGGTTCGTCCGCTATGCCAATGTCGGGTATGTGGAGGAATTTTACGGGCAGGGGGATCAGATATTCGTCATCCGCTCGGCGGAGGAGATGGAAGACTTTTGTGCCGGCTTCCCGCAGGGCGCCTTGGCGCAGGATTACGATGAGCTCCCTTCGCTCGCGGAGAGCGTCGCCGACCTCGGCGATGCGTACTTTGCGGAGAACGTGCTGCTCGTCGCCTATTTCCCGCACGAGAGCGGATCCTGCCGGCTGCGGGTAGAGGACTTGTCTGCGGGGGAGGGGGATACGCTCGTGCTCGCCGTCCACCGCGCGTTCCCCGGCGGCATCGCGACGGACGACGAGGTGGGGCGCGCCGCTCTTGTGGGCATTTCGCGGGGATTTTACGGCGGCCGCGAAGTTTTGCTGACCGTTTCCGCATCGGCATAAAAGGAGCGGGGCATCTGCGGGTGTCCCGTACTTTTTTACAAAAATATTACAATTTCGAGATTGATTTTATTACAATCGCGCCGTATAATGGAGCTGTATTACGGATTCGGATCCAACGTAAGGAGGGTAAATCATGCAGGAGCAGGAATTCGTCGTGCAGCCGATGGATCGGCGGGCAAAGCGTGCGCTCATCGCCGTGTGCGCGGCGGTCGGCGCCGTACTCGTCGCGCTGGTCGTCGCGGCGCTGGTATATTTTTTGCCGCCGGTCGCCCTGACCGATCGGGCGTCCTCGCCGGAAAACGGGTACTGGCTGTACTATCATGAGAACGACATCGGATTCGAGGGAGGGCTCGCCGCCGGCGTCACACGCAGCGACGACTGCGACACGCAGGGCGATGCGGCCCTGACGCAGTCGGTTTACGAGGTGCTCGGGCAGTACACCTGCCGCCGCAGCCTGGGTACGCTGGCGGGGCCGAGCGATTCGCACTTGCAGGAGGGCGTCATCCGTTCGATCGACATCTTGTTTGCGGAGGAGACGGAGGGAGGCGCCGTGCAGCGCTCCGTCGTCGTCTACGATGACGGCACGCTTTTGCTCGACCGGACTGTCTACCGGATGAGCGCTTCCGACGCGAATGCGCTCATGGACGATTTGCTCTCCGTGTGCGCGATGCAGCCGCAGTGAGCGCAAGCCTGCCGCTGCGGTGCGGAAAACAGATCTCCGCGGAAAGTACGGAGGTGAATTTGCGGGCATCCGCCCAAAACAAAATGGCGCGAACGCGTTATTTCTTGACAAAACAGGCGCACTCTGCTATCATTAGTTGGTAAAAAGCAGCCGCCCCGGCCGGAAAAGGCGGGCGGCGCGGAGGACTTACGATGCAGAAAATTTGCGTGGCTCCGTCCATTTTGTCGGCAGACTTTGCGGCGATGGGCGCGGCGGTCGAAGATTTGGAGCGCTGCGGCGCCGATCTGATCCACTGCGATGTCATGGACGGCACTTTTGTCCCCAAGATCACCTTCGGATCGGATATGATCGCGGCGGTGCGCCGCCATACGGCGCTGCCGCTGGACGTACACCTGATGTGCGTCAACCCGCTCGTCAAGGCGGAGGACTTCATTCGCGCGGGCGCGGACATCGTCACCGTCCATGCCGAGGCGTGCGGCAAGGATCTGCGGGAAGTGGTGCGCTATATCCGCACGTTCGGCGTGCGCGCCGGGGTCGCCGTCAGCCCGGATACGCCCCTGCGCGGCATCTATCACAGCTTGGAAGAGGCGGACATGCTGCTCGTGATGAGCGTGTATCCCGGCCGCGGCGGGCAGAAGCTGATCGAGCGAACACTCGCCAAGGCGGAAGAGGCAAAAGAGTTTTTTGCGGCGCACGGACTGGCGAAGGATATCGAGATGGACGGAGGCATTACCGAGGAAAACGCCGCCGCCGTGCAGGCCGCAGGCGTGAATATCCTGGTCGCGGGGAATACGGTGTTCCGTTCGCCCGACAAGGCGGCCACCATCCGCGCGCTGCGCGAGGCGCGCGCATGAAGCGGGGCGTCATATTCCTGAACGGAGAACCATACCGCGGACCAATGGACTGCGAGGGCGCGCTCACCGTCTGCTGTGACGGGGCGCTGCGCTGGGCAGAAGACAGGGCGCGCATCGATATCAAGGCAGGGGACTTCGATTCCCTCGGCTTTGTGCCTGCGGGCGCGCTCACCTATCCTTCCGAAAAAAATTTTACCGACGGAGAGATCGCGCTCGACCTGCTCATCGGGCGCGGCTGCGGGCGCATCGATATTTACGGCGCGGGCGGCGGGAGAGAGGATCATCTCTTCGGCAATCTGCAGCTGCTGGTCGCCGGTTTCCGCCGCGGCGTGCAGACCGTCATGCACACCAACTATGTGGATGCCTACTGCGCGGAAGGTACGGTGCGCTGGCATTCGCTCGCAGGGCGTACCCTCTCCCTCGCACCGGTGGGGGAACGGGCGCATATAATAGAGAGTGAAGGGCTCAAATATCCGCTCCTCGATCTCACGCTGGCCGCAGGCAGCTGCCGCGGGATCAGCAACGTGGTCGAAGCGGAGGAGGCGCACGTCGTCTGCGACGCGGGCACGCTCTTCGTGTTTGTGGTGCGGGAGGATGCAAAATGGTGACCATCATCTGTGTCAGGCCGCCGCGCGCGGTGCGGGCGGTCCTGCGCCTGATCTGCCGCGTCGGCAGATGAACCCGAATACCAAAGAGAAAGGGCGTCCCCGCCCGCGGCTTGCCGCGGGCGGGGTTTTGCTTTACGGCTCACGCATTTTTTTGCGCGCGCAAATGGAAATGCCGAGGCTGTTCGCTGCTCCTTCCGCGCGGAGGCCGATCCCGCTCGGCAGCGCCCTGCTGCAGTGCACAGATTGGAAACGTGCGAGCCGCTCTTACCCGTTCGCCAAACCTTGCAGCAGCCGGCGCGGAAGGCAAAAAGTTTTTTGCTCATATGTTCCGGATCGGGAAAGGCAGCGGACTGCTTTTCACCGGCGGCAGATTTACAGGCAGTGTCCGTATTGCGGCGGATATTTTCCGTGATAAAAGGGTGTAAAAACAGGAAAATCGCGCGCGAGTCCTGTTCGGGGGGATATGAGAACGGAAAAGGGCTTGTAAAATGTGTGCGGTTGTGTTATACTGTTAAAAGGGAATTTTCCCTCCAAGGATAAAACTATGCCGAAGTCGACGAAAAAAATCATCAATTATCCCTTTGTCGCCCTGCGCGGCAAGGTCATTTTCCCGGACACCGTCAGTTCTTTCGACGCGGGCAGGCTGATCTCCCTGACTGCCGTTTCGCGCGCCTCCGAGCGGGAGATGACGCTGTTCGTCAGCATGCAGAAGGATCCGTCCAAGGATGAGATCGGCCCGGACGACGTCTGTGCCGTCGGTACCGTCGTCAAGATCCGTCAGATCGCGAAACTGCCCTCCAACAACCTGCGGCTGACCGTCGCGGGGATCTGCCGCGCCAAGGCGGAAGAGATCTACGAGGAGGACGGCTGCCTGTATGCCAACGTGTGCGAACTGAAGGCAGTGCACGGCGATCCCGTGCTGGAAGAGGCGTATTTCCGGACTGCGCAGGACGTGATGCGCGACATTCAGTCCAGCGATCCCCGCTTCCCGAAGGAGGCGGCCGCCGTATTAGAGAATATCACCGATCCGGATGCCTATATCGGCAATGCGCTCGGCTATCTGCACATAAAGGAAGAGACCAAGCAGAAGATCCTCGAAACGGTCGGAGTGGTCGAGCGGCTGAAACTCTTCGAGCGCTGCCTGAACGACGAGCTCGAGATCGCCAAACTGGAAAAAAAGATCAGCGCCGCCGTGCGCCAGAGCATCGATAAAAACCAAAAGGAGTACTTCCTGCGCGAGCAGCTCAAGGCCATCCACAGCGAACTGGGCGATGACGTCGCCGAGCGCGACATCCTTGCCGAAAAGATCAAAGCCAAGCATATGCCCGCAGAGATCGAAGAAAAGGCGCTCAAAGAGATCGCCCGCACGGACAAGATGCCCCCCTCTTCGCCCGAATACACCGTGATCCGCAATTATCTCGACTGGCTGATCGAACTCCCGTGGGCCGAGGAGACCAAGGATACCGAAAAGCTGTCCGATGCGCAGAAAGTGCTGGACGAGGATCATTACGGGCTGGAAAAGGTCAAGACGCGCATCACCGAGTACCTCGCCGTGCTGCAGCTGACCAAGAGCATGAATGCGCCCATCCTCTGTTTTGTTGGCCCCCCCGGCGTGGGCAAGACCTCGATCGCCAAGTCCATTGCCCGCGCGCTCGGGCGCAAGTTCGTGCGCATGAGTTTGGGCGGCGTCAAGGATGAGGCAGAGATCCGCGGCCACCGCCGCACCTATGTCGGCGCCATCCCCGGCCGCATCATCTATGCCATGCGCCAGGCTGGCAGCATCAACCCCGTCTTCTTGTTGGACGAGATCGATAAAGTGTCCTCCGATATGCGCGGCGATCCCGCTTCCGCCCTCCTGGAAGTGCTCGATCCCGAGCAGAATTCGACCTTCCGCGACCGCTTCCTCGAAGTGCCGTATGACCTGTCGAAGGTGCTGTTCGTCACGACGGCGAACACGGTGGAGACCATCCCCGCGCCCTTGCTCGACCGCATGGAGCTGATCGAGCTGAACGGCTATACGCTGGACGAAAAGCGGGAGATCGCGCGCCGCTATCTCATTCCGAAAAAGATCGCCGAAAACGGCCTGAAGCCGGAAATTTTGGAGATCACGGACGATGCCATTACCGCCATCATCGAAGGATACACGATGGAAGCGGGCGTGCGCAATTTGGAGCGCCAGATCGGTTCGGTCTGCCGCAAGATCGCCGTGCGCTATGCCGAAAACCGCGAGCTCGGGAAGCAGGTCGTCTCCGAAAAGGAGGTGCCGGAACTTCTCGGCGTGCGCCGGTATGCGGAGGATCCCGCCCAGCTGGACGGCAATGAGGTGGGCGCCGCGACCGGCCTTGCGTGGACCAGCTTCGGCGGCACCACGCTGACCATCGAGGTCTCCGCCATGCCCGGCAAAGGGGAGATCCTGCTCACCGGCAAACTGGGCGACGTGATGAAGGAATCCGCCCGCGCGGCGATCAGCTATATCCGCGCCCATGCCGACCGCTACGGCATTCCTCCCGAGGCGTTTTCGGAAACGGATATCCATATCCACGTTCCGGAGGGCGCGACCCCGAAGGACGGCCCCAGCGCGGGCATCACGATGGCGACGGCCATCCTGTCTGCCTTTACGCACAAGCCCGTCCGCAAGGATATCGCCATGACGGGCGAGATCACGCTGCGCGGCAAGGTGCTGCCCATCGGCGGATTGAAGGAGAAGGCGCTGGCGGCGCACCGCATCGGCATCAAAAACATCATCATCCCCAAGGACAATGTGCGCGACGAGGAGGAGATCCCCGCCAATGTGCGGGACGACCTGCATTTTATCCCCGCATCCGATGTCGGCACCGTGTTCGAGAATGCCATCGTGGGACTGTGAGCGCTATGATCATCCGCGAAGCAAAATTTGTGACTTCTGCGGCGGACCGGCGCGGCTTTCTTCGGCCGGATAAGCCGCTCGTCGCCGTCAGCGGCCGCTCGAATGTGGGCAAGAGCTCCTTTATCAACATGCTCGCCGGCAGGAACGGGCTGGCGCGCACTTCGGCCGAGCCGGGGCGCACCCGCCTCGTCAATTATTTCGATTTCGGCGAATTTTTGCTCGCCGACCTGCCGGGATACGGATTTGCGCGCGTCTCGCAGGCTGAAAAGCAGAAGTGGGCGCGGCTGTTGAACGACTTTTTTGCTCAGAGCGAGGGGATCGCGCACGTCTTTGCGCTCGCGGATATCCGCCATGAACCGACCGCGGACGATCGGATGATGGTGGATTTTCTCCATGCGATGCGCATCCCGTTCACAGTCATCGCGACCAAGGCGGATAAGCTCGCCAAGACGCGCGTCAGGGAGGGCGTGCGCAAGGTGGCGGCCGCTCTGCGGACGGGGGAGGGGAATGTGATCGCCGTGTCCGCGCAGACGAAGCGGGGGCGCGACGAAGTGCTCGCCGCGCTGGACGAAATCTGCGCCCGCCGGGGCAGCCCTGCCGCCGAAGAACAGGAAATCTAAGAGAACAGCGCCCCGTTCTGCAGAGGAACGGGGCGCTTCGGCGCGTCGGAGTTTGGGACTTTCGCCTTTGCGGCGGAATTTTCCGCTGCGCGCGGGCGAGAAAAATCCGTCGAAAAAGATTGACAAGCGCGCGCCCGTGTGTTATCATAAAGCCAATCAAACGCAGTGACGGAGAGGAGTACGCGCGCGCTTTTGCTGCAGAGAGGGGACGGACGGTGCAAGTCCCTGTAAGGCGGCGCGGAAGGTCGCTCCCGAGCGGCGGTCCGAAAGGGGAACCGAGTAGGCGCCGACGGCATTCCGCCGTTATCGGAAGGCACGGCCGCGCATCCTGCGCCGGCCGCACAGAGTGCGGGTCTTTTTCCCGAATTCGGGTGGTAACACGGTTTTTTTGGATCGCCCCGAACGGCCTTATCGGCCGTTCGGGGCGCTTTGTTTTTTACCGCGCCGGGCGAGCTGGTTGCCCGCCGTTGACCCGCAAATCGCATATCGGAGGTACAGTGCATGAAGATCAAAGGAACACAGCTGTTCGTCAAGGCGCTCGTCGCCGAGGGAGTGGATACGCTGTTCGCCTATCCCGGCGGCATGGCGATCGATCTGTTCGACGCTCTCTACGGCGAGACGGATTTCCGCGTCGTACTGCCCCGCCACGAACAGGGGCTCATCCATGCGGCGGACGGGTATGCCCGCGCGACGGGCAAGACGGGCGTCTGCCTGGTCACGAGCGGGCCGGGCGCGACCAACCTCGTCACCGGCATCGCCACAGCCAACTATGACAGCGTCCCCCTCGTCTGTTTTACCGGCCAGGTGCCCACAAATCTCATCGGCAACGACGCTTTTCAGGAGGTGGACATCGTCGGCATCTGCCGCAATATCTGCAAATACGCCGTCACCGTGCGCCGCCGCGAGGATCTCGGCCGCATCATCAAGGAAGCCTTTTATATCGCCCGCACGGGAAAGCCGGGCCCTGTACTCGTCGACCTGCCCAAAGACGTGCAGAATGCGCTCGGTCCGGACGAATACCCTTCCGAGGTCTCCATCCGCGGCTATAAGCCCTCCACCGGCGTACATATGGGGCAGCTGAAAAAGGCGGCCGCCATGCTCGAATCTGCCAAGCGCCCCCTCTTTTTGCTGGGCGGCGGCGTCAACATCGCGGGGGCGGGCAAACAGATGACCGCGCTTGCCGAGCGGCTGGGCGTACCCGCCGTAACGACCATCATGGGCAAGGGCGCTCTTCCCGCCGATCATCCGCTGTACATCGGCAATATGGGCATGCACGGCAATGTCGCGGCCAATACGGCGGTGTCCGAGTGCGACCTGCTCTTCTCCATCGGCACTCGCTTCAACGACCGCATCACGGGCAAGATCGAGGAGTTTGCCAAGGGCGCGAAGATCGTTCACATCGATATCGATGCTGCCTCCATCTCCCGCAATATCGTCGTCGACGTGCCCATTGTGGCGGACGCGAGGGAGGCGATCGAAAAGCTGAGCGAGATCGCCCTGCCTCCCAAGCACGCGGAGGGCTGGGCGGAGCGCTTGCAGGCGCTCAAGGCACAGACTCCGCTCACGATGGAGGGGAAGGGAAAGCTCAATCCCCAGGATATCATGGCCGCGATCAACGAGGCGTATCCCGAGGCGATCTTCACGACGGACGTCGGCCAGAACCAGATGTGGGCGACGCAGTTCTTGCAGCTGAGAGGGGAGAGCCGCCTGCTCACCTCGGGCGGGCTGGGCACGATGGGTTACGGGCTGCCCGCCGCCATCGGCGCCAAGCTCGGGCGGCCGGAGATGCCCGTGGTCAGCATTTCGGGCGACGGCGGGTTTCAGATGAACGAGCAGGAGCTCGCCACGGCCGTGTGCGAGGAACTGCCCGTCACCATCGTCATCCTCAACAATTCCTACCTCGGCAATGTGCGCCAGTGGCAGGAGATGTTCTACGGCGGCCGCTATTCCTGCACCTGCCTGCGCAAGCGCAAGAGCTGCGCGCAGTGGTGCTCCTCTCCCACGGCGGGCTGCCCGCCGTATGTGCCGGACTTTGTCAAGCTTGCGGCGAGCTACGGCATCGAGGGCATCCGCGTGACCGATCGCGGGCAGCTCTCCGACGCATTCGCGCGGGCCAAGGCGAATGCCAAGGCGCCTACCCTGATCGAATGCATCATCGACCGCGAGATCGATATCCTGCCCATGGTCCCCGGCGGCAACGCCCTGTCCGACATGGTCACCCAATATAAAAAGGAGGGCAAGTGATATGACCCTTTCCGATCGTCCCAAAAAACGTTGGATCTCCCTGTATGTCGAAAACGACGTCGGCGTCCTCGCCAAGATCTCCGGGCTGTTTTCCGGCAAGTCGTACAACCTGTTGAGCCTCACCGTCGGCGAAACGGAGGACTCCACCGTCTCGCGCATGACCATCAGCCTCGTCGGCGACGACAAGACCTTCGAGCAGATCAAAAAGCAGCTTAACCGCTCGGTCGAGGTCATCAAAGTGCTCGATTTTACAGATCTCCCCATCCATAAAAAGGAGATCCTGTTCATCAAACTGCACAGTCTCCGCCGCGACGAAATGGAAGACGTCTTTCGTTCGGCGTCCGTGTTCGGCATCGCCGTCTCCGATTACGACAAAAACGGCCTCATTTTGGAGAGCGTCAAAACGGAGTCGGAAAACGACGAGGTGCTGCAATACTATAAAAAGCATTTCTTTTCGCGCATGGAAGCGGTGCGCGGCGGCTCGGTCGCCATCGAGTCGGTCAGCCGTTCCGATCGCTGAATGCAATAGGGCCGCCCGTACCGGGCGGCCCTATTGCACGCCGGCAGAAGCAAGCAGGGGGATCTGGCGCGAAGAGAAAAAAGTCCCTTCCGTTCGTATTCTTTTGCAGCGTTTTTTCTCTGTGCATGGCTGCCGAAAGCAAAAATCATGCGCCGTGCAGCGCAAATTTCGATCGCAAAAAATCGGCTATAGCTTCCGATCGACATAATATTTGGTAAATAAATTTTCAGATTTAGATATTGACAGAAAAAAACGGATGTGTTACAATGTGTAGGATATCGCACCCTTTCAGCAGGTTTTTTGTCAAAAAACGCAGAATTGGCACAGGATTGGCAGATAAATTTACAGATCAGCATGTGAGCACTGTGCAAAACCGGTTGGCTGATCGTGCCTGACGGTTCCGGCCGCGGGGGAGAGCGCTGCGGAATGGCGGCGTCGGTCTGCGTTTTTACATTGCAGGGTGCTCAAATCGATACGCTGAAAATATGCTTTTTGAATTCTGGCTTTTGGTATTTCGTACGGAGACTTTGACGCTGCTGTCTGCCGCCAATGGTTGTACGGCAAAGGCTGCCGGGAGGAGTAAAATTTATGAGCATTGCGAAAGAGAACGGCACCGGCAGGCGCAAAACGGTTCTGCGCGTCATCAATATCTGCCTCACGGCAGTCATTGTACTGCTGCTGTGTTTTGCCGTGTTGAAAATATTTTTTATTACTTGGGTAACGGTTGAACAGACGTCCATGTATCCTACTTACGAGGACGGAGAAACGGTGTTCGTCAACCGGCACGGAGATATTGCGCGCGGGACAGTGATCGTCTTTTACGATTCGGATGTCTCTGCCCCGCAGCTGGCGTCCGCGTTCGGCCTGTTTTCCGGGGATGCGCGGCTTCTCATCAAGCGAGTGGTCGCTACCGAGGGCGACAGGTTGTGGCTGGAGGAGATAGGGAACGGCGAGTATGCGATCCGGATCGGATGTGCCGATACCGAAAATACGATCGGGGAAGAGTATTTCGATGCCGATGGCGATCGTGTGGAATTGGCGCCGATCACGCTCTCGCCGGACACCGCCGGCGTACTTTACAATGCGACCCGCTGGGATCCGTATGTTGTCGGCGAAGATCATGTCTTTGTGATCGGCGATAACCGGAACGGCTCGATCGATTCGAGAGAGTTCGGCGATGTTCCGCTGTCGCGCGTGGTGGGCACGGCGCTCAATTGATTTTGCTGGTTTGGCGCTTGCAGGCGATCGCGGTACGCGGCAGAGATCGGCATGGGAGGGGATATGTATAAAGTAAGCATCGTGGATGATGAAAAATCGGTATGCGACGAGCTCGGCAAGCTGTTGTCGGATTACGGAACAGAGCACGGGGTCGAGTTTTCTGTCAATCAGTTTATCGGGGCCGATACATACATGGCTGCGCACGATGATGACAGCGATATCATATTTTTGGATATCGATATGCCCGGGATCAACGGGATGGATCTTGCGAAGGAGATCCGCAAGACAAGGCCGAACGTGATCCTGATATTCTGTACCAACCTCGAGCAGTTCGCTTTGAACGGATATGAGGTGGAGGCGTGCGGATATATCGTCAAGCCGATACGCAAGTATTCCTTCGATTTTTATATGGAAAAATCGCTCAAGCGGCTGTGGCGCGACAGAAAGATGGACGGCGGCGGAGGGGGCAAAATCTATATCAAGGCGATCGAGGGGCGCCGGTGCGTCTGCGTGCGCGATATCGGATATGTAGAAGTCGGCCGGCACAAATTGTTTTACCATACATATAAAAACGGAATTGCGGACGAAGTGATACAGGCGCGCGGTTCGATGCAGGAGACGGAATCTCTGCTCGCTCCGTTCGGGTTCATCAGGAGCAGCATCAGTTATCTCGTAAACCTCGCCTATATCACGGAGATCCGGGGGAACGAGGTATACTTGCCGGAGACGGTATTGTTCATGAGCCGCAATTATAAAAAACCGTTTATCGAAGCGTTTATGCGGTCGGTCGCGGAGGATGGGATAGTCGTAAAATGATCGCGGTCAGTTTTATTCTGCGCAATCAAATCATGATCGGGATGCTGGGCGCCCTGTTCCTGTTCGTCTTGCTGCGCAAGCGGAGAAAATTTTTCTGTCTTCGCATCATCTGTTCGGTATTGGCAGCCATCAGTTTGTCTGCATTTGTGCCGATCCCCGCGCCGTTCAGCTACCTCGTGTATTTTGTCGCGATCAACCTCATCGTTTGGATCTGTTTCGACTACAGTTGGAAGCACGTCTTGTTCTCCGCTACCTGTGCTTACTGCGTCCAGCACATGACGAGCAAAATCGCATACTTGCTCATGACGCTTTGGGGGCATTTCGATTTTGTATTTGTGCGGTACAACTCCAGTTTGCTCAGCCTGGCGATGCTGTTGCTGGTCAATGCGGCCGTATGTATCCCCATCTATTTTATCTGGACAAGGCGCGTGATCCGCGGCGGCGAGTTGAAATTGGGCAGCTTTAAGGCGCTGATCTATACCGCCGTCTTTATTGTCTGCGCCGTTTTCCTCAGCTTTTATACGGAGCTCGCACTCGTTGAGGGTGGTTCTCCTCTCTTTGAGTTGGGATACATCTGCCTGAACGGCCTGTGTGCGCTGTTTGCATGGATCGTACTGATGGTGAACTTTGCAAATTGCCGGGGCGAGCTCCTCACCGAGGAGAAGCGGACACTGGAACAGCTTTTGGAAAAGGACAAGCAGCAATATGAGCTTGCCAAGCAGAATATGGAGCGCATCAACATACGCTACCATGACATCAAAAAGCGCCGCGGAATGGCGATGACGGTCGAAGAGGCGCAAAAATTCGACGAGGAACTTAAAAAATTTCGAAAGCTGTATTACACGGGGAACGAAGTCGTGGATATAACGCTTTCAGAAAAGGCCTCTCTTTGCGCGGATGCCGGTATCCAGTTTATCTGTTCGGTAGACGGCAGCCGCCTCGATATGATCAAACCCTATCAGATCTATTCGCTGCTCGGCAATGCGATCGACAACGCGATCGAGTCGCTGCGCTCGGTCGCGGACGAAGATAAAAAAGTGATCCGGCTGGATATTTTCGGGCGGAGGAACATGTCGGTCATTCGCGTCGTCAATTACCTTGCGAACGAGCCGAAAATGGAAAACGGTATGCCGGTCACGACCAAGCTCGACAAGGAAAATCACGGGTTCGGGCTCAAAAGCATCAAGAGCATCGCCGAGGAATACGGCGGTATGATCTATATCAGTACGGAAAACCATGAGTTTACGCTTGTCGTTACGATCCCTCGCGAGCCGTAGCGCATATGCTTCTCTCTATCTTCTCACTCCCGGGAACGCCGGATCGGGCCTGTTCCCGGGAGTTTTTGTATGTAAGGGCAGAAAATTTGTTGTTTTAAGAAAAAATGCCGTGTACGGGAGTGCGCGGCATTCATTTTTTGTTAATATATAACTTTTTGCAGTGGATCGTGGCAGAACGGCGGCTGCGATCCGTCCGATTACCAAGTGGGTCGTTTTATGTGCGCACCGTGCCGGTGGTATTGAAATATGATTTTGGCAGTGCTATAATGGCACGGAGAAAAGGATCGCACGAAGATGCAGCGGGTAAAAAGGCAGGGCAATCGACCGCCCGCCGGGCCGTACGCATCAATGGATTCGCATGGTATGCCGCTCGCTCTCGACGTCCTTTTCACATGCCTGATGACCGGGGGATGCCAAACCCGGTCCATCAAAAATGAAACGGAGGTAAAAAGATGAAGGCAACCAGTTTCAAGCGTATCGGCAGAAAGATCGGCGCAAAGATGCTCATGGTAGTACTTTCTTGCGCGCTGCTCTTTTCGTCGGTAACGTCCTTTGCGATTTCTCAGATCGCAGAGGAAGACAGAATGGGCTATGGCGATGACGGCATGGGCCATTACTACTCTTCGTTTACCAGTAATGAAGAGCTGCTGGCGACAACCAAAGAGAAAAACATCGAGATCGCCAGCGAGGGCACGATCCTGCTCAAAAACGGTGGCGGCGAGAACGGCGATGAGGACAAGCTGCCGTATACGGATATGGAGAATATCAGCGTATTCGGTATCAACTCCGACGCGTTCGGCTACGGCGGCACGGGTTCCGGTTCCGGCCAGCTCGAAGAAGGCGCAGATATTTATTCGTCCTTCGAGGCAGAGGGCCTAAACATCAACCCGAAGCTGAAAGCCCTGTATCAGAAGTATTCGGGCGGTTCCATGAGCGCTACGTCGGCTTGGTCCACCCCTACATACGAGGATAAGGAGCTCGATCTTACCTATTATACCCCGGCAATCGAGGCTACCTACGACCGTTACAATGACGCGGCGTTCGTCGTGATCGGCCGTTTGGGCGGCGAAGGCGCTGACCTTGCCGTAGAAAATGTCGATGACCGTGTGCGTCCGGATGAAGACGGCAATATCGTGGATGCCCCGCAGGATCATTACCTTGAACTGACCTATAGAGAGGAACAGCTGATCAAGTACGTCGAGCAGCATTTCGAAAAGGTCGTCGTTCTCTTCAACTCGGGCAACATCATCGAGTTCGGCGAACTGCAGGACGACCCGCAGGTCGATGCGATCGTCCATATCGGTCAGACGGGTGACTACGGCTTCCGCGGCGTGCTCCAGGTGCTCAAGGGCGAAGTCAGCCCGTCCGGCAGAACGGTGGACATCTATACGCGCGACTTTATGGTCGACCCCGTCATGGAAAACTTCGGCAACGGCGCGCAGTATGACGACAATTACAACAA
>CAJFTM010000030.1:0-10687 GCA_904419945.1 uncultured Clostridia bacterium
GCCGGCATCGATAAAGTCCTCACCGCCCTGCACCGCGACGGTCAGATCGATGCGCTCGTTGTTCGCATTGTAGAAATACGCCGAGACATCGCCCGCATGATCGGATCCGTCATAGACGAACTCTTCGCCCGACCAGATGACGGACACGCGCAGAGCGTCGACAGTCAGCGTCGCCGTCAGCGTGAATTCGGAAACAGCTTTGCCGCCTACCATGAATACATAGTTGGGACTGGAGGCAACGATGGTCACGGTGACCTCCTGCGACCCGACATCCGTACGGCCCGCACCGATCGTGTACGTCAGGCCGATCCCGTCCGCAGCCGACAGCTGTGCTGCCGTGAGTACGCCGTCCGCATCGGGAACATTGCCCACCGTCAGCGTGAGATTCTTTTCCGTGCCGTCGTATACGAAGGAATCATCCGCAAAGCCGAGGAGATCCGCCGCATAGGTGCCTTGTTCGACTGTAAACGAAACCCATTCGGACGCAGACGCAGGGAAGTTTGCGTCATCGATGACGCCGCGCACCTGATATTCGCCCGCATTCCAGACAAAGCCGTCGTCAACGGTGACAGTGACCCATGCCTCACCGTCCCACAGCTGCCAGACATAACGGAACGACGCGACGTTCAGTCCGGTCCCGTCCTGCAATTCGGCGCGCGACTCGACCGAGAGCAACACCGATGCAGCCGTATTCATGCCCCAGCTCGTGACGGATACTTGCGGCCCGGACACGATGACATCCCCCTCTGCGAGCGGCAGGATACGCCATGTGAGCTCAACCGCGTAAGAGCCGCGCTCAAAGCAATAATTGCGATATACCGCCTCGGACAGGGTGAGCGTCGCCGCATAGCTGTCGACATCGACGTAGCTGCCCGTATTCAGTATGACCCTCGAAGGATCCGCAAAGAACTCTGCAAATTCCTCCTGCCAGGCGCCGGCCGAGGCAAAGGTAATATTTTCGCGCGGGAGCGACTGTGCCGCACCCGTATAATACACATCTTCGACGGAGAACTGTTCCGCGTTGATCTCCTGCTTCTGCACGGTAAACTCCACCGCGAAGGCAGACGAAGCGACCGTATTGTTAAAGGTGTAATTGCAGGAAGCATTTGCAGCGATCTGCGGGAACACCCATACGGTGCCCGCATTGACGTCCGTCGAGAACCGGCCATCCGCATAACCGCTGTAATACAGCGTCACGAAATCGGCGATCGCAGAGAACGGAACGGTCGTCTGCGTACCGTCGCCGAGAACGACATCCACGTCACTGTTCCCGTCGATATACGCCGCGTCCGCTTCGGTCAACCGCCCGTAGACCATTCCGTCCGCATTGGGAACGGTGATCTCGATGCCGACGATCTCGGCGGGCGTGACCGCGATGCTGCTGTCCTCCACGTAGACGATCTCGTAATTGGTGAGCTGATCATCCGCGATGGTGACGGTATAACTGCCGACATCCCACGCGCTCGTATGGTTGACGATGATCGGCGCGACCGCCGCCCACTCATTTCGGTCAAGCGCCTGCGGCAGCTCATGGGCAAAAATTGCATTGCCGTTCACGATCACGACAAAGCCACGGAAGCCGTACTCGTTGATGCGGTCGATGTCGAGCTCCGGCTTCCTGCCGGTGTATACCTGCGAAGTCGGATCTTCCAGTGCGACGGTCACCTGCACCGGAACGATGGTGTAGTCGCTCGTTGCAAGTTCCCCTCCGAGGACATAGTTTTGATCCGCCTTGGCAAAACCGGTCACCGCAAAGGTATAGTTGCCCGCGTTGACAAATTGCCGACCGTTCTGTACTGCGACGGTGAGGTCGCCGACCGAACCGTCCGCCTTGATAAAGTAAGCGTGTACGAGGGCGCTCTGATCGCTTCCCGTATAGGTGAAGCCGTCTGCACTCGACCATACGATATCTGTGACATTGATGGCCGTGATCTGCACTTCGGCAGTCAGCTCCGTCGTAGTTGTGCCGTTTGCAAAGACAAAGTTTGTCGCATACGGGCCGTTCAATTCCAGCGTCGCCGTCACTGTCTGCACGCCCTCCGACACATTCGTTGCGCCGCCCGCATAGCCGGTGACGCGGATGCCCGTGGGCGGGTTGCCCAGCGTCGGGTATTGCAATTGCCCGTTGTAAACATATTCGTAAACGCCATCCTGATAGCCGAATGCGGCCGCTTCAAGATCATACGTCGCGGGCGTGATTTCCCAAGTCAGCACAATGCTGCCCGCAGAGCCGTCCGCCCAGCAATAGTTGCCGCCGGCGATCTGCTTGAATGCGACCGCGATCGTGTAAGTGCCGACATAATTCGCGGCGACCTGCCCGTTCGAATAGGACGCCCCTGCCGAAGCGGTAAAGGACATGAGTTCGGCGTTGAATCCGGACAGAAGGGCATACTGCGTCGCGAGAGACTGGCCTTCGCCCGGCAAATAGACGCTCGTATCGCTCTGCGTTCCACCATTCCCGATGGTAGGCAGGGCGAGCTGCTTCGGTGTAATTTTCCAATCAAAAGAAAGCGCATCGCTCGATCCGTCCTTCCAAACGAAGTTCCCGCCGGCAAGGCGCACGACGGCTGTATAATCGCCCGCGTTCACGCCCGTGTTGCCGGAGAGGACCATCGCCGCGACCGTCTGCCTGTTGGGCAGGGTGACCGTCGCCGCGAATCCGTTCAACGCATATGTGATCGTTGTACCCGTATATTCGAAGGAAGCCGGATCGCCCGCCGTCGGCGCAGTCAGCGCATACGGGGAGACGGTGAAATGCGCATAGCCGAACGCCATGCCGTAGGAGCCGTCCTCCGCGCCGGGTACATAGGCGCGCACCCAGTAGCTGCCTGCGGGGAGCATGGAAAGATCTGCAACGGAGGCAAAGCCGAGGCCTCGTATCTCCTCTTCCGTCAATCCCGCAGCGCCCTGCGCGTAGGCATAGGTGATGACGCTCGTATCAAAATCTTCCATGCCACTCACGGTCGCCGCCGGCCCGTCGACAGAGGCGTCGCCATACGTCCAATCGCCGATCGTAACTTCGACTTCGATCAGCGTCGAAGAGACGGTAAAGCGGATGGTGTACGTTTCGCTTTCAGTATCCCCGCCCCAGTCATAATTGTCGGGATACAGCAGCCGAATGATGATGAAATACGTATCGATCTCCGCCTCGCAATCGACATACCATCCCTTACCGTCTTGCTGCAGATCGTCTGCCGTATAGCTGCCGCCGGGAGCGACGTCCATAATGGCGGGGGCGTAGCCGATCAGATAATTCCGAGCGTCTGCCTGCCCCGCTTGTTCCAGCGAGAGCGATTCATGGCTCCAGTTGACGGTGACCTGCTTCTGCGCGATCGTGAAGGAATAGACGGCCTCATAGCCATCATAATTGTCCGTACCCGCAACGGTGATGCGCACATGATAGGTGCCGGCATCCGTATCGCTGCCGAATATACCTGAGAAGGGATCCGAGCAGCTTGCGTCGGTAAAGTACGCAAATATCGGGGTCGGGATCGCGCCTACCGCCGCACTGTCGTGCTCAAACTGCGGCATGAACAAATCGGCGACATTGTCTTTCGTCACGGGCGCTGCGGCGTCCGCGTCGTCATACGTCCAGCCCCAATCGTCGGTATCGGGATCCGTCCACAAGACTGCATTCTTGCGGATGATGACGGTAAAGGAGCCTTCCTTATCTTCGTAGTTTTCTGCCGAGACGACATACGTTACGGTATAGGTACCCACATCGCGCAGCGCACTGCCCTGCCCGGACACGCTAAACGCATAGGAGAGCGTTTCGCCCGTGCCGATGGTCGCCTCAAAATTCAATTCCTCGCTCGCAAAGTCGGTCAGCGTCGTTTTATTTACCAGCAATTCATATATGCTGCCCGTGTAATAGATCGAGTCTGACGGATTTACCGTGACGACGATCTCGCTGGCGATGATCTCAAAGAGACCGGCGTTTTCCGTCCCGCCGTCATAATCCATTTCGCCCACAAACGCGATCAAGTAATTGTCATCCGTGCCATTGCCGACGATGTAATAGTCGCCGACAGGAAGGAAGCGCCAACCTGTGGTGATCTGCGTTCCGTCCTTCTGGAAAACGCCGAGTTCGTACGGCTCATCGTTGTTGACGATACTGCCCGTCACCTCTGACGAAAGGGCGATAGAAGCGTAATACACCTCCGTCGTGCCGTAGGTAAGCCCCGTTTTGGAATTGATCGCGACGGTGATCGGGCGGCGGTTGACTGTCAGATCCGCTGCTGCGTCTTGGTAAACAAAGGAATAGTTGCCCGCCGAGACGTTCCCCATGCCGCTGATGCGGACAGTGATATCGCTGCCGGCATCTGTCTGCTGCGTGTAACCGCCGTGGTCAAAGTTGAGCGCGGCGATGACAGCTGCGCGGACGGCGGAGTCCGCCGCGAGGAAGGCCTCTCCCTCGCCGTTGACGCGGTTAAAGTCGATGAGGGCTCGCAGCGCATCCTCGTTCAGCGCATCGCCGTAGGTGACGGCCGCGCCGTCCGTAAAGGAGATTTGCAGCTGCCGCTGCGTGACAGTATAGGTGACGGTGCTGCCCCCAGTACTGCTCACGAGCGTAACTTTATAATTGGGATCGGTAAATGCCAAACGGATATAATAAGTATCGGCATTCGGCGTACCGGTCACGGCAGCGCCGTTTTGCGTCTGCACCTGTAAGCGATAAGCGGTATCCCCGCCGATGACCGCACCATAGCCGTCCGAAACCGTCGTCGTGACGGAAACGGCGCTGCCGGGGATCGCATACCCGTCGCCGTACTCGGCGGTCTGCGGCGTCACTGTAACGGTGATCGGCCGCTGCGCGATGGTATACCCCTGCGTGCGGTGCCCGTTCGTCTCCGCCATGCGGTAATTGCCGTCCGCAGAGAGGTAGCCGTACGGTTCGCTATACGATCCGCCGCTAAAGGAAGCGGTAAAGACGTAGCCGTCGTTCGCATTGCGGAATTCTCTGCCGCCCGCCGTCAGCGAGACTTGCAGCGCGGCCGTCTCGGAACTTATCGAACCGTTTTTCCACAGCGCGTAGCTTGCGGCAATGCCGCCGCTCTGCACGGTGCCGTTGTAGTAGAAGTCCGTATCCGTTTCCGTCCAAACGATCTCCACCTCGCGCGGAATGATGGTGAATGTGGCGCTCCAACCAAAAGAGGAATAATTTTCGCCCACTTCCGGAGCAATCGTCACTGTATATGTGCCGGCATCCGTCGGGACAGTCGTGCTGTCATCATAGTAGACGATCAGTGTGATCTCTTCTCCGTCTACAGCGCCCGTTGCCGTGACAGGATACGCGATGGGAGCACCATTATAGGTTCGCTCCTCCGCGGACAACTCACCAAAGGTCACATTCATAGCCTGTGCCGTAACGGTCAACGTGCCATCCACATACACAACTTGATAGTTGCCGATGATGCTGTCACCGCTCACATCGATGGCGTAAGTATTCACCGAGCTGCCCTTTCGATACTCGCATTCAATGGTATACTCGTCGCCCGCATCAATGCCGAGGCTTTCGGCCGTTTCACCATTGACAAAGCCGGTGATCGTCGCCGTGTAATCGGGGATCTCCGAATTGTAGACGATGGAGTCATTTTCTGCCCTAATGGTCAGCTGCGCATAGTTGACGGTAAAGGAATACACCTCGGAAAGTGCGGCAAAGTTATCCCCGTCTCCGGCGACAGTGACTTTGACATAATAGGTGCCGGCGGGCGTCGTGCTGCTGAATCCGCCCGTATAGCGATCCGTGCATGCTTCGTTCGTGAAATACTCGATGTCCGCCCCGCCGATGATGCCGGATGCCGCCGTGCCGTGTTTGAACTTGGCGGCGGGCCTCGTCTCGCTCGTTGCGCTTTGGCCGTACGTCCAGTCGGCTCGGTCATACTCGGTATCCCAAACGAGGGTATTTGCCTGAATTTCCAGCGTAAAGCTGCCCGTCACTTCCGCGTGGTTGGGCGCCGTGACGGTATACCCGACCGTATAGGAACCGGCATCCGTCAACGCGGTCACTACATTGCTGTTGACGGTAAAGGTAACTTGATATTCCTGCCCGTTGACCGTAGAAATGGCGAGATACCCTCCCAGCGCGTAACTTGCGCCCGTGTACCAAATATCATCGGTCGACAGCTCTTTCACGGTGATCGCCGCCGCGGCGATGTCGTAGTCTTCGCCATGCGTCATTGTGAAGGTATAGTTGCCCGTCGTATCCGTCATGGTGACGACGGCACGGTAAGTCCCCACCTCTGTCGGCGTGTCGCAGGCTCTGTAACCGCCGTTTACCCACTGCTCGTAGCTGAGTGCGAGCACGGGCGCCGTGCCCGCTTTACCCGCCGTGGCCCAGTTTGTGGTATACGTCGCTTCCTTGGCGCTCCCGTTATAGTCGAGGTCGGTCGGATTTTGGATCTGTACCGTCAGCGCGAAGGGATCGACGGTCAGCGTACCGTCCACCGGCGTCACTGTGTAGTTTGCGAGATCGAATCCGTTGGCAAAGGAGACGGTGTAATTTGTTGCATCGTCGCCGGCGGCATAATTGTCTTCATAGGTCAGCGTGACGTTGGCCAAAATACTTTCGAGCCGGTCGCCGTAATACAGCCTACCCTCCGTCATCGCATAGGTGTAGTCGGGGGCATTGTCGCCGTAGTTGATCCGTTCGTCATCTACCTTCAGCGTGATGGACGCCTGGGCGATGATATAGGTCTGTGCGGCACTCGTCATGACGGCGTCGCCCCATTCCCCGGAAATGCAGTAGTTTGCATTGCCGATGGTGACGGTCACGGTATAGGTGCCCGCCTTTGTGGGCGCTGTAGCAGAATTGTATGACGTGTTGTCATTGGCAGTGCCCGTATAAAAATACTCTAAACCGAGGTCGTCGCCTGAGAGGACGCCCGTAAATGCCGCCGATGCGGCTTCAGAAGTGCCGTACGTACCATTCCAATTGCTCCAACTCGGCTCACTCAACTCCTTCGGATTGACGGTAAAGTTTGCAAAAAACTCGCCGTAAGAGTAGTTTGTCGTCCCCGCAACAAAGATACGCCACTGATACTGTCCGGCGTTCAATCTCTGCCCCGTATATTCGATCCAGTTACCGGACGACCTATAAGAAACAGTCTGCACGGCAGCCTTCACTTCCTCCAGCGCGCTTCCTTCTAGATCGAACGTCAGCGTCGGCGCAGGAATCGTGTCTCCGTAAGTAAAAGCGGCTGCACTGTTGACGGTCGCCGTATACGTCGTCTTGGTGATGGAGTAGAACACCCTGGCAACGCTCTCCGAACGCAAGGAATCCGTAATCGGATCGCCGTTCTCGTCCGTACCCGTGCTAAAGTTTGTATTCCATTCATAATTTTTTGTATCATTCAACGTCAACGTCGCCCAATAGACGCCGTACGTCGTTGACTGGTTATCGTCATATGAGATCGACCACGACGACCCGCGCGAACCGCTCGTCGGAATATCCGGCAGCCGCACCTGACTGTTGAACTCGTAGGTACGGGTAAACGAGGGAATATCCACCACGTACTTTTGGATGGTGAACTCGATGACGATCGGCTGCGCCGTAAAGTTGGAGCTGTCTGTCAAGGACACGGTGACGCGGTAATTGCCCGCATCTGCCGTATCGCTCAATGCGACCGTCTCCCAGCTACCGCCGGCAGTTTGGCGCTCGTACACGACGGTGCAGTCGTCCAGCCCGAAGGCGAGGCCCGCATCGCCGCTGACCGTACCGGAAATTGTCAGCGCATGCTCGGACAGGTCATCGCGGTAATACCAGGTCTCTGTATCGTTCAGCTCCGCCGAAATGGTGCCGCTGCCGACGGCAACGGTGAACGTCCGCTCGATCGTCGCACCCAGCGCATTTTCGCTCTCCGCAACGGAGAGTACGAGCACATAGTCGCCCGCAGGCGTCGTCGCCGAAATGGTGACGGGCGTTTCGCGGCCGCTGTCGCTCGCCGCATAGTAAGTATATGCGATCGTTTGGCCGTCCTGCGTAAAGGCAAGGGAGGCATCCAGCGTATCCGTGCCCGTCGGCATATCGCCGTACGTCCAGCCGGCATAGGTCGCCCCTGCGGTGATGATATTCTGTGCCTTTCGGATCGTCCATGTGAGTTCGACATCGGGCGGCGCGGCACTCGGAGCGGTGTTTTCGCCCGTCCAGGTATAGTTGCCGCTCGTCATCGCGACGGTGAGCGTGTAGGTGCCCGCGTCGGTCGCGGTCAGCGCGCCGCGATCGTTAAAGGAAACAGTATCGCCTGCATCCGCGGCCGCGGCGGAACCGCTCATGATGGCGGCATCGAACTCGCTGACGGATACCTCCTGCTCGCTGCCGGTATAGGTGTAGCCGTCCGCGTCCAGTTGGAGCGTCGGCCGACTGACCTCGCGGCGGGAGACGGTAAACGAGGCTTCCTTGCTGTTCGCCGCGGCATAGTTGTTTCCGTCGGCGGGCACGGCAAAGCGCACGGAGTAGTTCCCCGCGTTCAAAACGGAAGAGTCTGTACCGTAGGCGCTGTCATTCGCAGCCAAAAAGCCCGCGAGCGCCGCATAGCTGCCGCCGCTTCTCGCATACTGATAGCTGCCGACGCCATCCAAGAGCGAATAATCGCTGCCGCCGTCCACAACGCCGTCCCAATCCGCACCCGCGACGTATACGGCAAAGCCGCTATCCGTCGGAGCATAATATGTATTATCCTGATTTGCGTCTGCACCGAACGTCCAGCCCGTCAAAGAGAACGTACCGACAAAATGAATGGTACCTCGCGAAACGGCGATGTTGTTCGTCCCTTCCAGAGCGGCGGGAGAACTTGCCGAGCCGAACGCCTCGATATTTTCATTGCCGGGATAGTAGACGCGCAGATAATAGGTACCCGCATTCCACTTGAGAGAATTTTCGGTGATGGTAAAAGCCGTATCCCAATCATTATACGTCAAGCTGACAGCGATCTCGCTTGTGTCAATCTCGCCGAGATCGGCATCGAACGCGCTCGAGAGGCCCTCTACGATTTCGTCGAGGGTGACCGGCTGTTCGCCGTACGCCCACTGCGCGCCCGTATAGGAAACGGTATTCGTCGCCTTGGCAATGGTAAAGTTGATGGAGTCGCTCTCCGCCGCCTCAAAGTTATCCGTCACCGCGACGACGATCTTTACACGGTAATTGCCCGCGGCGTTGGGAACCTTATTCTCCGTATAAGGCGTTCCCAAAACCTTTTCCCAGCCGCCGGAAGCATTCTGCTTTTCATAAACGACGGTGATCGACGAGGCGAGCGTTTCCCCGATCTCAACGGTCTGTTCCGTACCGTCCTCCATCTCATAAGTCGCAGCGATATTGCTCGGGGCTTTCTCCGCATTGGATTTATCCGTCTCGTGGCTGCCGATATACGTCCATCCTGTCGCTGTAAAATCAAACTCGATGCCCGTAAACTCGGCCTTTTCGATCGTCCATGTATAGGTGACGCCGATGATTTCTTCTTCATTGGGAGAAGCAGGGTCTTTATAAATTCTCGTACCATAGACAGGGAACCCGATCTGAGAGAACCGATACCCCTCCTTTACGCGAAATGTAACAGAATACGTTCCTGCATCGGTCGCTTTAAAAGTGACAGACGTTCCGGCCTCATCACCTTCCGGAGTCTCCGTAAAGGTCCCACCGTCGGAAGCAGAAAATTCAAACGACATTTGATTACTTTTAAACGGATAACTCGTGTTTCCGAACGTAAAAGTCTTTTCTGTTTCGTCAAAAATAAATGTGGAAGTATTCAAATTGACCTCAGTACCGTCTTCTTGCACAAAGCGCGGTACGTTGATCGGTGCTTCGATAACATTGACTGCCAATGGAGAGGATTCTTTTTCCTGTTTCCCTTCTTCATAGACAATCGTTACGCTGTCATCTATACCAAATTGAAGATACCCTTCTTCTTCGGCAGTCGTATTTGCATACCGAATCGTATATTCGTCGGCCGTCAAAGTCCTGGTATAAACCATGCCCTCGTCCATATATGTGACAGTCACGATAAGATCTTCTTTCGGGACTTGCTCTAATGCCTGAATGCCTTGTTGGCTCGCTGCCCCATCTACAAAACGAGCGCTGATAGCCAAAATAGTTGACGCTTTGATCCTCAACGAAATTGGCTCACACGTGACATCCGGATATTCCGTAAACTGAACAACTACTTGAATATCATATGTATCGCCCGGCTGAATACCGCTGCCCGGCGTAGGAATCATATTCCCCTCAACCACTTCGATTGTATACGGAATATTCGCCGTGCGTAAATTAGCCGTCGTACCATCCGACAGCTTGATCGTCCCTTCCACATACGGAAATAGACTGCTCTCCGCAGAATAAATAAACTCGCTCTCTCCTAACGTAGAGTTGAGCGTGACCGATTCCGGTATTACCGCTCCATCCGCCCGCGCTGTCCCGTCATCGGCGGCAGGCGCTGCCGCCGTGTAGCCGGGGCCGCTCTCTGCCATGGCAGACGTCCAGGCACATCCGGCCGCAAACACAGCCGCCGAGCAAAGGAATACCGCGCTCAGCAGAGCGACGAGAATCTTCTTCGCTTTTCCCATACCTTGTTACCTCCGTAATTTTATAATGATGCATGCGGGAAATTCCCCGCCGATGTATATGCAACTTTATCATTCTAAAATACTGCCGAAAGGCCCGTTTAGAACGCCAAATAGCTCGCCGCCCCCCCCC
>CAJFTM010000030.1:10712-24858 GCA_904419945.1 uncultured Clostridia bacterium
TATTATATGATAAATTGTCTGTCATAACACGCCAACTTTTGGCGGATTACAGAAAATTTGATCAAAAAGCAAACAAAAATACTTCGACATACATGCATACGACAAAAAAAGTGTAAGATCCCCGCGCTTCGACGCGCAAAATCCCTCCGCGCATGCTATAATCGCTCTCACCCGAATGTTCGGGCAAGGAGGGTCCATCATGAAAAAATTTCGGTTTTTGGCCGCCGCATTTGCGGCCGCGGCGCTGCTCGTGCTGTTTCTGCCGGCCTTTGCCTCCGCAGCCGAGAGCGAAGAGGAGAACGCGCAGGCGCCCGCCTATGCGCGCATCGAGCAGGACGGGGTTTACCTCTACCGCAGCCCGAGCGCAGATTCCGGCCTGTTTGTCCTGCCAAGTTCCTACTTTGTCAAGCTGTCCGGAGAAGCCGGGGAATATTACATAGTCGAATATCTCTCGGGCACGCAGGGCCGCACGGCCGTGCGCGGATACTGCCTGCGCGAAGAGGTAACGCCCGTCGATTACACCCCCGCCACGCCCTATCTCTATTATGCGGTGGACGTGACCTTCCGCACCGAAGCGGACACGGGGCTGCCGGCAGGATTTATCACCGAATACACGGTCAGCGCTCCCTATTACGGGACGTTCCGCTTCGGTTCGTCCACCTACTATTATGTAGAACTGAACGGCGCATTCGGGTATGTCCCCGCAACGGCCTGCTCGCTGCTGGATTATCCGCTCAACACGGAACACACCGAAACGCCCGCCCCCGAAGAGACGGAACCGGAACCCGAACCGCAGCAAAGCGGGGGGCTGAGCGTCGCCGGGATCGTACTGCTGTGCGTACTGGGCGCGGCCGGACTGGGGCTGCTGTACTTTTTGTTCCGCCCCGCACACGCAAAAAAATCCGCCCCTCGCGAAGAGGAAGCGGAAGAGTTTTACCGATAACATGATTCACGAAAATCTCGGCGAGCTGACGCCTGCGGTTTTCCGTACGATGAGGGGAAACCTGAACGGGTTTCCCCTCGGCGGCGCGTTTTACGGGCACGCCTTTGCAGATACGCGCCGCCTTCACCCCTTTCTGTAAGCCTTCCGGCAATTTGGGGGGAAAAGGCAAAAGTGTGATTTGCCTTTTTCAGAATGGTTTCTTGCTCACGCTTTTTTTTGAGCCGCCAAAAGAAAAAGTGTGAACATCAAGCGCGGGCACCGCGCACGCGCAGCGTCGCACGGGCACGCTTGTCCGTCATGGCTTCGCCGCTGCGCACGCCGTCGACCAATGCGCGCATATAGGCGATGTCCGCGAACAGAGAATCAAACCACGCGCGGTCTGCGCCGCTCAGCAAAAAGAGATTGTTCAGCTTGGCCGCGAGCCGGCGCTGGCGGCGGTAATAGGTGCGCGCGCTGAATGCGCACTGCATATCCGCAAACTCCCCTTCCAGCACCTTCCTGCGGCGAAAATATTTGTACTCGAGCAGGTAGCGCTCCTCGCGCGAGAGCCGGGCGAGCACTCCGTCGACGAGATCCTTGAGTACGGCAAAGCAATCTCTCGCATGCAGATAGGATAAAATGCGGGCGACGCACGTTTCCGTCGCTTCCCGCCCGCTGTATGAGGCATAGGCCTTTGCCTCCGCCAGCTGGCCGAGGTCCGCGATCAATCTTCCGATCTTCGGATAGACGAGCAACATCGCCTTTTGGTAATCTTTCATCCTGGTATCACCCCCACAAAATTTTTTCACGCATCCCTATTATCGCATACATCGGATGTATTTTCCAGCATACCTGCCAAAATACGAACATATGTTTGTATTTTTACACAGTATACCACAAAAAAGAGGCACCCACACGCCTGTTTTTTGATTTTTCTTCCCCGCGAAAGAAAAATCAGCCGCAGCGGGGAAAGTTCGAAAATTTTGTCGACAAACGCATCCGTTTATGCTATAATGGAATGAGAATCAAAGGGCGGGATGTGCCGGCTGCGGCACACGGCCGGCCCCTTCCAATACGAAAAAGCCCCGCGGCAGCGGGGCCCGCGGGGATACGCATGAAGAAAAAACTTTTGATCGTAACGATGATCGCCTGCCTGGCGCTTGCGGCGTTCGGCGGGGCTGCGGCATTTGCGGCGACGGGTGAGCGCGCGTCCGCCGGGATCAGTCTGCTGCTCCCCACCTCCTACGAACAGTACATGGAACTGAATGACCCGTCCGACTTCACCACGAACGGCGACTACATCGCCATTGCGGACGGCTCCGACATCTATCTGTATGCCAAGGATGGCGGCACCGCTTACGCGCGCCACAGCGCCGGTGCAAACGTGTCTTCCCTGCAGTTTTACGAAGTTAACGGGACGACGTATCTGTACTTTGTCGCTTCACAGCTGACGGGCACGACCATCCGCTACATCGCCTGCGGGCCGGACGGATTCGGAGAAGCAGCGGACGTGGGCGTTGCGGGGAGCTCTTCCTTCGCCATCTACCCGTCCGATGCGGGCACGTACTTTTATTATGTCGTTGCACCGAGCAGCATCGTCCGCGCGCCCATGAGCGGTACGTCCGTCCTCTTGGACAGTGCAGAGAGCGTGCGCACGGGCAGCAATAACGTCGCCATGCCCGGTTTCGACATCTACGGGTCGGCGCTGTATTATTCCTGGAACGCCGATATCTGCACGGCGGACGGGACCGTCGCATGGACGGCGGCATCGACCGTCGCTTCCTTTGCGGTGACGGAAACGGGCTGCTTCTATATTTCCAACAACGATCACGCCCTCTACCGCGCGGCGGAAGCCGGACAATCTGCGCCGGCCGAGCCGCTGACCGAGGGCTCCATCGATTCCGTCAGCGCATTCGACGGGACGCTGTATCTGACGACCGAAAATAAAGTGCGCGGATTCGACCCCGCGGCCGAAGAATACAGCGGCTACGAGATCAGCCGCTATTCCGACAGCGAAAACCGCCTCGGCGCCGGCGCGAGCGACATTTCCGTGTATGACAGCAAAGTGGTCGTTGCGGATACGGGCAACGGGCGCGCCGTCGTCTACGACGCGGGCACCCGCCGTTACAGTGCCGTGCCAACGGCCGCTGCCCCCCTGCTCGTCTGCGCGGGGGAAGATGTGTTTGCCGCCGCCGACGAATACAACGTGTACCTCTATTCTTACGACGGCGAACTGCTGGATACTGAGGCGATCGGCGCTCGCATCTATGACATCGCCTATTCCTTCGGTTCCTTCTACGTCATTTCCGAAACGAGCCAGCGGCGCGGCGCGATCATCCCCGACGGCAGCGCCTACACTTACCAGGCAGCTGACGGCACGACGACGGATACTTATCTCTCCGTCGCGACCGATATCAGCGGCTACATCTACCTGCTGGATACCTCCGGCAGCGTCTATTCCTATGCAGATGAACATGCCTTTTTGACCGGCAGCGGCGAGCGGCTGCCCGCCGATTTTGCGGGTGCAACACAGATCGTGTCTGATTTTGCCGGCAACATCACCTGCCTGACGGAGAGCGGCGAGATGCTGCGCTACAACAAGCCCACCTCCACCAGCGAGGGCTCGACCGACCACATGGACGCGATCGATCTGAACGGGTTGGTCGGCGGAGCCAATGCGGAGGCAGTCGCATTCTCCTTCGGCTTCCAGTCGGGCACTGTCTATTTCCTGTCGGACGGCTTTGTCGCCGCGACGGATGCGCTCGCCGTGGAAGCGCTGGATTCCCTGTCGGCCGCCGGGCTGTACGACGCCGTATACACCCGCCTGCCCGATTCCGGATTTGCGAGCGGCCGCTTGGCGCGCGTGAGCGAAGGGGCCGTGACGGTGCAGCTCGACCTCGCATCCCTCGCCGATATGGCGACGCTGAACTGCTCTGATTACACGCGCGAAACGGAGGAGCGCATCGGCGTCGTCCTGACGCAAACCAATTACGGCGCGATCGTCGTCTTTTACAGCGAAGAGAGCGACGGCATTCACGTTGCGCGCGAATACGACGTACGCCTGGTCCTCGACAGCGACCCCAATGACGGTGCGGGCAACTTAGAATTGCTCTCCGACGCGGAGACGCTGCACGAGCCCCGTACAGAGGAGGGATCCCCTTTCTCCCTCGGCTATACGACCAACGACGTCGGCCTGTATAAGTACCCGATCATGGGCATGACGACGGACGACGTCACGATGTTCGGCAAGCTGACCACCCTTGAAAAATCGACCGCCGTCACGGTACTGGACGAGCTGTACTTGGATAGCGCAGAGACCGCCCTCGATGCAGAGAGCTACTACTTTGTGCTGGTCGAGAGCGAGAGCGGCGCGCTCTCGTACGGTTTTGTTCCCAGCGACTACATCCTCTCCTACCGCACAGACGGCGCGCTGGAAAGCACGTACACGATGCGCAGCCTGCGGCGCGGCGCGAGCATCACCCTCTACCGCGCGACGGGTGACGGTTCCCTCACCCTGGAAAATGAAGAACAGGTGCGCGCCTATGGCGAAACGGACGAAAACGGAATGATCTTCGTCTCCTATACGGACGAGAGCGGCATCGTATACGAAGGGCTGATCGAGGAAGCGCTCCTGTACCGCGCAAACGAATATGTCGTGTATGTACTCATCTTCGTTCCCGTGGTCACGATCGCGCTGCTCGCGAGCGTCGGCTACCTCATCTTCCGGAAACAGCCGACCATTGCATGATCTCCATAAAATAAATGACCGCGCGGCGGGGAGTGTTTCTCCCCGCCGCTTTTTTATCTTTCCTTTGCCGCGCAAAAACGTGCCGCCAAGGATGACAGCGCCTTCATCCTGCGGGAAACGGCGGCCGCCTGCCTGCAGTTTTCGCGAACATCAGCGCGCCAAAAAGCCCCGCGGAGGGTCCCCCACGAGGCTTTCATCGGAGAATAGCGGCGGAGGGTCTCCCCTCTTCCGCGGATGAGCTGTCCAGATCGCCCTTCATCGGGCCGGTTTCCGCCTCGCGATCCCGTACCGGATGCAGAGGCCGCTACATTTCCTGTTCGCGCGGCGCATTCCCGAAGCCGACGGCCTTGTCCGTATTCGTATACAGAGAAAATTCCCGCTCCAGATCAAATTCTTCGGCGCTGTCAAAGGCAGCGAGCTTGGAGACGGACACCTCATACGCCGTCATCGTCTTGACCTCATACTCGCTCAGCTTCTTTTGATAATCGCGGCTCTGGATCCGCCCGGAAAGGGCGATGCGGTCGCCGACCTGTAAGTTTTTGACAAAGCGCGCATTCCTGCCCCAGGCGATGCACGGAATATAATCGGATTTGTTGTACGCACGGTTGACTGCAACGAGCAGGTCTGCGATCTCGCGGTTAAACGGGGTCGTGCGATAGACGGGCGGTTTGCAGATATAGCCGCTCAGCACGATGCTGTTTGGATTGCGCGCGGGCGGCGCATCGACGATCTCGCGCACGAACACGGTGAGCATCAGGCGGGACCGCCCGTTTTCCAGTTTGTTATAGGAGCGGAACTGTCCCAACGCGCACAGCGTTGCGCCGGGTTTGAGCTCGTGTTCGGAGATCAGCCGCTCGGAAACGGTGACGGGCAGCGTATCTGCCTGGCCGGACAGGCGCATGACCCGAACTTTCAGCTCGTAAAAGCCCTCGCCGTATACCTCGTGCGAAAAGCTCGCCTCGCCGACGATCTCGCCCATGATAAAGACCTTGTTGTTTTTCTCTGTACTGTTCATTTTTTGATCCTCCCTTGATCGATCGTGCCAAAAGTTTTTCAGGATGCGGGGCGCTGCCGCCCCTGTGCGTCGACCACGCTTTCCCCCTGTAACAGCAGCTCGCCGACGGGGACGAAGGTATATCCGCCGTTTTGCAGTGCATCGAGGATGGCCGGAAGCGCCTCCGCCGTATGCAGGCCGTTGTTGTGACAGAGAATGATGCTCCCTTCCTTGGCCCTGCCGGTCACCCGCAGGGCAATTTCACTCGCAGAGAGATCCTTCCAATCGAGGCTGTCGACGTCCCACTGGATGACCGCATACCCCTCCTCTTCCGCCGTGCGCACCAAACGATCGTCGTATTCGCCGAAGGGGGCCCGGAACAGCGTCACCGCTTTGCCTGTAACGGCGGTGATGGCCGCGGAAGAAGTGCGCAGCTCCTCTCGGATGCGTGCCTCCTCCATGCCCGCCATATGTGAATGCGTCGCGCTGTGCGTGCCGATCTCGTGCCCCGCCTCGTCGATCTTTTGCACGTACTCCGGATATTTTTCCGCCCAGAATTCGACCATAAAAAAGGTAGCGCGCACCTCTTCCCGCGCGAGCACCTCCAAAATGGCGTCCGTATGTTCGGTCCCCCAAGCACAGTCAAAGGTAATGGAGATCTTTCGATCTTCCCGCTCGACACTGTACACGGGCAGGCGGCGCACCGTTCCGCCGGCGAACAGCACATAGGCGCCCGTACAGCGGAGCAGGATGACGAGTGCCAGAGCGAGCGCCCCTAAGGACAGCGCTCCCGCCGCGCGGCGTAGGCGAAGTGTGCATACGTTCATCTCAGTTCCCTCTTATTATACCTGCCGACGGCAGAAATTTTCTGACAGATTTCGGCGAAGAAAAGCAGGCTGTGTCGAATCCGGCCCGCGCCGTGTTCTGTCACTCTTTTCTCTCGCTCTACTATATGGCGCACCGTCCGCAAATATGCCGATCAAACGTCGAGAACAGCCATCCATCGAACGATGGATATAAAAAACCCCGCTTGCGGCGGGGCTTCAAACATCTATTGATTTTTTGCAAATTGTCTGCGCAATATGTCGGCAAATTCCTCGATATAATAACTCGTCCGTTTTTTCTGCCAAAACGCACAGTATGTACGCACGATGGGGCTGCCGTCCGCACGGCGCACCTCTCGGCGGAGCAGGGGCGGCTCGGTCTCTCCGCGCACACTCTCCACAAGCATGCATCCTCGGCCGCTCATCGCCAGCAAGCGGGCCTCGTCGCGGCTCGCCGCAAACAGGTATTCCCGCCCGATCCCCAAAGTTTCCGCATAAAAGCGCCTTTCCGTTTCCTCTTCGCTCTTCTCCGCCACGAGGATGCACGGCACATCTGCGAGACGATCGACTGTCAGATATTCTTTGCCGGCGAGCGGGCCGTCCGCCGAAACATCGACATAAGCGGGGTCCTGCGCCATCACATAATTCTCATATTCATCCGAAAAGGCGCGGCGCTGGTCGCTCATCACGAGGCTCGCCCGCCCGTCCTTCAGCGCACGGTACAGCTCCTCGTGCGAACCTTTGAAAATATCCACGACGACCTCCGGATAGACGCGCGAAAACCCGACGACGGCCTCCTGCAACTCGTAGCCGTAATAGCCCGCAAGATAGCCGATGCTGAGCTTGAGCTCACTGTCCGAGCCGATGCGTTTGGTCTCAGCGCATACCTCTTCCGCGCTTGCAAGCAGTGACCTGCTCTTGCCGTAAAAATAGTCGCCCGCAGGCGTCAGCCGGAACTTCCTCCCGTCGCGCTCGAACAACTTTACCCCGAGCTCGGCTTCCAACGCCGACATTTGCTGCGAGATCGCGGACTGTGAAACATAGCAGCGTTCGGCAGCCTCCGTAAAGCTGCCGCAATCGACGATCGCCACAAAATATTTCATCTGGCGGAACAGCATCGCAAGCGTCCTCCCCGATCGTATTCTCCTATTATTATAACCCATCCGCCGAGATAAGTAAATCTTTTTCCGCAAGATCGCAAGCTGATTATGGCACCTCCGCCCTAACCGCATCCCTCCCGCATCTCTGCATCTGATCGGGCTACACCACAAAAAAGCCATCAGCTGACAGAGCTGATGGCCTTCTGCGATCATCATGCCTTACCCTACCCGCAACGTGCCCGAAATGGGCGCGTTGCGGGGCTCAAAAATCGTAGGCGATGTCATTGCGGATGGTATTGATCGCGCTCTTTTCCAGACGCGATACCTGCGCCTGCGAGATTCCGACTTCATCCGAGATCTCCGTCTGTGTCTTGCCTTCAAAATAGCGCAGGAACAGGATCTTGCGCTCGCGCTCCCCCAAATGGGACATCGCTTCGGCAAGGGCGGCATGCTCTGTCCAAACTTCATCGTTGTTCTTTTCGTCGCTGATCTGGTCCATGAGCATGAGGGCATCCCCCGACTTGTTATAGACGGGTTCAAAGAGAGAGACGGGATCGGAGATCGCATCCAGTGCATAGACGACTTCCTTTTCCCGCACCTGCATCGCCTCGGCGATCTTTTCGATGGTCGCCTCCTTGTCCTCCGCCTCTAACTGCTCGCGCGTCTTGAGCACGCGGTAGGCCGTATCGCGAATGGAGCGGGAAACGCGCAGCGAATTGCCGTCGCGCAGATACCGCTTGATCTCGCCCAAAATCATCGGGACCGCATACGTCGAAAAGCGCACGCCGACGGACAGATCGAAATTATCGATCGCCTTCAAAAGGCCGATACAGCCGGCCTGAAATACGTCATCCGCATTCGCATTCTTTGACCAAAACCGCTTGACGAGAGACAGTACCAGCCGCATATTGCCGACCACAAACCGCTCGCGCGCGGCGGCGTCGCCCGCCTTAAGTTTGCGCATCAGTTCATTGCTCTCCTCCGCCGTCAATACGGGCAGGCCCGCCGTATCCACTCCACAGATCTCTACTTTCTGCAACATCGTTTCTCCCTCCCGAGCAAGTATGTACGAAGGGAAGAAAATTATGTACGCCGAACAACGGAGAGTGTATTCCCCCGGCTTTCCCGTTTTGCCGCTCGCAATCCGGGGCACGATGCGGCATCGGCGCCGCGCAAAGCGGACGCTTATACCAGCTTGCCGATCTCACTCTTTAAGCGGGCGATGATCTTTTTTTCCAATCGGGATATATACGACTGCGAGATGCCGAGGACGTCCGCCACATCCTTCTGCGTCATCTCCTCTTTGCCGTCCAATCCGAATCGCATCGTCATGATGCGGCGGTCGCGCTCGGGCAGCTTGCGCAGCGCGCCGCGCAGCAGTTCCTTCTCTACGCCCGTCTCGATGTCCTTATAGACGACGTCGCTGTCCGTGCCGAGGATATCGGAGAGGAGCAGTTCGTTCCCCTCCCAGTCGGTATTGAGAGGCTCGTCGAAGGAGACCTCGTTGCGCACCCGTACGAGGCGGCGCAGGTACATGAGGATCTCGTTTTCGATGCAGCGCGAGGCGTATGTGGCCAACTTGATATTTTTGGAGGGATCGAAGGAATTGACCGCCTTGATCAGCCCGATCGTACCGACGGAAACGAGGTCGTCCGCGTCTGCCCCCGTATTATCAAACTTGCGCGCAATGTACACCACCAAGCGCAGATTGTGTTCGACAAGGGAGGAGCGCACAGCTGCATCCCCCTCCGACAGCTTGCCCAACAAGGCCGATTCTTCCTCCGCCGAATACGGGAGCGGCAGCGCCTCGCTCCCGCAGATATAATCGAACACGTTTTCGCGCAGGTTCAGCCTTTGTGCCAGCCGCCGCAGCGACTCTTTGAGAGCTTTCAGCATCCTTCCCCTCCCGAAACCTGAAAATCCTTTTCCTTGGCAAACGATGACGGCAGGATCAGCCCGTATTCTCCGGCAAGCGGGTCGGGGCTGAGTGCGACTGTCACATCCTCTATTGTATTCATGCGATCGCCGCAATATATCTCCAACCGATCGATTCGCACCGCCGAAAGGCGTGATCTTCCGTTGACCGTGCGCACGACGATATTCTCAGAAGGGACTCTTCCCTTCAGCAGCTGCTCCGCGAGCAGCGCTGCCAGAGCCCCTCTCTCCGCGACGGCTACGGGCCGCCCGCGCCGATCGCGCAGACGGTTGCCCGTATCCACAAAACCGCGCACCGTCACCGACTGCTCTCCCAAACGGAGCGTACAGCGGCAGGTACAGGAGATGATCTCCGCCCGCGCCGTCAGGCGACGAACGAAATGTTCGGCAGCAAAGGCGAAGGCGACGCACCCGGCGACGAGCACGCCCGACGGAATGCCGCCCACCGTATAAGTGAGTTCGCCGCCTGCCGTTCCCGGCTCACCGCGCGCAAACAGCGCCGTGAGGATCCCCGCAAATGCAGCCATATAACCGACGAAGGCGAGACTGCACAGGAGATATGTACGCTTATATTTGAAGGATGCCGCCGGCAGCGGCAGCACGAACAGTACGCCCCACCGCACGATGAAGCCGACGGCGGCGGGCAGCGTATAATACAGGGTAAACACTGCATAACCTGTCCCCAGCGCCGCCCCGAGCGCTGCCGTCAGGGCGATGCGCAGCCACCGGACTTCGCCCTTGACCGTGCGCACCGCACAGTAAAGCAGAGCCGCGTCCGCACAAAAGTTATCGAGAATGAGAAGATCGAGATAGACGATCATACCCCCTCCGCTGCAGCGGAAGGGCAGCGCACCGGCGTTGTCCGCGCCGATGCATATCCCTCCGCCGATCTGGCCCTCATTATAGCGCGCCGTTCCCCCTGTTTTTTGAGAAGGCTTGCCGCTTCCCGTCGGATTTGCGCGACGATTGCCCTTCTGTCCGGTCCAAAGCTCTTTCTCGATCCCTCTGTCCCGCTTTGAAACCGCCCGAAAATATCAAATCCCCTGTACTCTGTCTGGCGTAATGATCGGCTTCTCGCAAAGAAGAACGGCCGCCCTTTTGCACATCGGAGACGATGACGTACTATGCCCGGCATGAATCGGCGCATCGACAGATTTTTTTGCGGCAAAAGCGCCGCATCACCTCGATGTCATGAGCGAAAGCCCGTCTTCAAAATAATTTTCCTCCTCCACCCCTTTCAGGGCACGATTTTCCTTCCGGTCGGGGCCGCATCGAGCGGATTCCGAAGATCTTGGATGCAATTCTGCACAAATAAGATGTCCCGGGACAAAAATGGGACAAAAACGGGACAGCTGACGGTTGATTTTTGTGGAATGCGGCTGCTATAATGAAAGCACGAAGCCGCCGAAGGGCGGCGATCCATAAGGAGGAAATTATGCTGGAGATCCGAAACATACGCAAGACCTATCGCAGCAAAAAGGGAGTCGAGACGCGGGCGCTGGACGGAGTGAGCCTGTCCTTTCCCGAGCGGGGGCTCGTCTTCCTGCTGGGCAAGAGCGGCAGCGGAAAATCGACGCTGCTCAACATCTGCGGCGGTCTCGACCGCCCGGACGAAGGCGAGATCGTCATCCGAGGGCGCAGCAGCAAGGACTTTTCTGCAGAGGACTTTGACAGCTACCGCAACACCTGCGTCGGCTTCGTCTTTCAGGAATACAACGTGCTCAACGAATTTTCGGTGGAGGACAACGTCGCGCTCGCGCTCGAGCTTCAAAACAAAAAGCGCGATCCGCAGGAGATCCGCCGCATCCTGCGCATTGTTGAAATGGAAGATTTTGCCAAGCGCAAACCCAATACCCTGTCAGGCGGGCAGAAACAGCGCGTCGCCATCGCGCGGGCGCTGGTCAAGGACCCGCAGATCATCCTCGCCGACGAACCGACGGGCGCCTTGGACAGCGAGACAGGGCGGCAAGTGCTCGACACTCTCAAAAAACTTTCGGGCGATAAACTGGTCATCGTCGTCTCGCACGACCGCGAATTTGCCGAACAGTACGCCGACCGCATCGTCGAGCTCAAGGACGGAAAGGTCATCTCCGACGTGACGCGCACGGGAGAGGCGACGGCCATAAACGTGCGGTTCTGCGAAGATACCGTCTCCGTGCGCGACTGCGCGCGGCTGACGGAGGAAGACTTTGCTGCCATACGCCGTTTTCTCTCCTCCTCCAAGGGCGGCGCTGCCATCTCCTGCAACCGGCAGGAAGTGGCCGCCCTGCAGGACACGCTCCCGGATGCCGGCGGACAGTTTACGCAGACCGTGCAGCCGCCGCCGCGCCGCTACGCCGCCGACGAGCAAAAGCTGATCCGCTCGCATATGCCCTTCCGCCACGCCTTCCGCATGGGCGCGAGCTGCGTGCGGCTGCGCCCCCTGCGCCTCACGTTCACCATTCTGCTCTCCTTCCTCGCCTTCACGCTGTTCGGCCTGTTTTCCACCCTCACCTTTTACGACCCCGTCGAAACGGCCGTGCGCACCTATCTGGACGCCGACTATGAGACCGTGATGCTGGAAGACAATTATCGCTTTCGGCAGGTCACTTTCCGCGGCACCGAATTGTACGACGAGGCGGACTTCACGTCGTCTGCCCTCTTCACCCCCGCCGACGTCGAGACGCTGCGCGAACAGTTCGGCAGTTCCGTCATCGCCTGTTTCGACTATTCCGAATCGTATTCCGGGCAGGATTTCGGCATCGAGAATGCGGGAGCCGTCGGCGTGCAATCGTATTACAGCACCATCCTTACCTTCTTTGCCGAACTGAGCGAGGATACCTCGTATTGGGACGCGCACCTGCTGACCGATACGGACCTCTCCGCACTGGGCGAAGACGAGATCGTGATCACCGCCTACACCTTTGCCGGCCTGCAGCACGGCGGACTGACGGACGAGGACGGCGAAGAGATCCCCCTGAACGATTATGACGACATCGTGGGGCAAAAGATCACGATACGCGGAAACACGATGGACGCAAAGGGCGAACTGACCGTGCGCGGCGTACTGGACCTGGATCTTCCGGACGAATTTGAAGCGATCGAAGGCAATATGGACGCCAAAGAGCGGAGCACGCTGATAAACGAGCGCGACGCCCTCCTGGCGCACGGCCTGTACGCGGCCGGGTTCGTTTCCCCCGGTTTTTATGACGCACACAGCGAGGCCTTCCTCCAAAGGCGTACGAGCGTCGATCTCACCGAATATTTCTCCTTTGAACTCAGCGGCGGCATTTCGGTCCATGCGGCGGGCAGCGAGGAGTCCGGCTCCATCCGCTACATTTCTTACCTGCCCATCCGCTACGGGAAATCCCCCGACTTCACCCTTTTTGACGAGGGGAAGGACAGTTTGAGCGACGGCGAGATCGCCCTGCCCTTCTACCTGCTGCGGCCGCAGGTGCAGGCGATGGCAGAAGCCGAGCGCGCGGCGATCGCCCAGCGGGAGGGCGAAGCGGCCGCGCAAGAATTTGCCGAAGCCATGGAGCGGGACATCGACTACCTCACCGACGGCTCCCATCTCATCACCGAATCGGACGAGGCGACGGGCGAGATCATCTCCAGAGAACGCATCTACGCCGATGCAGAACAGCTGCAAGCGGCGCTCGACGCGGTCTCTGCGCTGATCGGCCGCTACGAGGAGACGGACAATGCTCTCTGCCGCACATACTCCCTGCAAAGCCGCAACGGCACCGCCCTCGGCGACTTCCGGTTGGCCGGTTTCCTCTACGGAAAGGTCTCTTACGAACACGATGCGGCCTACTTTTCCGAAGCAGACTGCCTGTCCATCGCGCAGAGCAGCGAGCTGAGCTCTTCCCTCAATATCACGGAGATCACCGCCTATTCCTTCCCCGCCGATGCGCGCTACCGCGGCTGCGCCGTAGCCGTCCCGACGGAAACAGGGAAGCTGCGCGAATTGCTGCGCGCGGCAGGACAGGTCGACGAAGCGAACGACACCTTCTTCACCGTCGGCTCTCCCGTCTCCGAGGAGCTGGAGATCCTCAACTCCATCGTCGATATGCTGGGCAATGTATTTCTCGCGCTGGGCATCGTCATGGCGGTGCTCGCGATGCTGCTGCTGGCCAACTTTATCTCCGTATCCATCATCTATAAAAAGCGGGAGATCGGCATCCTGCGCGCCCTCGGCGCGCGCAGCGCCGACGTGTTCAAAATTTTCTATTCGGAATCGGCGATCATCGCGGGAACCTGCTTTCTCCTCTCTATGATCGCGTGCTTTGTCACCTGTGCCGTACTCAATGCGACGCTGGCAGGCGTGCTGCCCGTCTCCGCCTTTGTATTCGGCCCCCTCTCGTGGCTGGTGATGCTGGGCATTGCCTTGGTCACATCCGCTGCGGCAACATTCCTGCCCGTGTACAGCATCGCCAAGCGCAGCCCCGTCGAAAGTATCCGCGCACTGTAAACCTTTACCGATCCAACGCCGACAGGAAACCGCCGGCTCTCCGCCGTTTCCCCGGTTCGATCTCGATCTTGAATTTCATAACACATCCTGCAGACCCATCGCCTGCCGAAAAGGCCGCCCCGCGCATATGCGCGGGGCGGCACTTCTTTCTCTTGTGAATTTGTCATGAT
>CAJFTM010000031.1 GCA_904419945.1 uncultured Clostridia bacterium
TCGACGAGAGATCCGGTCAAAATGCCGAGGTCGCGCGCGAGCGTAGAGGGATTGCAGGAGATCATCGCGACCTGCGGGATCCCCGAGGCGAGAATGGCGCGCAGCGTGGCGCGGTCTATCCCCTTGCGGGGCGGATCGATGACGAGAAAGGCTTCCTGCGGATCCACCTTTTGCAGCAGCGCGGGGAGTTCCTCCTCGACCCTGCCGCAGATGTTGAACAGCTTGCCCTCCAGCCGATTCGGCTCGATGAGGCTGTCTGCACAGGCGGATGCTTCCGGCACCACCTCGATGCCGTACGCCTTGCCGACCTGGCGGGCAAACATCGCCGTCAGCAGGCCGCAGCCGCTGTAGGCATCGATGACGACTTTGGCGCCCGAATCCAGTGCGAGGCGGACGGTGCGCTCGTACAATTTGCGGCAGACGCCGCGGTTGACCTGAACGAATGTATTCGGACCGACTTCGAAATGGATGCCGAATTCATGCGAAGCATAGCGCCCCTTTCCATACAGGAGGCGGAACGTCCTGCCGAATACGCCGTTGCCGCTGCCGTCATGGATATTCTGCCACAGCGAAAACGTCTTGAACTTTTTGCTGAGCAGGGCAACGAGGCGATCCGGCTGGGGAAGCGTATCCGTCGCCGTAACGGCGGTGACGAGAAATTTTCCGTCGACATCGCGCACGACGATGTGGCGGAGCACGCCCTGACCGGTGCGCTCGTCATAGGCATGCACGCCGCAGGAAGTCATATATCCCGCAAAGATGGCGATGACATCCTCCGCCCAGCGGGGATGGATGGGACAGCGGGAGACGGGGACGATGCGGTGGCTGCGCTCGGCATAGAAGCCGATGACGTTGCGCCCGTCCTTGTCCACGCCGACGGGGATCTGCAGTTTGTTGCGGTACTCGAATTGGATATCGCTCTTGACGGCGAGCGGGACATCCCACTCGATGCCGGCGATCTTGCGGAGGGCATCCTGCACGGTCTTGCTCTTGAGCTTGAGCTGAGCGCCGTATCGGAGATGCTGGATCTGGCAGCCGCCGCAGCGGGTAAAGAGCGGACAGCGCGCCCGCACGCGCTCATCGGCGGGGGTCAAAATTTCCAGCGCCTTGGCATAACCGATGCGGTTTTTGACCTTCAGCGCGCGGAACTTGACTTTTTCGCCCGTGACCGTAAAGGGGGCAAAAAAGACGGTATCCCCCATATGTACGATCCCTTCTCCGTTGCTGCCGAGCGACTCGACCAGGCCGGTAAATTCTTGATTTTTACCTGCGACTTCCGTTGTATCCGACATAACCGACTCTCACTTTTTTGCTTTCTCACCCTGCGGCTCGCCGCCGTTTTTTTCATCTTCTCTGCCATCACTGCCCCCGCTCGCGGGCGAGAGCTCTGCAAACACGTCGTCCGAACGATCCGCGGGCGGAGGGGGCGAAGGCCTGTCCTTCGGGCCGCCCTTTTTCCCGCCGCGCCCGAGACGGGACACGGTATAATTGACCAGCCTCTGACAGCGGCGCATCAGCCAATCGTATGCGACAAACAGGATGCCGCCGCCCACCGCGATGAGCAGATATGCCCAATCGTACAGCCAATCAAAGGGCAGCGCATCGGGCCCGATGCCCGCCATGGCACAAAAGAGTGCCCAAGAGGCACACATCGCGCCGATAAACCATACATCTTTGACGGCAAGCGCCACCCAGCGGTTCCAATGAAATTTCTCTTGCAGAGAGTTTACCAGCGGATGCAGGCCGAAAAAGACGATGAACGGGAATAATTTATAAAACTGCGCAAGGCCGCCGAACGGCAGAGCGAGCAGGCAAGTCGCCACATAGGCGAGCAGTGCGCCCAGCCGCAGGTCCTTTGCGAGCGGCAGCATCAAAAAGATCGACCCGAAGAGATACCCCGACGCGAGCAGGAACGGGACGTTGATGCCGAGCGCCAAAAAGATGGTCGCGAGCGCGCATGCCACTGCCGCCAGGGCGAGCGAAAAGGAACTCAGCTTTTTCATCGCGACGCCGCCCCCTGCCTCAACGGCAGCCGCAGCAGGCGTTCAAGCAGCAGTTGAAGAGCATGTTGCAGGCGCAGCAAGTCGCGCACTGCTCGCAGAATCCGCCGCCCATCTGCGGTTGATCTTCGTAATCGGGCTGCGGCTGCTGCTGGGCCGCCTGCCCCTCCTGCGGGTTCTCCGCGCGGCGCTTATCGTACTCGATCTTTTCCTTTAACTTTTCGTACGCGGTGCGATACTTCTCGTTGGAGCCGTCCATCTGCATGGCGATCTCGAGCTGCTTCTTGCTCTCGTTGATCCAGCTCTTGCGATAAAAGACGACCGACTGCAAGTAATGCCACTCGGCATGGCGCTCGTTGAAGGCGTCCAGCGCGGCCTGCGCCTCGGCGATCTTTCCCTCGCGGATGAGCTGCTCGACCTTGGCATACGAAGAGGTCTCGTTGGAGGCGGAACGGCGCTCGCGGCGCTCCGTCATGATCTCGTTATAAGCCGTTTCGATGCGGTTGAGCATGCGGGCAGCTTCGTTGCCCGCTTCCCCTTCCAGAAAGCGATCTTCCGAATACTTCTTTTTCAGCTCGTTATAACGGGCCTCGATCTCCTCGTCGGCGGCAGTCTCGGAAACGCCGAGCCAATCGTAATACTGTCTGTTCATCTTTGTCCCTTCCGGGCTAAGCCCTGTTCCAGTCGATTTGGTTTGGTTTGATCGTATTCTTACATCCGCACAGCACGCGGCGAGTCGCCGCGGGTAGCCCGCGCAGGATGATATTATCCGTCAGGTCGTGGTTGAAGTAGAAGCGCAGCTTTGGCAGGCGCTCCGCATTTTCCGCAAATACGCTGCGGAAAATAAAGTCGACCTCCTCCCCGTTCTTTTGCAGCATTTCGGCGCGGGTCGCATCTCCGAACGCCGCATAAAAGGGGTTATAATTTTTCTTTTTGATGTCCTTTTCGTAATCGTCCAGCGCGTCGATCAAATACACCCACTTGCCGATCCCATAGAAGAGGGCGCGCGTGTGCTCGGTTGCAAACGAGCCGAGACACTCGTCCGACAGGTCCGCAATGAGCAATCCGAACGGATCCGCCGCGGCGTCGATACTGGAACAGTTTTCCCGCTCCAGCCGATGCAGCTGCTGCATATGCGGGCGGATGAGCGCGCTCCCCTGCGGGAACAGCTTTTCCGCCTTCCGCGCGCCGCCGTGCAGCCACGCGCGCGCGAATCGGCCCTTGTTTTCGTCCTCCACGTCGTCCCCCGCCTTATAGTAGGCGAGCGCCGCGTTCAGGCAGGCGACTTTACGGGTGATCTCGTCGTCGGCGGCGATGGGCCGGCGGGCGATGGGATGCAGGATACAATGTTTCCGCTCGATGCGCACGTCCGTATTCGTTAAGTTGTGCAACAGAGCGGATAAAAATGTCATGTCGTAGGAAAGCGCCATGCGCGCGCGCTGGCCGCAGCAGCCGCCGAGGCTCTTGCACAGCCCGCAATACAGCGCCTTATACAATACGCCGTCCTTGACGTACATATGCGGGATATCCGGTTGGATGTAGCCGAACACGTCTGTTACTCTCCCGAATAAAACCCGACCTTGCGGTAAACTTTGGAGAGGGTACGGCGGGCAATGCGTGCCGCCTGTTCGGCGCCGCGCTTCATCACTTCGTTCAGATACGGCTTGTCTGCCAGCAAACGGGCACGCTCTGCCTGAATGGGCGCGAGCGCATCGGCGACCGTCTCTCCGACGGCAAGCTTGAAGTCGCCGTAGCCCTTGCCGGCAAAATCCTTTTCCGCCTCGGCGAGCGGCTTCCCCGTAAAGGCGTGGTAGATGACGAGCAGATTGGAGACGCCCGGCTTGTGCTCGGGGTCATAGCGCACCTCCGCCTCGCTGTCCGTGACGGCGCGCTTGAACTTGCGCAGAATGGTGTCGCGGTCATCCGACATGGTCACAAAGCCGTTCGGGTTCTCATCCGACTTGCTCATCTTGCGCGAAGGGTCGGCGAGGCTCATGACGCGCGCGCCGCTGTCCTTGGGGATATAGCCGTCGGGGACGGTGAAGGTCTGCCCGTAGCGGTTATTGAAGCGGATGGCGAGGTCGCGCGTGAGCTCGAGGTGCTGCTTTTGGTCTGCCCCGACGGGAACGAGCGCCGCCTGATAGAGCAGGATATCCGACGCCATGAGCACGGGATAATCCATCAGGCCCATGTTCACATTGTCGGCGTGCTTGGCGCTCTTGTCCTTGAACTGCGTCATGCGCGAGAGTTCGCCCGGATAGGCGATGGTGTTGAGAACCCAGGTCAGCTCGCAGTGCGCCGGCACGTGCGACTGCACAAAGAGCACACACTTTTCCGGATCGATGCCGCAGGCGATGAACAGCGCCATCAGCTCGAGGGTATTGCGGCGGAGCACGGCCGCCTCCTGCCGCACGGTGATCGCGTGCAGATCCGCGACTGCGTAAATGCAGTTGTACTCATCCTGCAGCTTGGCGAAGTTGCGGATGGCGCCGATATAGTTCCCGATCGTCACGGCGCCGCTCGGCTGCACGGCGGAAAATAAACTCTGTCTCTGCGATTCTGCCATAATATACCCCTGAAAATATTCCTTATCAGTATACCATACCCGCCCTGAAAAAGCAAACAAGTTGCGCGCGCGGGCCGGAAAATCACCGTTTTTATCCATTTTTTCACGCAATTCTAATATTATTTTCCTTTCTTTGTAAAAAATTGCCGGGCGCGGCGGCCAGTCGGCTGCCGCGCCCGGCGAACGGGATCACGGTTTATTCCTTTTACAGCAGCGTAAAGGAGATCAGTTCGACCCTCCCCTTGCCGCGATAGCGCAGATACAGCGCCTGCTTGCCGTCCGGCAGAGCGGCGGGGATGCGCACCCTGCGCACGCCGCTCCCGCGCGGGACTTCGGCGGAAGCGATCGGCTCGCCGGGGTGAACGCCCGCTTCCAGCCTGCCGCCGCCCGGGCCGCGCAGTTCGATTTCGATGCCCGCAGAACCCTTCAGATCAAAATATTTATACGCGGCGACACAGCCGTCGCAGAAATTGGCAATATACTGATCGTCGTTCTCTTCCCGATCCTTGCCGGACTGAGTAAAGTAGGGATATTTCCCCTTCCCGTATTTGAGGACACCGCAGAAGTGCATGCCCCCTTCTGAGTAGAGGTTGCAGGCGATGCGGGCGGGATACATCCCCTTGCCAGCGAGCGAACCGCCGTTTAAGCCGCAGGAGGTCATCTCCGCCTGCAAAAATCTGCCGTCCGCAAAGGTGATCTCCTCGGCGCATGCCTGGCGGGAGAAGGCGTGGCGGTTGGTGTGGCGGTGGTAGAAGACATAGTACTTGCCGCCGATCTCGATGAGGCTGCCGTGCGTGTTGCCGAGGTCGTTCTTCGGGCGCTCCTTTGTGACGCCGGGCATGCCGACGTCTCCGTTGGAGACGAGCGTGCCGCCGAATTCAAAGCCGGAGAGCGGGTCGTCGCTGACGGCATAACAGAGCTCGTGGCCGTCGAACGCGCTGTAGATGAAGTAGTATTTGCCGCCGAATTTGCGCATGGAGGAAGCCTCGAAAAATTCGTGCCCTTCATACGGGGTGCCGGCCCCCTCTGCCCTGCCCTTGACACCGATGTACTGCGGGCCGCTGCGGACGGTGAGCATGTCCGGCTCCAGTTCGAAGCCCATCGCGCCGTGCTCGGATGCCTTGTGGCCGCCCAGGAGGATGGCGGGATAATTGACCGGCCCGAAGCCGGTGTACAGATAGATCCTGCCGTCATCGTCGACAAATGCGCCGGGATCGAACTGGAGAGGCTCCCCCTTTTTTCCGAGCAGCGTGCCGTCGGCATATTTGACGTGGCCGAGGTACTCGTACTTGCCCGCAGGCGTATCGCACACCGCGACGGAGATCAGCCCTCGATAACCGATAAAATAGTACAGATAATACCGCCCGTCCGGGCCGCGGCAGACATCGGGCGCGTACATCGCATTCCAAAAACCGCCCTTGCCGTCCGGATCCTGGCGGCGGCGGAAAATGACCCCCTCGTACCGCCAATCGGACAGATCGTCGACGGGGGCGCTCCAGCTGACATAGTCGTTCAGGCAAAAGGAGATACCGTTGAATTTGTCGTGCGAGCCGTAGATATAGACGCGGCCGTCGAAAATGTGCGGCTCTGCGTCGGGTATATACTCCCAGCCGGGGAGATAGGGATTATACGCTTGCTTTTTCATGTTCCCCTCCAAAATCGTTTGCGTGCCCCGCCGCGGGACCCTGCGTCTTTATTATAATACGCTGGCGGGTACCGCGCAAGTATTCCGCGAAAAACGCACAGAAAAATGCACAAAAGTACCTAAATTATACAAATAATTGACATGCAAACTTGCTTTCCGGGAAATTCTGCCTTATAGTAGAGAGGGAACGGAGCAGTAAAGGAGGAAAACGATGGATCCGACGGTGATCGTGGCCCTGCTGTCTTTGGCGGGGTCGCTGGCCGGCACGTTTGCCGGCATTTTGGCGGGCTCGAAAATGACGAGCTACCGCCTCGAACAGCTGGAGGCGAAAGTCTCCAAACACAATGAGGTCGTGGAGCGGACGTACAAGCTGGAAGGACAGGTCCTCGAATTGCAGCACGACGTGCGCGACCTGAAAAAATAGACGGGAGGAAAAAAGATGGATTGGCAGAGCATTGTCGTGCCCATCGCCGTGACGGCGGCGACGGCACTGATCTCGTGGGGGCTGGCACTGCTGACCGCACTCATCAAGGGCAAGATCGGCAATGAAAAGGTCGTTCAGTACCTCAACGGGGCGATCGGCATCGTGGACGGCGCGGTCAAAGCGACCTATCAGACGTATGTACAGGCGCTCAAAGAGAGCGGGAGCTTTGACCGGGAGGCACAGCTGGCGGCGCTGGAAAAGGCAAAATACGCCGCGCTGGCACAGCTTTCGGAGGACGCCAAGGCGTACATACGCGAACTGTACGGGGATGTGGACAAGTGGCTGGAGACACAGATTGAGAGCCGCCTGTATGAACTGAAAAACGCCCCGGCGGCCGCCTGACAGACAGAGGGGAGCCGCGTGCTTGGCACGCGGCTCCCCTTCTGTTTTTTCAAATCCGGAACCCAGCGGTCCTGTCAGCCGCGGGAAAGGAGTGTGCGGATATCCGCCGCCTCGGCAAGGCCGCTGCGGAACGCGGTGGCGCACCCCGCCGCTACGGCAAAGCGGAGCGCCTCGCGGTCATCCCTCCCCCACTCTTTGGCGGCGATGAAGCCGGCGACCATCGAATCGCCCGCGCCGACGGTGTCCACGACATTTCCCTCAAAGGCGGACTGAAAGTAAACGCCCGATGCAGAGACCATCAGCGCACCGCCGCCGCCCATGCTGACGATGACATTCTGCGCGCCCATCGTGCGCAGTTTCTCTGCGTAAGAGAGGGCCTCGTCGACGCTGCGCATATGCAGGCCGAATGTCTCGTCCAGCTCGTCGCGGTTGGGCTTGATCAGCCACGGGCGGAACGGGAGGACGCCCAGCAGCAATTCTCCGGAAGCGTCCGCCACGACGCGCAGATCGGGGCGCGCGAGCGCGGCGAGCAGGCGTTCATAAATATCCTTGGGAAGGGAAGCGGGCACGCTGCCCGCCAACACGAGCACGGACCCCGACGGCAGGCCGGAGAGCTTTTGCACGAGGGCCTCGAACGATTCCGGCGGGATATGAGGTCCGCCGGCATTGATCTCCGTCTCCTCCTTCCCCTTGATCTTGACGTTGATGCGAGACTGGCCGGGGATGCGGATAAAGTCCGTTTCGATCCCGCGCGCTTCCAGCTTGCGGCAGATGACTTCGCCGACATCGCCGGCGACAAACCCGGTCGCGACGGAAGGCACGCCGAGGTTTTGCAATACGGAGGATACATTGATGCCCTTGCCGCCGGGGGCGAAGGAACTGCCGTCGGCGCGATGCAGCTTTCCGGGACAGAGGCGCACCACCTGCAACACGTAATCGAGCGCCGGATTAAACGTTACCGTATAGATCATGACCGCTCCGCCTTTTCGGGCGCGGCGGGCAGAATGCCCTGCTCGCGCAGATACTCTTCTAAAACAGCCGCGGCCGCGCGGCAGATCCGCGGGCAGGGACGGCGGCGGTAATAATCGTCCGTACGCTCCTCCGCGCGCGCCCCCTCCGTCGTTTCCACGCCGGCGAGCAAATCGCGGCAGACGACGGCGCCGCACTTGGCGCGGAAACGGGAGGCGAGCTCCTGTTCGCGCGCATACAATGCGGACTTCTCTGCATCGGTCGGATGATCGGCATCATAAAAGAGCAGCCCCGCGACCAATGCCGAAGCCGAAAGTGCGCCGCAAATCTCGCGCAGCCGGCCCACGCCGCCGCCCAAAGGCGCCGCGATCTTCAGGGCCGTCTTTTCGTCAAGCGCCGTCAGGTCGGAAAATGCGAGAAAGACGGACTGCGCACAGTTGAGTCCCCTTCTGAAATTTTGTTCCGCAAGGTCCGCTCGCGTCATGCGTGCACCTCCGTAAAATTCTGCAATGAAATCATAAAAACTCTTGCAACCCACAATATTTATGATATAATACAAGTATGTTAGACTTGTATTACACGTATGAGCCGATCGGATCGGACGAATACATCAGGATGATTTTGTCCTCCTATTATAATATACCAAATCCGATCATTTGTAAATCGATTCATGGCAAACCTTTTATAGAAGGCCGAAAAATTCACTTCAATCTCACACACAGCCGCGGGATCACCGCCCTTGCCGTGGGAAAAAAGCGGGTCGGCCTGGATTGCGAACGGCTGGACGGGCGCGCGCGGCCGGCGGTACTGCGCGCCTTTACCGAGCGCGAAAAGACGGAGATCTTTGGCCTGGCAGACTTTTACGCGCATTGGACGGCGCGCGAAAGCTATATCAAATATTACGGCGAGACGCTCGCCGCCTGTTGGCGGAAAGTCGAATATTACGGCGGGCGCATCTATCGCAGCGGCGAATTGCAGCCGGACAAGATCATGCAGTTTACGCTGGGAGAGCACGTATTCAGCGTGTGCGGAGACTACCATAAAGTGGTGCCCCGCCTGTGCGACCCCTCGAAACTGCGGCGCCGCTGACCCCTTATTCGGCCCGATCAAACTCATCGGGCCAAAGAACGCAAAAGGCCCTTTTGTTTTTGCAAAGATCCCTCTAACTCGTCTGTATTGTAGAACGTACCTTTCGATGAACAACCGCTTTTGAACGGTTTTATAAAAATAGCTTGATTCCGCAAACACTGCCGTCTTTGCAAAATACGGTGCGATCTTCTATCATTTGATCAAAGTAATTTTATGGACGATCACGTTAAAATTTTAAAAGATCTTCTGCTGCGATGCCCGTTTACCCAAACTATAAACCGCACGGCCGTTCCATACCTGTTTGTCTGCAAGTTTTCCGAAAAAATAATCCCCCTGCCCTCTGCGACTCCTCATTACATTTTTTATGTGGCGGACGGCTCTGTCCGGTTCCATACCCCGAACGGTATACTCGATTACGTTGCGGGGCAATATTCGATTTCTACTGTCGATATGCCGTTCGACGGTCAGGCCGTTGAGCAGACAAACGGCAGCATTTTGGCGCTTGTGGCAAATTTTACTGCGGACGAAATCTTTTCCGTCCTCTTATCCTTTCGCGGGAATCTGGCCGAAACCATAGCAAACGAGAGCTTACCCGTTTCTTTTATGGAACAAGCCGACAAAAACGTAACCGATTGTTTTATACGCCTGATTTCCCTTTTGGATGATGAAACATCTCTGGATTTTATGGCAGACCACATAAAGCGAGAGATCATTTTTCATATTCTATGCGGCAGTTGCGGCAGTCGCTTCTTGCAAAGCATTGCCGGCGCAAAGCAAAACAGTGAAATATACGATATCAATAGCTGGATAAAGCAAAATTTCAGGCAACCTTTTCGCGTAGAAGAACTCGCCAAACAAAATAATATGAGCATCTCTGCCCTGCATCAAAAATTTAAAAGGACCATCGGCATGGGCATATTGCAATGCCAGAAGAGACTGAGACTTTCGGAAGCAAGGCGGCTCATGTTAAACGACGATTTAAGTGTAACAAATGCCGCTTTCGAAGTCGGGTATGAAAGCGTCTCGCAATTTATAAGAGACTATAAAAAGATGTTTGGCTTTCCTCCGAAAGACGATATCCGGCATTTGCGGAACAAATTTGCAGAAACAGGCAAAAACCGCATAGAAACCGACAAGTAAAAAATTACTCCTTGTGCTACAATTTTGATCGTAAAATCAATCACAAGGAGTATTTTTATAGCCATATTTAAACTTTAAAATTCACTTTTAATTAATATATACAGTCATAACTAATAAGCTTAAACAATTTTATAGGCGGTAATGTTTTCAGCTTGTAACTTAATTTTCGTAAATATAATAACTGTAACCCAAAGCTCCGTTGTATAGTTTGATTTCTATATATTCGCCGACTTCTGTAGAATGGAAAACATCAGCAGGAACATCGAGTTGTGTTTCAGTTTCATCTATCTTAATTTGAAAATAATAAGATGTAACTGTTCTTGCTCCTGATTGAATCTTCTTATCCAATACTTGTACGCTTATTTCTGTTGAAGAATCGTCGAATGCATAATTTACCGTAGCAATGGTTGTAAAGGAAATGAAAAAGCACAAAGCAACTATTATTATATAAGTTGCTATCAATTCGCCGCCATCTTCCTTAAAATAGTCAATGTTCTTAAAATATTTTATGAAAGTAATTAGAGCGCATATTGACAATATTATTCCGCAGATTACAACCGGTATCCACATTCCCTGTGCTCCCGTATAGCTCTGTCTTGAAGCAACCACCATAAGAGCTACAAGCATCAATAAGGCAATAATAGGTTCATATTTTGTAATAAAATAATTGTTTGGAGCTCTAACATACTTAAAAGCCAAAATAATCAGTAAAATTATTGCAATAATGAAACTGAAAAATAATAGAATAACCCATAGCCTACCAGATATTAAGGGTCGAACGGTAAACGCCAAAGCAAACAAATTATAATAAATAAGTGTAAATATTTTCCCGTAAAGCGTAGTCTGCCTCAGAAAGGTTTGTATTGACCTTACACAAAGCATTAAGGCGATTAAAAGCGTGCTTAAGATATCAAAAAATAACGAATTGAAAAAATCATAGGCAAAGTATGAGGATCCGAAAAACCCTATACAGCAAATGATAGAAATGCCTATAATATAGAATACTTTATATCCGATATCCCTTTTGGCTTTTGTTGCCTTATTTTTCTCGTTTACCATATCACTATAATAATATAAAGTATCAAAATAATCAAATAGCAAAAAAGCTGTCTGATGGTTGCGCAAATCAAATTGTTGTGATTATAATCAGGTTCCAATCGCTTCCTCTATGGTTGAGCTCTGTTGTTTTATTCAAGTCCAAGCCGGAGCCATAAACTACATAAATCCGCTTATTTATAAGCGAAAGTTCGTATTCTGCACAAGAAAACTCTTACATTTAAGTGTTCTATTTAGATCTTTCGCTTAATGAACCAAAAAGCAAAAAACATCTGTCGTTGTTTTTAGGATTCAGCACTCGTCTCTCAACTCCTGTATTTTGGGGTGCACTCAACAGAAGTTGCGTCTTTGGCGGCGCGCCCCAAGCGAACAGCGGATGTTCGCTGCTGAGTTTGCTTGTTTTACTATCTGTGATATTATTTCGTTTGCAAACCGTTCGCTCCAGCTTATACCTCCACCATCAACTCTTGTTGTAACACAAGACAAAAAATAGCGAATAAACAACAACGTTCATTTTCTATTTCTGGTGCCCCGCGTGAAAACAAGGTTGAACTTTCGAGTTCTGCAAGGCTGACTGTTTCTTCTTTGCTGTTGGCATTGTATATGATTTTCAAGTGGTCGTCTTGCGGAAGTTATAGAGTGCCATTCTGAAATGGTCTTGCGTGAATATCGGGGCTTTTAACTGCTCTTTGGCGATTGCGTCGTTGAGTTCGTTCTGTTCTTTTTCCAGCTCTGCAAGCCGCTTTAAGAGAATTTCCGTCGCATAGCCTTTCTGTACGGCCTTGACGATATTCTCAATCTCTTTTTCTTTTTGCTTTAACTGCTCCTGTAATTTGGGTAGCAAGGTACTTTCCGTGTATTGCAACTCATACAGCTTTGCCGATAACCTCTCTATCACGCCGTCGTCACGGAGAAATTCCATTGTCTTGTGGACGATAAAATCTTCTAATTTGGTCTTGCTTACAGGCTTTTTGCCGCATTCGTGCTTCTTCTGCCGAACGCAAGCATAATACCGATAAACAACGCCTTTCGTTCCGCTCGTCCCTGCCTGCGCAACCATCATTGCGCCGCAACGCCCACAAAAGAGTTTGGTCGTCAAAAGATAATCGTCATCCGCCGTGTGTCTTGCCGGCGCTTTCGAGTTCTTGGCAAGTTCTAACTGTACGGCGTTGAAAAGTTCTTCCGATACAATCGGCGGTACGCTGTTTTTGATTACCACACCCATATGACTGTATTCGCCTATGTAAACTCTGTTGGAAAGCATATACCGAATGGCGTTATACCGCAAGGGCTTGCCGTTGGAACGGGTAACTTTACGCTCGGACATTATATTGAATATCTCTTTTACCGTCTTTCCGTCGTTGCTCATTTTGAATATTTCGGCAACGATAGGAGCGGCTTTCGAATCTATATCGAGCTTGCGTTCCGTATTGACCACATACCCGAAAGGAGTATTTCCGCCGTTCCAAAGACCTTTTAAGGCGTTTTCTTTCATACCACGTGTAACCTTTTCGGCTAGTTCTGCGGAATAGAACTCCGCCATGCCTTCCAAAACACTTTCTAAAAGTATGCCTTCCGAGCCTTCGGCTATCGTTTCCTTTGCAGACACGACCTTTACTCCGTTTTTACGGAGCAAAGCCTTATAGTGTGCGCTGTCGTATCGGTTACGGGAGAACCTATCCAACTTCCACACGATTATACAATCGAAAGCGTGCTTGTAGCTGTCCTTTATCATTCGCTGAAATTCAGGGCGGTTGTCTGTTTTTGCAGAATAGGCGCGGTCTATGTAATTGCCGATGACCTGAATATCGTTATAGGTGGCGTATTCCATACACTCTCTAAGCTGACCTTCAATCGAGGCTTCCGTTTGGTTATCTGACGAATAACGTGCATAAATTACGGCTCTCATTTGTTCTGTTCCTCCATAAGGCGTAAAAGCGTTTGCTTCAATTTCGCATTTGCGGGAGAGTTGGGATCAAAACACATTTCAATAAGCTCCTGCATTTGCTTATTGTCTTTCAAGACCTTTGGCTGATAGTCGTATAACTTCCCCTGCGGATTGTCGCATCTGCCGAAAATATAATCGAGAGAAACGTCAAAATAATCGGCGTACCACAATAAAATAGCATTCGGAACATCGCTTTGACCACTTTCATAACGAAAAATTGCTGGCTGTGCTACTGTTCCAATCTCTTTTGCAATAAATGATTGTGACTTTCCGATGCTCTCGCGCAATGTCTTTAATCTGTTTCCAATTGTATTATTCATTATTGATATCCTCGAGTATTTATTATATACTTTTTCTAAATTAAAATCAATATGAAAATAGAATTATTTTCTAAAACTTCTCTAATAAATGCTTGACTAAATTGAATTGTTATGGTATACTGTGGCATAGAAAATGTTTGAGGTGAACGGAGTGATTAAATTTTCTTGCTAAATCATTATATTGCAAATTTCGAAAGTAGTTATGCTTTTGTGATTTGCGTTATTGCAAGAAAGTGAAATCTGTCTATATCTCAAATATAAGTATAAAATTATTTTGAGCATTTACCGAACTATGAGAGATTACTTTCTCATAGTTCTTTTTTACTTTTAAGGAGGTTTTTTATCCATGTCAGTCATAAAAATTGAAAATCTTACTTTTGCCTACCCATCGAGCTTCGATAATATATTTGAAAATGTCAGTTTTCAGATAGATACGAATTGGAAACTCGGTTTTATTGGCAGAAATGGCAGAGGAAAAACAACTTTTTTGAATATCTTGCAAGGTAAATATGAATATCAAGGAAAAATAACATCTTCCGTTCAATTTGATTATTTTCCATACAGTGTACCAGATAGAAGCAAAATAACAAATTCTATTTTACAGGGAATTTGTCCTATAGCCGAAGAATGGCAAATTATGCGTGAATTATCCTATTTGGAAGTGGATGAAAATTGTTTATACAGACCATTTGATACTTTATCAAATGGAGAACAGACAAAGGTTTTACTTGCAGCACTGTTCTTGAATGAAGGGCATTTCTTGCTTATAGACGAGCCTACCAATCATTTGGATATGCGAGCAAGAGAGTTAGTTTCAGCATATTTGCGCAAGAAAAAAAGTTTTATATTAGTATCCCACGACAGATGTTTTTTGGATGGTTGTATCGACCATGTGCTTTCCATCAATCGTTCCAATATTGAAGTTCAAAGCGGAAACTATTCTTCTTATATGGAAAATTTTGAACGTCAGCAAGATTTTGAACGCAGACAAAACAGTCGATTACAAAGCGATATTCAACGGCTGCAAGAAACGACAAAACGCACCGCAAATTGGGCAAATAAGGTAGAAAAAACAAAAAATGGCATTTTAGATTCCGGATTAAAACCAGATAAGGGATATATAGGCCATAAGTCAGCCAAGATGATGAAAAGAGCGAAGGATGTAGAAGCAAGGCAGCAAAAAGAAATTGAGCAAAAATCAACATTGCTCAAAAATGTTGAAATTGAAAGCGGTCTCAAAATCTCACCATTGACATACCGTTCTGAACGGTTAATTTCTCTCTCTGACGTTGTACCGTTTTATGGCAATAACAAGGTATGTAAGCCTGTAACATTTGATATTATGCGTGGAGATAGAATTGCCCTTGAAGGTAAAAACGGTTGCGGTAAAAGCAGTATATTAAAATTGTTGTACGGACATTCAATAGATTATTTGGGGATAATAGAAAGAGGTTCAAATCTTACTATTTCTTACGTTCCGCAAGACACCTCACGCTTACGGGGTACACTTTCCGATTTTGCGTTTTCGGAGCATATAGATGAAAGTTTGTTTAAGGCCATTCTTCATAAAATGGGGTTTCAAAGACAACAATTTGAAAAAGATATAACAAACTTTTCGGAAGGACAGAAAAAAAAGGCTTTGATCGCTAAAAGTCTTTGCCAACAAGCACACCTATATATTTGGGATGAACCTTTGAACTTTATAGATACTTATTCGCGTATTCAAATTGAAAATTTGCTCATGCAGTTTCGGCCCACAATGATTTTTGTCGAACATGATAAAACATTTCAGAATAAAATTGCAACACGTATAATCAAATTTTAGCATCGAAATACGAACAAATGTTTGTATTTTATTGACAAACAGAAATGGATATGATATAATGCAAGAGTACAGGTGTAGATGTCGCCTGTACTCTTTTGCCATACTTTGAAGTGCGTATGGCATTGTTCTCCCCCTATAAAGGGGACGCAGAATTTTCTGCGCAGCAGAGCGGGATTTGCCCGCGAGGTTTTCAGCGCATATTGCGCTGCACCCGAGCCGTCTGAAAGACGAGCCGTTAAGGGCTTTGTAAGCGTACAAATTTTTGAACGTGTAAAGCCCTTATATGGTTGTTGTTTTTCGTCAGGCAATGAGGGGCTTTTTTGTGATACGATTTTTCGAAAAAGCCGTTATGCCCCATTGCCAGAAAAAGACGCGCGATAACAGGCTTTATAAGAGTACCGTTTTTTAAGAGGAAAGCCTTTGTTATCGTGTGTTTTAAGACGTGCCGTGACGGGGTTTTATAAGCGTACAATTTTAGATGTCGGGGCGCGAGAGCGTATTCAACAGTCGGCATCACAATAGAATGGCTAACCACCATAGAGCAATACGAAGTTGTTAAATACGGTTAAGGTCGGTGATACGCGAAAAGCTGTCAGCGACTTTTTTGCGCGTTTTTTAGTTATCGCAACCCTCGCCTTTCGGCGTGGGTAAAGATAAAAACAAATCGGATAAGGAGGAAGATATGAACAAACAAAGAACGATTAGACCGC
>CAJFTM010000032.1 GCA_904419945.1 uncultured Clostridia bacterium
GGCAGGCCAATAAAAAGCGCACTTGTGCGCAGCCAGTAAAGTTTAGGGTTATACCCGAAAATGAAATACCCCGCGTTTCTACGCGGGGATATTTATTTTATGAAATATCTGTTGTGTAAAACAGCTAATTTTGGGTACAACCGACCTATTCCGACACATAATGTTACTAATTCTTGTTACTAATTTTTGAAACCCGCTTTATGCGTGAAAATGCAGCAAGTTCTCATGAACTGATTAAAGAAAATTGGTCAAGTCCGTTGCACAACCACCTCAAAATCCTCAGCGGGCGCTACACACCGCCAAGATAAACTATACCGCTCCATTTTTGGCGCGGTTTACAAGGGCTAATAAATATCCACCGGCATAGCCGGTGGTTTTTCAGTTTCGGGCTGTTAGCCCTCATATTACCGGCAGCGCGCAAGCCGCGACTATGACGACCTGGCAGGACGACCTGGCAGTCTTGCAATTGTTACTTGCCTCCCTTAAAAGGGTCGTCCAAGTCGCCTATGCTCATTTGGCTTGCTTGAGTAACAAGGGGGAAACTATAAACGGAGTAACAATATAAAGCAGGCTAACAGAAAAGCCAGCAAGAGAAGAAAGAAGCAAGGAAGAAAGAAAAAGAGAGGGGGCGGGCGGCTTTGGGGCTATATTTTAGTATGCTTTTTAGGAATTTTTTATATTATACTATAACTTAAAAGCATAATAAGAGGCGGCGAAAAAGAAAAGGCGCGGGGGCGTTGTTTGGACGTCCTCGCGCCTTTTTTGGTTTTTATGAGCGTTTCAATCTTTGCTTTGTGCGTCAGTCAATTTTATTTGATCGACGATATTGCGGCGGGCATAGATCACGGCGGCCACGGTGACGAGCTGCCGCTTTTCGTCCACATGGTAAAACACATAGTAATTATCAACCGCAATTTTTCGGTATTCATGTTTTAACGGATTGCCGCCGGGCGGTGTAAGGTGTACGGCGTGCGCATAAGGGAAAGCGGCAAGCGTTTCAATCGATGAGTAAATTTTTTCCGTTAGCCGCTCCGCCGCCGGTTTATTCTGCAGGTTTTTGGCGATATATCGGCCTATATCGTCAATATTATCCGAGGCGCTTTGCAAAATCTCTATATTATACATTTTCGATTGCCTGCCGTGTTTTTTCCCTTGCCTCTGCCAACGTATAACGCTTTGCGCCGTTCTCCTCTGCCCGTTCGGCTTCCTGAAGTTTATAGTAGATCTCGCTTTCAAGCTGCATATTTTCGTATGCTTCCATGCTCAAAACGACCATATCCCCGAAGCCGTTCTTCGTTAAAAAAACGGGCTTTTGTGTTTCGTGTACCGTTCGCGAAATATCCGCGAAATTGTTCCGTAAATCCGATACGGGGCGGATCATCTGCCGCGCTTGTTTCATTGCCTGTTGCCCTCCTTATTTGATACTATTATTTTAGCATAATTGCGCTAATTTGTCAATAGTATATGGAAAAAGTCCGAAAAATAATTTCGGGCTTTTTATAGTTTTGGCGTTATTCGGTTTTTTCTGGTTTGTCTGGTGCTGTGGCCGTCTGTGCGGCGTCTGCGGGTATTGGTAGCGCCTGGCGCTCTGTCCTGATCGTCTGACCGTCACGGAGAGCGGCGGCGGCTCCCCTGATAACCTCAGCAGGCTTTACGCCATGCGCAGCAAAAATCGCGGCGATGTATTCTTTTTCGGGCTTTTGGAAGGTCGCGGCGATGTTCCCGAAGTTCTCCCGCTGGTTCTCGCAGATGGTGGCGCGGTTCTTTTTCCTGTATGCTTTGTCCGCCCTAATCTGCGCGGCGCTGCGTTTTGGCTTTTCTGTGCCCGCATTTTCGGGCGCTTTCGGTTTTCTCGGCATCTTCTTTGTCCTCCTCTTTTTCGGCATTATAGCACGATTTGCGGGCGCTTGTCAACGCTTTCCCGATCGTCTTATTTTTGATATATCGGCATGGCAAAAAATTATTCAAAAATCTTTCTTAATTATGAGTGCGAACGCTTGACTTGTATACTTAATTATGATATAATATACATGTAAAAAGGTTGAGGGAAACCGAAAGCCGATTTACAAAAAAGGCAAGCACATAAAAGGAGGTGGAACGCTTGAAAGTCGAAAATCTCGAAAAGAAAATAAAGGAGCTTGACGAGGTGACAGCGGTTGAAATTCTTGCGCAGGTTTTGGCGATTGTCTTTGACAAGGATACAAAGCCCGAAGAAATCCCGCAAAAAGTGGTAGAAGTCTTAAAAGACGCGGACAAATAAAAAAGCCCGTTTCGGGGAACGTGTGACAAACTGACCGAAACGGGAGAGCGCGGAGGGGTAACGCTTGCCGCCCCTCTTGCGCCTATATGATAGCATGGCGAGCGCAAAAAGTCAATAGCTTTTTGAAAAATTATTTTGTATCTTTTGGGGCGTTTAGTTTTGATTTATGAGCGGCCGCGCCCGTTGGCTTTCTGTCGATCTCTTCCAGCTCGGAAACATCACAAACGCCGCCGGCGAGGGTTTGCCCGTTTTCGTCAATAAAGGCCGAAACATAACGAACGCCCAGAGCGTCAGCAATGCGGATCAAATCCGCTTGCGTCAATCCCGTTTTCTTATTCAATAATGATTGAAAATTTGCGGGAGTTAAGTTTAAGCGGCGCGCAAGTTCCGCATCGCTTTTGATGTCTTTTAATGCTCTTATTATGTTTATTTCTTTATGTTTAATCATTGCGGCAATATTATATTAAATTTTTCTTATTTTGTCAATAGTGTAAAGAAAAAAATATTAAAATCTTATAAATTATTTTTAAGTTTTTATATAAGTTTGCTTGACATTATACTAAATATTTAGTATAATATAAGTACAAAGAACGAAAGAGGGCGAACGCCCAAAGGAGATTAAAAGATGAAGCGCATCGATCTATTAGACATCATCAGGAACGGCGGCGCGACACTGGACGCAAGCGGGGCGGCGGTTGATTTTCGGCGCGGCTATCAGGTCAGCAAGCGCAACAATTTGCAATTGCTTCTCTTATGTGTACAGCCGTTTTGGATCATGTTTTTTGCTCGCATCTATTGCTGCTTTACGCAGCCTGAATAAAAAGGAGCGCCCTCGCGCTCCTTCGATCAATCTGCAACAAAATCGCGAAACACCTGCATCATCTCGTCGGAAACGACGTGCTCGATGCGGCAGGCGTTTTCTTCCGCGAGGACCGGATCCGCCCCCAGCTTTTCGAGCGCCTTGGTGAGCGTCCGATGCCGTTCGTAGATACCCTCCGCCTTTTTACGCCCCGCATCGGTAAACGCAATGTTGCCCGTGACGGGGTCAATATCGATATACCCCCTCTTTTTTAACAGATTGACGCCGCGCGAGACGCTCGATTTGACGTATCCGAGCGCTTCGCACACATCCACGGCGCGCACATTGGCCGAACTGTTGTGCAGTAAAAGGATCGTTTCCAAATACATCTCCTCCGATTCGCGCGTCCGCTTGATGCTCATAGCGTGTTCCTCCCGTGTTTTCCTAAAATTATACTTCGTTTTTCCCAAAAAGTAAAGGGAACCGGCGCCCTTGCGGAACGGCCGCCCGTTTACGGATTCAGCCGCGCCCGCTCAGCCGAGGGCGACGTCGAGCGCCATCATCACGGCAAAGCCGACCATCGAGCCCCACGTACCGAAGTGCGGATGCTCGGAGAGATGCGCCGCAGGGATGAGATCTTCGACGACGACAAAGATCATCGCGCCCGCAGCAAACGCCAAAAACCACGGCTGCGCCGCCGCGAGGTTGGCCGCGAGGAAATAGCCGACGACGGCGAACACGGGTTCGACCGCGCCGCTGCCCGCGCCATAGAGAAAGGCTTTGAGGCGGCTGCCCGTGGCCGCCCGCATGGGCAGAGCTACAGCGGCCCCTTCCGGGAAATTTTGAATGGCCATGCCGATCGCGAGGCCCAAAGCGGACACAAGAGCGCCCTGCCCGCCGGCGGCCGCCGCGGCCCCAAACGCAAAGCCGACCGCCAATCCCTCCGGAATGTTGTGAATGGTGACGGCAAAGAAGAGTTTTGCCGGCTTTTTCAGATGGCTGGGCGGCCCCTCTTCCTCGCCCGTCCCCTGATGAAGGTGCGGGATCAGCTTATCGATGGCCACCAAAAATGCGCCGCCGAGCAAAAAGCCCGCCACGGCGGGAACGAGGCTCCATGCGCCGTACGTTTCTTCTGCCCCGTCGATGGCGGGGATCAGCAGTGACCAAACGGACGCCGCCACCATGACGCCGGAGGCGAACCCCAAAAAGAGAGTGTTCAGCCTGCCGGACAGCTCCCTCTTAAAAAAGAACACGAGCGCGGCCCCCGCCGCCGTCGCAAGAAAAATAATGCTAAACCCGAGGACTGTCATTGCCGTTGGATCCATATCCCCCTCCTCCCGGCCCCGCCCGAAGCTGGGGCGTCTCTGTCTCATTATACCCGACCGAACGGCAAATTGCAACCGATTTAAGGCAACTCAATCCCCGACAAAAGCAACGAAATACTGGCCCACGCATTCGACAAAAGAATATCGGCTTCAGCCCGCTCCACAGCAAAATTGCCTTTGTGCGGCAAAAAGGTAAGCCAGCTCGCTACCTTTGATCGGCGTCCTTTCCCCGAAATTGAAATTTTGATCTGCTGCATATAGAGCTACACGTGCTGACGGCGCACCATTATATACCGGCAGGACCGCAATGCGTTTCTTCCTCCGCACGCGCCGCCTCTTTGACCATCGGACAGACACATCGCCACCCATCCGATCGGATACTATATGCGCACGGCCGTCAAAAATGCCCGCTGCAAATTTAAAAGAAGGAAAGCTGTTTATAAACGGGTGCGGGGGCCGGCTTTTCCCATCTGGCTTCGGCAGGAAGCTCCGCCAGGAAGGGGGAACGATTTCCGCTCGTGGTAATGACAAGCTCCTCTTGCGCGCGCGTGATGCCCACATAGAAGAGCCTTCTCTCTTCCCGTACGTCCGTTGCACCGGCCGACGAGAGCGGGAGCAGCTTTTCGTTTGCGCCGCAGAGAAAAACGGCGGGAAATTCCAGCCCCTTCGCACCGTGCAGCGTCGTGAGGCGAACGGCACCGCCGTCCGTGTTCACGACGGGAAGAGAGACGTCGCCCTCGGTCCCCAGTTGCATTGCCCGCAAAAAATCGGGCAGGTCGGCATACCGTGCAGCATCGATCAGCTGATCGAACGCGCGAGACTGAATGTGCATATATTCGCGCCAAGCCGCGAGGAGCTTGCGCGGGCGGATGTGCAGCTGCGGCAAAAACAGTTCCTTCGCACGGGAAAAATTCTCCTTTCCGCCCATCCATTCCTCCGCCTGGGCATTTTCCTTCCCTCCGCAGAGCGTGCCGAAGAAGGCCAGCGTTCCGCTCACCTCGGGCGCTTCGAGAAATTCGCGCTCACCGGAAAGGAGACAGGGGATCCCCTCCCGCCGCAGGCACTGTTCGATCACCCGCAACATCCGATGCGTACGCGCGAGAACGGCGATCTCGCCGAACGTGCGCACCTTTTCTTCCCGTCCCTTTCCGAGCATATCCAATCCGCCCACCATGCGAGCGATCTCTTTGGAGATAAAGATCCCCTCCGACAGTTCGGAGGCACATTCGGCCACGCGCACGGCAGGCCCTGCGCCCTTTACGGGCAAAAGAGTGTGCTCGCCTCCGTTTGCCGCGATCGCGCTCAGCGCACAGCCGAGGATCTGCGGCGTCGAGCGGTAGCTTTCGGTAAGGCGCACCTCTGCCATAGCGGGAAAATCCCCTTTCAGTTTTTCAAAGCACTCTGCTGCGGCGCCGCGGAATGAATAAATGGATTGATCGGGATCGCCGATGACGAACAGCTTTCCGCCCCGCGACCACTTGCGGACGAGTTCGTACTGCACCGGGTTGACATCCTGAAATTCGTCGACGTGCAGCCAGCCAAAGGGTGCGCTCTCCCTTTCCAGGGCGAGGGAAAGCAGGCCGTCATAATCGACGACACCCGCTTCGCACAGGCGGTCGCAGTAGGCGGCGACGCCCTCCGTCCGTTCCCCATTACCGTTTTTGTAGGCCGATACGTCGCACAGCAGCTGCCGCGGCGAACACTTGAGCCCGAGGGAAGAGACTGTTTCCCCTGCAAGCCTGAGTTGGAGCGCGCGTTCGGCCAGGGCGACCTCTCCCCGCAGCATCGAATAGCAGATGGAGTGAAAGGTCCCCACCGTTATTTTTTCTGCATGCTTGACACGGGCGCGCAAGCGCCCGCGCATTTCTTCGGCCGCACGCACCGTGAAGGTAACGGCGCAGATTTTCTCCGGCTTTACGCCGCTCTCGACGAGGCGGGCGATGCGTTCGGTCAGCGTAAAGGTCTTCCCCGTACCGGGACCGGCGATGACCGCCGTAACGGGTGCCTCGCTCCGTGCCGCAGCTTGCTGCGCGGCATTGCAGCCCCTTTGCCGCGGGACAGCATCCCGCTCCGCCTCTCCGCCCTCTTTCGGGGAAAGGGGAGCCGACTCGGACGCAGACGGCCGCAAAGGAACGGCAGCGCCGGCCGCGACCTCGTTCAAAAAAGAGAGCTGCCCGCTCGCATTTTTCAGCTCGCCGGGCGTGAAAAGGGCAATTTTGCCGTATTCGCCGTCATAACCGGCGCTCTTGATCACCCTGCCCTCACGCAGACGGCGTATACCCTCGGCAAGGCGGTCCCCGCCGACGCTTTCGATGTCGCCATAAGAAACTTCCCGCAAGATATGCGCTTCCGTGCCGAGTTCCTGTAACAGCTTAAGATACAGCCGTTCCGCCCTGCTCCCGCCCGAGGAGATCCCCAGCGACGCGCCGATGACCTCGGGCAGAGGCATGAGATGCTCGAAGGGCTTTGCGTTTTCGGGGACAAAATCTTCGGGGCGGGAAGCGAGCTGTTCGAGCCGGTGCAGGACGCCGACCGTAATTTTTTTGCCACAGACGGGGCATTTTCCGCCGTATTTTTCCGTCTCCTGCGGAGTGAGGCAAAGACGGCAGCTCCGATGTCCGTCCAAATGATACTTCCCCTCCTCGGGGTAAAATTCCAGTGTACCGGCAAATCCCTCCCCCGTTTCCAACGCTCGCTTCAGTGCCGGATAGGAAAGTTCTGCCGCAATCAGGTTGCTCTCCCTCCCCAGCTTTGCGGGAGAGTGCGCATCCGAATTGGACACCATCGTATAGCCGTCAAGCATGGGGACCCGGCGGTTCATCAGCGGGTCGGAGGACAGCCCCGTTTCCAATGCGCGAATATGCGGCGATAAATCGCCGAAACACTCTTCGAGGCATTCAAACCCGGAAAAGGCGCCGAACAGCGAAAAATGCGGCGTCCAAATATGCGCCGGGATAAAGATCGCCTCCGGACAGACATCGAGCGTGATGGCGAGAAGGTCCTTGGAGGAAAGCCCCAAAATGGGTCTCCCGTCTGAACGGATGTTGCCGATGGTCTCCATCTTAAAGGAGAGCCGCTCTGCCGCATCGAGGGAGGGAAGCAGGATGACGTTATGAACTTTACGCACCTTGCCGTCCTGCTTGTAAATGCAGCTGATCTCCCCCGAAACGACGAAGCGCGGAGAGATCGGCAGCTCGAACAAGTCGTGCAGACGCGCTCCCTCTTGAATGCGGTACAATCCCTCTTCGGCCGGTTCGAGCGTCTCTGAAAGTTCCTGCCGCCAAACCGGATGGGTGAAATCGCCGGTGCCGACAAGCCCGATCCCCTTGCGGCGCGCCCACAGATCGAGGTGCGGGATGTCCGCATCTCTGCCTGTCGCGCGCGAATATTTGGAATGAATGTGCAGATCTGCTAAATACATGCTTTTATTATACCGCCAGATCCGACATTTGTAAACAAAAAAGGACAAAATCACGCGGCTGCCCGATAAAATCCGAGCTGCCCGAACGCTATACCCATGTTCAGGCTGAATCGTACCCCCCCGGCTATTGATTGGGCCCTTTCGATTTTGCCAAAAAATAAATCCATGGCATTTGCGCCACGGATTATCTATTGCCGGTTCACCCTACACTTTCCAAAATAGCGTTTCAAGCTGAACCCGAATTCTACAGAAAAGGGACCTACGCACGGCATCCTCCCCGCTGCCGTAAAGAATATCGGTTTTCCCGGCATGCACTCGACGGGTCTATCGCAGAAAATATTCTCGCACGAGTTCCTTGCCGCCGCACTTTGCGACGATCCCGTTCTCGATGAGGTACGCCTTATCGCACAGGGCCTCGGCACAGCGCACGTCGTGGGTGATAGTTATCATTGTATTGCCTGACTGCATGTGCAGCTTGTTTAATATTTCCACCAAAGCGCAAAGTCCGTCGTAGTCCTGCCCCACCGTCGGCTCGTCCAAAAGCAAAACTTCCGGCTCGCATGCTGCGACTGCCGCGATGGAAACGCGGCGCTTCTGTCCTTCCGAAAGCGACTGCGGGTGCCGTTCCCATAGGCGCTTTACGCCGAACAGTTCGGCAATTTCCGCGGCGTATTCTTCACTCTTTGCGCCGAAAGAGATCTCCTGCCGCACGGTGGGCATGAAGAGCTGGTAATCGGGGTTCTGGTATACGACGCCCACCTTTTTATACCATGCCTTGCTGCCCTTCGGCTTTTGCTTGAATTTTTCGTCTATGTACTGCGTGATAGCACCGCCCGTGGGCCGATACAGCCGCGCGATCAGGCGCAAAAGCGTCGTCTTTCCGCAGCCGTTTTCGCCGAGGAAAACCGTTCTGCCTCCCTTCGGGATTTCGAGCGTTAAATTTTTGAGAATTTCGCGCTCTTTTTTGACCGAAAAGGCGATGTTTTCAAGTTTGAAGAGCGGCTCGTTGCCCGTAAACGCCGGGCAACTATCCTCGATTTTCGCCGTCTGCTGCATGAGGTATTCCTGCCTGTTTTCGACCTTTTTTACCGTTTGATTGCCGATGTGCCAGACGATATCGACGAAGGACAGGACCATATCGAGGCGGTGCTCGATGACGACAACGCAGTACCCCGCCTTTGCCAGTGAGCGCAGCGTGCCCATCAAGAGCTTTGCGCCGTCCTTATCGAGGTTGGCGAGCGGCTCGTCGAGGATGATGATCTTCTGCCCCATCGCCAGCGTACTCGCCGTAATCAGCCGCTGTTTCTGCCCGCCGGACAGCGTGCGGCACTTCCACTGCGGCTCCAGCTTCATGAGACTGCAGACGATCTCGATCTGCTTTTGTATCTTTTCGGGCGGGAAGGCGAGATTCTCGCAGCCGAACGCGATCTCGTCCTCTACAATTTTCTGAATGATTTGCTCGTCCGCATTTTGCAATACGACGCCCACCTTACGGCAGATGTCGCCCATCTTTTTGCCCCTGATGCTCTCGCCGCCGACGAGCACCTCGCCCGAAAGTTCGCCGTAATTGACGTTGGGAATGATGCCGCTGACGATGTACATGAGCGTGCTTTTTCCCTCGCCCGAATGGCCGGAAAGCAAGGTAACTTCCCCATATTCGGCGGCAAAGTCCGTATTTTCGAGGATCTTCGTCTTTCCGTCGTAGGAAAAATTTACTTGTTTGAATTCGATCGCGCTCATAATACGATCACCAGAACCGCGCCCGCGATCAGACCAAGTACAAACACAATGTCCGACAGAGCGAGTTTTTCCTTTTTATAGATGGTATAGCGCACCTTTCCGAGCGCAAAGCCGCGCGTCTCCACGGAGAGCGCGAGCGTATCCGAAATGTTGACGAGCCTCATGACGAACGGCACGAGGAAAGCCCTGTATAATATCTTTGGATTGAGAACGCTGCCTGCGCCGCGCGTCTTCATCGCCTCGCGCACGCGTTTGATCTCCCCTTTGAGCATGGGAACGAACGACATGGCGATCAACATGCCGAGCGTGACCGAGCGCGGCGTATGCACCTGCGAAAGGCAGCGCGTCATTCTTACTGGCGTCGTGGACATGCCGGGCACGATGGCGAGGAACACCGCGCCGAAGCGATTTGCCATTGCCCAGCCCGAATTTACCGTACCCGTCGCGCCGTAGAATATCCCGAAAAAGATTCCCGCCACGATAAGAAACATGGGCAGCGTGTGCAGGCAGGACTTCCAGCACCCGAACAGCAGCAGCCACACGAACACCGCGGCGAGAAAAATCGAGCAGGCGAGCAGTTCCCGTGCCATGACGAGGCCGAACACGATGATGAACAGCCCCGCAAGAATGGCGACGAGCGGATAGAGTTTTTTGTTCCACAGAGCCATTACTTTTTCATGACTCCCGATTTTTTCAGTTCGCGCGAAATGATGACGCCGATGAGCGCGCCGACAAAGCAAATCGCCAGAACCGCGATGCTCATGCCGACCGCCATACCCGCGGAGGAACCGATGAAGGCGTTGACCGCCTGCCCTTCTTTGCCCGTCCATGAATACAGGAAACGATAGTATATGTACAAAAACGGCAGCGTGACGGGGAAATAGATCGTTCCCGCAAACAGGCAGGCGCCGTCCTTTTGGTAGCCGCGGAAGATCAAAAGAACGAGCCCTTCGGCAATGACCGCACAGAGGAGAATGCAAACGAACATAACAGTATTCATGAATACAAGCACCACGCCGCAGCAGAGCGACATAAACAGCAGCGCGCCGGGCTTTCTCACCTTCATCATGCCGATGACGGGAAAGATGGAAAACTGCAGTCCGAGGCAGACTTGTATGATGCCGAATACGGGAATTTGCCCGACGAGCGGCATGATCGCGCCCGTTACCAGCATACACGCCGCCATGATGGCGAGGAACACGATGTCCTTAATCTTATATTTACGGAAAATTTTGTTTTCGCCGTCCGCTTCTTGCTTGACGGGACCATTCTCTTTTTCTTCGGCGGGCGCGGCAGCAACAATTTCCTCCGTGTTGGCGATGAGCGCCTGGACTGCCTGCTCTTCAACCTTTTTTTCTTCCTGATTCATAAATACCTCACTTTACACAAGCTGCAGAGATGCGAGCAAGACAAGGAACGCGCGGATTTGCGAGGGTCGTGTACAAAGACATACCGGACCCGGAGCAAAGCACTAACGCGATACCATATTGCGACGTATATATGCCATTTTACGCCTCACTCATAACGCCGTTTTCTACGCGGTAGATCCTGTCCGCGATCGCCATGGTGGACTCCCTGTGCGATACGAGGATAATGCTCTTTTTGCTCTTCTGTTCAGCGAGGGATTTTAAGATCATCCCCTCGTTGATGGAATCGACGTTGCTCGTCGGTTCGTCCAGCAGAATGAGTTGGCTGCCTTTGAGGAACGCGCGGGCAAGCCCTATCCTCTGTTTTTCGCCCGCCGAGAGATTGTCGCCCATTGCACCCACCTGCGTCTTATAACCGTCCGGCAAGGTCATGATAAAGTCATGCACCGACGCCATTTTGCACGCCCTTTCGATCTCTTCCTGCGTGGCGGAAGGCTTGGCGATGCGAAGGTTTTCTTCGATACTCTCGTCAAAGAGATAGGTCGTCTGCGAGACCATCGTCACATTGTCCAAAAGATTATCCGAGTCGATTTGATCGACGTCAATGCCGTTATAATTGATTTCGCCCTTGTCCTTTTCCCAGAATCGGAGCAGGAGTTTTAAGAAGGTCGATTTCCCGCAGCCGCTTTTCCCCACGATGCCGATGATCTCGCCCTTGTCCGCGTGCATGCACACATCTTGGAGAACGGGCGCATTCTTCTCATACGCGAACGAAAGGTCTTTGACGTTCAGGTTTTCGTAATCGAATGTCTTTCCGTTCTTTATAGGTGTGACCGCAGGCTTTTCTTCCAAAAGGTTGAGAACCCTGTCGCCGCTGGCAAAGGTCTGCGTGAGGTTGCCGGGCAACGCCGACACCGCGAGTACGGGGCCAAAACTGCCGAAGATCGTCACTACGCCGATGAGC
>CAJFTM010000033.1 GCA_904419945.1 uncultured Clostridia bacterium
GGATAAAAGAGCGGTCAAAACGCTGATTTTTCGATAATTCGGCCTGTTAAACAGCAATAACAAACGAAAGAAAACAAACAAAAAATAAAACTTGAAAACTGAAGACCTGCAAGGGTCCGGGGGTTCGAATCCCTCACCTTCCGCCAAAGGCAAAGGCACCCCCATGATAGGGGGTGCCTTTGCTTTTGGCGGAACGGAAAACTGTGCCGACAGTATGAGCGGAGGGAAACGGAGGGTTCAGGCCGTGTGCCGCTCGGGTAAACTTTTTGAGAGGCTTTTTTGAAGCGCCCGCATCTTTGCCGTGCGGGCAGATGCTAAAAAGATCTCATGCGGTCTTTTCGGGAAAGATGCCGTTTGTTTCTGAGCGGGCCTGCGGATCCGGAGGATATTTTTTCTTTTACAAATTTTTAACAAAATTTTAAAATTAGGGAAAAAAGAAAATGTATAATTATAAGAAGCAGGGAGGTACGGAATATGATCAAAATTTTGGTCGCAGAGGATGACGGCGCGCTGAACGACCTTGTTTGCGCAATGCTTGCAAAGGATGGGATCGAGGCCGTGCCCGCGCGCGACGGGGTCCAGGCACTGCAAAGTTTTGAATCGGGGACATTTGATATGGTCATCAGCGATATCATGATGCCGGGCATGGATGGCTTTGCCCTGGCAGAGAGGATACGCCGCAAGGACAGCCGCATCCCCATATTGTTTATGACGGCTTTGGATGATAAGCCGGCCAAACAGAGGGGGTACGGTGTGGGGATCGATGATTATGTCGTAAAGCCGTTCGATACAGATATCCTGCTCTTGCGCGTTCGCGCACTTTTGCGCCGCGCTCATATCGAACAAAGCAGAGAACTGGTGGCGGGAAATTTGCGCATGAATGAGGAGGAGCATACCGCATACGTAAACGGAGAGGAACTGCCGCTGACGGTCAGGGAATTCGACCTGCTGTATAAGCTGTTATCGTATCCGAGGCGTACCTTTTCGCGGGCGCAGCTGATGGATGAGTTTTGGGATTACGATTCGTCTGCTACCTCGCGTACAGTGGATGTCTATATGTCCAAGCTGCGTGAAAAGACGGCCGGGTGCGATGGCTTTGAGATTGTTACGGTACATGGCCTGGGCTATAAGGCGGTGATGAAATGAAAATGCGCAGCAAAAAGCGGATCGTTTCGCTGCTCGGCTATTTTGTTTTCATTTTGACGGTCGCCGCAATTATCACGGTTGCGATTTTTGTGTATAAAGCGGCGTATCGGCGCTTTGACGGAAACGACGGCATATTAGCCGTAATCATGTTGTTGACGGTGCTGTTCTTGGCGTTTGTGTGCGTCTTGATCGACGGCATCCGGCGCAAAGTAATGGTGAACCGCCCCGTCAATAAGATACTGGAGGCGACAGAACGTATTACCGCCGGCGATTTTACTGTCCGTCTGGAAACGGAACACCCCTATGGCCGCTACAATGAATTTGATTGTATTATCGACAATCTGAACAGAATGACGGCGGAATTGTCTAAGACGGAAGTCCTGCGTACCGATTTTGTTTCCAATGTTTCGCATGAATTGAAGACGCCGTTGGCGATCATTCAAAATTATTCGGCGGCGATACAGAGCGATTCGTTGGATCGAGAAACGCAGAAAAAGTATGCATCGATCCTTGTCTCGACCTCCAAAAGGCTTTCTGAACTCGTCACGAACATACTTAAATTGAACAGGCTGGAAAATCAGGAGATCAAGACGGAAAAAAAGCTCGTCCGCCTCGACGAGATGCTGACGGATGCCGTTTTACAGTTTGAAGACAAGATCGAGGAAAAAAACCTGGAATTGGATTGCGATTTTGAAGAGATTTCGATCGTGTCCGATCCGAATTATTTGGAGATCGTTTGGAACAATCTCATATCGAATGCCGTCAAATTCACGGAAGAGGGAGGGAAGGTAAGCGTCTGTCTGAAACGTGAAAACGGCAGAGCCATCGTAAAAGTTGCAGATACGGGATGCGGCATGTCAAAAGAGACGGGAGAGCATATATTCGATCAATTTTATCAGGGCGATACATCGCACGCGCAGGAGGGAAACGGGCTGGGACTTGCCCTCGTCAAAAAAGTAATGGACATCCTCGGCGGCGAAATTTCGGTAGAGAGCGAAGTTGGGAAAGGAAGTACGTTTATCGTTCGTCTGCGGGAGGAGCAATGAAGCCCAACCGCCTATGGTCTTTTTTGAAAGATCCGCCCATCGTTTTTTTGGTCGCGATATGGGTCGCCGCTGTTTTATTCGTATGCGGCTCGATCGTGCTGGTTGTCCTAAATTACCGGGATTGGCCGTCCTATATCGTTTATATTTGTGCGGCCGCTTTGCTTGTTTATACAGTGTACACGCTGATCAGTTCTATCCCGCGCGTACGGAAAAAACTGTTGGAAAAAGCGAAGCGCTATGCGCTTACAAACAATCTGATCAGCAGCTACGGTTTCCGTACGGTCGCTTTTTCCGTTGCGGCGCTGGTGATGAATGTCGGTTTTGCTCTGTTTAACGGGGTGCAGGGGATTGTATCGTTTTCTCTGTGGTATGGCATCATCGCCTGCTATTATATTTTTTTAGGCGCTCTGCGCGGCGGGATCCTGATAGGAAGTTACAGGGCCAAAAAACGTTCCGGCGGAAACGTCGAGGTATTTGCCGTCTATAAACGGAAATTATACAGGCTTTGCGGCATTGCACTGTTTGTACTGGAACTTGCGCTTGCAGCCGCGGTGACGCTGATGATCTTGTATGAAAGGCCTACGGAATATTCGGAGATCATGGCCATAACATCGGCGGCTTATACATTTTACAAAGTGATTTTTGCCGTCGTGAATGTTGTCAAAGTCCGGAAGCTGCAAGATCCCATGTTGCAATGCTTTCGCAATATAAACCTTACAGATGCTGCCGTTTCTCTGCTGTCTTTACAGGTGATGCTCGTCGCCGTGTTTTCGGATGATCGGCAGCAATTGCTGAATACTTTGAATGCGATCACGGGATTTGTGGTCTGTGCGCTGACGATCGTGATCGGAATCATCATGATTGTGCGCGGCAGTGCCATGTTAAAGGGAAAAGGAACGGAGGCTCTCCATGAACGAACAGAAGAATAAGTTTTGTTATACCTATTCGGCGCCGACGGAGACGGAAAGGCGCGAAATAGAAAGTATCCGCAAAGAATACATGGTTTCGGAAGTCAGGGAAGATAAGCTGGAACGGTTGCGTAAACTCAATGCGCGCGTAAAAAACATATCCGTCAGTATTGCCGTTTCGCTCGGCATTTTTGGCTCGCTCCTGTTCGGGTTCGGCATGAGTTTGTCCCTCGTATGGGAAAACTATGTCATCGGCATCCTTGTTTCCGCCGTCGGGATCATCCCGATCGTCCTTGCAAACCCTGTCTACAATGCGGTTTTGAAGAGGTGTAAAGCCAAATACGGGGAGGAAATTTTGCGCCTTTCAGAGGAACTTTTGAATGAACACAGGTGAACGGCAGTTTGATTTTCGAGATAAGGATACGCTGCAGGCCTCCGCGAAGCGCGGATCATACAGGAATTTGACAGATCAGCATCGATGCCGGCCGATCGGCTCCGGAAACCGTCGATGAACAGCCTGCGGCAGATACCGCTGCACTGAGCGCAGCACAGAAAGCGGCGGCTGAAGCTGTTTGGGAGGGGATCGAAAAACTGCAGAATGAAGCGATCGATGTCCATGGAAAATCGGAGACGTCCCTATTGGGGCGTCTCTGTTTTTGTTATATACGATTTTACAGAATTCTTACAAAAGAATTACCGAACAGCAAAACTATTTTATAACTTTAGCAAAATCTGTCCGCTATAATACAGGTACAAAATCAAAAAGGAGACAGGTATTATGGATCAGATCAAAGAACAACAGTATGCGGAATCCATCCGCCAACAGTATGCGCCAAAGAGCGAATCGGTCACGAAATTGGAACAGCTGAAAAGGCTGGATGCGAAGGTGCATCGCCCTGCGGCAGTTTTTGCGTATATATTCGGGATCATAGGGGCGTTGGTGCTCGGCGCAGGAATGTGCCTTGCGATGCGCATAATCGGAGACCTGATGCCGCTCGGCATTGTGATCGGTGTGATCGGCATTGCAATGGTGACCGTAAATTACTTCATTTATAAGGCGATTTTGAAATCCCGCAAGAGAAAATATGCCGACCAAGTGATGTCGCTCAGCGACGAATTGCTCAATCGATAAAGAGTAGGCAATCGGTATGGCAGGATTTCATCCTTTTAAGGACATGTTAGAGAACGCAAAGGCACAGCACGAAGTGGATAAGGCAAACTTCGAGGCAGTAAAGGCTGAATCGAGGGCAACTTGGGAGGAGGCAAAGCTCTCTTCCAAGGGCAGACAGGAGCTTATGCAGAAGGAGCGCGACGAACAGATCGCCGCAGCAAAGGAGCGCACGGCCGCTGCGCAGGAGCGCATCGATACAGTAAAAGAAATCAAGGAGAAATTAAAACCATGAAAATTGAAAGCCCGGAAATTACCCTCGCAGACGAGGCGAGGAACGGCGTTAAGGAAGAAGTGAGGAGCGGCTTTTTGGATTGGCTGTTCGAGTTCAATGTGACGGGCGACGACGGCGAACTCTATGCCCTCGGCGGTTCCATTCTCTCGCTCGCGCTCGAAAAGATCGACCTCGCCACACTCTGCATGGCAAAGGGCACGGGCAGCGTAAAGCAGCTCAAAAATTCCATCTACAAACTCACGCAGTTCCCCGGCGGCTGCATGAACAAATTTTATCACAATCCGCAGGGCACTTTAAAGATTGAAAAGCGCGAGCACAGCGTGTTCGTGACCTGCGGCGAACAGTACAAGGTCGAGTGTTTCGACGACTATTCGTGGCACATTATGGTGGATACGCTCGACGGCGAATACAAGGCAGACCTTTGGCACCGCGCCTACGGCTATCCCCTTTGGTACGGCAGGGAAACGCCCTCGTATCTTACCCAGCACTCCATAACCTACGGCTACAACACCGCGGGCGACGCCGAGGGCGAGTTCACCTACAAGGGCAAGACGGTCAAGGTAAAGGGCACGGGCCAGCGCGAAAGATATGTCGCCGTGGACAGCTCGGCCGCTGAGCTCGGCGGCTGGGAGGACTGGGGCTACATCACCTTCGATCAGATCCACTCCTCGATGTACGACATGCGCCTCGGAATGAAGGACTTTGCGATCTACGACATTGAAAATAAACAGTACTACCCCGAAGGCAAAATGGAGATAACGCACTCCGACTGGGCGTTCATGCGCGAGCTTGACGGCTTTGTACCCATGACGTACAACATAAAGATACAGACCGAGGGCGGCGTGTATGAGGTAAACGCACACGTCGGCAATGCCCGCACGTGGGGCGTCACCTTCAAGGTGCCTGACAATCCCGTCGCCGTGCTTATATTCGACAAGGTAGAGGGTACATTTACCGACAATGACGGCAATGTCCGCGCTCTCACGGGCGGCAGAGGCACCATGTCGGTAAGGCAGTGGCACGCATATCCGAATATCCTTCCGCGCGAATTGTACAGCGACGAAGTTTTAACGGGTGAAAAGTTCGAAACTTTATAAAATCGTGCCAATGAGGGAAAGCGGATCTGCCGTTGCGCAAAAGGTAAAAGAATCGCTGCGGCAAAAGTCTGCATTGGCCCCATCTCCGGAGGCATTCAAAAGGCCACACAGCCTTGTGCTGTGTGGCCAAAGGGGGATACTCCGGAAAACCGACGATCCTCTCTGTAAAAAGGATCCAGCGGTCTGCCGCTCGACGCTCTGCCAAATTGCGGGCGTCTTTTTTGTATGGCGAAAGGGAAAAGGGCTATTTGACGTGCAGGAAGTTGCCGATCGTCTCGTTGACCGTCTCGATAAACGTAAAAGTGCTGTCGTATTTTTTGAGGATATCCTTAAATTCCACGATCTGCCGTTTGTTGACGACGCATACGAGCACGTCGCGCTCCGTGTTGCTGTAAGCGCCCGTCGCGGAGATGCGCGTGGCAGTGTGCCGCAGCTTGGACACGATTTCCCGCTCGATCTCTTCCGCGTGCGACGTGATGATCAGGAATTTATAAGCGGATTTCGAACCCTTGATGATCGCGTTGCCGACCACGCTCGACATCAAACAGTACAGCATGCACAGGCAGACCGGCTTATAGTCGTGCAGGACGGCTCCGCCTTCACCGGGGACGGTATAGACGAAGTACGAAACGGCCGCGATGGCCGCATTCATGGCAAAGTTGATCCAAAAAAAGTTGAGCAGCGGGTTCTTTTGGCTGACATACTTTGCAACGATGTCCATGCCCGCCGTGGACGCATTGCGGCGGAACACGATCCCGTACACAAAGCCGCTCACCGCTCCCGCAATGAGCGCAGGGAAGATGGTATCCACGTTCTCTGCATTGTATTGGAAGGAAGTCAGATCGAGCTGCTGCAGGAGGAGCAGCGCGCCCGAATAGACGAGGCTGAAGACGAAGGTCTTGACGGCAAACCCGCGGTCGATCAGGAAAAAGGCGAGCAAACAGAGCGGCACGTTGACGATCAGGGAAAAGTACCCGACGCTGAAAGCGCCGTCCGTCACATATTCCAGCATGGCGGCGATGCCGTTGACGCCGGAAGGCGCAAACTGGTTGGGCGCGACGAAGAGTTCGTAGTTGAGCGCAAATACGATGGCGAGCGCTGCGATCAGCAGACAGTCGCCGAAAAAGCGGAGCGATCTCTTTTTGTCTATCATGTCCTGCCTCCGCCGCTATTATAGCATACGCGGCGCAGGTGTGCAAGGGGACGGCGAAAGTTTTTGATCGAATTTTGCGGGCATGCCGCAGCCGTTTCAGGCCCGGTCTGTTTTCAGGGCGGGAGCGCCCGGCAGGCGGCCGCTTTGGCAGAGGATATGGGCAAAAATTGCATACAGCGGCAAAAAGTTCTGTACAAAACGGCGCAGATATGTTAAAATACGGATAAGCGGCGTTTTGCCGCGTTATGGAGTTGTAAAGCCATGCACGAAGGACACAGGGAGCGGATGCGCAGGCGGCTGTTCGAGCACGGGAGCTCTCTGACAGACCACGAGCTGTTTGAGATGCTGCTGTTCGAGCACATTCCCCGCAAGGATACGAATCCCATCGCACATGCACTGCTCGACAGTTTCGGCGACCCGGCCGGTGTGTTTGCCGCTTCGCCGCGCCTGCTGTGCAGTGTGGCCGGTATCGGCCCGCGCACAGCGGAATACATTTATCTCGTGGGGCAGATCCTGCATCGGCTGCGCGGAGACGAACGCAAGCTCGTGAGCCTTTCCAGCTTCGGTGAGGTGCGCTCGCACGTGCGCAGGCGCTTTGCCGATGTGGCCGTCGAGCGGTTGGAAGTATATTTTACCGAGGAGGACGGCCTGTTGCTGTGCACCAAGTCCGTCACCGACATCCGGCGCGACGAGGTCGCCTTGGACAGCCGCCTGTTCGGCTATATCCTCGGCGAAGTGCATCCGTCCGGCGTCATCGTCGCACACAATCATCCCAGCGGCAGCTGCGAGCCGTCCGCCGAAGATGACGTCGCTTTTACCCGTTTGCATGCGCTCTGCCGCATGTACGGCGCCCGCCTGAATGACAGCATCATTTATGCCGGCGGCGAACTATACAGCTATTATCGCGAGGGGCGCATCGGTCAGCTCGGTTTCGAGTGACCGCGGCGCCGAGCACCGCTTTTATACCAAAATCATACCGGAGGTCACTTCGATCGTGAAGGAAGTCAGAACCAGATTCGCGCCCAGCCCCACGGGCTATATGCATATCGGCAACCTGCGCACCGCGCTCTACGCCTACTTGTTTGCCAAAAAAGAGGGGGGCAAATTTATTCTGCGCCTTGAAGATACGGACGGAAAGCGCTTTGTCGACGGCGCCGTGCAGATCATCTACGATACCTTAAAGGATGCGGGGCTGTATTACGACGAGGGCCCCGATGTCGGAGGCGATTACGGCCCGTATGTACAGAGCGAGCGCGCGTCCATCTATCACGAATACGCAAAAAAGCTGGTCGAACTGGGCGGCGCCTATTATTGTTTCTGCGATAAGGAGCGCATCGAGTCTTTGAAGGGTGAAAACGGCGTCGGCCGCTACGATAAGCACTGCCTGCACCTTTCCAAAGCGGAGGTGGAGGAAAAGCTCGCGGCGGGCGTTCCCTACGTCATCCGCCAAAATGTTCCCGAAGAGGGGAGCGGCAGCTATGAAGACCTCGTTTACGGCACCGTCACCGTCGACTTCAAGGACATCGAGGACGGCATCCTTTTGAAGAGCGACGGCATGCCCACCTATAATTTTGCCAACGTCATCGACGACCACCTGATGGGCATCACGCACGTCATCCGCGGCAGCGAATATCTCTCGTCCACGCCCAAGTACAACCTCATGTACGACGCGTTCGGCTGGGAGCGCCCCGCGTATATCCACCTGCCTCCCATTATGAAGAACGCGCACGAAAAGCTCTCCAAGCGCAACGGCGACGCGAGCTACCAAGATCTCGTCGCGAAGGGGTACTGGAAGGAGGCGATCATCAACTACATCGCCCTGCTCGGCTGGAGCCCCAAGAGCAACACCGAAAAAATGACCCTCGCCGAGCTGGAACAGAATTTTTCGCTCGCGGGGCTGAATAAGTCGCCCGCCATTTTTGACGAGCCCAAGCTGCGCTGGCTTTCGGGCGAATATATCAAGGAAGCTTCGGCGGAGGAATTCCGCGCACGCGCACTGCCCTTCCTGCAAAAGAGCAAGGCGTACGGCAAGTATGAGGAAGGAAAGCTGCTTTCGATCGTCAAGACGCGCGTCGACGTTTTGGAAGAGATCCCCGCCAAACTGGATTTTTTGGAAGAATACGGCGACATCGATCCCGCCCTGTACAGCAACAAAAAGATGAAGTCGGACGCTGTTGTCGCGGCAGAAGTGCTGCCCGCGGCAGAAGCCGCGCTCGCCGCGCTCGACAGCTTTGATAACGATTCCGTGTACGCGGCGCTCGTCGCGCTGGCGCAGCGGCTCGGCCGCAAGAACGGCCAGATCCTCTGGTGCGTGCGCATCGCGCTCACCGCGCGCGAAAACACGCCGGGCGGCGCGAGCGAAATGGCGGAGCTGCTCGGCAAAGAGCGCAGCCTCGCCCGCCTTGCGGCCGCGCGCCGAGCCCTGCAGGCATGAGCAGCGAGCCGCACAAAGGGGGCGAGGGGCGGCTGCGCTCCCTGTGGAAGTCGCTGACCGGCAAAAATTCGGCGCAGGGGCTGCGGATCATCGTACTGCTGCTCTTCTGTATCGCCTGCGTCGCCATCGTTTTGCCCGTCGCGCTGCGGCCGCGCTTTCCGTCCATCTTGGCTGTGCCCGTATCGGCGCTGCTCCTCTTATCTTTGGCGGCAAAGGTCTTTGTCGTCCGCGATTTTTACCACAAGATCGCCCTGTACGTGGTCGACAGCATCCTCCTTGTACTGTTCAATGTCTTTGCCGGGTGGGAGATCGATTCGCTCGTCCGCCAGGCCTCGTACAGCTACCTCATCTATGTGTGCGTGCTGTCCGAGTATTATTTATCCGCTCCGACGCTGCGCGACGACGCCATCATGTTCGGCGTCAACCTCGCGGCCTACACGGTGGTGTATGTCATCAACGCCGTGCAGGCGGGGGAGATCGCCCGCGCCTTTGACCTCTCTTCGCAGTACTTTGTCGGGCTGATCGTCATCGTGCTGCACTTCATCATGTTCGGCTTTGCCATGACGCTGGCCCGCAAAAACAGGCAGATCGAGGAAAACCTGCGCGAGATCGAGGAGAGCCGCAACGAACTGATGCGCGCTTACGAAAAGGTGGAAGAGGCGACCGTCATCGAGGAGCGCAACCGCATCGCCAAGGAGATCCACGACACCGCCGGCCATTCGCTGACCACCGTCATCATGCAGACGGAAGCGGCGCGCCTCGCGCTGGGCAAGGACGATGCGGAGGCCAAGCGCTGTATTGCCGCAGCCAATCTGCAGGCAAAAAACTGCCTCGACGAACTGCGCCTGTCCGTACATCTTCTCTCCGGCCGCAGCGAGGACATCTCTTTCCGCGATTATCTGGAGGAGATCATCGCCGGCTCCTCCGACGGCACAGGCCTCACCGTTCGCAGCAAGATCGACGACCTCGAGCTGACCGAGGAAGCAGAGCGCTTCATCGCCAATACCCTGCGCGAGGGCATTTCCAACGGCGTGCGGCACGGCGGCAGTACGGCGTTCCTCTTTGAATTGCGCGACATGGGCAACTACATCGAGTTTTTGCTCTCCGATAACGGCAGGGGGATCGAGCAGAAGCAGTTCAAGGAGGGTTTCGGCCTTTCCGGTATGCGCGCCAAGGCAGAGGCGTGGGGCGGGATGGTGCATTACTCCTCCGAACCGGGCGAGGGGTTTGAAATTCGCCTCAGCCTGCCGGGCGCCCTCAAACGCACAGAACAGAAAGACAGGGAGAAACAAGCATGAAGATCAAAGTCATGATCGCGGACGATCAGGTCATCCTCTCCGAGGGAATCCGCAGCGTGCTCGCCTCTTCGAGCGAGCTCGAGGTCATCGCCGTCGCGCACGACGGGCAGGAGGCGCTCGACCTCATGGCACAGCAGGTGCCCGACGTCGTGCTGCTCGATATCCGCATGCCCCGCATGAACGGCGTCGTCGCCACCGGCGAGATCAAAAAGCGCTATCCGGGCGTCAAGGTGCTCGTTTTGACCACCTTTGATGACAGCGACTATATTTTAAGCGCCCTCAATAACGGCGCGTGCGGGTATTTATTAAAGGATATCAGCGCTCCCGCCCTCATCGAGGCGATCAAAAACGCCTACGCGGGGGATACCATCCTGCCCGCCAAGATCGCCAAAAAGGTGAGTGACGCGGCAAAGATGGTCACCTCCGACCGCGAGATCAAGCTGCGGCGCGCCTTCGGCTTTTCCGACCGCGAGGTGGAGATCGCGCTCATGCTGTTCGAGGGGTTCAACAATCGGCAGATCGCCTCGGCGCTCGGCCTTTCAGACGGAACCTCGCGCAATTACATCAGCGCCATTTATATGAAGCTGGGCTGCGACGGCAGGGCAGCTGCCATCGCCAAAATGAAGGAATTGCTCAACGCCGAATAGAGAACAAGAACAGCCGGCGGGCGCCCCGTTTACGGGGCGCCCG
>CAJFTM010000034.1 GCA_904419945.1 uncultured Clostridia bacterium
TTGCCTTTTTTCTTATCGCTTTTTCTTTTGCTCGTTTTTTGTTCTTCGGCTTAGCCTTCTCTGAACCCCGCAACTATCGCGGGGTTTTCGTTATACAAACATCTCCCCGCGGCAAAGCCGCGGGGAGGTGCCCGTTCCAAAAGAGTCGGGTTCCGTGCAAACGGAGGGAGCGCTTACATCCCGAAGGGGTTTTCGGTGGGATACGGGAGGGAGGCGGGGCGGTTGTAGCCGATCTTCTCCGCGCCCAGACAGCGAAACACTTCAAAAATTTCCTTGCCGAAGTGGCCGAACGCGACGGCGCCGTGGTGCGGGAAGCCGTCTTCGAGCAGGACGTGGCGGTAGAAGCGGTCCATCTCGCGGATGGCAAAGACGCCGATACTGCCGAAGGAATGCGTCTGCACGGGCAGCACCTCCCCTTCTGCCGCATAGGCGTAGAGATGGTTGTCTGCCGTAGATTGCAGACGGTAAAAGGTGATCTTGCCGGGGACGATATCCCCTTCCAGCGTGCCGTTGGTGACTTCCTCGGGCAGCGAGCGTGCCATGATCTTCTGGTTGCGCATTTCGGGTTGACAGAGCTTGCCCGCACAGGTGTTGCCGCAGTGGAAGCCCATGAATGTATCGGTGAGCTTATAATCGAATTTGCCCGCAATGTCCGAACGGTATAGTTCGGCGGGGACGGTGTTGTTGATGTCGAGCAGGGTGACCGCGTCGCCGCTGACGCAGGTGCCGATGTACTCGGAGAGGGCGCCGTAGATGTCCACCTCGCAGGACACGGGGATGCCGCGGCCGGTCAGGCGGGAGTTGACGTAGCAGGGAACAAAGCCGAACTGCGTCTGGAATGCCGGCCAGCACTTGCCCGCGACGGCGGCGTACTGCTTGCAGCCCTTGTGCGACTCGATCCAGTCGAGCAGGGTCAGCTCGTACTGCGCGAGCTTTGCGAGGATCTCCGGCTTTTTATTGCCGGCGCCCAGTTCGCGCTCCATATCGGCGACAACTTCCGGGATGCGCGCGTCGCCCGCGTGCCTGTTGTACGCCTCAAAGAGGTCGAGCTCGGAATTTTCCTCGATCTCCACGCCCATGTTGTACAGCTGCTGGATGGGCGCGTTGCAGGCGAAGAAGTTCTGCGGGCGGGGGCCGAAGGAGAAGATCTTCAGATTCTTGATCCCGACGAGGGCGCGCGCCACGGGCAGGAAGCCATGGATGAGCTCGGCACAGTATTCCGAATCCCCCACCGGATAGGCGGGGATATACGCCTTGACGCCGCGCAGCTTGAGGTTGTAGCTCGCATTGAGCATGCCGCAATAGGCATCCCCGCGGTCGGAGGAGAGGACGGCGATGTTCTCTTCCGCCGCGGCACAGAACATGACGGGGCAGCCCGTTTCGCCCGCCCACTTCTGCGCAAGCATGGTCTCCGAAATTTCCGGACCGAAGTTGCCCAAATATACGCACAGGGCGTTGCATCCCGCGCGCTTGACGTCGTCCAGTGCCTGCATCATCTGCACCTCGCTCTCGACGATGCAGACGGGGCACTCATAGATGTCCGCCGCATCGTACTTGGCGCGATACGCCGCAACGAGCGCCGCACGGCGGTTCACGGACAGACTTTCGGGAAAACAGTCGCGCGAGACGGCGACGATGCCGACCTTGATCGTGGGGATATTTTTCATCTCTTCCTTCCTCCTACCGGATATGCTTTGATTCTTTCATCACTATTATAAGGCGGCCGAACCAAAAAGAAAAGTGACGGCTGTCTCTATTTTAAGGATTATTGTACGATTTTCCGCACGATATTTCCCTCTTTCCGCCGCCCGCACAACATACACCCGATTTTTCACACAATCTTCGCAAAAAATAAATTGACAAGTTGTCAGAATACTGTTATAATTAGTTTACTGACACAGCGTCAGAATAGAATTTATAAAACAAGGAGGATCCTTTCCCATGTTGGGCAATTTTTCTTACTGTAACCCGACCAAACTGTATTTCGGCGCCGATTCGCTGCACTACCTCAACGACGAGCTCCCCAAATACGGCAAGAACGTCGTCCTCGTGTACGGCGGCGGTTCGATCAAAAAGAACGGGATCTACGACAAAGTGGTCGAGATCCTGAAAGCCAACGACAAAAATGTGGCGGAGATCGCGGGCGTCATGCCCAACCCGACCATCGACAAGCTGTACGAAGGCATCGAGATCGCGCGGGCGCACAGGGCGGACTTCCTGCTCGCCGTCGGCGGCGGATCCGTCTGCGACTACACGAAGGCGCTGTCCGTTTCCGTTCACTGCGACGAAGACCCGTGGGATAAGTATTACATCCGCTTCGAAGAGCCGACCTGCGAGACGCTGCCCGTCGGCTGCGTGCTGACGATGGTGGGGACGGGTTCGGAAATGAATGCGGGCGCCGTCATCACCAATCCGAAAGCAAAGCTGAAGATCGGCCACGTATTCGCAGACGAAAAAGTCATGCCCCGTTTCTCCATCCTCGACCCTGCCTATACCCTCACCCTGCCCCACTACCAAATGGTCGCAGGCATCTATGACATCTTCAACCACATCTGCGAGCAATACTTTTCGGGAGAGGACGACAATACGAGCGACTATCTCGCGGAGGGGCTGATGCGCTCGCTGCTGCACTCCTCGCGCATCGCGAACAAGGATATGCAGAACTATGAGGCGCGCAGCAACATCATGTGGACGGCGACCTGGGCGCTGAACACCCTCATCGCGTGCGGCAAGAGCACCGACTGGGAAGTCCATATGCTCGGCCAGGCAGTCGGCGCCTATACCGACGCCACCCACGGCATGACGCTGTCCGCCGTTTCCCTCGCCTACTACCGCCACATCCTGCCCTACGGACTGAAAAAGTTCGTGCGGTTCGCCGTCAATGTTTGGGGCGTGGATCCTGCGGGCAAGACGGACGAGCAGGTCGCGCAGGAAGGCCTCGCAGCGATGGAGAGCTGGATGAAGGAACTCGGCCTCGCCATGAACATTACCGAGCTGGGCGCCGATGCCGGCATGATCGAGGGACTTGCGGATGCAACGCTGATCATGCAGGGCGGCTACAAGGTACTCGACCGCAGCGAGATCGTCGAGATCTTCCAAGAGAGCCTTTGACCGGACAGAGGAGAAACGACCATGGCCAATAAAATTTTAATCGCCTACTTTTCGGCAAGCGGCGTGACCGAACGCGCGGCAAGGGAAATCGCCGCGGCCGTCGGCGGCGACTTATATGAAATCCGCCCCGCGCAGCCGTACACCCGCGCCGACCTCGATTGGACGAATCAATCCAGCCGCAGCACCGTCGAGATGAAAGATCCCGCCAGCCGCCCCGCCATTGACGGGCGCGTCGAGGATATGGCTGCCTACGATACCGTCTTCATCGGATTCCCGATCTGGTGGTACGTCGAGCCGCGCATCGTCGATACCTTTTTGGAAAGTTACGACTTTGCGGGCAAGACGCTCATCCCCTTTGCGACGTCCGGCGGGAGCGGCATCGCGGGTGCGGAGAAGAGCCTGCGCCAGCACTGCCCCGCCGCCGCTTGGAAGAGCGGCCGGCTCGTGCGCGGCGACGCTGCGTCCTGGGCAAAGAGCGCCCTCTGATCCCGAACGGGGGATGCGAAGATGCCGAGAGGATCGCAGGAACGGACCAATGCGCGCATGGAAGAGATCGTCGACGCCTGCGCCCAGCTGTATGAAAAGATCCCTTTCAAAGAGATCACCCTGGGCGCCATCGGCGCAAAAACTTCCTTCACGCGCACATCCATTTACAACTACTTCCACACAAAGGAAGAAATTTTTCTCGCCCTGTTGGAACGGGAATATGCGGCATGGACGGTCGATTTAAATCAACTGACCGAAAGCCCTCTGCCGCCCGAAGCATTTCCGGTGCGATTTGCCGCATTGCTCGAACGGCGGCAGCCCATGCTTAAGCTCATGTCCATGAACCTGTACGACATGGAGGCTGGCAGCCGACTGGAAAACCTCATCGCCTTTAAGAGGGTCTTTTATGCCTCGATGCAGGCGGTGGAACGCTGCCTGCGGCGGCACTTTCCGCACTGTACGGAGAAGGAGATCCAGGAGTTTCTCTATACATTCTTTCCCTTCCTGTTCGGCGTATACCCGTACACCGAGGCGACGCCCAAACAGATCGAAGCCATGGCGGCCGTGGAGATGCCCTACCGCCGATATTCCGTCACGGAGATCGCGCGTCCGCTCGTCGAAAAACTGATCCGGGGATTTACAATGTGAAGAATGATCTTTCGTCAAAGAGGCGGGCGGCGCTGTTGCGCCGCCCTTTAAGCATTGCGGGCGCGATACTCGCCGGGAGAACATCCCTCCGCGCGGCGGAAGGCGCGGCAAAAGTAACTGTAATCCTCATATCCCGACGCTGCAGCGGCCTCGGCGATGCTCATCCCCTCGCGCAAACAGCGCTTGGCGCGCTCGATGCGTCGGGAAGCGACGTATTCCATGATGCCCATGCCGAAGGCGCGGCGGGCGATCTGATGCAGGCTGGAGCGCGAACAGTGAAAATGCTTGCACAGGAGATCGGCGGAAAGTTTTCCCGAAAGATTTTCAGAGACGAACTTTTCGATCTCGCGCGCGGCAGTGCCGCCGCCGAGACGCGCAAAGTTGCGCATCTGCACATAGGCGGCCAACGCATCGAGCACGCGCGCCGCGGCGTGGATCTGTTCGGCCGGGCGCGGCGCGATCTCGCGCAGGGCGGCCAGGCTGTCCTCCCGTGCGGTCCCGAATCGGGCGGCGAGGCTGCAGGCGTTTTCCTGCGCGGCACTGTAGTCCTCGGCCGGCATCATATGCGCGAGAATGGCATACCCGATGACGCCACCGTCCAACTGAATGGGGGTGATCGCCTCCGTCAAACCCGCATGGCAGGTATAGATGTGAGCCTCCCGCAGCTTCTGCGCTCGCAGGCAGGCGGCGCGGTCACAGGCACGGCAGGCTTCCCGCCCTGCACGCGTCGCCCGGATGTTGGCACAAAATTTGGGCGGAACGAGCGGATACTCGGTAACGGCGTTGAATTCATCGTCAAAGATGGAAATGCGGATGCCGACAGCCGTGTAAAAATCTTTGAGCACTTCCTGCAATTTTTGAGTATCGAAACTTCCGATCATATTGACCCCTTCAAAATACGGACATTGTGCAAGCCGTTCCCGCACGTACAGCCGCCGCCGAGATGCTGCTTTGATTCTGCCCCGACGCCGAGCGCCCGGCCTCGGCGAGCATACCTCCCTCTGCCGGCCGCAATCCCCTTTCCGCCGCGCATGTGCATCGCCAAACGGATTTTGGCGAAACATCGCCCTTCCTTATTCCCCTCTATTATACCACAGTCTGAGAACTTTTGCACTTTTTCTGCACATAAAAACAGAAAAAGGGCAGAAGGAATGCCCTTCCGCCCGATCTACAGCCGGCGCCCGGCCCATCTGCCGCGCGCAGAACTCTTTTCGTACGGCCGATTTTTTCTGCCGCCGCATTTTTCCGTTCGCCCTCTGCCCGCGGCGCAGCGATCGAAGGCTCGCTCAGACCGCCGCTTTGGCGCCCAGCGCGCGGCAGGCCGCCAGTGCAGCGCCGTCGGGGGCATTGTTGCAGATGAGGCCCTCCCCGATCAGGTCTGCCCCGTCCTCCAGGACGCGCGCCTGCCATGTGCGCATCCATTCGCCATCGCCCCAGTCATAGGAGCCGAATAAGCCGACCCGTTTGCCGGACAGATTCGCTTCGATGGACGCGAAAAACGGTTCAAACTCTCCTTCCTCCAATTCTTCCGCGCCCATCGCCGGGCAGCCAAAGAGGAGAATGTCGCTCTCCAAGACATCCGCACCCGCCGCCGCAACGGGCAGCAGCGCAACCTGGGCACCGGCGCTTTCGGCGCCTTCCGCCACAGCCTTCGCCATGGCTTCCGTATTGCCTGTGCCCGACCAATACACGATCGTAACCTTCATAATGTGATACCTCCTGCTCAATCTGAAATACGAAAGATCTCTGCAAGCGACCGCCCGTTTTGCATATGACGACAAATACACGCAGAACATCTTTTATACCGTTCAAAGGTGCGGCGGGCGCCGGTGACATCCCGATAGACCTTCCACGCGCCGCAATAGAGACAGCCGCATGGGTCGGCGATAAATCCGCGCACATCGCACAGAGGATAGCCTAAAAAGACGCCGATCTCGTGGGGGAACTCCCCCTCCATCCGATCGCGCAGCTGCGTGACCGCCTCTGCCGCCGTCTCATAATGGTAACCGTACCCTTCCAAAAAAGCGCGCACCTCCGCTGAAAAGAGCAGGCGGCGCAATTCCTCCTCGTTATAAATGTAGAGGACCTGCCGCTCCTTTTCCGTGCGCAGGCAGACGAAGGAAAACCCCTTGCGCCGGAACCCGCGTGCAAGGCGGCGAATAACTTCACCTTCTCCGCGGTGCAAATTGACGAGGCTCGCCACTTTCAGCCCGGCAAATGTCACGCCGCAATGGCGCCCGATGGCATACTCTGTTTCGCTCACGCCTCCTCCTCGTTCCGTTCGTATAGGCAAACTATCCGTACTTTATTAGTTCGCATATGCGAACTATATTGCATTATACGCACTTTCCCGAAATTTGTCAACGGTACGATGTCCTTTTTCCGCAAAAAACCCCGCCATTTTCGGAGCGATAGAACCAATGGCTGTTCCTGTACAAATCTCTTCGCATACAGACTGCCGTGAACGGCAATGTAAGCCAATTTTGCATACGATTTGCAAAAAACAGTTCGATACAAAATTCTATAAGAAAAAGAGGCCCGTATCTATAAGAATTTTAAATGGCGAACGGGCGCAAAAACGCAAAAAACGTGCATTGCGGGTTGCAAAAAGTCAAAATTTGTGATAGAATGAATGCACAAGAAAAAGTTAAACCCGGCCAAAATTTTGCCCCAAACGTGCAGAATCGACAATTTATGCACCCTGCGCAAAATCGGCCGAGAATTTTTTACGGAGGTTTTTATGACAAGCACGAACAGATTCAAAAAGATCGGCGCGATGCTGATGGCTGTTCTCTTTGGCGCGGCATTTGTTTTGCCGGTGCTCGTTGCCTGCAGCGGCGACGGCTCCGGAAACAATTTGCACACGTTCAACGAGTATATTGCACAGTCGCCCACGACCTGGAACACGCACAACGGCACGACCGATGCGGATACCTATATCCAGGGCTATACTGAGATCGGCCTGTATGACTTTACCCTGAGCGATGACCGTTCGACCTACGCGTTCATCGACGAAATGGCGACGGGCGACCCCGTCAACGTGACGAGCGAGTATGTCGACCGCTTCGGCATCACGCAGGCAGATGCAGACAATACGTCTCTCGGCAAAGCGTGGGAAATTACCCTCAATCCCGATGCGACGTGGGAAAACGGCGAGGCGATCACGGCGGAAGATTACGTTTGGTCTATGGAGCGCGTACTCTCCCCGGATATGAAGAACAGCGCCGCCGCGACCTACATCACGGGCGACTACGAGATCTACAACGCGAATAACTATTATAGCTACGGCTCGACCGAAGAATACTTTAAAATTACCGCCGGAACACAGTATACGGATGAAGAGCTTGAACAGATGGTGGCCGACGGCGTGCTGTATTTCTCATTCGACACCCCTATCTTTGATACAGAAGGTTCCTTTACGATCTCCGAACACCATGCCATTGAAAGTCAGCAAAAATTCTATTTAAACGGTGACGGCGAGGATGTTTACGACTTGCTTTACAGCGCATATGCGGATGACGCCAATGAATTCGGATACATCCAGATCACCGAAGAGAACTTTGAGGACTTTCAGACGAATTTCAGCGTCCTGAGCGCCTCTGCCCTCGGAGCACTGATCCTCGGAGCACTGATCCCCGAATGGTATGACCTGCTCTCTGTTCTGCGCGCCGCATCCCCGGTCTTTACCAAGATCACGGCGGAAACGGAATATACGGATGATGCCTTAGAACAGATGGTTGCGGACGGGACCCTCTACTTCTCGTTTGATACCCCTATCTTTGATACAGAAGGTTCCTTTACCATCTCCGAGCATCATGCGATCGAAAGCCAGCAGCGTTTTTACCTGAACAGCGACGGCGAAGACGTTTACGACTTGCTTTACAATGCATACGCGGATGATGCCAATGAATTCGGATACATCCAGATCACCGAAGAGAACTTTGAGGACTTTCAGACGAATTTCAGCGTCCTGAGCGCCTCTGCCCTCGGAGCACTGATCGGTACAATCTCCTGTCTGTCATCTCTTATACCTCCGTCGAAGAGACCCCTTTCAGCAATGTGGGCATCTTTGCGACGGACAACAACACAAAGTTCGTCATCGTCTTTGCAAACGCACTCAGCCAGTGGGATGTAAAATACCTGCTGACGGACAACTGGATCGTCTACCGCCCCTACTATGAGGACGGTTACGAGCAGCAGGGCTCGCTGACCGTGACCACCTACGGCACGACCAGCGGCCAATACATGGGTTACGGCCCCTATAAGATGACCGGCTACCAGACCAACAGCCAGATCACCTTTGAACGCAACGAAAACTGGTATGGCTACAAGGAGGGTGCGACCAATTATCACCCCGGCCAGTTCCAGACGGATCGCATCGTCTGCCGCATCATTTCCGATCAAAATACGGCGCTGCTCGAATTTGAAGCGGGCAACCTCGACTCTGTGCGCCTGAACGCCAACAATATGGATCCGTACCGCTTCAGCGATTACCTGCTCACCCGTACGGCGAGCAACACCTGGTCCATCACCTTCAACTCGGATGCCGAGGCACTCGCCTCCATCGAATCGGACGGCAACGGCAACCGCCGCATCCTCTCGGTGGACGATTTCCGCCGCGCGCTCTCGCTGAGCATCGACCGCTCTTATATCGGTACGAACATTTTGGCCGGATCGGCTGCCGCATACTCCTTTATCAATAACAACTACTACTACGATATGGAGAACGATCCCGAAAGTATCTACCGCAACAGCGAGCAGGCGATGGAGGGCATCGTCCGCCTGTACAATATCAGCTACGGCCCCGGCCAGACATACGAGACTCTGCAGGAAGCATATGCGGCCGTTTCCGGCTACGACGAGGATGCCGCGCGCGAAGCATTTGAGAGCGCGTACGATTACGCCGTCGCCAACGGGCTGTACACGGACGGCGAGAACATCCGCATCAATATCTACAACAATGCGCTCAACACGCAGATCACGGCTTTGGGCACCTACCTGCAGCGGGCATTCAACGCTGCAGCTGAAAGAACGCCCTTTGAGGGCAAGATCACGGTCGAGATCCGCCGCAGGGAGACCGGCCGCTACGACGAAATCGCGCAGGGCCAAATCGAGGCGATCTACTACTCCTTCTCCGGCGACTTCAACGACCCGAACGGCATGCTCGCAAACTTTACGGACCCCGACGTGCAGACCATCCTCGAATGCGGCTTCGATCCCGAAACGGAGAGCTTTGCGATCACTTACGACTTTGACGGCGACGGCACAGAGGAGACGATCACCAAGACGTACACCGAATGGCAGCGCTCGATCACGGCGAGCGGCGAGTATTACGGCGCTTCGCAGGAGGTCAAGCTGACCATCATGGCAGAGATCGAATACCGTCTGCTGAGCGGATTCCGCACTCTGCCGCTGGTCGTCGGCACCGACCTGACTCTGCGTTCGATGAAAGTCGAGTACGCGACCAACACCTCGAACATTTTTGCGATGTACGGCGGCGTACGCCTGATGACCTATCACTATACCGACGGCGAGTGGGCTGAATTTATCCGCGATACCGGCAATCTGGTATACGAATAAGCCGTCCGCTCACGCGCTTTGATGCGGCTTGCGGAGAGGGCGGGCTTCCAAAAGTCCTCCCTCTCCTTATTTTTATGAGGAGGTTGTATGGCAAAATATGTGATCAAGCGCATCCTGCTGCTCTTTTTTACCCTGTTCGTCATTATGACGATCTGCTTTGTTTTGGTAAAATTACTGGAACCCAACGAGATCCTCGACGTGACGCAGGCTGAGCGGGAGGAAGCGATCCGCGACGCGCTCGGCTACAACGAGCCCATCCTGGTACAATACCTGATCTATTGGCGAAATATACTGACGCGGTTTGACTTCGGCGTATCCTTTCAGATCGAATATTTGGGATCGGTCAACAGCATCATTCAGGACAGGCTCCTTCCCACCATTCTGATCAACGTATACGCGCTGGTCTTTTCCGTTCCGCTCGGCATCCTGCTGGGCATCGCGGCCGCCCTTAAAAAGAACCGCTGGCAGGACCATACCATCTCCACTCTCGTCATGCTGTTCGTTTCGGTGCCGAGCTTCGTATATGCGTTTATATTGCAGTACTTCCTCGGCGCAAAGCTCGGTTGGCTGCCCATCCAAATGGCATCCGTCTCGCAGACGGGAGGCTACTTTACGTGGGAAATGTTCGTCAGCATGATCCTGCCTATTTTGGCGCTGAGCTTCGGCTCCATCGCTTCGCTCGCGCGGTTCACGCGCGCGGAGCTCGCGGAGAGCCTGACCAGCGAGTATATGCTGCTCGCGCGCGCGAAAGGGCTCTCAAAGGGGCAGGCGACCCTGCGCCACGCGCTGAAAAATGCGATGGTCCCCATCCTTCCCAGCATCATTGCAATGTTTGCAAACATCCTTTCCGGTTCGCTGATCATCGAGCGCATCTTTTCGGTGCCGGGGATCGGCGGACTGTACATCCAGTCCATCCAGGAACTGGACTATAATGTTTTTATGGCAGTTACGGTATTTTATACCTTTATCGGGCTGGCGGCCAACATCATCGTCGACCTGAGCTATGGCTTCCTTGACCCGAGGATCCGCATGGGGGCAAAGAAATGACAGAGAATAAACCATTGACAGAAGAATTTTCTCCGGAAGATTTCCGCTTTGCCTCGCACGGCGCATCGATCAAGGACAAAAAGCCGGAAACCAAGCCGGTCGGATATTTCCGCGACGCATGGAGGCGCTTCAAAAAGAATAAAGCGTCCATCGTGGCCCTGTGCATCATCGCCTTTTTGGTGCTCTTTGCGATCATTGCGCCCCTGTGTTCCCCCTTTACCATGTCCTTTTCCGACCCGATCTACCGCAACCGCATCCCGAAAAACAGCGTCCTCGCGCATATCGGCATCGCGACCGGCGAATACAGCCGCGACCTGAACCAGCGCGGTTATGAATACTTCGAAGCGATCGGCATCGGCGCCGCCTATGACCGCGCGACGGATACGGAAGACAACACGCAGGGCGTGGGCGGGGAATACGCCGCCATCCGCAGCATCAGCGGCACTGCCGAAAACAACAATACGACCGTCAAACTGGATGCCTATCTCGAGATCGGCTTCCGCCGCGTTTCCGTCACGCAGGCAGAATACGACCGCATCGTCGCCTATGAAGAGGAGACGGGCCTGACCATCCTCTACCCGATGATCGACTCGACCAAAGCCAATTCGAGCTTCATCACCGATGCGGATGACGGGAACGTGTGGTTCCAAACGGACGCATCCGGGCGAGCCGTCAAAGACGCGCAGGGCAACTACCAGGACATCTATCTGCGCGACGCGGACGGCAATGTGCGCTACTACCAGAACCGCGACGCGAGCGGCCTGTACGTGCGCGTGCTGTATCACAATTATTTTATCTTCCGCAACGGGACGGAACCGGAATTTTTGTTCGGTTCCAATTCGGTCGGGCAGGATATTTTGGTGCGACTCGCCTCTGGCATTCAGCTGTCGCTGCTGCTGGCCGTGGGCGTTTCGGTCATCAACCTGCTGATCGGCGCCATCTACGGCACCATCGAAGGATACTACGGAGGCCGCGTTGACCTGATCATGGAGCGCATCGTCGATATTCTGTCCGGCGTTCCGTTCATCATCGTGGCGACCCTCTTCCAGCTGCACCTAGCCAACACAGTGGGCATCGTGCCGTCGCTGCTGTTCGCCTTCGTGCTGACTGGCTGGATCGGGACCTCGCGCCGAGTCCGCACACAGTTCTACCGCTTCAAGGGGCAGGAATATGTACTCGCGGCGCGCACGCTTGGCGCAAGCGACGCGCGGTTGATGTTCAAGCACATTTTCCCCAATACTTTGGGAACGATCATCACCTCGTCCGTGCTCGTCATACCGAGCGTCATCTTTTCGGAATCCATGCTGACCTACCTCGGCATCGTCAATCTGAGCGGCTCGACAATGACCAGCATCGGCTCGATGCTCTCGGACGGACAGGCTGTGCTCGCCTCCTACCCGCACGTCATCTTTTTCCCCGCGCTCGTCATTTCCCTGCTGATGATCTCCTTCAATTTGTTCGGCAACGGACTGCGCGACGCATTCAATCCTTCCCTGCGAGGTGTTGACGAATGACGGATAAAAAATTGGAAGTCAAAAACCTGCGCATTTCCTTCCGCACGGCGGGAGGAAAAGTACAGGCTGTCCGCGATATCAGTTTTGATCTGTACGAGGGAGAAACGCTCGCCATCGTCGGCGAATCCGGCTCCGGCAAATCGGTCACGACGCGCGCCATCATGGGCATTTCCGCCCTCAATGCGATCGTCGAAAACGGCGAGATCTTCTATGACGGCAAGGATCTGCTCAAATGTTCGGAAGAAGATTTCCAGAACTTGCGCGGCGATAAGATCGCCATGATCTTTCAAGACCCGATGTCCAGCCTGAACCCCATCGTCAAAGTGGGCAAACAGCTGACGGAGGCGATGCTGCTCAAAAACCGCACCCGCCGCCGCAGCGGCAGGAGAGAGTTTTACAGAATCCTCAAAGAACTGCGCGCCGCCGTCAAAGCGGGCGGCGCCGACGCCGCCGCTTATGCGCAGGCAGTGAAAAAATTTATCCGTGCAGAAAAATTGGGAACAAAATATGAGAGCAGCTACCGCCTTGCAAAGCAGAATGCAGAAGAGGCCTGCGAACGGCTCAAAGAACTGCTCCTCACCTTTGCAAAGGAGAGCGAGACGACGATACGCACCCGCTGTATGCGGATCCACCGCTACGCCACCCGCTGCAGCGACGAATTTTTGCCGCCCTTTCGTACGGCAGATTTTACCGCGCTCGTCCAAAAACTGCGCCCCGCCTCCGCCCGCACCGAAAGAGACCTGACCGAACTGCTGCACATCTTGGAAGAGGGGCTGGCACTCCCCTCCCCCGACTTTTATGCGATCGGTTACCTGCGCGCCTTTGAAGACAAGGAAGCTTCCGCTTGCGATATCGAGTCCCTCAACCGGCGCGCACGCGAAAGCTGCGCCGCTTTTGACGGCGTCTTCCTCCAAATGACGGCGGAGGGCGCCGCCCACGCGAATGCGGCTTCCGTCCTGAAAAAGAGGCTGGCCTTAGATGAATTGCAGCAGGCCGCGCAGCAGCTGCGCGGCGAATGGAGGAAAGAGGAAGTCTCTTCCCTCTCCAAACGGCTTGCCGCCCTCGTGCAGGGCTGTATCGATCCCACCGAGATCCGCAAAGAAAGCGCCGAGCGCACCTTCGGCCCGTGCGTACTCTCCTATTGTGCGCGCTATTTCGAAGGGGTCCGAAAGAATGAGAAGGAACGCCGCCGCTATGAAAAGCAGACCGCGAGGCGGGACTCCCTTCTCGCCAAGGGGAAACAGATCGACTGGAAAGTGACTCCCCCCTCGCTGACCGACCTCGAAGCGATCAAGGGAAGCATGCTTTCCGCCATCGAGGCGCTGATCGATCTGTACAAGCGCCAAACGGCGGACGGCGTGACATTCCATGCGGAAACGGAAGCCACTGCGATCATCGCGCACCTCAAGGCCCTCGCGTCGCAGACGGCAGTCCGCGTCAATAAAGCCGCCGCCAAACGGCGCGCCATCCGACTGCTGAACGAAGTCGGCATCCCCGATGCGGAAAAGCGGTACGGGCAATATCCCTTTGAACTCTCGGGCGGGCAGCGTCAGCGCATCGTCATCGCGATCGCGCTCTCGGCCGACCCCGATATCCTGATCTGCGACGAACCGACGACCGCGCTGGACGTGACCATACAAGCGCAGATCCTCGAGCTGATCAACAAAGTCAAGCGCGAGCGCAACCTGTCCGTCATCTTCATTACGCACGATTTGGGCGTCGTCGCCAACATTGCGGACCGCATCGCCGTCATGTACGCCGGTAAGATCGTCGAATACGGCACGGCGGAAGAGATCTTTTATTCCCCCGCGCACCCCTATACCTGGGCGCTCCTCTCCTCCGTTCCCGACCTGGAAAGCAGCGAACGGCTGGAAGCGATCCCCGGTACGCCGCCCAATATGATCTATCCTCCCGAAGGAGACGCCTTTGCGGAGCGCAACCGCTATGCCCTGGAGATCGACTTCAAGCGCCAGCCGCCTATGTTCCGCATCACGGATACGCACTATGCGGCGACCTGGCTGCTGCACCCGATGGCCCCCAAGGTAGAGATCCCCGCCTCGGTCACCGAGCGCATCCAACGCATGAAAAAGGAGGCAGCCCGCGATGAATAATCAACCGGATGAAAAGCGCGAAGTTTTGCTGCGCGTGGAAGATCTCTGTCAATATTTTAAATCGGGCAACACCGAACTGAAGGCCGTAGACGGCGTCAGCTTTGAGATCTACAAAGGCGAAGTTTTCGGCCTTGTCGGCGAAAGCGGGTGCGGCAAGACGACTACCGGCCGCTCCATTATCAAGTTGTACAAGATCACCTCCGGCAATGTTTGGTTCAAGCAGGCGCGCATTGCCGCCGGCACGCGCAAGTTGGAAGAACAGCTGCGCGCGGCGCGCAGAGAAGGGCGGCTCACCGCCGCGGCCCTGCAAAAACAGGGAGATATTGCCGGCGCCAAAGCGGCGCGCCATAAAGCGACGGAAACTGTAAAACACTTAAAAGAGGAGAGCAAGCAGGCAAAGTACGACGACGAACACTGCAACCACGTTTATGCCGCAGCAGAAATGGAGACAGTGCGCGCCGAATACGAACAAAAAAGAAAGGACTGCCCCGCTGCCGAACAGGAAGCACTGGAAAAGGAATACAAAGAGAAGCTGCGCATCGCCTCGCATGAGCGCATCACCAATAAGATCCAGATGATCTTTCAGGACCCGATCGCTTCGCTCAACCCGCGCATGACCGTGCGCGATACGATCGCCGAGGGCCTGATCATCAAGGGGATCCGCGACAAAAAGTATATCGACGAACAGGTATACCGGATGCTCGATCTGGTGGGACTGGTGCCCGAACATGCCGGCCGATACCCGCACGAATTTTCGGGCGGGCAGCGCCAGCGCATCGGCATTGCGCGCGCCATCATCATGAACCCGGAACTGATCATCGCCGACGAACCGATCAGCGCACTGGACGTATCCATTCAGGCACAGGTCATCAACCTGCTCAACGACCTGCGCAAGCAATTCGGCCTGACCGTACTGTTCATCGCGCACGATCTCTCCGTCGTCAAATATTTCTCTGACCGCATCGCCGTCATGTACTTCGGCAAGATCGTCGAACTGGCGGATTCGGACGAACTGTTTGCACACCCGCTGCACCCGTATACGCGCTCTCTGCTCTCGGCAATCCCCCTGCCCGACCCCGCGTATGAAAAGAAGCGCAAGCGCATCACGTACAATCCTCTGCTCGCGCACGATTATTCGCAGGATCAGCCCTCCTTCCGGGAAGTCAGCCCCCGCCACTATGTCCTATGCAACGGCGCCGAACTGGAACAGTACCGGCGCGAATTGGAGGGGCAATGAACCGCAAATGGATCAAATATTTGGCCGCGCTGCTGATCGGCGGCGCGGCCGTCTGCGCCCTGCTGTTTGGCAGGGGCTTCCTCTCTTTGGAGACAGCCCAAGACAAGCTGCGGCTGCTCAGCGATGCGTTCCTCGTACCGGGACTTCTGCTCGCTTTGGCAGGCTGCCTCGTTTGGATCGCGCGGGAAGGGACCTTTTCCGGCATGGGCTACACATTCCGGAAGATCTGGAACTCCCTTCACTCACGGGAATACCGCGAGGCACACAGAGAGAGCTATGCCGAATATTGCGAACGAAAAAGCGCCAAAAAGACGCCCTTTCTCTTTCTGATCATAACGGGGGGCATTTTTTTGTTGCCGGCTATCCTCTTTACCGTCCTGTACTTGGTCATCTGAACTGCTTTTTATACTATGGATAACACACTCACAGAAAAATTTTTTGCTATACTGCACGAAGAGCTTGTACCCGCGCTCGGCTGTACCGAACCGATCGCTATTGCCCTCGCCGCCGCGAAAGCGCGCGACGTACTCGGCAAAATCCCCGAAAAGATGGTCGCCGAATGCAGCGGGAACCTCATTAAAAACGTCAAATGCGTCAACGTACCCAACGCGGAAGGGCTGATCGGCATCGAGGCGAGCGCCATCGTCGGCGCCGTCGGCGGAGACTTTTCCAAAGGGATGGAAGTGCTCAGCGGCGTAACGCACGAGCAGCTCGCCCTCGCCAAAAAATTGTATGCCGCACACATCTGCCGCGTCGAACTCCTGGATACGCCGCTCAACCTGCACCTCATCATCCGCGCGTCTGCGGGAGAGGATGAAGTTGAAGTAGAGATCCGCAATCTGCACGACAATATCACATCCATCCGCAAAAACGGAGGGGAAATTTACAGTGCCAAAGAAAATGACGGACTCTATTACGGCGTACTTACGGACAGGAGCATCCTCACCTTTGACCGCATCTATGATTTTGCAGTCAACACCCCCATTGAACGGCTGCGCGAGGTATTCACGCCGCAGATCGAGGACAATATCCGTATTGCCGAGGAGGGTTTGACGGGCAAATACGGCGTCGGGATCGGGACAAGTCTGATCGCCAACGACAAGAGCTCCGCCGCAAAGATCAAGGCTTACGCCGCCTCTGCCAGCGAAGCGCGCATGAGCGGCTGCACCCTGCCCGTCATCACCAACTCGGGAAGCGGCAATCAGGGCATTGCGGCATCCATCCCCGTCATCGTCTATGCGCGCGAACACGGCATAACCGGGGACAAATTGTACCGCGCGCTTGCCCTCTCCAATCTGCTGACGATCTACCAAAAAACATTTATCGGCAGGTTGTCCGCATTTTGCGGGGCGGTCAGCGCTGCGGCTGCCAGCGGCGGCGCGATCACCTACCTTGCGGGCGGCGATCTCAGCCAGATCAAGATGACGCTCGTCAATGCTCTCGCCAATGTCAGCGGCATCGTCTGCGACGGAGCCAAGGCATCCTGCGGAGCAAAGATCTCCGCGGCGCTGGACGCGGCGCTCACCGGGCACTACCTGGCGATGGACCGAAAATTTTATCAGCCGCATACGGGCATCCTGCAATCGGATATCGACGAAACGATCAGCGCGGTCGGGCGCATGGCGATGGAAGGCATGCGCGACACCGATAAAGTCATTTTAAAAATCATGCTGGGCGAATCACTATGACCGGACAAAAGAAACAGATGCTGCTCACCGAAACGCTGCGTTTCGGTGCGATGCTCGTCGGATGCTGCTTGTATGCGTTGGGCGTCGACTGCTTTTTGGTACACAACGAGATCGTCGGAGGCGGAGCTTCCGGCATTGCGACCCTCGTATACCTATTGACGGACGGCATGGTCGGGATCGGCGTCGTGACCGTCGCCGTCAACATCCCGATCCTGATCTTGGGCTGGAAGCAGATGGGCTGGAAATTTATCCTGCGCAGCCTGCTGACCATCGTCGTGCTGGGCGCATTCAACGAGCTGTTCACCGTCATCCCCAGCATGACGGATAACCGCATCCTGGCCGCCGTGTACGGCGGCATCCTGCAGGGGTTGGGGATCGGGATCTTTATCAAGTTCAAAGTTTCCAGCGGCGGAACGGAATTGCTGGCGCGGGAGATCAACCACTGGTTCAAATTTTTCAGTATCCCCGTGTGGCTCGCGATTTTGGATGCGATCGTCGTCATTTCCGGCGCGATCGCCATGCGCGATTTAGAAAACATCTTTTACGCGCTCATCCTCATCTTTGTCAGCGCCAAGACGAGCGACCTATTCATCATGGGTCTGAATAAATCCAAACAGTGCTACATCATCACCGATTGCGGGCAGGAGATCTCAAAGTCTCTGATCGCGCACAGCCCGCGCGGCGTCACGCTGATCGAAGGCAAGGGCATGTATACCCAAAACGAACGGCAGGTGCTGATGACGTGTATCAAGCCGCAGCAGATCGACCAAATGAAGAACATCGTCCACGACATCGATCCGCATGCGTTTATCATCGTGACGGATGCCAATGAAGTCATCGGCAAAGGCTTCAGCGACCGAGATCGGTTTTAAAGCTGCGGTCGGATCGCGGCAAGCCGACGGTAGCCGCATGCCGATGCAGCTGCAAGAAGGCACAAGAGCCTTCGCCTTGCCGACTGTACATGCCGCAACAGCGCCGAAATACATTTTACATATCGCATACAGAGCCGGGGGGGGGGGGGGGGATATGCGCTCACCGCGCGGCACATTACTGCCTCTCCCCCTCCTCCGAAAAATGGCACCTATGCTGGCGCTCCGCCCCATACCGGTGTTACAATAGTAGCAGATCGGCACCCGGATCAAATGCGGGCAGCCGGATCCGAAACCAAAAACAGGAGGAAAAATGCGATGTGTATGCAAACGAACAAAACTCATGACCGGGCCCTGCCCGAACAAAACGCGGACACGGCCGCAACTTTGTCGGAGATCAAGATCGACAGGCCGCTCAAACAGCGATCTTACAGGGCGGGAGAGCTTTTTGACGATCAAAACATGGCGATCCAAGCTATTTACAGCGACGGAAGCACAAAAAATTTGGAGCTGAGCGCCTGCGAACATGCTGCCGCGCCGCTGAAAATCGGCGACCGAACCGTTGAGATCGCCTACTCGGAAAACGGGATCCGCAAGAGCGCCGCGCAGCCCGTGTTTGTCACCCGCCCCGGGCACTCGGACAAATATCTCTCCAACTCGCTGACGCGCGCGGGGACGGGCTCCCTTGACCTCTACTCCAAAAACATCCTGTTCGCGCACAGCGACATTGCGGCGGACACACTGCACCTGCCATTTTCCGTTTCGCACACGTACAGCGCGGAACGCGCGGATGTAAACGATGCCTATTGCGGCTGCGGCTGGCAGACCAATTTCCATCAGCGCATCGTATCCCCGACCGCGACGGACGATGATGACGCCGCCTACATCTGGATCGACGGCAGCGGCAGGCGCAACAAGATCATCCACGCGGACTATGTAAACAACAAAGTCGTCTACGCCCTTGACGACAACCGTTCGACCAAGTACGACCCGTCCGCGCGCACACTGACCGATATGAACGGCAACCAGAGTAAATTTAATGCCAACGGCTGGCTGATCGAACAGTCGACTCCGGACGGATATAAGGTCACGATCACGTATATCTCCGGAGCACCGGGGAAAATTTCTTTGATCTCCGAAGACACTACAGCCGCAGGTCCGAAAGAGTTTACATTTTCCTATACAAACTCTCTCCTTAGCAAGATTTCCTTTGTATCGATGGACAATAAGCGCAAAAACTACGTTCTGTTTACATACGATGCGAACGATCGGCTCACGAAGATCAGCTACGAGACGGCGAACGGAAAAAGCACCCTGTTTACCTATGACAGCATCGGCATCCTCGCCTCGGTGACAGACCCGACCGGGCACAAACTGCTCTACTCGTACGACGGCGATACGGTCACGGTACAGGAGACGCCCGGCGGCATCACCAAGCACAGCGACCTTGCAAGCAATGCCGTCGCCGCGCCCGACCTGCCGGACAGGACATGGATCATGACGTTTGGCGGCAACACCCGCGTCAATCACAACGGCGTGACGACCGTCGTCGGGTTTTCGGCAAAGAACAAATACACCTATTCCTTTACCGACCGCTCGTCGGGGAATGACCTGAACAAACTCGACGTCACGGGCGACATCGAATTTCAGCAGTCCATTGATGTCTGGCCGAATCTGAACCACGACTATAAAGATCTTTTGACAAGTCTCGTCAAAAAAGTCGGCTCTGTCAGCGGCGCCATCTCCAAGAGCTATACGAATTTAGCAAAAGAATGGACATACCTCCGAAATTCCCCTTTGAACATGCACTCTCTGGAAGACTGTGCGTCGGCCTATGTAGACGGCGAACATCTTTCTAAACAAGGTGGCGCTATGGTCTCTCACGCATCCTTCCATCGCATCTTTGCAACGGCAAACGTATCCGGAAAAAACGGGTATATCGTCAGCGCGTTCGTCAAGATCGAAACGCAGAGCGTCGACTGTTCGCTTTCCGCCGTTCTCTATGACAAAGACGGCAACGTCGTCGACTACGGCATTTGGGAACTGAACACGAAAAATTCCGAGTGGCAGCCGGGCGTGGTGTGTTTGAATGACCCCGAGCAAAAGGGAACGCAGATCAAAATCATGATCACGTCGACCAATTCAGTCAACAGTTGGGGATTTGTCTATGCAGACGCCCTGCGCGTCGTCGAAGGCACATTCAATAAGACGATGGCCGACAAAGATGACCCTTCCACGGAAGACTATTATGAAACGCAGAAGCAGACCTTCGGCACCAAAGAATACTGCGAACTGAGCTATCAAATCGTCGACAACGTTATCAAGACGCACTTGCTCAGTCAAACATATACCGATCAATACGGCAATTCCGCCAAGACGACTTATACTTACGACCCAAACAACGGAAAGCTGCTCTCTTCGTTTGAAAACGGGATGACGCATTCCTACGCATATATGGGATATAAGGGCAGACTGTCCTATCACCAGCGTTCAAAAGGCGGCGTTACTGCAACAGACTATATTGCCGCCTCTTTAGATGCGCCAAATCTACGCCAAGAACAATCATTTGCCAATCACTATATAACCACCAATCTCTACGCCTCTCAAACTGTGAGCGAAGGCGCAACTTTTGGCAACGACCTCGCTGACACGCTGTACAGCTATTCTTTGCAGAACGACCTGACAAAGATGGCGGCGGATACTAACGAGGCGGGCGCGCAGAATAACTACGAATACACCAACTTTTTGCTCACCAAAGTCACGGCGGGCAACAATACCGTGTATTATAGTTACGACGGCTACGGCGAGCTTTTGCAGGTAAACGTGAACGGCGTCCTCGCCAAGCGCTACGCCTACCGCGACGACTGTAATTACAACACGTCAAGCGCGGAGAGCTCCTTCAACTACGAGGAACAGACGGTTCCGAGCGGTGAAGGCAGCACTTACAGCCAAAAAGTCATTTACAACAAGGACGGTCTGCCCCTGAAAAAGATGGGAAAAAACGGCAGCGGCGCGTACGAAACCCTCGTTACCCTCACCTATGCCACAGAGGACTTCGGCCTTTACAAGGAAGGCGAGCTAAGATACATCACGGATATATGCGACAGCCTAGCACTCACCAAATCCATGTCTTATAATGCCCTGCGGCAGATTGAAAAAATCAACTATACGGGCGCTCGGGAGGGCAGCGTCGAATATAAGTATCTGCCCAACGGCAATCTAAAGGAAAAAAACATTTACTTCGGCGATCCCTTTGCGATCCCGAACGATTACTCAATTCGCTATGTCTATTCCCGTACCCCGCATGACAAACTGGCTACCTACGCTCCTTTCGGAAATCTGCATTACATTGACTGCGAAGTGGAAAATGATAGCTGGACGGAGACGCTCGACTACGGCGTGCTCAATCTGCCTGTCGGGCGCACTGTGTATAACGGAAATGATGTGCGCATGATTAAAGACGCCTACACCTACCACAACGATTACCGCAACATCTCCAAAGTGGCGCACACCGCCAAAAACACCCTTTGGGCGACCGAGGAATTTGCCTACGACGAGCACAAGCGCATCTCCGAATACACCGACGTGCTCGGCAAGACTCACCGCTACCTCTACGACGAGCTGGGCAGGCTGAAGCGCGAGGACAACGAAGCATTTGGCTTTACCAAGGTATATTCCTACAACGGCGGGAATATCGATACCGTGACCTACTATGCCTATACCTCTGCCG
>CAJFTM010000035.1 GCA_904419945.1 uncultured Clostridia bacterium
CTTTACTTGCAAATACGTTTCGTATTAACCTATTAGCTCTTTCTTTACTCTTCTTGCCTTTCGTACTATTCTTTGTTCGTTATGCAGTTGTCAATCTTCACGGCCTTTCCTAAAGGAAAGGAGTGCTGCCTCAATCGACAGCTTAGATATAATAACACTTTTCCTATTATATGTCAAGCGATTTTTTTAAAAAAGTCAAAAAGTTTTCGACAAGAAAAACCACGAACAAAAAGCCGTGCAATGTGCTCCCGGCCGCCAAGCAAAAGCCGCCCGCAAAGAGGCGGGCGGCTTTTGCTTGGCGGATCAGGCATCGAATTCGGCGATCTGCCGCTCGATCTTTGCCTTCATTTCAATAAATTTATCGCGCTTGGCGCGCTCTGCCTCGACGAGGTTTTTGGGCGCCTTTTCAAGGAAACCTCTGTTTGCGAGCTTGCCGTCTGCGCGGGCGATCTCGCCCGTGACACGTTCCAGCTCCTTCTGCAGGCGCTCGCGCTCCTTTTCGACGTCCACCAGCTCGCCGAGCGGCACAAAGACCGTACTGCTCTCAATGACTTGCGAAACCGTCTTTTCCGGGATGGCTGCGGCGCCGTCGACAAACTCGAGCGAGCTTGCGCCGGCAAGTTTGAGGATGGAACCGGCATTGGCAGAAACCAGCCTGCGATTGGGGGTCGCAATAAACAGCTTGACCTTTTTGGCGGGCGGGCAGCCGACAGACGTCTTCATGTTGCGGACGGTACGGATGATGTCCATGACCCCTTCGAACGCCTTGGCTTCCTTTTTATAAGACAATTTGGAATTGTAACGGGGGAACTCTGCGACCATGATGCTCCCCTGCACGCCGGGAATATTTTGATAAATTTCTTCCGTGATGAAGGGGACAAAGGGATGCAGCAATTTGAGCGAATTTTCCAACACGAACACGAGAACGGAAAGGGTCGCCGCTCGTTTAGCCTGGTCCTCGCCGTAGAGCGAACTCTTGCACAGCTCGATATACCAATCGCAGAAATCGCTCCACAGGAAATCGTACAAAGCGCCGGCGGCAATACCGAGCTCAAACTTGCCCATATTGAGGGTGACTTCCTTGATGCAGCTTTCCAGGCGGGAGACGATCCACTTGTCCGCAGGGGAAAGCTTGACGGAGGACATGGGCGGGATCTCCACCCCTTCCGCATTCATCAATACGAAACGGGAGGCATTCCACACCTTATTCATAAAGTTGCGCGCAGCCTCGACCTTGCCCTGGCTATAACGGCTGTCGTTGCCGGGAGCGACGCCCGTGATCAGCGAAAAGCGAAGCGAATCGGCGCCGTACGCATCGATGACCTCCAGCGGATCGATGCCGTTGCCGAGCGATTTAGACATCTTGCGGCCCTGCTCGTCGCGCACGATGCCGTGCAGCAAAACATCGCGGAACGGCACCTTTTTGGTGTGCTCGATGCCCGAGAAGATCATGCGGGCAACCCAGAAAAAGATGATGTCGTACCCGCAGGAGAGCACGTCCGTCGGATAAAAATAGTTGAAATCGGGCGTCTTTTCGGGATAGCCGAGGGTGGAAAAGGGCCACAGTGCGGAAGAGAACCAGGTATCCAGCACGTCTTCGTCCTGTTTCAAATTTTGGCTGTGGCAGTGCGGACATTCGGTCGGATCCGTCTTGGAGCAGATGACCTCGCCGCAATCCTGACAATACCAGACGGGGATACGGTGCCCCCACCAGAGCTGGCGGGAGATGCACCAGTCTTTAATGCCTTCCATCCAGTTGAAGTAGATCTTAGAAAAGCGGTCGGGCGTGAACTTGATCTTATTGCGGGCGACCGCGTCGATCGCAGGGCGGGCGAGCGGCTCCATGCGCACGAACCACTGTTTGGAAACGATAGGTTCGACCGTGCTCTTGCAGCGATAGCAGTGCCCGACGTTGTGCGTGTGCGGCTCGATCTTGACGAGCGCGCCGCAGGCCTTGAGGTCTTCGACGATCTTTTCGCGCGCGGCAAAGCGATCCAGCCCCTCGTATGCGCCGGCGTTTTCGTTCATGGTACCGTCATCGTTCATGACGCGGATGACGGGCAGGTCGTGGCGCAGGCCGACCTCAAAGTCGTTGGGGTCATGCGCGGGAGTGATCTTCACCGCACCCGAACCGAACTCCATATCCACATAGTCGTCGGCGACGATGGGGATCTCGCGCCCGACGAGCGGGAGTATGAGCGTTTTGCCCACCATATCCGTATAGCGCTTATCGTTGGGGTTGACGGCAACGGCCGTATCGCCGAGCATCGTCTCGGGACGGGTCGTCGCGACGATAATGGATTCGTCGCTGCCCTTGACGGGATATTTCAGGTGCCAGAAAAAGGAAGCGTCTTCACTGTACTCCACTTCCGCATCGGAAAGGGCGGTCTTGCAGCCGGGGCACCAGTTGATAATGCGGTCGCCGCGGTAGATCAGGCCCTTTTTATAGAGATTGACGAACACTTCGCGCACGGCGCGGGAACAATTTTCGTCCATCGTGAAGGCGAGGCGGGACCAGTCTGCCGAAACGCCCATCTTTTTGAGCTGCTCGACAATGCGTCCGCCGAATTTTTCCTTCCACTGCCAGGCGCGGCGCAAAAACTCCTCTCGGCCCACGTCCTTTTTGGTCAGACCTTCCTTCTTCATCTCCTCGACGATCTTGACCTCCGTGGCGATCGAAGCATGGTCACAGCCGGGGAGATAGAGGGCAGAGTAGCCCTGCATGCGCTTGAAGCGGATGAGGATATCGATGATGGTATTGTCCAGCGCGTGCCCCAGGTGCAGCTGCCCGGTGATGTTGGGGGGCGGGATGACGATGGTAAACGGGACCTTGTTCTCGTCTACTTCCGCGCGGAAGTAGCCCCGCTCCATCCATTCCTTATAGAGCCGTTCCTCGAAATCTTTCGGGTTATACGTCTTTTGCATTTCCATAGTTCCACCTTTCTCCGCGCGGCCTCCGCCGGCGCAAACCGAGCATTTTATACGCAAAAAATGCGCATGCGCGCCCATTTTTATTTGTGAGATTTATTATAAACAATCGACCGCGGATTGTCAATCGAAAACGGCGCGCCCCGCACGGAAATATGCAGGCACATGGCCCTCCGCCCGCCGCACAGCCTGCGCCGCCACCCCGCACAAAAGGAGAAATCTCTGTCAAAACGGGCGGCCGCCGCATACGATGGAGTACGGAATTTTTTCCGACTACGGAGGGAACATGAAAAAACTGATCATCGCAATTTTATGCCTCGTCTTCGCCGCGCTGCCGCTCGCCGCATGCACACCGGGCGGAGAAGACGAGATCAAGACCATCCGCGTCAGCGAAGTGACGCATTCCATCTTTTACGCACCCATGTACGCGGCAGACGCACTCGGTTACTTTGAAGATGAGGGTCTCGAGATCGAACTGACCAACGCGGGAGGCGCGGACGCGGTGATGGCGGCCGTACTTTCGGGCGGAGCTGACATCGGCTTCTGCGGGCCGGAGGCGGCGCTGTACGTACTGATCGGCGGCTCGAACAATGTGCCGAAAGTATTCGGCCAACTGACCAAGCGCGACGGCTCCTTCCTCGTATCCCGCGTGGACGAAGCGGATACTTTCGATTGGTCGACGAGCCTCGAGGGAAAGGAGATCCTCGCCGGGCGCAAGGGCGGCGTTCCCGCCATGACGTTTGAATACATCCTCAACGAACACGGCCTTTATGACGGGCAAAACGTGACGATGAACTATGACATCAACTTCAACTACATGACGGCCGCCTTCGAATCGGGCACGGCGGATTACTGCACCATGTTCGAACCGGGCGCCTCTGAATACGAAAAAGCAGGGAAAGGCTATGTCGTCGCCGCGGTAGGCGAAGCCTCCGGCGAAGTCCCCTACACCTGCTATATGGCGCGCGAAAATTACATCGACGCCAACCCCGCCGTGATCGAAGGATTTTTGCGCGCGGTGATGCGCGGCATCATATACATCAACGGCACGGACGACGCGGAAGCGGCGCAGCTGCTCCTGCCCTATTTTGACGGGACGAGTGCCGATTCGCTGGAGACCTCGCTGCGCAGCTATAAGGAGGTCGATGCCTGGCAGGAGGACATGACGATGACGGAAGCCTCGTTCGGCCGATTGCAGGACATCATCGAAAATGCGGGCGAACTGGAAAAGAGGGCAAACTTTGCCGATCTCGTGGATACATCCTTTTCCTCCGCCGTCTATCAGGAATTGAACGGCTGACAGCCGTATCGGGCGGAAGGCCCGCCCGTAATTTTTACGAGAGGAACACGGCCATGAACAAACGAACGGAGAGGCCCGCGCTCGAATTTGCGGGCGTGAGCCTGACCTATCATACCAAACAGGGAGAGACGCTCGCCGCCGCCGACCTGAGCTTTACGGTCGAAGAGGGGGAATTTATCGCCGTGATCGGGCCGTCCGGCTGCGGCAAGACGACGCTGCTCTCGCTGGCAGCGGGGCTGCTGGCCCCCTCCTCCGGGAGCATCCGCGTATATGGCGAAGCGCCCGAACGCGGGGCAGGACGGTTCGGATATATGCTGCAGCGGGATGAACTCTTCCCTTGGCGGACAGTGGAACAGAATATCCGCCTGCCGCTGGAGATCCGCCGGGACCGCTCGCCGGAAGCTGCCGAGCGGGCACTCGCCCTCGCCGAAAAATACGGGCTGGGCGGATTTTTGAAACAATACCCCGACCGGCTTTCGGGCGGGATGCGCCAGCGCGCCGCGCTCATCCGCACCCTTGCCACCCGTCCGGATATCCTGCTGCTCGACGAGCCGTTTTCCGCGCTCGATTACCAGACCCGCCTGAATGTATGCGACGATGTATATCACATCATCCGCAGCGAAAAAAAGACGGCCCTGCTCGTTACGCACGACATTTCGGAGGCGATCTCGGTGGCAGACCGGGTACTGGTGCTGAGCGCGCGGCCGGCGCGCGTCGTCGCCGCGCACGCGCTGGGATTCGGCGACATCGCGCCGCTCCGGCGCAGAGAAGACGCCCGCTTTACCGGGTGGTTCGAAACACTTTGGAAGGAGCTGAACGTATGAAGAGAGAACGAAAAGCGGCCTCTGCCGAGCACAAAAAATACCTGAAAAGACTGCGGCGGGAAAACGGCCTGGTACAGATCCTGCGCTTCGGGCTGCTGCTCGCGCTGTTAGGCGTTTGGGAACTGGTCGCCGCGATGCAGTGGGTCGATCCTTTCATCATCAGTTCCCCCTCGCGCATCGCGCGGACGATCGCAGAGCTGGCCGCAGACGGATCCCTGTTCTACCACATCGGCACCACCCTTTGGGAAACGCTGGCAGGTTTTGCGATCGCCGTCGTACTCGGCACGGCAATCGCGCTGGCTCTGTGGTGGAGCGAGCGGGCGCGGCGGGTTTTGGAACCGTATATCGTCGTCCTCAATTCGCTGCCCAAAATCGCACTCGGACCGGTACTCATCGTCTGGTTCGGCACAGGTTCCGCAGCCATCGTCTTTATGACGGTGCTCGTCGGCATCATCGTGGCGACGCTGAACATGCTGAGCGGTTTCCTCGCGACTGATAAGAACAAGATCCTGCTGCTCGAATCGATGGGGGCGAGCAAATGGCAGATCCTGACCAAGCTTGTCCTGCCCTCCGCCCTGCCCGACTTTATCAGCATGCTGAAAGTGTGCGTCGGAATGGCGTGGATCGGCTCGATCATGGGCGAATACATCGTCTCCAAGGCGGGGCTCGGCTACCTGATCGTATACGGCGGGCAGGTTTTCCGGTTAGATCTCGTGATGGCGGCGACCGTCATCCTCTGCATTTTGGCGGCAGGCATGTATGCCCCCGTCGCGCTGGCGGAACGGATCCTCGTCAAAAAGTAACTGCCCGGGCCGCTCCGGACGGAAAACGGGTGCGGACTGCGCGCGCGGACGGCTGCCCGATCTGCGCAGCGCGGACAGAGCGAGCGCCAGAAAAAAGAGAACGCCCGCCACGCCTACGAGCGGATAGACAAAACGGACCAACCCGCCCAGCCCCGCCGCCGAAAGCAAAAAAGCGGCGGCGCAGATACCGGCGCGCAGCAGCCCTGGCCGAGGCGCGCCTCCCGCCGCACGATGCAGCGGATAATAGGCTGAAAAGAGGCTGGTCAGGATGGCACAGGCGCACACGGCGGAAAAGAGCAGCCGCATGGCCCTCCCGCCGCCCAGCGCGGCGAGAAAGGGAAGCTCTGCGCTCCCCGCGCCCGAGCCGGCGACGGCACCGGCCACGGCGGCGATGCAAAAACCGAGAAAGAGCGCCGCCATGGCACACCCCGCCGCGCCGGCTCGGGCGGCACCCTTTGCCCGATCTGCCGCGCCCGCGTCGCAGACGACGGGCGCGGCAAGAAAGGCGTTCATCGAGACATACAGACAGACGCCCGCCAGCGACGCCGCCGCTCCGCCAGGAGCTTCCGGCTGCATCGATTGCAGGGCGCCGCCCGCCCGGGTCACGATAAACAAAAGAATGAGGGGGACAAGGGCGACGTCGACTGCGTACAGACCGCGCATGCCGCGGCCGGACAAAAAGTACAGCGGCAGCAATGCGAGCAGCGAGAGGAGCGGAAACGGAAGATCCAAACCGAATCCCTCGCGCGCGAGCGACTCCATTCCCGCGAGCATCCCCGCGCAGAGCACAAAGGAGGAGGCGAGCAGCACTGCGCGCAGCAGCGGAGCCGCCTTTCCGAATCGCGCGAGCACCCCCGCAAAGCCGCCGCATGCGCCGCCGAGGCGGTATAAAAACAGGAAGCAGAGGAAAAACAGCCCTGCCGCGACGGCTGCGTGCGGCAGGACCCCCTGCGCGGGGAAAAAGCGGACAAGCTCCGCTCCCGACAAAAAACCCGCTCCGATGACGGTGCCGACGAGCGCGGCCGCGAGGCTGAAGGCATGCCCCGTCCGACAGAACATTTGACGCGGGCGGGAGATGTCCGCCCGCAAAAAAGCGATCTTCACGCTCTATCTTATGCAAGGAGCCGCCCGTCTAAGACGGGCGGCTCGAAAAACAGCCGTTCAGGGACGCATCGTTCAGCCGCGATACAGCCCGGCATAGATCCCGCCGCGGGCGAGCAGCTGCTCGTGCGTGCCGCGCTCGGCGATCTTCCCCTCTTCAATGACGAGGATCTCATCCGCGTCGCGAACGGTAGACAGGCGATGCGCGACGACGATGGTGGTGCGCCCGCGCGACAGTTCAGCCAACGACTCCTGGATCTGCTGCTCGGTGACGTTGTCCAGCGCACTGGTCGCCTCGTCGAGGATGAGCAGCGGCGGATCTTTGAGGAACGCGCGCGCGATGGAGATGCGCTGCTTCTGCCCGCCGGAAAGTTTGACGCCCCGCTCGCCGACCTCGGTATCGTACCCTTTGGGGAGAGACATGGCGAACTCGTGGATATCGGCGCGCTTGGCGGCCTCGATAATGGCATCCTCGCTCGCATCCGGATTCCCATAGGCGATGTTGTCGCGAATGGTGCCGCCGTAGAGGAAGACGTCCTGCGCGACGATGCCGACACTGCGGCGCAGGGTGCGGCGGGTCACGTCCCGAATGTCGACGCCGCCGATGCGGATGGCGCCCTCATCCAGCTCATAAAAGCGGGGGATCAGGTGACAGACCGTCGTTTTGCCCCCGCCCGACGGGCCGACCAAAGCGACGGTCGTCCCCTCGCGCACGGTAAAGCTGAGATGATCGAGCACAGCCGTTTCGCCGCTTTCCTTATTTTTATAAGAGAAGCAGACGCTGTCAAATTCGACATCGCCGCGCAGCTGGCTGACGGGCAGCGGATGCTCCGGCTCGCTCTCCTCCGGCAGCGCGAGCACCTCGCGGAATCGCGCGAAGCCCGCAAGGCCGTCCTGGATCTGTTCAAACAGATTGACGAGGGTGCGAATGGGCGTGAGCAACATGGTCACATATAAGATAAAAGCGGTGTAATCGCCCGGATCGATGCGGTCGAAGTAAAAGAACAGGCCGCCCGCGACCAGCGCGATGAGATATAAGAGGTCGTTGAACAGCCCCATGCCGCCCTGGAAGATACCCATATAGCGGTATGCAGCCGAGCGCGCCTGTTTGAACTCGCCGTTGGCGCGGTCAAATTTTTCTTCCTCCCGCTCCTCCGCGGTATATGCCTTGGAGACGCGGATACCGGACACGGACGATTCGATCTCCGCGTTGACCTCGGCGATCTTTTCGCGCGAGCGGGAAAAAGCGCCGTGCATGCGCCCGCGCATCTTCACCGCAAACAGTACCATCAGCGGCACGAACAGAGCGACGATGAGCGCCAGCCAGGGATCGACGAAGAGCAGCATCACCACCGCGCCCACAATGCTGATCAGGGAAGTAAAGGTATCCTCCGGGCCGTGGTGGGCAAGTTCGCTCGTTTCAAACAAATCATTGATGATGCGCGACATGATGGTGCCCGTCTTCGTCTCGTCAAAATACGAAAAGGGAAGCCGCTCGACATGGCTGAAAAACTGTCTGCGCATATCCGCCTGGATGCGCACGCCGAGCACGTGTCCCCAATAGCCGACGATATAGGTGAGCACCGCTTTGAGCAGATAGACGGCCAGCAGTACCCCCGCCCAGACGAGAATGAGGGCGATCTCTTTGTTGGGGACGAGATCGTTCATGATCGTACGCGCGACGGCCGGATAAAACAAGTTGCACACGGCAATGGTGAACGAACAGACGAGATCGACCGCGAACAGGCCGCGATGCGGCTTATAATAGGAGAAGAAGGCGCGGATGGCGCCCGTCCCCCTCTTTTTCTGCAATCCTTCCATATCCCCTCCTTTGCCAATATTGTGGCACATTTCCCGCAAAAAGGCAACAAAAAAACGGGCGGGAGGCAAAAATTGCCTCCCGCCCGCTGTTTGTATACCAAAAACCCCGCGATAGTCGCGGGGTTGAAAAGAGCTTTAGCGATGAATCTTGAAATAAAAACTCCTTTTGATATAATAGAGTTGCGACCTGGCAGTTGCAAACTAAGAATCAAAAGGAGGACATCCAAATGGATGACATAA
>CAJFTM010000036.1 GCA_904419945.1 uncultured Clostridia bacterium
CTGCCAGGTCGTCATAGGCGCGGCTTGCGCGCTGCCGGTAATATGAGGGCTAACAGCCCGAAACTGAAAAACCACCGGCTATGCCGGTGGATATTTATTACGGGTCGATCAGGTACGGGCGCGGCGCACGAGGCGGCGGATCAGGCGGACGATCTCATCCAAAGCGACCACCGACAGGGCGAGCGCGGCGACCTTCAGCCAGGACAATGCATCCAGCGGAACGGTACTGAACACGCTCCCGCCGAACTGGGTGATGATCACCTGCAGCCCGAGACAGACGACAAATGCGGCGAGCATCAGCCGATTGCGGAAGAAGTTGGGGAAAATGCTCTCGTCGCCCAATTCGCGGCAGTTGAAGGCATTGAACATCTGGAAGAGCACAAACAGAGTAAAGACGGAAGTCTCGACCATCGCCTCCTCGACGCCGAGGAAATTCCAATACATCTGCGCGAGGCAGACGAGGCACATAAACACGCCGTTGACGGCAATGCGCGCCATCATCTCGCCGGAGACGATGCTCTCGTTGCGGGCGGTGGGCCTGCGCTTCATCAGGTCGTCACGGATGGGCTCGAGGCCGAGGGTAAGGGCGGGAGGGCCGTCCATGATGATGTTGATCCACAACAAGTCGAGCGCGGAGAAGGGAGACTCGAACCCTTCGATAAACAGGCCGATGACCGTGCAGAGGAAGACGGTGAGCACGGACGCGACGTTGACGGTGAGCTGGAACTGGATGAATCGTTTGAAATTTTCGTAAATGCCCCTGCCCCACTTGACCGTCGTGACGATGGTGGAGAAAGAGTCGTTCAAAAGGACGATGTCTGCCGCCTCCTTGGAAACTTCCGTGCCCGAAATGCCCATCGCAATGCCGACGTCCGCATTTTTAAGGGCGGGTGCATCGTTGATGCCGTCTCCCGTGACCGCGACGACGTTGCCTTCCGCCTTCAATTCCTTGACGACGCGCATCTTCAGGAGCGGCGTGCTGCGCGCAATGACGCGCACCTTGGGCAGGATCTTCGAGAATTCGCCATCGGGCAAATTTTCGAGATAGGAGGCCTCGACGGCGAGATGCCCTTCGTCGAGGATGCCCAGTTCCTCTGCAATGGCGGTAGCGGTGACGATGTTGTCTCCGGTGAGCATTTTGACCTCGATGCCGGCGGACTTGCACGTTTTGACCGCGTCGTACACCTCCGCGCGCAGCGGATCCGCGATGCCGACAAAACCGTCAAAGGTCATGCCGCCTTCAGCCTCCGCGCGCGAAGCGGGGCGCTCCCGTACCTCTTTATGGGCGAAGGCCAGCACGCGGCGCGCGCGCTTTTGCAGGGAAACGATCCCCTCCTCGATCTGCGCGCGCATCTCCCCGCCTACATTGCAAAGGGCGAGGATCTTTTCCGGGCTGCCCTTCGTATAGACGATGTAGCCCTCTCCCTCCCGCACACAGGAGGTCATGTTTTTGGTATCCGACGAAAACGGATACAGATCCGCGACATCTGCATTCTCGCGCACCGACTTATAATCGACGCCGCATTTGCCAGCCGCAACGAGCAGGGCTCCCTCCGTCGGGTTGCCGACAAAGCGGACATTGCCCGCATCTTCATACAGATCGGCTGTGCTGTTGAGGCAGAAATTTTGCAGCATCGGCCGGTCGCAGAAGGAGGCGGCGTCGCGGAAGCTGCCCTCCGCCCACACGTCGACGACGGTCATGCGGTTTTCGGTGAGGGTGCCCGTCTTATCCGAGCAGATAACGTTGATGCAGCCGACCGTTTCGCTCGCGACCATCTTTTTGACCAGCGCATTCTGCCGGGCCATGCGCGCAATGTTGATGGAGAGGGAGATCGCGACGATGGTCGGGAGCCCCTCCGGCACCGCCGCGACCATCAGCACGATGCTGGCGATGAAGTAGCCGGAGATGTCGGTAAAGTAGTCCTCGCTGCCGACGGCAAGGATATAGCCGAGCTGGATGAGGAAGATGAGCGCCGCGCAGACGGCGCCGATGATGGTAATGATCTTGCCCAGGCGCGCCATCTTTTCCTGCAGCGGCGTCTTGCCCTCGTCGCCGCCCTGGATCTCGCGCGCGATGAGGCCGAACTGCGTCGCATCGCCGACGTCGGTGACCACCATCTTGCCCGTGCCGCCCGTGATAAAGCAGCCGGAATAGACGGTGTTGACGCGCTCGGCGACGGGCGTATCGGGAGCGAGCACGGCGGAGGCGTCCTTTTCGACGGGGGCCGATTCGCCGGTGAGGGAGGATTCGTCGCTCATCAGCGAGACGCTCTCCAACAGCCGGCCGTCTGCAGCGACCTTGTTGCCCGTTTCCAGATAGACGATATCGCCCACGGCCAGCTCCTGCTGGGGAACGAACTGCACGACGCCGCCGCGGACCACCTTGATCTCGATGCCGTCCTTGATCTTATTCAGCTCGTCGAACGCCTTGGCGCTGCGCCCCTCCATTACGACCGTCAGGACGACGGAGATGGCGATGGCGACCAGGATGCCCGCGCACTCGGCCCAATCAAAGTGCCCGCCCTGCACGACGCTGACGATGTTCACCGCGACTGTGATCAGCCATGCAAAAAAGAGCAGGATGAGCATGGGCTCGGTGGACGCCTCCCAGATGCGCCGCAGCAGCGACTTGCGGCCCGCGCGGGTAAACTCGTTGCGGCCGTATCGCTCGATGTTTTCCTTGACCTGCGCGTCGCTTAATCCCTGAGCAGCATCCGTATGCAGTTCGGTCAGGGTATCTTGCGCCGACTTGTCAAAAAACGTCATACCTCTTTACCTCCCGTATAAAACCTGCCGGAAATAAAAACGCCGTATGCGCGGCGCGCATACGGCATGTCTTGACGAAAAAAAGAGGTCGGTGAGCATGCGGGCAGCGCGCCGAAAAAAGGCGCTGTTCCGTGAATCTCACCAATTAAGGCAAGCCTATACTCCTATGACAGGGGCACGTGATTGTAGACTTGCCGCGCGCAGGCGCGCCGGTTACTCCTCCAACGATATGTTCAATCTGCTTCCATTATACGCACGGAGCAAAGGGTTGTCAAGCAAATGCTGCGCCACCGCACAATTTTATTCTTCGCGCGCGACAAAAAATCCGCGCGCGCGCAAGCTCTCTTCGATGGCGTTCAGCACCCCCTCGCTCTCTGCCGAAACGGTGTGGTAATGGTATCCGCCCGTGATGTTTTTGAGGGGAGCAGATACGCCGCTGCGGATCTTCTGCACGAACGCCTCCGCCTCGCGGCGGGAAGAGATCCCCATCTCCGCGCGCACCTTGCCGTATACCTTGTGCCAGACGTACACGTCCTCCACGCGCCCGCCCGCATCGACGATCAGCTGCAGTTCATCCAGCACCTCGTCGTCGCCGTGGCGCACCTTAAAGACGCGCGTCGCCCGGCCGCCGCCCGCGCGGATATAGCCGCGGCTGGTCGAGAGAACGGGTATGCCCTCTGCGCGCAGCAGCGCGACGTCCTGCACGATGACCTGGCGGGAAACGCCGAACGCCTCCGCCAGCCGCGCCGCCGAAACGGGCTCGCCGCCCAAACGGTTCAAGATCGCTTTGCGCCGTTCTTCTCCGCTCATAGTCTGCTCCCTCCCGCAAAAAACATACCGGCCGCTCACCCGACCGGGTGCAAATTTTTCAGAGAGACATCCAAAATGGGCGCCGAATGGGTGAGCGCCCCGCAGGAAACGATGTCCGCGCCGATATCTTTCAGCCGCGCCGCATTTTCCGCCGTGACGTTGCCGGAAATTTCGACGAGCGCCCGCCCGCCGATCGCCTGTACCGCCGCCTTCATATCGTCGTGGCTCATGTTGTCCAGCATGACGATGTCCGCCCCGGCCTCGACCGCTTCGAGCGCCATGGCAATGTTTTCCGCCTCCACCTCGATCTTGGCGGTGAAGGGCGCATACGCCTTGGCGCGGCGCACCGCTTCCGCCACGCCGCCCGCCGCGCCGATGTGATTGTCCTTGAGAAGGACGGCATCGGACAGATTGTAGCGGTGGTTGCCGCCGCCGCCCACGCGCACGGCATACTTTTCAAACAGGCGCATGTTGGGAGTCGTCTTGCGGGTGTCGACCAGTTTCAGCCCGCTGCCCTCGAGCAGGGCGGCCATCTTCGCCGTGTAGGTGGCGATGCCGCTCATGCGCTGCAAAAAGTTGAGCGCGGTCCGCTCGCCGGTGAGGATGGCGCGCATATCGCCGCGCACGGCGGCGAGCTTCTGCCCCTTTTCGACGCGGTCGCCGTCCGCGGCGAGCAGTTCTGTCTGCACCCCGCCGAGCAGTTCGAACACGCGCGCAAACACGGGCAGCCCCGCGATGACGCCGGCCTGCTTGCAGATCAGCTCCGCCTCGCCCGGAGCGGGCGCGCGCAACACGCTGTTGGTGGATACGTCTTCGCTCGTCACGTCCTCGGCGAGCGCCATGCGGATGAGTTCGTCCGCGCGGATCTTCATGGAAATTTCGTCAATCAATGGTGGCCTCCCGTTCCGCCTCTTCGCGGATGTGTTTTGCGTCCTCCGCCCGCAGCGCCGCGACGTCCGCGTATGAGGCCGCGTCGATCGGAGGAAATGTTTTCAGCTGATCGAAATATGCCATCGCTTTCGCCGCGCGCTCCGCCCAAATCAGGCTTTCGAGCAGCGAATTGCTGGCGAGCCGGTTTTTGCCGTGCACGCCGTTGCAGGCGGTCTCCCCCGCGGCAAACAGGCGGGGCATGCTCGTGCGGCCGTCCAGATCCACCTTGACGCCGCCCATAAAATAATGCTGTGCCGGCACGACGGGCACGGGCACCTTCAGCGGGTCGTACCCCTCCTCGCGGCAGCGGGCGAAGATGGTGGGGAAATGCTCGCGCAGCGTCCTCTCCCCGACCGGCCGCATATCCAGCCAGACGTGATCGGTGCCGTCCTTTTGCATCTGCGCGCGGATATCGCCGGTGACGACGTCGCGCGGCATCAGCTCGTTGCAGAAGCGCTCGCCGTCCTTGTCCAGCAGCACCGCGCCCTCGCCCCGCACCGACTCGGAGATGAGAAAGCGCCGCCCCGGTTTGGACGAAAAGAGAGTGGTCGGATGGATCTGCACATAGTCGAGGTGCTCGACCTCGATGCCGCGGCGCAGCGCGATGCCCAGCGCGTCCCCCGTCAGATGGCGGTAGTTGGTGGAATTTTGAAACAGTCCGCCCACGCCGCCCGTCGCGAGCAGGGTGCAGTCGGCATAGACGGGGAAAATCTCGCCCGAAGCGATATCCCGCAGGACGCCGCCGCAGCAGCCGTCCTGCCCGGCGATGATGTCTAAAATTTCGGTATATTCGCAGATGGTGCAATTTTCCCGCGTGCGCGCCTCCGCCAAGAGGTGCGAGGTGATCTCCTTGCCCGTCTCGTCGCCGTGGAAAAGGATGCGCGGGCGGGAATGCCCGCCCTCCCGCGTGAAGCGGAAGTTTCCGCCCTCGTCCCGCGCGAAGCGCACGCCGTAGCCGACCAGCTCCTCGATCATGGCGGGGGAACGGGCGATCATCTGCCGCACGGCAGCCTCGTCGTTCTCGTAATGGCCGGCGCGCATCGTGTCTTCAAAGTAGCCCGCAAAGTCCGCCTCGCCGCGCAGCATGCAGATGCCGCCCTGCGCGAGGAAAGAATCGCTGCGGTCGGCGGCGTCCTTGGTGATCAGCAAAACGCGCGCCGTGCGCGGAAGGTTGAGCGCGCAGCACAGCCCCGCAGCCCCCGTGCCCGCAATGAGCACGTCGTACCGCTCTTCGATGTGTCCCATACTTCCTCCTCAGCGCGCGAGCTCGAGCATCCGCTCGAGCGGGCGGCGCGCCGCATCCATGAGCGCCGCGTCCAGCTGTACCTCGTACCCGCCGCCCGCGAGGCAGGCCTCCACTTTTTCAGGGGTGATGCGCTTCATGTCCGCACAGACGGGCGTGACGGGCACGAAATGTTTGCCCGGGCAACGGCGGGAGAGTTCCCACAGGACGCCCGGCTCGGTGCAGAGGATGAACTCCGCCGCCCCGCTCTTTTCTGCATACGCGATGATCTCCGACGTGCTGCCGACAAAGTCCGCCAGCGCGAGCAGGTCTGCCCTGCACTCGGGGTGGGCGAGCACGGGTGCATTGGGGCGGGCGAGCTTTTCCCGCTCGACGTCCTCCGCCAGCAGTTGCGCGTGGACGGGGCAGTATCCGCCCGAAAAGTAGAAGCGCTTGCCCGGCACCTGCGCCTGTACGAAGCGGCCGAGATTTTCGTCCGGAATGAAGAGGATATTTTGGTTGGGAAGGGAGGAGACGATCCTGACCGCGTTGGAAGAGGTGACGCACACGTCGCACTCCGCCTTTAACTGCGCGGTGGAGTTGATGTAGCAGACCACGGCGAGGTCCGGCACCTGCGCGCGCAGCGCGCGGATGCGGGCGATATCCGCCATGTGCGCCATGGGGCAGTCCGCCAACTCGTCCGGCAGCAGCACGCGGCGGGCGGGGTTGAGGATCTTGGCGCTCTCCCCCATGAACCGCACGCCGCAGAAGACGATCGTGCCCTTGTCTGCCTGCGCCGCGACCTTGGCGAGATAGTAGGAATCCCCCACATAGTCCGCCATTGCCTGTACGGCGCCTTCCGTATAGTAATGTGCGAGGACGACGGCGTCCCCGCGGCCCTTCTGTTGTGCTTCCATCGAATGCTTTGCCGCCTTCTCTTGTTTTTTGCAGATACTATACACGAAAAGTTGACAGCTGTCAAGACATATCGCCCCGCCCCCGCAAAACGGGAAAAAATGCGAAAAGCGCGCAGAAAATGTTTTCTGCACGCTTTTCGCTCATGTCCATATATCCGTCATTTTGTTTTCGGCTTTTTCTCCTCTTCCGCCATGCGGTCTTTGTACCTTTGGCTGATCGCGTCCGCGATGATGGAGAGGTAGTAGATGATCAGGCTGAAAAACGTAAAGCCGCACATGATCAGCAATAAAATAAAGATCGGTGTATCCTGTCGCGTGAGCGCACGAAAAATATACATCCCTGCCAGGAACAAGAAGCATATTCCGTTTACCAGATACAATTTCCCTCTCTTTGATAATTTTTTGCGCATTACTGACCCTCCTTTATACAGTTTAATAAAGCAATCCTAAAGCATCGACTTCTATTTGCCAACTTTTCTCGAGTTTCCCCATTGTTAAGCCGATTGCTACATCGCCATTTGTATCGACATCGAAGCCCAAACTAAAATCAAATTTATCGTATGTATGAATATAAGTCAGCCGTGCACAAGCTGTCTTCCCTTCCGGCTCTTCAACCTTCTGGAGCCGGACGGTTGCTTTCCCTTCTTCCATCTCCTTGCCCATCCAACCGGTTTTTTCATGGAATTGCCATACAAAGCCCATCGTTGAATCGGAAAGATGCTTAGAAGAAGTACCAGTTTTTCCATTGTAATATTTTACAGAAAAAGTCTCCTGATTACAAATTAATGAATTATCACCGCCCCAGGTAAGCCCCATGAAATCCCAATGGTATTCTTCTGCCGTGTGCTCAGAATTGGCAGAAAGCGCGGCGTCCCATTGTGCATATCCGTATACTCTATAATAACCGCTATACTCGTAAAGTTTGATCGTGATGTCCAAACAATATTGTTCTTCCGTATCACTTTCAACCAACGCTTTTGTGCTTATAATACCTGCATCTTCTCGCTCAGCCTCCTCAATCTCCGCCTTGGTCATCAGGTGGCTTTCGAGGACGGCGCCGCTCTCGTGGACGGTTTCGGATACCCACACCGTCTTGGTGGCGGCGGAGACGAGCTCGCCTTCCTGCTCCTCCTGTGCGGCCGTGCCGCCCGTGCCAGTGGAGCGCACCTGCACGACGCCGCCGTTGGCCTCCCCTTCCTGCGCCCGCTCGAACGCCTCTTCCGTGCGGTAGTAGGTCGTCTCCGAATAGTAGCCGTCATCCGAACACACGGTGTAGCTGCTCGGCTTATAGCCCAGCCAGCAGTACAGCGCCGTGCCGGCGAGCACCGACAGCGTCAGGCCGATCGCCGCGCACTTGACGGGCAACGGCATGCGCCCCGTCTGTTCCGTCCGCTCTGTTCGCTTGGTCCTCATCCTTTTCTCCCCCTATAAAAGTATTTTTCGGCCGAAGCCTGGTTCTATTGTACGCCCGAAAAAGCCGTCTGTCAATGGCAAAGGGGCGCAAAACTGTCCCGTTTTTGTCCCATTTTTGTCCCAAAGCTGTCCCGCGGGCGGATTTTGCAGTTTTTTCTGCATTTTTTTGGCAAACGATTGAATTTTGCAGTACGCCGTGGTATATTGATAGGAGAGAAAGCGGGAGGCTGAAAGGATGGACCGGATGGAGGGACAGTTCCTGCGCAAGCTGCGCGAAGAGCGCGGGTTGTCTTTGCGGGAGTTCGCGGAAAAGGTATATACGTCTAAATCGACCGTGCAGCGGTGGGAACAGACTGCCCTGCCCGACGACGAAGAGACGTTCGCGCGGGTAGCGGAAGCGCTCGGCATGAGTGCGGACCAACTACGGACGGACTATCAAAACTTTCTTACCGAGCGGGAAGGCGCGCAGCAAAAAAAGCGGGAAAACGACCTTTCCCCCGAGCAGCTGGCAGAACTCAAATTCGGCACCAAAAAGCTGTTCATCGCGCTGGGCATCGTAGTCGCAGCGGCGCTGCTGATCATTTTGCTGCCGATCTTATTATAACGACATATAAAGAACAGCCGGCGGGCGCCCCGTAAACGGG
>CAJFTM010000037.1 GCA_904419945.1 uncultured Clostridia bacterium
CATTATACAGAGCACATGTATAAAAGTTTTGCAAAAGTTGTAACAAAGTTGTAATAAAACGCGCTTTCGGGCAGTTTTTGCAGACTTTTTTCCCGTTTTTTTGAAAAAAAGAGCCGCGGCGCACTTAAAAAGTGCGCCGCGGCAAAGGCACTGCCGCCGCAAAAATCCGGCCGGGCAGCGAGTTATTTTCCGTTTTTTTTGCGCTCGAAGCGCACCAAAACATACGCAGCGGCTAGCCCCGCCGCAAAGAGCAACACGCCCGACCACAGGTCGGCGGCAAAGGGCGCCCCTTCCGCCCAGCCCCTGTACACTTCGAAAATTTCGGGATTGAAGAACATGGACGCAAAGGAGCCGAGCGACAGCCCGCCGATCGCAAAGAAGGCGGGCGCGCGGCGGCGGGCGAGCAGGCGGCCGATTCCCTTCGAACAGAGCACCAGCCCCGCCAAAAAGCCGACCGCAAGGCAGCCGTACAGCAGGAACACGGCGGGATTTTGCCTCCAATAGGTGAGGCTGACCGAATCGAGCAGGGGTGCAAAACAGCCGACGAGCATCAAAAGCGCCGTCGCGCTCAGCCCCGGCACCACCTGCGTGAGCGCGACCAAAAAGCCGAGCAGCAGAAAGAGAAGGCAGGGCAGCAGCCCGACGCTCTCCGGCCAGAGAGATCCGGGGGAAGCAAACACCGCCGCAAGCCCCAGCGCGACGGGCAGCGCAACTCCCGCGGCAAAGAGAAGAATGCGCGCGGGGGTGCGCTTTTCGCCGCGCAGATTGTCGGTCACGGCGGGATAAGCGCCCAGCATCAGCCCGGCAAACAGTGCGACCACCGCAAACGGACAGATGCCCAGCAGCGCGCGCACGGCAAAGAAGCCGACCGCGAGGCCGACGGCCCCGCCCAGCGCGACGGGCAATAAAAAGAGGATGCAGCTACGGAAACGGCGCAGGATGTTGCCCAGCGCAAAGAGGAGCTTTTCGTACAGGCCGAAGAGGATGGCGACCGCCGCGCCGCTCACGCCGGGGACGATGACCGCCAGCCCGATGCAGGCGCCCAGCAGCGCCGCCTTTAACGCCTCGCCCGCATTTTTGTAGCGCAGGTCGGGTACGTTCTCCCCCGCGGGGCCTTCGGCCCCCGGCTCCTTTGCCGCCGCAGAGGCGGCGGGCGCGGCCGCGCCCCTTTCCGCCCCCTGCCCTGCCGGCGCGCGTTCGGCGGCGGGCGCCGCACTCTTTTCTTCGGCCGCCTGCTTCTCCGCAGGGTCGGCGGCGGGCGCAACCGCACCCGCCGCCTCTTTCGTCACGTTTTTATTGGTGTCGCGCCCGCCCTGCGGGGCATGCGGCGCGCTCATGCCTGCCCCTGTGCGGCGAAGGCGTTGATCTTTGCCGCCAGCTCGCGCGAGGTGAGGCGGGCTTCCTCTGCCTGCTCCTGCGCGCCCGCGTGCGAAACGAAGCGGTCGGGCGCACCCAAAATGAGCAGCTGCACAGCCTCCCCGCGGGAGGCATAGTATTCGGCGACGGCGGAGCCGAATCCGCCGGCGGTATAGCCCTCTTCAAAGGTGATGATCTTGTGCCCCGCGTAGCGGTCGAGCATCTTTTCGTCCAGCGGCTTGATGCTGCGGCAGTTGACCACTTTGACGTCCGTGCGGCCGGTGACGCGGCGGGCATCCAGCGCGCGGGCGACCGCGCGCGCCCCCGAAGCGAGCACGATGACCCCTTCGCCCTCGGTGAGCACTTCCCAGAGCATATTTTCGGAAATGTGCATGCGCGAGCCGAGGTTGGCGGCATAGCCGTTGGGGTAGCGGATGGCGGCGGGGCAGCGCAGGCTGCGGGCATAGTCGAACACGTCGGCGAGCTCCGAGCAATCCTTCGGGGCAAAAATTTTCAAATTGGGGATGGCGCGCAGCGCGGAGAGGTCCTGTAACCCTTGGTGCGTCTTTCCGTCCGCGCCGACAAACCCCGCGCGGTCGATGCAGAAGATGACGGGCAGGTTTTGGATGCACACGTCCTGCACGATCTCGTCGTATGCGCGCTGCAAAAAGGTGGAATAGATGCACACCACGGGGGAGAGCCCGCCCTTGGCCATGCCGGCGGCCATGGTGACCGCGTACTCCTCGCAGATGCCGACATCGAAGATGCGGTGCGGGTAGCGGGCGGCAAAGTCGGAGAGGCCGACGCCGTCCGTCATGGCGGCGGTGACGGCGACGAGGGAGGCATCCTCCTCGGCGCGCGAACACAGGACCCGGCCCAGCGCGACCGCAAACGAATTGTTGCTCCCCACGAAGTTTTGGCCCACGCCGTGGAAGCGGGCGGGGTCCTCTTCCGCCGCCTCGAAACCCTTGCCCTTGACGGTGATGGCGTGCAGGAGCACCGGTTCGTCGATGTTTTTGATATTTTCGAGCACGGAGACGAGTTCGTACAGATCGTGCCCGTCGACCGGCCCGACGTACTTGAAGCCGCAGCGCTCGAAAAAGTCGTTCTTGTTCAGCCAGCCCTTGATGGTGTACTTCATCTTGCGCAGCTTTTTGCCGAACGCGCTGGTCTCCTTGAAGGTGCGGCGCACTTTTTTATTAAAGTCGCGGTAGCCCTTTTTGGCCGTCGCCTTGGACAGCGCGCGGTAGAGCGCCGAGTTGTTCTTATCGATGGACATCCCGTTATCGTTGAGGATGACGAGGAAGTTGTTCGGCTTTTGGTCGGAAGAGAAGACCGCTTCGAGAGCGACGCCGTTGCCCATGGACGCATCGCCGATGACGGAAATGACCTTGTAGTCATCGCCGTAGGCATCGCGCGCGTTGCAGAGGCCGATGCCCGCCGCGACGGACGTGCCGCTGTGCCCGGCGATAAAGGCGTCGTACGGGCTCTCTTCGGGGTCGGGGAAGCCGCTTTCGCCCCCCTTGCGCCGGACGTGGGCGAGATCCCGCCCGGTCAGCAATTTATGTGCATAGCTCTGGTGCCCGACGTCAAAGACGAGCTTGTCGCGCGAAAAATCGAATACGCGGTGCAGGGCGAGCGTCAGCTCGACCACGCCGAGGTTGGAGGCGAGATGTCCCCCGTTTTCGCGCACGACGGTGACCAGCCGCTCGCGCAGGCGCTGCGCGAGTTCTTCCATTTGCCCGATATCGTAATTTTTGATCTCGTCTGCCAGCACGGCAATACCCCTCTCTTTTTATCTGTCAATGATTGATTGGTATGCGGCAGGCCGCCAAATTAGACCTGACCGCAGTATTATTGTAATCGTTTCCGCACGTTTTGTCAAGACGTTTTTGACGAAGGGCAGAGCGCGCCCCTTTTTTGCCGAAACGTGCCGCCTTTTTGCCAGACCGACGCACTTTTCTTCTTCCGCATCGGCGCCCGGCCCTCTCTTTTGACCGCTCCTTTCCCGCGCTACAGGTTTGCCTTTTTTGCGGCTCTCTGCTATAATAGAGATGAACGATCGCAAAATTTTTCAAGCGGATCAAACAGGGACGAGGAGAAAAACATGCCGTACGAGGTGTATCTGAAAAAGAACGAGGAGCGCCGCCTGCTCGCCGGGCACGCCTGGGTATATGCCAACGAGGTCGCGCGCATCGAGGGCAAGGATAAGAACGGTTCGCTCGCGACCGTATACGCCCACGACGGGCGGTTTATCGGGCGCGGCTACATCAACCACCTTTCCAAAATTTTAGTGCGCCTCTTTTTGCGCAGCGAGGCGGAAGAGGAGGACGCGGCGCTGGAAAAGCGCATCTGCGCCGCCTTTGCGCTGCGCAAAAAATTATTCGGCGAAGAAACGGACTGCTTCCGCTGCATCTTTGCCGAGGCGGACGACCTGCCCGCGCTCATCGTCGACCGCTACGGCGATTATTTGGTCGCCGAGTTCCTCTCGCTGGGCATGGACCAGCGCAAGGAAAAGATCTCGGATATTCTGGAAAAGGTGTGCGCGCCCAAGGGCATCTATCTCCGCGGCGATGCGCCCGTGCGCCGCAAAGAGGGGCTGCCCCTCGAAAACAAACTGCTGCGCGGGGAGATCCCCGAGCGCATCCTCGTGCGCGAAAACGGGCTCACCATGGAAGTGGACGCTGTGCACGGGCAGAAGACGGGGTACTTCCTCGACCAGAAGGAAAACCGCTTTGCCGTGCGCCGGTACTGCCGCGGCGCGCGCGTTTTAGACTGTTTTTGCAACAGCGGCGGATTTTCGCTGAATGCGGCGACCGTCGCGCGCGAGGTGACGGCGGTGGATATTTCCCCGCTCGCGCTGGAAAGCGTGCGGGCGAACGCGGCGCGCAACGGGTTTACGAACATCCGCACCGCCTGTGCGGACGCCTTTGAATACCTGCGCGCCCTGCGCGCGGCGGGCGAAACGTTCGGCTGCGTCATCCTCGACCCGCCCGCCTTCTGCAAGAGCGCGGCGGAAGTGCCCGGCGCTTACCGCGGATATAAGGATGTAAACCTGACCGCGATGAAACTGGTGGAGCCGGGCGGATTTTTGGTGACCTGTTCCTGTTCGCACTACATGACCATGCCGCTGTTCGAAAAGATGCTGCGCGAGAGCGCACGCGACTGCGGCAGGAGGGCAAAGATCCTCGAAGTGCGCGTCCAGGCGCCCGACCACCCTTCCCTGCTCGCCGCCGAAGAGACGAGCTACCTAAAAGCCTATATCTTACAGATCGAATGAGCGGCTCAAAACAACGCTGATCATAGCGGTGCCTAAATATGTTTCGGGCAAGATGAAAGGGGGGGGTAAGTTTTATGGATCATATCACAATTCGGGACGCTGCCATTGGAGATGCAGAGCGCCTGTTGGAAATTTATTCATATTATATCCTGAACACGGCGATTACTTTTGAGTATGATGTCCCTGCTCTGCCTGCGTTTCAAAGCCGTATTCAGAACACGCAAAAAAAGTATCCTTATATTGTCATTGAACGAAATGGGACGATCCTAGGATATGCTTATGCGGGGGCTTTTGTGGGCCGGGCTGCTTATGACTGGTCTTGTGAAGTGACCGTATATCTGGATCGCGGAGCACAAAAATGTGGTTTGGGCAGAATGATCTATGAAGCATTGGAAGAAAGATTGAAAGGAATGGGGATTTTAAATTTGTACGCCTGCATTGCATACCCGGAGACCGAGGACGAATATTTGACCAGGAACAGCGCCGATTTCCATGCACACCTCGGATTTGAAAAAAGCGGCGAATTCCATAAATGCGGGTATAAATTTGGCCGTTGGTACGATATGATCTGGATGGAGAAGATAATCGGAGATCATCAACCGACACAAGAGCCCGTTCAATTTTATTGCAAATAAGAAGTCCGTGCAAGCCATGCCCCATAGCGATCCCCATCGGGGCGGTTTTGCCTTTCGGCCATCAAGGCGGGGGCGAATTTGCCGGGCACGGACAAAGTGCCGTAACCCGGCCGCGGTGGGGAGCAGCAGGTCAACCGGCGCGGCCGACAGCCGCGCCGGTTGACCTGCATTCACCCTTATCTATATTATAAGGAAAAAGGGGGCTCTTCCCTCTGCGGGCGACAAGGCGGCCGCCGCGCCGCGATGCGCACCCGGGTGTCTTTCTCTCCCGCGTGCGCTTGCGCGAAGGGCCGCTTCCTCCTGCGATCCGCAGACAGCGATGCCCGGCAGATCGCGCCAATCCCCTCAAACGGCTTGTCTTTCCCCCGCCGATTATGGTATAATACCCGCATGAAACTGGAAAAAATACAGCCCGCGGCAATGCCCGCGGAAGAAACCTTTACCTTTGACGGCGGTACCGTGCAGGGCGCCTCCGTCGGCAAAACGGAAAACTGCCTGTTTGTGCGCTCCTCCCGCCGGTATAAACTGTTTACCGAGGGAACGGACGAACTCCTCTTCCTCGAAGGGAGCGGCCATTTTAAGTGGGCGCGCGGCGAAATGGACTTTACCGCCGGCGACGGATTCCGCATCGAGGCGCCCGGCGAATATGAAGTGAACGGAAAGTGCACCTTTATCGTGCGCCGCTCGTAACGGCGCTCGGCCAAAAACGCGGGGAATGGAAAAGAGCCCTGTTCCCCGCAAAAATTGCGCCCTTTCCGCGAGAAAAGCGTTGACTTTCCGCTCAAAATAAGGTACAATACAATATGCGCCGAATTATGGCGCGCGACCCTCGCGCATCGGGATGATGCGCCAATACGACCGGGAGGTGAAAGACAATGAAATACGAGATGCTTTATCTGATCGACTCCGCCGTCGCCGAAGAGGCGCGCGACGCGTTGATCACCAAATTCGAAGACACTGTCAAAAATTTGGGCGGCACCGTACTTTCGACGGACAAGTGGGGCGTTAAAAAACTCGCGTATCCTATCCAGTATAAGAACGACGCGTTTTACGTGCTCATGACCTTCGAAGCAGACGGGAGTGCCATCAAAGAGCTCGACCGCATTGCGGGCATTACCGACAGCGTAATGCGCAGAATGATCACGAAGGCAAACTGAGCGGAGGCACGGCCATGAACAAGGTGTTTTTGATCGGCAACCTGACGCGCGACCCCGAACTGTCGGAAACGAACAGCGGGATCCCCGTGTGCCGCTTTGCGATCGCGGTCAACCGCCGCTTCTCTTCTCAGAACGGCGAACAGCAGACCGACTTTTTTAACGTGACGGCGTGGCGCAACCTCGCCGAAACGGTGGCGCGCTACACGCGCAAAGGGAACAAGGTCGCCGTGGTCGGCAGCATTCAGATCCGCAACGTGGAGGACAACAGCGGCCAGCGCCGCACCTATGTCGACATCGTGGCGGATGACGTGGAATTTCTGACCCCCAAGGGCAGCTCGAACGGCGGAGACGATTTTGCTCCCGCAGCGCCCAAAAAGAAGCCCGCACTCGAAGCGTTTGACGACGATTCGGACATTCCGTTTTAAGCGACGGGGCGCGAGCGAACGCCGCATACAGAAGAACGTGCGGCAGAAAAAATTTTGACAGGAGTTTATTATGGAAGAGAGACCCGCAAGAAAGCCGATGAAGAGATCTTCTCGCAGAAAGGTTTGCGTCTTCTGCCAGGAAAAGGTCCAGTACATCGACTATAAAGACGTCAACCGTCTGAAAAAATTTATCACCGAAGGGGGCAAGATCCTGCCCCGTCGCATGAGCGGCGTTTGCGCCATGCATCAAAGAGAGCTTTCCAGCGCCATCAAAAAGGCGCGCATCGTGGCTCTCCTGCCCTTTAAGGGAGAATGATCGATCCGGCCCCGGGCTCAAACTCCCGGGGCACTTTTTTTAAGCGGCTTTGCCGCGAAGGAATATCTGTATGAAAGAAACCAATCATTCCATGAGCCGTAAAACCCGAACAATCCTGATCGTTGCAGCGATTTTACTTGCCTGCTTTGTCGTCGTAATGGCGATCGTTTTGATCGTTCCGCACGCCGGTGCGAGCAATGAAACGGAGATCGAATCGATCCAAGCGTACAATGAAGAACACGGCACCGACTACCTGTACCCTGACCCGCCACAGCAGACGGCCGACCTGTACACCAACAAACACACCTACCTCTACCGCAAGGGTTTGTCGGATCAGATGCTCCGCATGCAGTTCACCTACGCAGGCAGCAACTACTGCACCTTCTACGTACAGCTGGATGCCGACGCCGATCTCGCAGAGGAGGAGACTTTTTCCTTCCTTCAGAATTATACGAACCTGAACCGCGAACAGACCTGGGCGGTATCCTCTGGGGGCGACAGCTTTACCGTACAATACAGAAAGCAAGGCGGCGCTTACTTTGCGAAGTTTGAAACAGACGGCGCGCTCTACTACCTAAACGTCGAAAGCGAGACCAGCGACCCCGATGGCTATTTCGGAACCATCGTCTACACGATCATCGGCAGACTCGTCGAAAATTCGTGACCGCACGGCTTGCTCGTCGGCCGACGCGGCTGATAAAAACTGATTGTTATTGTAAAGAGAGTAGCGGAAAAACCGCTGCTCTTTTTATAATAAAAAACCGCGCACAACGCGAGGAACAGAACTCCAAATGCTTATTGTAAGGAAAATTGCTTTCCGAGCGTTTCCGTTAGCAAAACGCGACCCGTAAAGGGCGAGCCGAAAAACAACGCGGCTGAACCGACAGTCCATGCACACAGGGCAAAGCCGTAACTCACTATGCAAGTAAAGCCGCATCTCCGCACACAAAGTCAAGGAACTGCATAATTGTCTGCTCTATAAATTGTAATTTATATAATAGCATTTTCCATTGATTTTTCTTTTGTAACTTTTTCACCTAAATAATTAGCAAGCTTTTCTGTAAAAAAGCTAAAGTAAG
>CAJFTM010000038.1 GCA_904419945.1 uncultured Clostridia bacterium
GTTTTCAAGCTCGACAGCGCCGCATGTTAATTTTTTTCATCACAGTACCTGCAAATTGTTATAGTTTAACATTTTCATTTATCCAGCATCTGCGCCAAGCGTTTGGCTCTTCGGCAGGATCGCGTCTACATTTTCTTGTACAATTTTTGTAATCATGGCGTCGATCTTCGGCTCATAGTCCGCACGCACGGTCTCGTTCTCGACCATCTGCGGAATACCGATTGTCTTTATCGCATATACGGGCAGCCGCTTTTTCCCTTTTCGCTGCCACGGCAACATGACGCCCGTCTGCTGCGGCGCCATAAAGAGCGGCGTACCATATTTCTTATCCGACAGCTTCTTCCGATGGCCTTTGATAAACGTTGCGCGGATGTCGTATCGCCCATCCTCTTTTTGCTTCCACCGCATTTTGAAGTGCGTCGGAGTCAACCGTCTCCCTTCATATAAAAGCTGTATCCCGCCCACAAGCGAGCCGTGCACGAGGATCCTGCTCTTTTTGTTGAACCTTTTCCCCGACTCTTTTGCGCCGTTGGTCGCCTCTACCAGCTCGGGATCCCTCTTGCCGATCCCATAGACCGCTGTGATCGCGTTGACGACCAGCTTCGGGGCATCCTTTGTTCCTTTTCGGATCGACTTCTTGACGGCGTTTGCGACCGCCTTGTCGTTGAGATTTAGGCTTTTGATCGTCTTGTCAAGATTCGGTGTTTCTACCCTTAGAGTGAACATAGCCGCCTCCTCCTATTTTGGGCATGAAAAAACCGCCGGGCTTCGTGCTCGACGGTTCAAAATATTTTTTTCTTTTTTTTACTTTTTTCCCTCTGTTTTATTTGACATATCATATTGAATATGATATAATATAAGTACAAAAAACGAAGGAGGTGAAGCCGATGGATGACATCAAAAAAGCCTTGCAAGACTTGGCAAAGGCGATTGAAAATCAGAAAGCAGTCGAAAGCGTCAGAGTTTCAATCGTCTTAAAAAAGCCGAAGCCCAGCAAGGCACCTAAGGTCGACGATAAATAATCGCCGATAGGCAGAAGGGGCGGAGCCGCCGCCCCTTCGTAAGACCTATTTTAGCATACCATGCCGGCATTGTCAATAAATTTTTGAAAATCAGGAGGTCAGTATTATGACAATCACAAAGGGAGAAAAAACTTTTTCCGTCAAAGAGAACAAAAAGTCCTGGACAGTATCCCGTAACGTCTCCGGTGTTGCCCTTTCCATCAATGTTCCGAAAGAGCTGTGCCAGAATTTTGAATCGCTTGTTCAATATGTCCAAGCAAATGATCTTTTTTAGGAGGTTCCCCCATGCCCAGAAGCGAAGCACAAAAGGCTGCCGATAAACGGTATGCCGCAAAGACCAAAGGGAAATATGTACAGTTTGCCGTCAATCTGTTGCCAGAGGAATATAAACGCATCTGCGACGTGATCGAGGCGGCCGGCATGGGCAAGGCAGAGTTCTTGCGTTGGGCCGTCTGCGAGCTGGAACAGCGGCAAGTATAATCACTCCCTCACGCAAAAGGCGCCTGCAATCGCAGACGCCCTTTGCTTTACATAGGGGGAAAAATGATGTTGTGAATATTTTTTGATGATACCATTATAACACAAAAAAAGTATCATTTAGTATCATCTTTGCGGGTTTTGGTACAATTTTGCCAATTTACTGACGGCGCGGCGGGCGATTCGGAACGGTTGGGCGCGTTCGTACCCCACTTCTCGCTGTACAGTACGCCATCTTTTCCCTGCCAGATACCGCGCCCGGATGATCGCTTCCTCTACCGGATCAAGAGCTCTGAGAAGCGTTTCCACGTCCGCCTCCTCCGCCATCAAATCGGTCAACAGTTCGGCGCGGCGGCATTCCAACCGATCGACACGCTCCACATATCGCTGTGCGGCCGGTTCCTTGATTCCGCCGCTGACGCGCACACCTTGTCCGCCGCCCCGCAGGCAATCGGCCTCCGCTCGCGCTTCCGCCAGCTGCCGCTCTATGCTGCCCAGCAAACGGCGCTTGGCGCCGATCGCTTCCAATTTTGCCTTCATTTCCTTGTACGTCATCCGCCGCCCTCCTTCGGGGAAGCACGGCCGGCGCGGCAGCCGTGCCTTGTTGGAATACTTATCATTATCGGAGGTCGCGCACCGCGCTGCGCAAACGTGTAATCCTTTTTTCCCGCTCAATTTTTGACAGGTATATTTGCTTTTTACTTCGCTCATATCATACAATAGAAGCAGAAGGAAAATATTCGCCTAAAATGCAACAAATTTCAATTTTTTACTTTACAAGTTTAGCGTTTTCGTGCTATACTCTACTTGCAAAGAGATCCCTCGCTCTTTTTCTCTTTGTTAATTTTTTCGGGAGGTGTTTCCAATGGCTACTGTTTCTATCAAACAAAATGTTGTCGTCGTTAAAGACCCTGCAAAATGTGAAGAAATTAGAAATGCACTGTCGAGCGACAAAAAAGCCTTCACTGATATAAAACCTACCTCCTGCCAACTTACACAAGAGCAAGAGGAATTTATCAAAAGATGCTTTTGCCACTCCGACAAATAATTGAAAATCCACTTATCGATGAAGCCTCTATTATAGAGGCTTTATCTTCATTTACTTGTAAAAGAGACGCTGACGTCCAAAACTTTCTGAGAGAGTCGGCCATTCCTTTCGAGCAACAACAATGGACCGTCTCTTTCCTGCTTTTCAACGATGAGGAAGCTGCAAATAGACGATTAAAACTGGACGGCTACTTTTCTTTAGCTCTAAAAGTGTTCTACTTTGACGATTCTGTATCTAAGCGCAAAAGGCGAAAAATGTCTGGTTATGCCGATGATCAAGTCCCCGCCTATTTAATCGGTCAACTCGCTCGCAGCGATGATGCCCCCAAAGGGACTGGTGCCATCCTTCTGAACCACGCTATAGAGTACATAAAAAACGCGCAATCTTTCGTTGGTGGAAAACTCGTCTATTTGGATTGCAAGGACGAACTCCTCGCCTACTATGAATCGAAAGGATTCCTCCCTATTCAAAAAAACCCAGATCGAAATGATTTGAATCAGCTTTATGTTGTTATTTGAAAGACGGAGCAATCCGTCTTTTTTTATTGCATTGACTTATCTTTTCCGTCGCCCTTCGGTTTATCAATTTTTTCGATGTGCGTCAGTTTCATGGTGTTGACCGCCTTTGTATCCAGCACCAGCCATTTCTCTTTGCCTTTCATCAACTGATCAAGTCTCACTTCAAAACACGCATCCCTCTCTTCCTCTGTCGCAAAGCATTGATCTGTTTTACTCCCGCCCACAAAATGGAAACGGATGCGATACGATCCTTTCACTTCTTTTGTTCCTCCACGATTTTTTCGCGGCATTCCCGCCGATATTTTGCAATCGATTGCAATTTTGTATGACCGTAGTATTGCCGAACGCCCAACGCGCCGTAGATCACCCACGCTCCGCGGACGTTCTTTTCGACGGCAAACACGTCCTTATCCATTGCCGCCGCCCCTTCCTCTCTTCTCAAAACGGATCATCCCCTCGAGGCATTCTCCGCCGTGACCGCAGTCATATCCGTTTTCCTCTTCCCCTTCCTCGTCAAAGATGCAGCGGGCACAGCAGTCCGCCCCGCCCGCCGCGATCAGGTATTCGGCAGCGGCGCGCAACGCTGCATTCTCTGCCTTTAAGTTATCAACAACTTGCCGGCTGCTTTCCTTGCCCTCTACCTCTTCCATCACCTCGACGTGGATCTTGCCGTGGTTTTCTAAGCCGCCGCTCAACGCTCTGCGCATTGCGACGGATAGCAGCGTCTGCACTTCGTCCTTTGTCTGCGCACCCGTCTGCACCATCAGCATGCGGACGGCCTGTGCGTCCAGCGTGATCGTGATCTCGGCTGTATACTTTTTTCCCGACGAACGCGCCCTCTTTGCGTTTTCAACGATTTTTTGGATCGTCTCTCTTTTCGTGCTCATCCTCTCAACTCCTCAAATTCTCCTTCATAAATCAGCAAGCCGAGACTTCGCGCGACCTTCAATTCCATCTGCGCGCCGGCAGATTTCTCCCAGCCCTTCAGCAGATAGACCGCATCCGCATACGGCAGCAGTGCCAGGCACGCCTGCATATAGGCTCCATAGGGCAGCGCTTCCGGGAAAATGGTATTCAGCCGTGCCGGATTGATTACGTTATACCTCCTTTCCAGCAACATCTCCTCTGCCTCAGCAAAGTTTTTGTGAAAATCTTTGACCCCCGAAATCGGGCCGGATATGTAAATAATTTTCTTCATCTCTCTCCTCCCGCGGCAAAGCACTCTTCCAAAGCTACCAACTGCCCCGGCGACAGGTTTGACACATCCATCTCCGCCGCCCGCAGTTCCAATAGATCCTCCAGATCGGCAAGGCGCTGGATCGCCTCCCATTTTGTGATGCCCTTTTTCAGCCGTCGGTTGTACTTCGCCCCGCCCGGCTCCGTCAGGCGCTCATAGTCTTTTTGCATGGTTTCTTCCTCCTTTTTTTCCTTCCGTTAAATGTGGCTTGCTCCTTATACAGGCGCAATTCGAGATAATATCCTCCGTTGACATCGTTGTAGAACTCTGCCGCTTCTGCCAGGCGATACCCCTCGTACAGCTTGGCCGCCTCTGCACGGTCCTCTCCGCTTTCAAAAAGCTCCTGCACCTTTCGGCGGGACAGGCGCCCGTCGCGGCAGGTCGGCTGCGGATGGATCAGATTCTTCGAGGCGTTGAAAGAACGGAAATACAGCGATTGCTTCGTCATGTACTTGCCCTTGGCGATCAGCCCCGTTTCATCAAACTGTAACGGAGCAGCCTTCGTGTATCCCTTGCCCCAGATAGCAGCCAAATCGGACAGCTCGACGCCGCCGTTGATCACAAGGTGATGATGATACCGCCCGCCGCGGCTGCCCCGCTCCGTCACCGCTATGTATTTCAGTTCGGGCAGACCCGCCGCCCTGCGGTACCGCTTTAACCTGCGGAGAAAGTTCTGCACATCCTTCTTTGCCTGCTCGTCCGTCTCCGGCTGCTCGCCCTTTCGGTATGTCAGATCGAAAGCAATGTCCTTTGCCGTGAAGTTCGCGTTCAACAGGCGAATCAGGTTGTTTTCCTTCGCCCGCCGATTCACCCGCTTTTGCGCCGCCGGCGTCGGTTTGGCCTTCGGCTTCCTCCTCCCCTTTTTTACACTCTCCGCAAAACAAGGGTAAATGTATACCTCTTTGTAGTCCCCGCAGACGTAGGTCTTTTCCCGATAAACGCACCGCATGTTTTCCCCTCGCGTGGTCGTTAACTTAATATCGATTACGAGCCCGAAAAGCGGCATTTTCAGCCGCGCTTTTCTGCCTATGGGTATGCCCGACGGTATATCCCGCCGGGCTTGTTTCATCCTTGCAGCGCCTTGCTGATCTCTGCTTCGACCTGCGCTTCGGACTCTCCGATCGTTTCCGCACGGAAGGCCCGGAGATATTTGTCAAACACGACCTCCGCCTTACGGATCAGCTTTTTCAGTACATCCGCCGGGATCGCACGCTTCATGCTCGCGCTGACCACCGTCTGCGCACCCATGATCATCTCTACGCTTCCGATCTCGCCGTTCTCATCGATGGCGTCGAACATGTTCATCTGCTTCACGTCCGGGATGATGCTGATGCGCGCCGGATAGATATCCGTCACGATCGCCGCGGCAAGGGCATTATCATTGCACACCTTTTCCAGCGCCGCCTTTGCTTCGCGATACTCATAGATCGCGTATTCGATGTACGCCTGGCGCACATCCGTCTTTTCTTCGATCATATCTCCTTTGCCTCCCAGAGTTTTTCTTCTGCACGCTCCGCCCTTTCCTCGCGGGCGCTCAGATATTTGATACAACAGGTCCGCACGACGTCGCAAATGCCGTCCGTCGTGTTCATCGGCAGCGCTTCCGCTGCCCGCAAAATGTCTTCATACTTTTCTTGCTCTGACCCGAAGTCGGACGCCCAGTCCCACACGGCCAAATCAATGTATCCGCCGCCCGTGCGCAGGACCATGTCTGCGTACATACGCAACACAAACGTGTAGCCGTATTTCTTGCAAATGTCGCGGAATTTGACCTTCATCAACCCCGGAGGCAACAGCTGCAGGGACACGAGATCCGCCGCTGTCTGTTCAGCGTCTGCCGCCGGCCCTGCCTTAAATAATTTCAGAGGCACTTTGCGGCCCTCCAAACATTTGCTCGTATTGCGGAATCTTTGACTCCGCCTCCCATCGTGACGGAAAAACCTCTCTCGTCTTAAACCACAGTACTTTGCCGGTTTCCGATAACACGCGCGCTTCGACAACACCGTCCGCGACGACAAAGTACCCCGTCACCGTGACCCGACGGGCATAAAATCTCCCGTCGACACTGTTACGGTCCAACACATAGCCGAAGCAGCCCATCGGCACCGGTACGAGCAGATTCAATTCTCTCGTCCCCTCTCCGTATGTCATGATAATTCTTCCCCTCCATTCGTTTTTGCAAATCGAATCTCGAATACGTCCGCCCGCCGGCGGAGCGAATAAAGGCAGGTATATGTCCACCCGCCGAGCATCTTCTTCATCAGCTCAGCGACACGGAAGGACGCCGCTGCTTCCGCAGCACGCACGTCTTCCGACGCTACCGGCCGGCAGCAGTCGCGCAGGCGCTCGGCAAAAATCTCCGGCTTTACCCGCTGTCCGTTTATGTAGTAGAGTTTCCGCATTCCAGCCTCCCCGACAGATACTTTTCGATCACCAGCCGCGCATTGTCAAACCCGTAACAGGCATAAGCGGCATACCCCTCACGGCGCAGAAGCGCGATCCACTCCACCTGATGCGGGCTCAATTTACCGCCTTTTTCCCTCTTCATTTCAATGAACAGGCCGTGGAACTTCCCCGCCGCCCGCGGTATGAAAAGATCCGGCACGCCCGGTTTAACGCCCTGCGCCGTCATACGCGCAGCCTC
>CAJFTM010000039.1 GCA_904419945.1 uncultured Clostridia bacterium
CGGTCCGAGTTTTGCGGCGCTTGTGGTTCTCTTCCGCTCTCGCCGCAACAAAAAATCGGCAAGGCTTTGACCCTGCCGATTTTTGTGGAGCGAGAGACGGGAATCGAACCCGCGGGAATCAGCTTGGGAAGCTGACGCCATACCATTAGGCGACTCTCGCATATCCTTCACAAGTACTATCTATTATAGCGCATTTTTCAAAAATTTGCAATCAAAACGAGCCCCTTGCAAGGTAAAAAAATTCCCTGCGGCATTTTTTGCTGCAGGGAATTTTTCTGCCATAAATTGATTCGCTGGGTCGAGCTACTCAGTTGAGCAGCTTGCGCATCAGTTCGTATCCGTTTTCAATATAGATGCCCGTCGCCCTTGCGCTGTCTTCGTCGTAAGCACTTGCTCCGCTGCCGCGCTCCTCTTCGCTGTCGTACAGCAGATAGGGGATGGGGTCGGATACATGCGTGCGCACGGCGATAGGGGTGGGATGGTCCGGGCAGATGAGCATGCGGAAAGGTTCGCCCGCTTCGCGCAGTCCTTTGATCAGTCTGGCGACGACTTTTTCATCGATCTGCTCGATGGAATAGATCTTGTGTTCGATATCTCCCTGATGTCCGCATTCGTCCGGCGCCTCCATGTGGATATAAACGACATCCAGCCCGCCGAGCAGCGCCTGCAGGGCCGCGTCTGCCTTGCCGGCAAAGTTCGTGTCATAATTGCCGGTCGCGCCGGGCACATCGATGACGCGCATTCCCGCGCCGATGCCGATGCCTTTGACGAGGTCGACCGCCGAAATCACGCCCCCCTTTTTGCCGAACTTCATTGCAAAGTTTTCGAGGGCGGGGCGGGTGCCTTCTCCCCACAGCCAAATCGAGTTGGCGGGGTTTTTCCCCGCGGCGATGCGCGCGCGGTTGACGGGATGATCCCGCAGCAGCTGTGCCGAGCGCTCCATCAGTTCAAGGTAAAGCGCGCCCTCCGGGCCCTGCGGCAGGTACGTGCGGATGGGCCGGTCCAAAATATCGTGCGGGGGAGTGAGTTCGTGGCCGACCGTACCCTCTTTGACGACGAGGCAGTGGCGGTAGCTCACGCCCGCATACAGAGTCAGGCGGTCGCAGTCCAGCTTTTCTTTCAAAAAGCGGATCAACTCCTCGGCCTCTTCCGTCGAGATCTCGCCGGCGCTGTAATCGAGCATGGTCTTATCCGCGTAATTTTCTTCTTCGGACAGAGTGACGAGGTTGCAGCGCAGCGTTACGTCGCTGTCGGCGAGGTCGATGCCGATGGAGAGCGCTTCAAGAGGAGAGCGGCCGGTATAGCAGTCGTGCGGATCATATCCGAGAACGGAAAGATTGGCGACGTCGCTGCCCGGCTTAAAGCCTTCCGGCACGGTGCGGCACAGCCCGACTTCCGCCCTTTTGGCGAGCGCGTCGATGTGCGGTTTGTTCGCCGCCTGCAGCGGTGTCCTGTTGCCGAGAACTTCCAGTTTGTAGTCGGCCATTCCGTCGCCGAGAACTACGATGTATTTCATGATCAAACTCCTTCTGGTTCACAGCTGCCAGTCGATGGGGGCAATGCCGTGCGCCTGCAGATATTCATTGGTTTTGGAAAAGTGTCTGCACCCGAAAAATCCGTTGTAGGCGGAGAGGGGCGAGGGGTGTGCGCATTCGAGCACGAGGTGCTTGGTCCTGTCGATGAGCGGCTTTTTCGAGCGCGCGTTGGCGCCCCATAGGATGAACACGACGTGTTCGCGGCGGTCGCTGATCAGCTTGATCACGCTGTCCGTAAACCATGTCCAACCGCAGTCGCGGTGGGAATTTGCCATATGCGCGCGCACGGTCAGCGCCGTGTTCAGCAGCAGTACGCCTTCCTCCGCCCATTTTGTCAGGTTGCCCGATTTCGGGATCGCGCACCCCACATCGTCGTGCAGTTCTTGATAGATATTGACGAGGGAGGGGGGCGGCTGTACGCCGTCCTGCACCGAAAAGCAGAGCCCGTGTGCCTGCCCCTCGTTGTGATAGGGATCCTGCCCGAGGATGACCGCCTTCACGTTTTCCAGCGGCGTCAGTTTGAAGCAGTTAAAGATGTCGTACATATCGGGGTAAACGTTATGGTGCGAGTACTCCCTCTTCAAAAATTCTCGGATCTTCAAATAGTTCTCGCTTTGGAACAGGGGCGCCAGCGCCTCGTCCCAGCCTCCGCCCAGTTTGATCATCTCATTGCCTCCGCGCAGCGGGCCCTTTCCTCTTCCTCGGTCAGTTCTTCCCCGCTCATCCCATTGAGCAGTGCGAGATAGGCGGCGCATTCCGCCTTGGCTCCGGCAAGGTCGTGTTCCAAGTAATTGCCGCATTCGCTGCGGCGGGCGCCCGGCACGGCGTCCATATCCGCGCAGGCCGCGAGGGCGGCGCGCAGCGCTTCATATGCTTCGCGGTATGTGAGGCCCTCCGTCAGGAGATAAAAGCCCGTGCGGCAGCCCATGGGGCCGAAATAGAGGATGTGTTCCTTTTGCGGCCCGTTTCGCAGTGCCGTCGCGAGCATGTGTTCGATGCTGTGCAGTGCGGCAGGGGACACGTAGTCGCCCGTGTTCGGCCTTTTGAAGCGCAGGTCGAGGGTCATCACCCCTCTCTGCAGAGTGGAGAAGTGCAGCCCCGGCTGCAATGTATCGTGATCCTTTTCAAACGACGGGATCTTATCCATAAAAAACCTCCTCGAAGATGGCGGGCATGGCGCCTTGCAGGGCGGCGAGCGCCTCCTGCAGTTTTTCGCGGTATTCGCGCACGCTCTCTTCGCCGATGCAGTCAGAGACCGCCTTGAATGCATAACAGGGCACGCCGGCAGCGTCGGCGATATGCGCGATCGCGGCCCCTTCCATTTCGCGCAGATGGGCGCCGAGGGCGGTATACAGCGGCGCCTCTGCCGAACCGTCGGTAAAGCGGTCGCCCGTCGCCAGCGTCGCCTTCGGGAAGGCATTTTTGCGCGAACGGAGGGGAAGATAGGGGGTTTGGTATTCGTCCAGCGTTCCGACGGGCGTTCCGTTGATGGCGTGCAAGTCAAAGTCATACTGCACCGCGCGATCGATCTGCCACACCGTTCCGACCTTCGCGTCGGGTACGATCCCTCCCGCAACGCCGAAGTTGAGCAGCCGATCCGCTCCCAAAGTCAGGGCGAGCATTGCGCCGGCGGCGGCGTTCGTCTTGCCGACGCCGCACAGGACCAACCCGAAGTCGTGGCCGAGTGCGCTCCCTTCCCACACGCGCTTGCCGTATAAAGTCCGCTCCCGCGAAATTTTTGCGATCGAGAGCAGCGTATCCGCTTCCCGCTGCATGGCGACGACGGCGTACAGCATTTTGCATTCCTCCTGCATTTTCTCCCCTTATTTTACCACAAATTCAGGCGCTTTTGCAAATTTTCGGAATAGGAAAGTCCGTTGCGGTGCATAATATTTCCAAAAAAAGGAGGACCCCCCTATGAACCCTTTCCAGGAGAAAGCAAAAGACATCGAAAAGACATATAAAAATTGGAAGAGCATCAATGTGCGCCCGTACGATAAGGAGACGGTCGACCCGTACACCCGCGTGCGCGTCATTCTGATGAACGGTACCGAATTTGAAGCGATCTGGAATACTTCCCGCTTTTCCCGCCATTGCTCCAACAACGACGTTCGCCGCGGGATGGCGCTCATCCGCCGCGGCGAACAGCAGCAGCAAAAGCGCATCGCTGCCCTCAAGCCCATCGACGAGAGCATCTTAGAGCACACCATCGGGTACGAACAGCTCGCCGTCGACCTTACGGCCATCCTCGCCCAGCGGGAAAAGAATGAATACGTCAAAAAGCAGATGGATTTCGCCCTGCTGGAGGATTTCGATCACCTTTACCGCTATGCCGACCTTTTGGACTTCGAGCGCGGCATCCATGCCGAAAAATTGGTCGGCAAGTATACGGAGATCATGCCCGGCCGCCCGACAGTTGCCGAGGCGCGCGCTCCGCAGGATGACGTGCGCTTCTATATCAACAATTACCTCAACGATCCGATCACCCGCCTGAATATCGCCATCATCACTGCCGCCGAGCAGCAGACGATGAATTATTACCTCAACGTCGCCAACCTGCATGACACCGAATTGGGCCGCAAACTGTATTCGGAGATAGCCATGATCGAGGAGCAGCACGTTACGGGATACGGCAGCCTGTCCGACCCGTCGACGGACATGTTCGAATGCATGCTGATGCACGAATATACCGAGTGCTACCTCTATTGGAGCTGCTATAACGACGAAAAGGACGAGCGGATCAAGGACATCTGGATGATGCATTTTGAGGAGGAGCTCTCGCATCTGCACTTTGCAGCCGCGATGCTGGAAAAATACAGCGGGAAAGTCTGGCAGCAGCTCTTCCCCGAGGGAGGAGATTTCCCGGAGCTCTTGGCGTTTTCCGAGCAGAAGAGCTATGTCCGCGAAGTTTTGCGCAGCGTGCGCCTGACCGGCCGCGCGGAGAGCTATGCCGAAGTGGATGAGCTGCCGGATAATTTCCGCTTCTTCTCCTACAATCGTTCGGTGCAGGGGAATGTGAAGAGCCTCGCGAGTCACGTCGTCATTGAAAAGACGATCGGAAAGTTTGGTCAGGATTACCGCGTAGAGGACAAGGCGCATCCGATCCGCGGGCTGAACGATCAAAAGACGGTCAATGCCGATATTGCCCGCGATTTTGGTACCCGTGGAATCTTTTCCATCAACAGTGGTTTTTCCACTGTTATTCGCGGTGGCGTCGTTACCGTTGATCTGAGTGCCGGTGCCGCCATTGGTGATAGTGCTCTCGCCTTCGTTATTGACGATGGCCTGGTCGCCGTCAATCTGGATACCGATGGACTCCGGATCGGTGACGGTCATGGTGCCCTTGTTATCCACCGTTGCGCTGTCGCCGGTGATATCAATACCGTGACCGCCGCCGCT
>CAJFTM010000040.1 GCA_904419945.1 uncultured Clostridia bacterium
GAACTCGGTGAAATTGGAAACTTTGGTTTTCATAGAGTTTACCTCCGAATTTTATTTTTGCCTTTCGGCAGGGGCGACAGGAGCATTGGGCGAGATAAATTCTTATTCACTTGAAATAGGCACATCGGAAGTCAACGAAACAGGACAAAATTATTGCGTATGAATAACAGAAAAAACTGCCATAAACGCAAAAAAGCCGAGCAGGTCAAATTGACCTACCCGGCTTTCAGATGCTTGGATGATTGAGCTTTTCAGCGATAATTTTTCCCGTTGACTTCCGCGAGAACTGTGCTACGATAGCCACAACGAAGAGGCAAAAAATTCGGAGAGTTATTCCTTTGGCGGCAATAAAAAAACTACCCGAACCCACTGTTCTGTGATAGTGGTGTTCGGATAGTTACCATTTGGTGACCCCCACCGGGACTCGAACCCGGGTTACCGCCGTGAAAGGGCGATGTCTTAGACCGCTTGACCATGGGGCCGTATTCACTTTTTGGCGCGGCGGCGCTTGCAGACGCTCTCTGCCAAGCCCGCCCGCCGTTTTTGGTAGCGGCGGTGGGATTCGAACCTACGACCTATCGGGTATGAACCGATCGCTATAACCAACTAAGCTACGCCGCCATAAAACTGCCTTGCGCTTGCGGCGCAGACATCCGATGTACCTTACAAAAAGGTTCCCGAAAATCGCAGCGGACAAAGTCCGCGAGATTTTTGGAAACATCCCTTCAACAGGGCTCCCAAAAAGTATCGAAGAACTTTTTGGGAAGAAGGAGCTGCCGCCTTGCAGGTCGAGCATTTTGACGAAGTCGAAATGCCGACAGCCGAGGCGCGCAGCGACGTGGTTGCGGGGGCAGGATTCGAACCTGCGACCTTCGGGTTATGAGCCCGACGAGCTACCGAACTGCTCCACCCCGCGATATGGGCATCCGCAAAGATGCTATATTATTTTATAGCATACGCGCTGTTTTGTCAACTGTTTTCTGCAAAAGAATCGAAGATTTTTCTGCTCTTTCTGCTTTTACTGTGCCGAACGGAATCAAATGCCCCTCTTTTTTTGCGCTGCGAGGCGGGCCGCCGGTGCGCCTTTCAGACAAAATACTTGACAGAACGCGCGCTTATGTTTTACAATATATAAAATATAGACAGAAAAATTCCGCGGACACCGCCTGTGTAAGACGCGGAAGAAGGAGAATTTTATGAAAATGAGCGGAGCAGATATCCTCGTCCGTTGCCTGAAAGAACAGGGCGTGGACGTGCTGTTCGGCTACCCCGGCGGGTGCGTGCTCGACATTTATGACGCGATTTACCGCGACGGAACGCTGAAGCACGTGCTGACCGCGCACGAACAGGGTGCTGCGCACGCGGCGGACGGTTATGCCCGCGCAACCGGCAAAACGGGCGTCTGCCTGGCGACTTCCGGGCCGGGGGCGACCAATCTGGTGACGGGCATCGCCACGGCATATATGGATTCGGTGCCGCTCGTCGCCATTACAGGCAATGTGACCGTATCCAACCTGGGGCGCGACAGCTTCCAGGAAGTGGACATTGCGGGCATCACCATGCCGATCACCAAGCACAACTACATCGTCAAGGACATCCGCAAACTGGCCGCGACGGTGCGCGAAGCCTTTTCGATCGCCAATGCCGGGCGCAAGGGCCCGGTGCTCATCGATATCCCCAAAAACATCCAGACGGAACAGTGCGAATACGAACCGGAACCGCCGCAGCGCCGCGCGCCGCGCGCCGTTCCGGCCGAAGCGGTAGAACAGGCGGCGGAAGCGCTGCGCACTGCCAAACGCCCCCTCATCGTTGCGGGAGGCGGCTGCATCGGGGCGGATGCCTCTGCAAACTTGTTCCGGCTCGCCGATGTGCTCGGCGCACCCGTATGCAGCACGCTGATGGGACTGGGAGCTTTCCCCGCGCACGACGCGCGCTTCCTCGGGCTGCTCGGCATGCACGGCTCGGATGCCGCCGCCAAGGCTTTCCGCCGGGCGGATACCGTCCTCGTATGCGGGATGCGCTTTTCTGACCGCGTGACGGGCGACCGCGCCAAATTCCGCGCGGGCAAGACGATCGTGCAATTCGACATCGACGCCGCCGAGATCGACAAAAACGTGCGAGCGGACATCTCCGTAATGGCGGACGTCAACGAGACGCTGAAAGCGCTTTTGCCCCTATTAAAAAAGCAGGAACACACCGAATGGCTGAAGGAGATCTCCGCCTATAAGGACTACGAAAGCGCCAATACGGACAAGGCGCTGCCAGCCTACCGCATCCTGACGGCGCTGCGCGCCTTTACCGACGCCGACACGCCCGTCGCGACGGACGTGGGACAGCACCAAATGTGGACGGCGCAGCACTACCCCTTCGAAAAGCCGCGCACACTGATCACCAGCGGCGGACTGGGCACGATGGGATTCGGCATGGGCGCGGCGATCGGCGCCTGTGCGGGCACCGGCCGCAAGACGGTGCTGGTGACGGGCGACGGCTCTTTCCATATGAATCTGAACGAACTTTGCACCGCCGTGACGCACCGTTTGCCCCTCGTGATCCTGCTGATGAACAACAATACGCTGGGCATGGTGCGCCAGTGGCAGACTTTATTTTACGGCAGGCGCTATTCGCAGACGACGCTGGACCGCAGGACGGACTACAAAAAGCTCGCCGAGGCGTTCGGGGCGAAGGGACTCGTGCTCGAAGATCCCGCCGACGCGCCCGCCGTGCTCGCGGAGGCGTTTGCTGCCGAAGGCCCGGTGCTCGTGGACTGCCGCATCGGCATCGACGACAAGGTGCTGCCGATGATCGCGCCGGGCAAATCGTTCGAAGACATCATCACAAAGCTCGACTGAGGGAGGACGGCCATGAAAAAGTATACGATCACGGCGCTTGTCGCCAACAAGAGCGGCGTTTTAACGCGCGTTTCCGGATTGTTTGCACGGCGGGGCTTCAACATCGAGAGCCTGTGCGTCTGCACGACGGAAGACGAGGCGCTTTCGCGCATGACCATCGTCCTCAACGGCGACGAATATACGCTCGACCAAATGACCAAACAGCTGGACAAGCTGATCGACGTCAAAAAGATCGCGCCCGCGCCGGAGGATGATTCCGTCTTCCGCGAACTGCTGCTCGTAAAGGTCTCCGCCCCGGCGGAAAAGCGGTCGGAGATCATCGAGATCAAGGAGGTCTACAAGGCGAAGATCGTCGACCTCTCGCCCGAAACGCTCATTTTGGAACTGACGGGCGAACCCAATAAGCTGGACGGCTTTATCAAGGTGATCGAGCCGTACGGCATTCTCGAGATGGCTCGCACGGGCGTGACCGCCCTCTCGCGCGGCGCGAGCTGCCTGAACGACCGCATCGACTACAACGAACAGATCTGAGCGCCGCACAGGGCTGGCGCCGGCAACTTTTTCTCTATTTTCGGATCTTATGAGGTAAAGGACCATGAAAAACATCTTTTCGGAAGGAACGGCAATGTCTTCCCAGCGCTCGCTGATGCGCGCGCTGGGCTGGACGGACGACGAGATGCAGAAGCCGATCATCGGCATCATCTGCGCGCAGAGCGAAGTTATCCCCGGGCATATGTACCTGGACAAGGTGGCGGAAGCGGTAAAAGAGGGGGTTTTGGCCGCGGGCGGCAAGCCGGTCGTGGTACCCTCCATCGGCGTGTGCGACGGCATCGCGATGGGGCACGCCGGCATGCGCTACTCGCTGCCCTCGCGCGAGGTGATCGCCGACAGCGCCGAGATTTTGGCGCGGGCGCACGCCTTTTCGGGCGTCGTGTTCGTGGGCAACTGCGACAAGATCATCCCCGGCATGCTGATGGCCGCAGTGCGGCTGGATCTGCCCTGCGCCTTTGTTTCGGGCGGGCCGATGCTGGCGGGCCGGATGCACGGCAAGCGGCTCTCCCTTTCCTCCATGTTCGAGGCGGTGGGCGCGTACAATGCCGGCAGGATCGACGCAGACGAGCTGCACGAGTACGAATGCTCTGCCTGCCCGACCTGCGGCTCCTGCTCGGGCATGTTCACGGCGAACAGCCTCAACTGCCTGACCGAGGCGCTGGGCATCTCCCTGCCCGGCAACGGGACCATCCCCATGGTCTATTCCCGCCGCCTGATGCTCGCCAAAGAGACGGGCAAAGCGGTGATGAACGCGGTGGAAAAGGGCATCCGCCCCTCCGCCGTCATCACGCCCAAGGCACTCCGCAACGCGGTGGCTGTGGACAACGCCATCGGCGCCTCCTCCAACAGCGTGCTGCACCTTTTGGCGCTCGCCAACGAGATGGGCATGCCGGAATCGGACTTTTCGATCGACACGTTTAACGAAGTGAGCGCCAAAGTGCCGCACATCTGCAAGCTGGCGCCCGCGGGCGAGCACTACATCGAGGACCTGAACGAGGCGGGCGGCATCTCCGCCGTCATCAAACAGCTGCTGGACGCCGGCCTGTTCGACGGCTCCGCGCTGACCGTTTCGGGCACGACGCAGGCGGAGCGCGTACAGAATGCGCGCGTGCTGGACAAAGAGATCATTCGCCCGATGGACGCGCCCTACTCGCCGACGGGCGGGCTGGCCATCCTGAAAGGCAACCTGGCGGCCGAGGGCGCCGTCGTCAAAAAGAGCGCCGTCGACCCCGCAATGCTCAAGCACAGCGGGCCCGCCAAGGTATTTGACAGCGAAGAGGCGGCGATGGAGGCCATCTCGACGGGCAAGATCGTCAAGGGCGACGTGGTGGTCATCCGCTACGAAGGCCCGAAGGGCGGCCCGGGCATGCGCGAAATGCTCTCCCCGACCTCGGCCATCGTGGGCGCGGGGCTGGGCGCGGACGTGGCGCTGATCACGGACGGGCGCTTTTCCGGCGCGACGCGCGGCGCCGCGATCGGGCATGTCTGCCCCGAAGCGGCGGCGGGCGGCCCCATCGGCGTGGTCAAAGACGGCGACATCATCGACATCGACATCGAGGCGGGGCGCATCGACCTGCGGGTGAGCGAAGAAGAACTCGCCGCGCGGCTGGCCGCCTTTACACCGCTGGAAAAGCCGGTGGACGGCTACCTGAAGCGCTACCGTGCACAGGTAACGAGCGCGAGCAAAGGAGC
>CAJFTM010000041.1 GCA_904419945.1 uncultured Clostridia bacterium
GAGCCTCTCTCCAATTTGGACGGCCGCCTGCGCGCGCAGATGCGCACGGAGATCGCCAAACTGCACGCGCGCCTGGGCACGACTTTCCTCTATGTCACCAACGATCAGGTCGAAGCAATGACGATGGGCACCCGCGTCGTCGTCATGCGCGAGGGCTTCATGCAGCAGGCGGATACCCCGCAGAACCTGTATGATTACCCCATCAATCAATTTGTTGCCGGGCTGATCGGTTCGCCGCAGATGAACTTTTTTGAGGCGCGCCTCGCCCGCATCCGCGAGCGCGTGTGCGTCGAATTTTCCGGAAAGCGCATCGCGCTGCCCCGCTCGGTGGAGATGCGCATCCGCAATCCGGAGACATACATCGATACCGATAAGCCGCTCACGCTCGGGATCCGCCCGGAGGATATCCACGATGAGGAGAGTTTCCTCGCCGCCTCGCCCGATACCGTCATCGAGGCACTGGTCGAAGTGGTCGAAAAGCTCGGGTCGGATACGCATCTCTGCTGCCGGCTGGATACGAAGGGGGAAGAGAGCCCCTCGATCCGCTCTTCCGACATGATCGTGCGCGTCGATCCGCGCAGCAATGTCGGCAGAGGCGAAGTGGTCGAACTCGCCGTCGATGCCCGCCACATCCATCTCTTTGATGTGGAGACGGAGCTTTCCCTGCTCTCGCACGACGAGGACTACGAGCTCGTGCCCGAAAACGAGAAGGCTGCGGCTTTTGTGCCGCTGACGCCGCAGGAGATGCGCGCCAAGCTCGGCAAGGACACGCCCGCGCGCGAGGGCCGTTTCGGCCGCCGCGCCCGGCCCGCCCGTTCAGACGGGGCCGATGCGTAAACGGAAACGGGCAACCCAACGGCATAGCGGGGCGGTTCTGATTGAGCGGAGCCGCCCTTTCTTGTAGAGAATGTGCGCTTTGCGGCAGAAAATGGTTGCGTTTGCCGTCCTTTCGCGCTATAATGGGGCGACCGCATCGGGAGGAGGTATGCCGTGGGAGAGATTTGGGAGATCATTTTGGACGCGCTGTGGGACAGTTTGCGCGTCTTTCCTTTTTTATTTTTGATGTATGTGCTCATCGAACTGCTCGAGCGCCGCACCGCCGTGACCCGGAAGAGCAACGTGCTGCGCGGCAATCTCGCGCCGCTGCTCGGCGCCGCGACGGGCATCATCCCGCAGTGCGGCTTTTCCGTCATGGCGGCAAAGCTGTACGACCGCCGCCTTATCCGCACGGGCACGCTGCTCGCCGTGTTCGTCGCCACCAGCGACGAGGCCTTCGTCCTGCTTTTAACGGCGGAGGACGGCGCCAAGGCCTTCTCGGTCATGCCCCTCGTGGCGGTGCTCTTCGTCGCGGCGGTGGGGGTCGGGTATCTGTGCAACGCCATCCTGCGCGGAGAAAAGCTCGCCGAGCTGCGGGAAGGGGAGTCTGTGCACGGGACCCGCTGCGGGCACGATCACGAGGAGGACAGTGCCCTGCGCCGCTATCTCGTGCACCCGCTGCTGCATTCCCTGGAGATCTTTGCCTATATCCTCATCGTCAATCTCGCATTCGGTTTTGCCATGCACTATGCGGCGGACGCCATCTCCGCCTTTTTGCAGGGAGGGTACTGGTTTCAGCCGCTCATCGCGGCGGCGGTCGGGCTGATCCCCAACTGCGCGGCAAGCGTGCTCGTCTCGCAGGCATATGTATTGGGAGGTCTGTCTTTCGGCGGTCTGGTCGCGGGTGTGTGCGCCAATGCGGGGCTGGGCTTTCTCATCCTCTTCAAAAATACCAAAAAGCTCGGGCGCACGTTGGCCGTGCTCGCCGTCATGTATATCGTCGGCGTCGCGGTCGGGTATGCGGCTCTCGGCTGTATACAGCTGTGCGGGCTCTGATCGGGATCCTGCGCGCCGCGGCAAATTGCCGCGGCGCCTTTTATTTTACACAAAAAATGTGAAAAAGCCGCAAAAACCGCAAAATCGATTGAAAAGTCTGCGGAGGTGTGGTATGATAGTACAAAGGCGGCGCGCGCCGCGCCCGCCGTATTATTTTTGGGAGATGTTTGTATGACAATCAGAGAAGTGGTCAAGCTGCTCGACGCGGAGATCCTGTGCGGGGAAGAACACCTCGATACCGAGATCCACACCGCCTGCGGTTCGGACATGATGAGCGACGTCCTTGCTTATGTCAAGGATCAGTCTGTTCTGCTGACGGGGCTCCTGAATCCGCAGGTCGTGCGCACGGCGGAGATGATGGATATGCTCTGCATCGTGTTCGTGCGCGGCAAGCGGCCGGAGCAGCCGGTCATCGACCTCGCCGAATCGAAGGGGATCGTACTGCTCTCGACAGAAAAGAGGCTGTTCGTCGCCTGCGGCATCCTCTATACCAACGGGTTGGGCGGCTGATCATGGGAGAGTGCATTCGCCTCGAATATGATGTGGACGGGGAAAATTTTGCCTCTGCGGGGCACGCCAGTGAGAGTGTCAAGCGCACCTTAAAGCAGATGGGCGTGTCGCCGGCCTCCGTCCGCCGCGTCGCCATCGCCATGTACGAGGGGGAGATCAATATGGTCATCCATGCCCACGGGGGCCGTGCCATCGCCGAGATCTACCCCGACCGCATCGATATTTATCTCCGCGATACCGGGCCCGGCATCGCCGACGTCGATCTCGCGATGCGCGCCGGCTATTCGACGGCGACGGAAAATATCCGCAGCCTCGGCTTCGGCGCGGGCATGGGCCTGCCCAATATGAAAAAGTACAGCGACGAGATGAAGATCGATACGGCCGTCGGCGTCGGCACGACGGTGTTCCTGCGCATCCGCTTTTAGTATCTGCGCGCCGGCAGGCGCGCGAGGGGGTTCTGTATGCCTACGCTGAAAACGGTCGTCCTCGACAGCGACAAGTGCATCGGGTGCATCACCTGTATGCGCCGCTGTCCGACGGAGGCCATCCGCATCGAAAACGGAAAAGCGAAAATTTTATATGAAAAGTGCATCAACTGCGGCGAGTGCGTGCGCAGTTGCAAGGGGGGAGCCAAGCGCCCCGTGTACGACAGTTTCGACCTCGTCGCCAGCTACGGCTACAAGATCGCCCTGCCGTCGCCCTCGCTGTTCGGCCAGTTCAACAACCTCGATGACCCCAACTATGTCATCGAGGGTTTGCTGGCGCTCGGCTTCGACGAAGTGTTCGAGGTCGGCCTCGCGGCGGAACTGGTCACAGACTGTACGAAAAAGCTGATGGCAAAGCGCGCCCTGCCCCGCCCCGTCATCAGCACGGCCTGCCCCGCGGTCGCAGAGCTGATCCTGCTCAAATTTCACGAGCTCGCCGATCAGATGCTCAACCTCTATGCGCCCGCCAAGGTCGCTGCCAAGCTCGCCAAAAAACAGGCGCTGGAAAAGGGCATCCCCGCCGACGAGATCGGCATCTTTTTTATCTCGCCCTGTCCCGCCAAGGTGTATTCGCTGCACAAGGAAGAGGTCTCCAACGAAAAGTACATATCCGGCGTCCTCTCGCAGAGCGACGTGTATTTCCGTTTGGTGGATAAAATGAACAAGATCAAAAATCCGCGCAAATTGGGGAAGTGCGGATATTCGGGCCTCGGCTGGGGTTCTTCGGGCGGGGAGAGCAATTCGCTGGGCCTCGGCAATTACATCCACTGTTCGGGTACGCGCAATGTGCTCGGCCTCTTGAAGGAGATGAGCGACGGCAAGCTGGACGGGACGGATTTTGTCGAACTGAACATGTGCCCGGGCGGGTGTGTGGGCGGCGTGCTCAACGTCGAAAATCCTTTTATTGCCCGCAACCGCATGCGCCAGCTCGCCGAAAAGATGAAGATCCCGCCCGCCACGATGGAGCAGTACGGGCTGGATGAGAGCTTTTTTATCTGGGACAAGGCGCCGGAGCCGTCCACCTCCTTCCAGTTGGATACAGACCGCTTTGCCGCCATGCAGAAGCTGATGAAGGTGGAGGAATATCTCAAAAAGCTGCCCGGGATCGACTGCGGCGCGTGCGGCGCTCCTACCTGCCGCTGCCACGCCGAGGATGTGGTTCAGAGCGGCGGCAAGCTCGATTGCGTTAAACTGCGGGAGGTGGAAGAATGACCGTTTCCGAATTTTCCAAGGAGTCCGGCTATGCCGTATTCACCAAGGGAGAGGACCGCGCGATCGAAACGGGTTATTGCGGCGATTTTCTGAGCAACATCATCTCGCGCGCGACGGATGCCTGCGCCTGGCTGACGGTGATGAACAACGTCAACGTCGCGGCCGTGGCGACTCTGATCGACTGTGCCTGCATCATCCTGTGCGAGGGGGTGGAGCCGGACGAGGCGCTGTACAAGCGGGCGGAGTCGCTCGGCATTTGGGTCTTGGGCACCAACGACAACGTATTCGAAGCCGCCAAAACGGTCGCCCGCCTGTGCGGAGTATAGGCGGCGCGCGAGCGCCTCGGCGGGTGAGGCTTGCGCCGTTTTGCAAAAAGAAAGCCCTTCGGGAGGCGCAAGCCGAGGGCGGAGCCCTTGCTCTCGGCAATTTGCGAGAATCCGTTCTAACATCACGGGAAATTGGTTTGTCGGCATAAAATAATTTTCGTGAGGGGAAAGATGCGAACGGGTGAAACCGAGCAGTATAGTTAAAAATCGATTGAAAAAGGCAAAATCGCACTTTTGCCTTTTTCCCTCCATTTGCGCGCGAGCGCCTCGGCGGGTGAGGCTTGCGCCGTTTTGCAAAAAGAAAGCCCTTCGGGAGGCGCAAGCCGAGGGCGGAGCCCTTGCTCTCGGCAATT
>CAJFTM010000042.1 GCA_904419945.1 uncultured Clostridia bacterium
GGTGACATAGAGGAAAGTCGTGCCCAGGCGCGCGTGCAGTTTGGCGATCTCCGTGCGCATCTGCGCGCGCAGGCGGCCGTCCAAATTGGAGAGAGGCTCGTCCAGCAAAAAAACTTTCGGCTCCCGCACGAGCGCGCGGCCGAGTGCAACGCGCTGGCGCTGCCCTCCGGAGAGAGTCTTTGGCTTACGCATGAGGCAATCGGTCAAGCCGAGCACAGCGGCTGCCTCTCGCACGCGGCGGTCGATATCCTGCTTGGAGACCTTGCGCAGTTTGAGGCCGAAGGCCATGTTGTCGTACACGGTCAGATGCGGATACAGCGTATAGCCCTGCGAAAGCATTGCCACGTCGCGGTCCTTCGTATCGACGTCGTTGACCTTTTTGCCGTCGATGTACAATTCGCCAGACGTGATCTCCTCCAACCCGGCGATCATGCGCAGCACCGTCGATTTGCCGCAGCCGGACGGACCGACCAGCACGACGAATTCGCCGTCACGGATATCCAGGCTGAAATCCGTTACCGCGGCGACGCCGGACGGATACACCTTGCTCACCCCTTTGAGCGAAAGTCTTGCCATATTCTGAAATTTCCTCCGTAATGTTCGTTGTTTCGTTTATACTCTCTATTTTATACTATTTTGCAGCAAAAAGCAACGACCGAACGCAACAAATTTTGCAGAGAGAGCTATCCATTTTGCCCAAGCGAAGTACGCACCCGGCCGGCAAAATGTGCGCGCGCCGCGCCTTTGTGCGCGATACCCGCCGAACGCTTGTTTTTTCGGTACGGTTCTGTTATAATGAACGTGCGCAGGGGAGTTCCCCGCGCGCGATGCCGCCGCACCCCTGCGGCGGCGAAACCGATCCGCGCGCGGCCCGTGTGCCGAAAAACATGGATATCAATAAATACGATCCCAAATTCAAGCTCCGCCGCCGCGACCTGATCGGGCTGACCGACTTAACGTCGGAAGAGATCTTTGAACTGCTGTATGCGGCAAAGGCAATGAAAAAAAAATTCCGCGTACACGAAAACAGTACGATTTTACGCGGTAAAACGGTAGCGTTGCTTTTCGGCAATGCCTCTACCCGCACGCGCGTTTCCTTTGAAATGGGAATCCGCCAAATGAGCGGCGACTATATCTATCTTTCAAAGGACGAAACGCAGCTCTCGCGCGGGGAATCCCTCAAAGATACCGCCGCCATGCTGGGGCGGTACGGACTATCCGCCGTGGTGCTGCGTTCTCTGACCGAAGCACAGACGCACGAGTTTGCCGCCTACAGCGATATACCCGTCATCAACGGCATCACGGAAGTTTCGCACCCGCTGCAAATTCTCTCCGACCTGTTCACCATTTGGGAGGTAAAGGGCCGGCTGGACAACCTCAAGCTCGCCTATATCGGTGACGGCAACAACATTGCCAACTCGCTGATTATGGGCTGCTCGAAGGTGAATATGGATGTGGCGATCGCCAGCCCGCACGGCTACAGCCCGGCGCGCGCGGTCGTCGAACGGGCGATGCAGTACGGCGACGTACTTATTACGGACGATATTGCCGCGGCAGTCAACAATGCCGACGTTGTATATACAGATGTGTTCATATCGATGAACGAAGAGGCCGACGAGGAAAAGAAGCACATTCTCTCCCGCTACCGCGTAACGCCGGAAGTAATGGCGCTCGCCAAACCGGATGCAGTATTCATGCACTGTATGCCCGTACACCGCGGTGAAGAAGTTTCTGCAGAAGTTGTGGACGGGCCGCAGTCCATCTGCTACGACCAGGCCGAAAACCGCCTGCACGTGAACAAAGCGGCGTTGGCCCTCTTGGTCAAATAAGCAAAATCGGCGGATCGAGGCGATCATCATGCAAACGGACATCGAAAGATATTTTGACGCATGCGTTCGCAGCATTGCGGAGATCGTAAAGATCGACAGCTCGCAGTGCCCCGCCCTGCCCGGTAAACCCTTCGGCGAGGGCGCCGCACGGGCTCTCCACTACTTTTTGCGTTTGGCGGAGAGCTTCGGATTCGAAACGCACAACTACGACAACTATATCGGCGAAGTGGTTTTCGGCAGCGGAGAACCCTTTGCCATCCTCTGCCACCTCGACGTAGTGCCCGCCGGCAGCGGGTGGACGCACGATCCGTTCGGCGGAGAGATCGCGGACGGAAAGATCTACGGCCGCGGCACGACGGACGACAAGGGCCCCGCCGTCATCTGCCTGTACTGCCTGAAAGCGCTCAAAGACGCGGGCTTTGCGCCCAAGCGCACGATCAAACTGATCGTCGGCTGCAACGAGGAGAGCGGCTGGGCGTGCATCGAACACTACAACGCCTGCGCCGAGATGCCGAAGGAAGGCTTTTCCCCGGATGCGGATTTCCCTGTCATTTACGCGGAAAAGGGCATCCTTCATGTCCGCTTCGACTATCCTTTGCGGGATGCCCCCTTTGCCGCATTGGAAGGCGGCGAGCGCGAAAACATGGTATGCGACTATGCCCGCGCCGACGGGGCAGCTTTGGATGCGGCGCGCGCCGCAAGGTACGGCGTATCGGCCGAAGGCGCTTCCCTCGTCGCGCACGGCCGTTCGGCGCATGCCTCCACCCCGGATGCGGGCGAAAACGCGCTGGAAAAACTGCTGCGCTATTTTGCCGAGGAGCATGAAGGCGTCGCGCGCGCCGTCACCGATCTGTTCGACGACCGTTTCGGCCTAAAACAGCTGCGCGACGAGACGGGCGTCCTCACACTCTCCCCGAATGTGGCTTCGTACAAGGAGGGCACGCTCTCCGTTCTGGTCGATATCCGTTACCCCGCGACCATTCGCCTCGAGCAGATGCTGGCCAAGCTGGAAACATTCGGCGTCCCCTACTCGGTACTGCACGACCAGGCCCCTCTGCTGAGCGATCGAAACGAACCGCCGGTATCCACTTTGCTGCAGATCTACAGGGAGCAAACGGGGCAGAAAGCCGACCCCATCACCATCGGCGGCGGAACCTATGCGCGGGCGCTCGAAAGGGGCGCCGCCTTCGGGCCGGAATTCCCCGGAGAGCCTTCCACCATTCACCAAAGAGATGAATTTATTTCTCTCGAAAATGTGCGCAAACTGCTGCGCATTTACTGCGAAGCCATCCGCGCACTGACCGTGGAGGGAACGGATCGCTGAAACGAAGCCGGCTCTGTGCCGTACAGACAGCGAGGGTGCGCCCCGGGAGCTGATCGCTCCCGGGGCGCACCCTCACTTTTTTTCTTGCTTTCTTTTCCTCATTGGCTGTATTCTATATATATTGCAGACCTTCTATGCATTTTCCGTCAGAGCCGCCTCCTCTTCCGCATAGGCGGCGCGCTCGGATTCGCGCTCGGCGCGG
>CAJFTM010000043.1 GCA_904419945.1 uncultured Clostridia bacterium
AGCTACACCCGCCATAAAATTTGGCGCGCCTGAAGAGATTCGAACTCCTGACCCACGGCTTAGAAGGCCGTTGCTCTATCCAACTGAGCTACAGGCGCATAAACACGCTCGACTCTCATCTATGCTTTTGGAGCGGGTGATGGGAATCGGACCCACGCAGCCAGCTTGGAAGGCTGGAATTCTACCATTGAACTACACCCGCGATTCACAACGCTAAGATATTATAGCAAAAGCAGTATTTTATGTCAAACATTTTTCAGCGCATTTCAAAATTTTATTCCATCAAAAACTTATACTTCTGCGCCTTATCGCACCTCGACGACCGTCGCGACCGCCTTTTTCCCCACGATGACGAGATAACAATAACTCGGAGCCGGCGTATAGTAAGTCATACATCCCGGATTGACGACGAGCACCCCCTCCTCTTCGTGGACGTCTGACTCATGCGTATGGCCGTAGAGCGCGATATCGCACCCACGTTCCTTGGCGGCAGCGACCAAATCGGCCGTACCGTGCTTGACGCCGAAACGGTGGCCATGGCAGGCAAAAACGCGCCTCTGCTCAATATCCAGCACGATCTCGCTCTCTCCGCCATAAAAATCGTTATTGCCGGCAATAACGTACGTCTTTTCCGGATACATTTTAGAAATTTCACGGGCATCGGACACCATGTCCCCTAAATGAATGATATAATCGCACTCGGCAAGGACGCGGGAAATTTTGTCGAGCGGGGCGAGGTTGCGATGCGTATCCGACAAAACGACGACTGTCTTCATTCCTGCACCTCCCGCAGCTTTACAGCGAGCGCCGCCAATGCCTTGGCGCGGTGTGAGACGGCATTTTTTTCCTCCGCCGCCGCAACGCCGAAACTTTTCCCCAATTCGTCGCTATAAAAGAGCGGATCGTATCCAAATCCGCCCTGCCCTTCCGGCGCATACAGAATGTGTCCGTATGTGCGGCCGGTCGCCGTCATTTCCCTCCCGTCCTCCGTACAGAGGGCGACGCAGCTCTCAAAATAGGCCTTGCGGCACTCCGCCGGAAGGCCGGACAGCTTTTCCAAAAGAAGGGCATTGTTCGCCTCGTCATCGCCGTGGCGGCCGCAAAAGCGCGCGCTGTGCACACCGGGTGCACCGCCGAGCGCCTCTACGCACAGGCCCGAATCATCCGCAAGCGCCGTACAATGCAGGGCGCGGCTGACCGCCCGCGCCTTGATGAGCGCATTCTCTTCAAACGTGTTACCGTTCTCCTCGATATCGCCGGAAAACCCGGCCTCCTGCATGGAAATGATCTGATATTCCCGAAAGATCTGAGCGATCTCGCGCAGCTTACCCTTGTTTCCGCTGGCGACCACGATCGTCTTCATACGTTTACCCTCCTATTTCGTCACACATAGTACTTTATAAATCGATAAAAAATCAAAATTTATCTGCCGATCCGATCAGGGCAGCCGATTTCCCGCCGCAAGATAGATGCGATACCATTCCTCGCGGGACAGCTCGATATCTGCCCCGGCAGCCATCTCCAAAAGGTGCGCTGCATTTGCCGTTCCCGTGACGACCTGCATCCGCGCCGGATAACGCAGGATCCACGCAGTGACAACGGCCGAGGGAGAGGCTCCGTATTCCGCCGCGACCTGCGCCAGGCAATCATTCAGGCCGGCGTACTGAGGATTACCGAGATACACCCCTTCCAACAGCCCATAGCGGAGCGGCGACCAGGCCTGCACGGCAATATCGTGCAGGCGGCAATAATCGAGGATATAGCCGTCATGGGAGGCTGCCCCCTCCGTATCCATATTTGCCTCCATCCCGCAAGTGACCATTCCCGCGTGGGCGGGGGAAAATTGCAGCTGATCAATACCGAGAGGCTGACGCACGCAGCGGCGGAGCAACTCGATCTGGTACGGGTGCATATTGGACACGCCGAAACGGAGCACCTTGCCCGAAGCCTGCAGCTTGTCAAACGCAGCCGCGACCTCCTCCGGCTGCATGAGCGCATCCGGGCGATGCAGCAGCAAAAAATCCAAATGATCGGTGCGCAGGCGGCGCAGCGACCCGTCGACGGAGGCGAGAATGTGCTTTTCGGAAAAATCGTACATCCTGCCCGGCACGATGCCGCACTTGGACTGCAGGACATAGCGCTCGCGCGGGATACCCAGCGCTTTCATCGCTTCGCCGAACAGGCTTTCGCACGCGCCCCCTCCATAGATATCCGCATGATCGAAAAAATTCAAACCGGCATCCATCGACGCCGAAAGGAAGGCGCTGACACCTCTCGCATCCAATTTGTTCAGCCCCATGCACCCGACGGCGACAGCCGGCAGACGGAGGCCGCCGATTTCGATACTGCGCATTGTTTTTCCTCCCGTTCCGTATTATCCTCTATTATACACAATTTCAGAGAAAACGGCAATATTTTACGTCAAATCCAAAAAAATTTTTATAGTGTAGTATTAAATGCGAAAATAGATTTCTCTTGCGGGTGGTCTGTTTTCGCATTATTTATTTGGTGGCGACCATACGCAAAGGAGAATAAAGCAGCAAAATGGCAAAAGAAAATGTGAATGTTGTAGAAGAAGTGAAAGCCGAACAGAATGCAAGTAAACAGTCGGAACGGGTATCGCAGATCATGAAGGCAATGGAAGCGACGGAAGCACTTGCAGCAATGGACGGAACGGAGAGCGTGGCAGACGAGGAAAAGAAAATCGAGATTCCGAAGATCTATGTCGTGCGACGGCGCTACACCAATAAGTCGGACGGGAAGCAGTACTGGGAATACATACTGCCTGCCGTGTTCCGTGGGAGTATCTCGGAAGTACATTTCAAAGCGTCCGACGTGGGCGGTTATGAAGCGTTGGAAAAACTTTTCAGCGACGGCGTGAAGAAAGTCGAATTGCAGTTCCGTGAAGAACGTCAGTACGACGAGCATACGGGCATTCGCAAGTACATGGTGTATGAAGCGGTGTTTACGGACGAAATCGGCTTTGAATGGCGTTATCCGCTGAAAACCGTGCGCGGCAGCGACAAAGCGGTTATGGAAAACTATATTCGCCTGTTGCGATTT
>CAJFTM010000044.1 GCA_904419945.1 uncultured Clostridia bacterium
CGCCTGCATTTTATGCAGGCGCCCGCCTCCCTTTGCTGAAAAACCGCCCATCGCAGCGGTTTTCCGCATTCGATCGCTTTTATTTCTGCCCGCCGACCGACTCCGGCCCTTCCGCCGGCGGATCCTCTCCGGCGGGAGGGAGCACGGCAAATCGGTCTGCCGCAGCGGAGCGCGCCGCAAGCAGCGACCAGACAAAATAAACGACCGCGGCGGCGCCGACGACGGCCGTCAAGACGACCTCTTCCCAGCACCAAATATCGGCAAAGGAACCGAAGCCCAGCCCGCGCGCGGCAGTGACGAGATTTCCACCGAAATTGAACAGGGCATGCACAAAGGCGCAGTACAGCGCGCCCGCGCCGCGGAACATGCACACGGCGAGCATGCAGCCGATCAAAAAGGAATAGCCGATTTGCAAAAAGACGCCCGCATTGAACCCGCTCAGCAGGTTGACCAGGTGCAGCGCGCCGAACATCGCCGACGAAACGAGCACGGCGATCACCCGACCGCGGCGGCCGGTGCCCGTTTTGCCCAGCACAAAGGGAAAGATGATCGCGCGGAAGGCGGCCTCTTCAAACAGCCCCACGCCGATGCACTCGACCGCAAACAGGAGGACGCCGAAAGCATCCGTGACGTCCGCCGTACCGCGGATGAGGGCGACGAGCGGAAAGTTGTTGACGGCGATGAGGACGGCGGGCAAGGAATAGAGCAGTGCGCTGCGCCGCTCTCCCTTGGCCGGCAGCCAGACGCCGCGAATGCCCATCTGCCGCGCGAGCAGCGCGAGAAGAAAAAAGAGGATCAGCCGCACGGCGCCCAGCCCCAACATATAGGCATAATTTTCGCGCGCGGGGTAAAACAGCTCGCCCAGCCAGCGGGTGGGCAGCAGCGCCAGCCCCGCCACGAGCAGATAGATGATGGCCGCACTCGATGCGGGCTCGCGGCGCATATACAGCATTCTCTCTTTCATGCACATTTTTCCTTACGGGTCAACTCGCGGGGAAAGATCCCCTTTCCGTTTATTATAAACGGAAAGGGCGGATTTTGCAAGAAAACGCTGCCCTTTTCCCTCTTTTTCTGTAAAATCCTACATCCTGCGGGCTCTCCTCTCCCGGGAAAAAGCGGCCATGCGCTTTCTTCCTCGCTTGTGCCGCGCAGGCGGCGGGCTCTGCTCCTTCTGTGCGCATAAAGAGCCCTCCTCTTTGCAAGCGCCCCGACCTGCGCGCAAGCGCTCCGGCGAAGAGGTGAATATTTGCGCCGCCCTCCAAGTTATGCCCCGAAACATGCCGCGGCGAGGGAGAAGAGACCGCCGCACAAGATGTGCGGCGGTGTCTCCCTTAAAAATCACGGAAATTTGTTTTGTCAGCTCAGAATAAATTTCGTGAACATATTCAGTTGAGTTTTTTGTGCTCGCCGGTCAGCATAAAGATGACCCATTCCGCAATGTTGGAGGCGTGGTCGCCGATCTTTTCGAGATACTTGGCAATCATGAGGAGGTCGAGCGCCTGTTCGCCGTTGTCGTCGTCGTCGATGTCCTTGTGGATGATGCCCGTCAGCTTGCGCTTGATGGTGTCGAACAGGTCGTCGACGGCATCGTCTGCACGGCAGACTGCCTTGGCGAGCTCGCCGTCGCGGTCGACAAAGGACTTGGTCGCGTTGTGCACCATCGCCTGCACGCGGTCAGCCATCTGCGGGATCTCGGTGAGGCTCTCGGCATAGGGGAGCTTGCTCATCTTGATGACCAATTCGGAGATATCCACCGCCTGGTCGGCGATGCGCTCCATGTCGGTGATCATCTTCATGGCGGAGGTGACGAACAATAAGTCGCTGGCGACCGGCTGCTGCTTTAAGATAAGCTTGAGGCAGAGCCGCTCGATCTGCTGTTCCTTTTCGTCGACCAGCGTTTCGACGCCCTTGGTCTTCTGTGCGAGCTCGACATCCTGCGTTTCGAGCGCGGTCACCGCGTCGGCGATCGCTTCGGTATTGAGGTTGCCCATCTCGATGAGCTGCTGCTTGAGCTGCTCGATCTGTTCTTCGAATAACTTTCTGGTCATAATATCAACCAAACCTCCCGGTGATGTAGTCTTCCGTCCGCTTATCCTTCGGGCGTTCAAAAATGTCATCCGTCACGCCAAACTCGATGAGGTCGCCCAGCAGGAAGAAGGCAGTCTTATCCGAAATACGCGCCGCCTGCTGCATGTTGTGCGTGACGATGACGATGGTGTACTTTTCTTTGAGTTCCTGCGCGAGGTCCTCGATCTTGGACGTGGAAATAGGGTCGAGTGCGGAAGTCGGCTCGTCCATGAGGATGACTTCCGGCTCGACGGCAAGGGTACGCGCGATGCAGAGGCGCTGCTGCTGGCCGCCCGACAGGCCGAGCGCGGACTTTTTCAGGCGGTCCTTCAATTCGTCCCAGATGGCAGCGGCGCGTAAGGAACGCTCGACGATCTCGTCCAGCTGCGCCTTTTTGCGGATGCCGTGCGTGCGCGGGCCGTAGGCGATGTTGTCGTACACGCTCATCGGGAAGGGATTGGGCTTTTGGAAGACCATGCCGACGCGCTTGCGCAGGACGTTGATGTCTAC
>CAJFTM010000045.1 GCA_904419945.1 uncultured Clostridia bacterium
GGTTCACAAAAATAATTTCGAGCTGACGAAATTATTTTTCGTGATCTAAGGGAGACACCGCCGCACGCGCTGCGCGCTGTCGGCGTTTTCTCCCTCTTTGCGGCTTATTTGAAGGGCACGCCTTTGGAAAAAGCCGCAAATTCACCCTCTTCCCGTGAGCCAAAGCATTGGCAAATGGGGGTGCGCTGCGGAAAAGTGCGATTTTCCTTGCGCGATTATTTTTATGGCTTTGGGTTCACAAAAATAATTTTGTGCTGACGAAATTATTTTTCGTGAGCGGAGGGGCGACAGCTCGCCGAGATTTTCGTAAATAAAACTTTCTGCGCGTGCCAAAACCACGCTTTTGGCTAAGCGCACCCCATTTGTCGCATCCCTGCGACCTCAGCGGGTGAAAGCGGCGCGCGTTTTAAAGGTGTACCCCCCCCCTAAAAGCGCGCTGCTGAGGCGGCGCCCTCAAAAATCGTAGAAATTTGTTTGAACAGCTTCAAACAAATTTCACGAGGAGTTTTTATGAAATTACAGATATTCGATTCCACCCTGCGCGACGGGGCGCAGGGCGCCAACATCTCCTTTTCCGTGGAGGACAAACTCAAAGTCATCCGCACGCTGGATGATCTGGGCGTAGACTTCATCGAGGCGGGCAATCCCTTTTCCAACCCGGCGGAGATGCAGTTTTTCCAGCGCATCGCGGGGCTGAAGCTGGCCCACGCGAAGATCGTCGCCTTCGGCTCGACGCGGCGCAAGGGCATTTTGCCCGCAGAGGACGGCAACCTGAAATCTCTGCTGGCGGCGGGCACGGAGTACGTAGCGATCTTCGGCAAGAGCCACATCCGCCACGCGACGGACGTGCTCAAGGCCGCGCCCGAAGAGAACCTCGCCATGATCGGCGAGAGCGTGCGCTTTTTGACTGAAAACGGGAAAAAAGTCGTCTTTGACGCCGAACACTTTTTTGACGGATACAAGACGGACGCCGAATACGCGATGCGCGCACTGGAGAGCGCGGCGCAGGCGGGCGCCGTGACGCTGTGCCTGTGCGACACCAACGGCGGCATCTTCCCCGACGAAGCGCGCGCCATCACGGAAAAGGTCGTACAGAAATTCCCGCAGCTCACCGTGGCCATCCACTGCCACAACGACGGCGACCTCGCCGTGGCAAATTCCATTGCTGCGGTGGATGCGGGCGCGCGGCAGGTGCAGGGCACGCTGCTCGGCTTCGGCGAGCGGTGCGGCAATGTAAACCTGTGCTCCGTCATCTGCAACCTGCAGCTCAAGCGCGGCTACGAATGCATCCCGCCCGACCATCTGAAAGAGATGTACGGCTGCGCGATGGCGCTGGCGGAGACGGCGAACGCCGCCATCCCGCCCAACCAGCCGTACGTGGGGATGAACGCCTTTGCGCATAAAGCGGGCATGCACGCAGACGGGGTGCTCAAATACTCCTCCTCCTTTGAGCACGTCGACCCCGAGGCCATCGGCAACAAGCGCAAATTCCTGCTTTCCGAAATTTCGGGCAAGAGCGCCATCTACGACAAGCTGAAAAACTACTTCCCCTCCCTCGACAAGAACGGCAAAGAGATGGGGGAGATCGTTTCCGCCCTCAAGGACCGCGCTTTGGCGGGCTACCAGTACGAGGCGGCCGAGGCGAGCTTTGTGCTGCTGGTGGAAAAGATCCTCGGCAAATACAAGAACTCCTTTGACCTGATCAGTTACAAGATCATCAGCGAACAGCCCGCCATCGAGGGGAAAGTTGCCTCGGCGATCGTAAAGATCCGCGTCAACGGCGCGACGAAGATCGCGGCGGCGGACGGCGAAGGCCCCGTGCACGCGATGGACTTGGCGCTGCGCGCGGCCCTCTCCGATTTTTACCCCGAGATCGCGCGGATGTCGCTGGTCGACTTCAAAGTGCGCGTGCTTGACTCGGACAAGGCGACCGCGGCAAAGGTGCGCGTTTTGATCACCTCGGCGGACAGCGCGGACAGCTGGACGACGGTGGGCGTTTCGGAAGACGTGATCGAAGCGAGCTGGATCGCTTTAACGGACTCCATCGACTACGCGCTGATGCGCCGCGAGCGCTGAGCGCACGGCAGCCATATCATCGGCGGGGCAGGCGAAAACTTCCCCGCTTTTTAGTTTGCTCCGTTTTTACCCTGTTTTTTCCGCTTTTTACCGCCTTTACCCGCCTTTTTCCTTGCAACGAACACGCTCTTTTGCTATAATAGCTGCATCCTATGCAATGCCGCCCGCAATCGGTGCGGCAGGGAGGTCTTATGCCAAAAACAAAA
>CAJFTM010000046.1 GCA_904419945.1 uncultured Clostridia bacterium
TCGGTCAAAAAATATTTCGCTCGTCCAGAAGTTGCAGTTATTTATCATTACGGTGCCTCCCCAGATTTTATCGACTCGGTAAAGTACTATAAGAAAAATATCTGATAAAAAATATATTTTTCAGTATAAATGTATTATAGCATGGAATGCTTATAATAGTAAAATAGTGCATAGTAAAAGGATGATATCATAAGAGGCGGTGTAAGAATGGAGCAATATCGACAGACGGAAGAAATCAAATCGGCGGAGGTGAAGGCATATTATATTCCGGCGAGAGCGAAAGAGGAAATATATCATAATACAAAAATTCGTGTATGTGCCTATTGCAGAGTATCCACAGACAGTGATGCGCAATTGACGTCATTTGCATTGCAAAGAGAACATTATCAAAATTTCCGAATTGGGAGCTGAAACATATTTATGCGGACGAGGGGATATCCGGAACCTCTTTAAAGAAACGGGACGAATTTAATAAAATGATAACTGCATGTAGGGCGGGTGAATATGATTTGATCGTTACGAAATCGGTTTCGCGCTTTGCTAGGAATTTAGTCGATTGTGTGTCTTTGGCAAGAGAACTGAAAAATCAAAGCCCTTGTGTAGGAATTTATTTTGAAACAGACGGATTGAATACTTTAATGGAGGATTCCGAATTAAGGCTTTCGATTTTGGCGTCGTTTGCACAGGAAGAATCGGTCAAAAAAAGCGAAAGTATGGTGTGGTCTTTAAAAGAGCGTTTTAAGAATAAAAAGTTGCTTACCCCCGAATTATACGGTTATCGTCGGCCGCGAGATGCTGGCGGACACTTTATAAAAGGAGGCGCTTTTGAAGTAGATGAAGCTGAGGCTGCGGTTGTTAAATTCATTTATAATTCTTTTTTAGCCGGTAGTTCCATGGAAAACATTGCGGCAGCGCTAACCGATTTAGGGATTCCTACAAAAAGCGGAAACCAAAAATGGAGTGTAGGTTCTATCAACTATATTCTGCGTAACGAAAGGTATTGCGGTAGCGTATTGACATGGAAAACATTTACATACGATATATTCGAGCATAAAAAAAGAAAAAATAGAAAAGACCGCGATCAGTATTTATATAAGGCTCATCATCCTGCTATCGTAACCGTGGCGCAATATGAGGCGGTACAAACTCTTTTGGAAGAGAAACGTAAGGGGATGAGAGGCGGATTGCATTATATGCACGTTGTCGATGAGGGCATATTTCGAGGATATGTGCCGGTTGATCATCATTGGGTAAATGATGATCCGGATATTTATTATGAAACTTCTGAAAGTGTGCATGAGGCCAAGAGGGACAAGTTGGTCAGCAGATCTTTTTTCAGCCATTTTGATTTATCGGGTTATCAAGTGGTGCGCGGGCAATATCTTACCGCGAGGTCGGAATTGCCGGGAATCAGTATGTTTGATAATAAAATAATATTTAACAGTTCATGCGGGAAAAGGTTAAGAGATTTTTCCTATATACAACTTTTATTGCATCCGACAGAACGAAAAATAGCGATCAGACCTTGCAACCAGAATGATGTTTTCAGTATAAATTGGAATGTAAGAAAAAATTCATTGAATAAAACGATAGTTTGTCCCTATTTCGGAAAGGCTTTGTTTCGAATTATGGAATGGGATCCGGAGTTTCATTACAGAGTTTTTGGATCATGGATAGAAAAAGGCGATGACCGCATTATGATATTTAATTTGAGCGATGCATTACCGTTGGTTTCCTATAAAGAAAACAAGTCAGGCAGGAAAAAGGAAACCATAATATGCCCTGAAGGGTGGGGAGATGCATTTGGAGAAGAATTTTATGATTTTAGTCTTGAAAACAAATTATATTACAGCTATGAAAAAGCCGACTGGAACAGCAGGGCAGAGTGTAAGTGTATTGAAGAACATCCTGCGGTTCGTATCATGTCCCCGATGGAGTTAAAAGAATGCGCAGAGAGATTAAAACCGAAAACGGGACGACGCGAATGAATGAAGAATATGATCGAATTATCCCGGAAGGAGAAGAACAAGAGACAGTTAATTTAGCCGGATATCAGGTCGCAAAGGCTGAATTGTTTGCTCATACGCGCGAACCGGCAATAACCGTGTGGGAAAATAAAATCAAGTTTAACATGGCTTGTCTCCGTAAATTTCCGGGGGTGAAATATATACAACTTTTAATTCATCCGGAAGAATTCCGGTTGATTGTACGACCGTGTGAAGCGGATGCTCCCGATTCATTGCGCTGGGCAAACGGAGGAGGGGAAAAAGAAATAAGAAATCGTGATATGATTTGCCAAATATTTGCGGCGAAATTGTTTGACTTAATGTCCTGGCGAAAGGAATATCGCTATAAAATGCTTGGCAAGCCGGCAGTATATAAAAATGAAGCACTATATTTATTTAAACTGACAGATTTTGAACTGTTTATAAACCGCGGAACTAGAAAACAGAGGTCGTGGCTGCCCGAAGATTGGCGCGACTGCTTCGGGGTTCCGTTTGAACGACATGATGATTTATACAAAATAAATTTGGCGGAAGGCTATATTACGACAAATAAAATGGGAGGATTGGAATGAACGACGCATTGATCAACGAGATCGATCTGGACGGATACCAGATTGTCAGAGGTCAATATTTTCAAAAGCAATCAGAACCGGTACTTACTTTATTTCAGACTGCCATTGCTTTCGGGCAGGGCGTTTTTCAGGCATTGAATAATTGCGAAGCGATCCATGTACTGCTCAGTAACCGCGGCAGAAGTATTGTGATACGTCCGGTAGCATCGAATACGCCCGATGCGGTCTTATGGAAAAAACGCGCCGAACCCAAATATACAAAGATCGAATGTCCGCAATTAACACGCAATATTTACGAGCGATGGGGGCTGAATAAAAATTGCCATTATCGGGCTTTTGGCAAAACAGTGCAGGCGGATAGAAAATTGCTGATATTATTTGATTTTACTGATCCGGTCGTTTATGAAGGCTTGAAAAGGGTATAGACGATGCGAAACGATGTGGCGTATGTTTCGTTTTATATGAGGAGCAATACTATTCGGATCTTTAAAAGTACAATACGTGCAATGGGTACTCCTAAATTTATAAGATTGCGTATCCACGAAACAGAGGGAACTATGATTATAGAACCTTATGACAGAATCACTTTCTCATCGTTTCGAGTACCGTTTCCGTTGAATGAGGCAAAGGAAGGATTGGATATTCACAGTAAGCGTTTTATCCGAATTGTTGCGGCATTTATGCGGTGGGATATGGAACGAACTTATCGGGTTGCTGGGGAATTATACGAAAGGCAAAAAATTATTAAATTAGATTTGTTGCAAGCCGTAAAATTATCGTAAATAAATATTTATGGATAATTAATAAAATATCAATTTTACGTTTTGGAAACCATTTCATGATTTTTGATTGCTCCTTGCTTATTTAATTTTAATGCAAAACGCACGCAAAACGCACGCGTGCGTTTTTATTGTTGACAAAAACGCACGCGTGCGTTATAATGTGTTTATGGAGGTGTTTTATGGCGAATATCGGGTTTCGAGAGGATTTAATAAATGAATTTAAAAGTGACAGACATTATTTGCATGACGGTGAAATTATTGATGCCGTAGTTGCTTTCGCAAACACAGACGGTGGTGACCTATATATAGGTGTGGAGGATAACGGAGAAATTACGGGGGTACAAAATGAGCATAGGGATGTTACCCGTCTTGCCGCATTTATTGCGAATAGGACGGTTCCTCCCGTTTCGGCACGCGTTGAACTTATCGGTACGGATATGCCTTACATCAGGGTTTCTGTACCGAGGAAAACATCGATAGTCGCCTCATCGAGCGGAAAGATTCAGCGCCGCAGATTGAAAGCTGACGGCACACCCGAAAATGTTGCAATGTATCCTTATGAAATTGCCACCAGACTTTCATCCCTCAGTTTATTGGACTATACTGCGCAACCAGTTCCGGACGGCGTATATTCCGATTTAGATGCGGTAGAGAGAGAAAGATTGAGAAATATTATCCGCACTTATATGGGGGATGCTGCATTACTTGAATTGAGCGATGAGGAACTTGATAAATCTTTACAATTTGCGACGGTACAAAACAATCAGCTTGTGCCTACTTTTTGCGGTATCCTTATGATCGGAAAGATCGAGGCGGTAAAAAAATATCTTCCGACAGCAGAAGCCGCCGTACAAGTGATTGTCGGAACGGATATTAAGGTCAATCAGTCGTTTACGCTTCCCGTCTTATCTGCGATTGAGAAGATAACAAATACTTTTCAGGCTTGGAATTCAAGCGAAGAGATGGAGATGGGGCTTTTCCGGATCACGATTCCCGATTATGATGAGAGAGCCTTTCGGGAAGCATTAGTGAATGCGTTTTGCCATAGGGACTATTCTATGCTGGGGCGTGTACGCGTCCAAATCGGCGATGAAGGCATGATAATCAAAAATCCGGGCGGGTTTGTTGAAGGAATCACTATTGATAATTTATTAGACGCTGAACCTCACGGGCGTAATCCTGCTTTGTCTGACGCTATGAAACGTATCGGTCTTGCGGAAAGAACGGGTCGGGGGATCGATCGAATTTATCAAGGATCGTTAATGTATGGACGGATGTTACCCGATTATTCGCAGTCCACTGCTACAATGGTAAAATTATTTATTCCGAAAGGTCCTACAGATAAAGAGTTTATTAAAATGATTTCCGATGAACAGAAAAAACTTGGTCGTTCGCTTCCGATTTATTCGCTTTTGATGTTAAACCTGTTAAAACAGCGCAATAGAATGACAAGTACCGAAATTTCTTCAGAACTGAAGTTGGAAGACAGGCGAGTAAAGATTACTTTAGAATCGCTTGTCAATTCGGGAATTGTAGAGGCGAGCGGAACCGGTCGCGGAAAAAACTATTCAATTCGGGAATTGTAGAGGCGAGCGGAACCGGTCGCGGAAAAAACTATATGTTGAGTTCTGAATATTATCATAGGACGGGCAATGCGATCGCATATGTTCGGCAAAAGGGGATTTCGTCTATTCGTTATGACGAGCTTGTAATGCAGTTGGCAAACGCTAACGGCACGGTATGCCGTGCGGAAGTGAGTGACTTGCTGCATATTACGGCGCCGCAAGCGTATCGAGTATTAAAGCATCTTGTTGAAACAGGTAAATTGATTCCTGTCGGACAAGGTGCTGGTGCTAAATATGTGCCAAAGAAGTAAAATAGGCGTTGCCTTTTTTACGGATAAATTGTGGGGTAATTGTGGGGAAGATTGTGGGGTAGCAGTATAAAAAGTTGCATAAATATAAAAAAGAGACGAAAACAGGCTCAAAATAGTATATTTATGCAAAGTATGAATAAAACCGCCTTCCTCTGACTCCGTCATTCGTTGGTTCGAATCCAGCTACCCCCAGCCAATTTATGCACGATTTTGTGAATAAACAGCACAAAATCGTGCACATTTTTTATTTTTATACATTGTCTCTTCGCTCGATTTTGGCTGAAAACCGGCGATTGGGGAGAGATTGGGGAGTAAAAGGGGAGCAAAAAACGCTCGCCATAGGCTACAAGGCGTAATTTACTTTTTCCGCTTCCCTTAGTTGAAACTCCTCGGAATAGTGCGTGTAAACGGTGGAAGTGATCGTACCCGTCAG
>CAJFTM010000047.1 GCA_904419945.1 uncultured Clostridia bacterium
CACAAAATCGTGCATAAATTGGCTGGGGTAGCTGGATTCGAACCAACGAATGACGGAGTCAGAGTCCGTTGCCTTACCGCTTGGCGACACCCCAATATTGATTTACCACGTTATTTTAACAAATTTTTTCTTTTCATGCAAGCGTTTTTACACGATTTTTCAAAAAAATTCAGAGAAGCAACTGTACAGCGAAACTGCCCTTTCAAAGATCCGCCTCCTGTCAACGGCGAAAGTCCTTTTTGTTATTGCCCCCTTCCCTCCCAAATGCTCATGAACTCCTGACCACCATTTTCAAATCGCGCGCCTCTCTTTTAATATTGTCGCGCGCGTACCCTCTGCAAAATCAGCTTTTTGCCGATTCATGGGCGGAAACATAACCGAAATCAATACTTTCCATTCAAATTCATAATAATGCAACTTTTTTGCGTTTGATTGACTTTTGACGGGCAGCCAGTTTATAATAGCCCCATCAAACAAAAGACAGGCAACAAAGGCGTTGCGTTAGAGTTTTCCTTTACCAAGGGCAAAACTCTGCGCGGCGCCTTATCTTTTTGAAAGGAGTTTTTGTTTTATGAGAGTCCCTGAAATTTTTGCTTCCAACGTATTCAATCTGCAGGTCATGCAGGAGCGTCTGCCCAAAGAGACTTATAAATCTCTGAAAAAGACCATCGACGAAGGGAGCGCTCTCGATGCGGGCGTAGCGAACGTGGTGGCCAACGCGATGAAGGACTGGGCCGTGGAAAAAGGCGCCACCCACTACACGCATTGGTTCCAGCCAATGACCGGCATCACTGCCGAAAAGCACGACAGTTTTATTACCCCCGTCGACGGCGGCAAGGTCATCATGGATTTTTCGGGCAAGGAGCTGGTGATGGGCGAACCGGATGCCTCCTCCTTCCCCAGCGGCGGCGTGCGCGCGACCTTTGAAGCGCGCGGCTATACCGCCTGGGATCCGACCTCCTTTGCTTTCGTCAAGGACGGCACCCTGTACATACCCTGCGCCTTCTTCTCCTACAGCGGCGAAGTGCTGGATAAAAAGACGCCGCTCTTAAAGAGCATGCGCGCCCTCAACGATCAGGCGCTGCGCATCCTGCGGCTGTTCGGCAATACCAAGGCGAAACGCGTCTATTCCACCGTCGGCGCCGAACAGGAGTACTTTTTGATCGACGAAAGTATGTACCAGCGCCGCAAAGACCTCAAGTATACCGGCCGCACCCTGTTCGGCGCAAAGCCGCCGAAGGGTCAGGAAATGGAAGACCACTACTTCGGCGCATTGAAGACGCGCGTCGGCGCATACATGAAGGACCTCGACGAGGAACTGTGGAAGCTTGGCATCCTCGCCAAAACCAAGCACAATGAGGTCGCGCCCGCACAGCACGAACTGGCCCCCATCTTTACGAACACCAACATCGCCGCGGACCAAAACCAGCTGGTGATGGAAACCATGAAGCGCGTGGCACAGCGCCACGGCATGCGCTGCCTGCTGCATGAGAAGCCGTTCGACGGCATCAACGGCTCGGGCAAGCACAACAACTGGTCGATGAGTACGGATACAGGCCTGAACCTGCTCGACCCCGGCACGACCCCCGCCGAAAACGGGCAGTTCATGCTCTTCTTTGCTGCGGTCATCGCTGCGGTGGATGAATACCAGGATCTGCTCCGCCTGTCTGTGGCGAGCGTCGGCAACGACCATCGCCTGGGTGCGAACGAAGCCCCTCCCGCCATTGTCTCGATGTTCGTCGGCGAAGAGCTCGAACAGGTCATCGAGGCGCTCGAGCGCGGCGAAATATACGAGGGCAAGGGCAAGAACGTGATGAAACTGGGCGTGGATACCCTCCCGGAGCTGCCGAAGGACACCACCGACCGCAACCGTACCTCCCCGTTTGCATTTACGGGCAACAAGTTTGAGTTCCGCATGGTCGGCTCCAGCTTCTCTCTGTCCGGCCCGAACATCGTCATCAATGCGGCTGTCGCCGACGTCCTGCGCGAGTTTGCCGATACGCTGGAAAAAGCGCCCGACTTCAATGCGGCACTGCACGATCTGGTCGTGGAGACCATCCGCAAGCACCGCCGTATCATCTTCAACGGCAACAACTATTCGGACGAATGGAAGGAAGAAGCCGCAAGGCGCGGGCTCTCCAACCTGAAGGATTCGGCGGAAGCGCTGCCCCATTTTGCGGACGAAAAGAACATCGCCATGTTCGAGCGCATGAAGGTCTTTACCCGCCGCGAGGTCGTCACCCGTACCGAGATCATGCTGGAAAATTACAGCAAGGCGGCCGTCATCGAGGCGCTCACCGCATCCGAGATGGCAAAGCGCGACATCTATCCCGCCGTCAGCGCCTATGTGCGCGAGCTCTGCGCCACGCTCGAGGCGGAAAAGGCGGCCGGCATCGACGCGGGTGAGGCGGCAGAGAAGGAGCTGATCGCCTCCCTCGCGGCGGACAATGCGGCCATGTACTTCCAGGTCAAACAGCTGGATGAACTGCTTGCCCGCGAAAAGGCCATTGCAGACGCCGCTGCACAGGCGAAGTTCGTCGCCGACAAGATCATCCCCGCCATGCAGGCCGTCCGTGCCTATGCGGATGAAATGGAGGCCAAGGTCTCCGCGAAGTGCTGGCCCTTCCCGACCTACGGCGAGATCCTGTTCAGCGTATAACGCGACTTTGGGTGACCCGGAGGGCCCTCCCGGCCCTCTCCGCCGCCCGCAATGCAGTTCAATCGATTTTGTGGGAAATGATGAAAATTATTTGGAGGAAATGAATTCAAATGGACGGTATATTCGGATCGACAGGCGTTTGGTTCTTGATCGGCGCCATCCTCGTCTGGTTCATGCAGGCCGGCTTCGCTATGGTCGAGACCGGCTTCACGCGGGCGAAGAACGCAGGCAACATCATCATGAAAAACCTGCTCGACTTCTGCCTCGGGACCATCGTATTTATTTTGCTCGGCGCGGGGCTTCTGATGGGCGAAGACGCGCTGTTCGGCTTGGTCGGCATCCCCAACCTCGATCTGTTCACCAATTTTGCGACGTATGACTGGTCGACTTTCTTCTTCAACCTCGTGTTCTGCGCGACCTGCGCCACCATCGTTTCGGGCGCCATGGCAGAGCGCACCAAATTCCTCTCCTACTGCATCTATTCGCTGGTCATCAGCGCGGTCGTCTACCCAATCGAGGCGCACTGGGTCTGGGGCGGCGGCTGGCTGACCAACGAGATCCTCGGCGTCACCTTCATCGACTTCGCCGGTTCCGCGCTCATCCACATGGTCGGCGGCATCACGTCCTTCATCGGCGCGCTCATCCTCGGGCCGCGCTGGGGCAAATACCTCGACAAGGACGGCAAGCCCACCCCCAAGCGCAGAGAGGTCAAGTATGTCCGCGCTATCCCCGGACATAACCTGACTGTCGGTGCGTTGGGCGTATTCATCCTCTGGTTCTGCTGGTACGGCTTTAACGGCGCCGCCGCGACGGATGTGGCACAGCTGGCGCAGATCCTCGTGGTCACCACCGTCGCAACGGCAACGGCGACCATCTCCACCATGATCTTTACCTGGATCAAGAATAAAAAGCCGGATGTCTCCATGACGCTCAACGGCTCGCTCGCCGGCCTCGTCGCCGTGACGGCAGGCTGCGCAGTGGTCGATATTGTCGGCGCCTTCTTTATCGGGCTCATCGCCGGTATCCTGGTCGACGTCGCCGTCGAAGTGATCGACAAGAAGATCCATGTCGACGACCCCGTCGGTGCCATCGCCGTACACGGCGTCAACGGCCTTTGGGGCACCATCGCCTGCGGCCTGTTCTCCACCTCGACCGGCCTGTTCTACACGGGCAGCTTCAATCAGCTCGCCGTGCAGTTGCTGGGCATCGTGTGCATCGCCGCATGGACCATTTTCTGCATGGTCATCGTCTTCCAAATCCTCAAGCATACGGTTGGCCTGCGTGCCTCCAAGATCGAAGAGATCGAGGGCCTCGACAAGCACGAACACGGCCTGCCCAGCGCCTATGCGGACTTTACCCCCGTACCGCTCGCGGCGGAGATCATCGAGGCGGAGGGCCTGCCCGCCGACCTCGCCATGGCAGAGCCCGCCGGCGTGACGGTCACAGACATGTCCGCCCCGGCCATGCCCGCCGTCAGCGCTTCGGAAGAGGCTGTCAAGCTCTCCAAGGTCGTCATCGTGACCAAACAGTCTAAGTTTGAAGACCTCAAGCAGGCTCTCGCCGCCATCGGCGTCACCGGACTCACCGTCACGCAGGTACTCGGCTGCGGCGTACAGAAGGGCGCGAGCGAATACTACCGCGGCGTCAAGCTGGACATCGACCTCCTGCCCAAGGTAAAGGTGGAAGTCGTCGTCAGCAAGGTCCCCGTTGCAGAGGTGATCGCGGCGGCCCGCAAGGCCCTGTACACCGGCCACATCGGCGACGGCAAGATCTTCGTCTACGACGTGGAAGACGTCGTCCGCGTGCGCACCGGCGAATCGGGCTACGACGCGCTGCAGGACGAAGAAAACTAAACGGTTTACACTTACAGCTTTCTCATAAGACGGGGCCGCCCGCATCTCCGGATGCGGGCGGCTTCTCCTTTTATAAGGGGCGCTTATACCCCCTATCAGCGGGGCAAAATAGTAATTTTTCTTATATCCTCCATAAAAAATGGCGAAAAAACAAAAAAGACGGCGCCGCTTGACGAATACGGGCAGGACACCTATAATAAAAGAGTCATCGAAAAAATATCGAAAATTCAGCCTTATGGGAGAGACATTATGCTGCAACGCGAAGGAGAATTCAGGAACCCGTCCGGATGCGCCGTTACAGGCGTCATTGACCGCAGCGGGAAAAAGATGACGGGCGAGAGCATGATCGAGGCGATCTCTGTCATGCACGACCGTTCCAACGGGCTTGGCGGCGGTTTTGCCGGCTACGGCATCTACCCCCACTACAAGGACTTTTATGCCTTCCATCTCTTTTACGAGACGACGAAGGCGCAGGAGGAGACAGAGGCATTCTTGAAGCGGCACTTCGAGATCGTGTACTCCTCCGAGATCCAGACGCGCAAGCTGCCCTCCGTCAAGAACGAGCCGGGCATCTTCCGCTATTTTCTGGCGCCGCTGCCGCGCAAACTTGCCAACTCGCACCTCGACGAGCGCGAATATGTGGCGCGGTGCGTCATCCGCATCAATGCGGAAATGAAGGATGCCTACGTCTTTTCCAGCGGAAAGAACATGGGCATCTTCAAGGGCGTCGGCTACCCGGAAGATATCGGCCGGTTCTATCGGCTGGAAGAGTACGAAGGTTATGCCTGGACCTGCCACGGCCGTTACCCGACCAATACGCCCGGCTGGTGGGGCGGCGCGCATCCCTTCGGGCTGCTGGACCTCTCCGTCGTCCACAACGGGGAGATCTCCTCGTACGACGCCAACCGCCGCTATATGGAGATGTTCGGCTACCGCTGCACGCTGCAGACGGACACCGAGGTCATCACCTACATCGTCGATTACCTGCTCCGCAAAAAGGGGCTGACCCTGCAGGAGATCGCGCACGTCATTGCCGCCTCCTTCTGGTCCACCATCGCGAACAAAGAGGAATCTGCGCGCGAACAGGAGACGCTGCTGCGCCGCATGTTCCCCTCCCTGCTCATTACCGGGCCCTTCTCCATCATCCTCGGCTACGAGGGCGGTCTGATGGCGCTCGGCGACCGCCTCAAACTGCGCTCGATGGTCTGCGCGGAAAAGGGCGACAAGGCGTATATTTCCAGCGAAGAGAGCGCCATCCGCAAGATCGAGCCCTCCCTGGACCGCATTTTTGCACCGGCGGGCGGCGAACCCGTCATCTATGAACTGTACGGGAGGCGCGACTGATGGAACTGTATATCCGCCCGGACTACGAAGTGGTCCGCAATACCGATAAATGCATCGCCTGCCGCGTCTGCGAACGACAGTGCGCCAACGGCGTCCATGAATATGACCCCGCAACGGGCAAGATGCGCGCGGACGACAGCAAGTGCGTCAACTGCCACCGCTGCGTGAGCCTGTGCCCCACGCACGCGCTCAAGATCGTCAAGACGGACGACACCTACCGCGAAAATGCCAACTGGGGCGTGCAGACCATCAACGAGGTCTACCGCCAGGCGAATACGGGCGGCGTCCTCCTCTCCTCCATGGGCAACCCCAAACCCTACCCGGTATTTTGGGACAAACTGCTCCTGAATGCATCGCAGGTGACCAACCCGCCCATCGACCCGCTGCGCGAGCCGATGGAGACGCAGCTTTGGCTGGGGAAGCGCACCGCCAAGATCGAGCGCGACGAGAAGGGCCGCCTGAAAGATACACTCCCGCCGCAGCTGAAACTGTCCGTCCCCATCCTGTTCTCGGCGATGAGCTACGGCTCGATCAGCTACAACGCGCACGAGAGCCTCGCGCGGGCAGCGGAAGAACTGGGCATTTACTACAACACCGGCGAGGGCGGCCTGCACCGCGACTTCTACCGCTACGGCAAAAATACCATCGTACAGGTCGCATCCGGCCGATTCGGCGTCCATAAGGAATACCTCGAGGCGGCTGCCGCCATCGAGATCAAGATGGGCCAGGGCGCAAAGCCGGGCATCGGCGGGCACCTGCCGGGCGCCAAGATCTCGGAGGACGTATCCGAAACGCGCATGATCCCGCAGGGCGTGGACGCGATCTCGCCCGCTCCCCATCACGATATCTATTCCATTGAAGACCTCAAACAGCTGGTCGACTCCCTCAAAGAGGCGACCGAGCACAAAAAGCCGATCATCGTCAAGATCGCGGCGGTACACAACGCGGCGGCGATCGCCAGCGGCATCGCGCGCAGCGGTGCGGACATCATCGCCATCGACGGCTACCGCGGCGGCACGGGCGCAGCCCCCACCCGCATCCGCGACAACGTCGGCATCCCCATCGAGATGGCGCTCGCGCAGATCGACGAACGCCTGCGCAGCGAGGGCATCCGCGACGAGGTCTCCATCGTCGTGGGCGGCTCCATCCGCTCGAGTGCGGACGTCGTCAAGGCCATCGCGCTGGGCGCAGACGCCTGCTACATCGGCACGGCGGCGCTGCTGGCGCTTGGCTGCCACCTCTGCCGCTCCTGCCATACGGGCAAGTGCAACTGGGGCATCGCGACGCAGCAGCCCGACCTCGTCAAGCGCCTCAACCCCAACTACGGCTACAAGCGGCTTGTCAACCTCGTCACCGCTTGGAAGCACGAGATCGAGGAGATCATGGGCGGCATGGGCATCAACTCGCTGGAAGCGCTGCGCGGCAACCGCCTGATGCTGCGCGGCATCGGACTCACCGACACCGAATTGCGGCTGCTGGGCGTCCGCTATGCGGGCGAGTCGCTGTAAAGGAGAGAAAGCTATGAAACGCATCTACGTCAACGAAGAGTGGTGCCTCGGCTGCCACCTGTGCGAATACGAATGCGCCTTTGCCAATTCGGGCATTTCCGACATGGTGCGGGCGCTCAAGGGAAAGCAGATCCATCCGCTCATCCACATCGAGGACAGCGGCGACGTCCACTTTGCCGTCAACTGCCGGCACTGCAAGGACCCGATCTGCGTCAAGAGCTGCATTTCGGGCGCCCTCTCCAAGGGCAAAGACGGGATCGTGCGCATCGACCGCGACAAGTGCGTCGGCTGCCTGACCTGCGTGCTCGTCTGCCCGTACGGCGCGGTTCTGCCCGCGCCCGACGGCCACGCCGCCATGAAGTGCGCGCTCTGCACGGACAACGGCAGGGGCGAACCCAACTGCGTAAAGTATTGCCCGAACGGCGCGATCGTCTTTGAGACGCGGGAGGAGGCATGATGAAGGAACAGAGTAAATACGTGATCATCGGCAACTCGACCGCGGCCGTCGCCGCGATCGAGGGCATCCGCTCGGTCGATCAAACGGGCGGCATCCTCGTCATCGGCGATGAAAAGCACTTTGTATACGGGCGGCCTCTCATCTCCTACTACCTGCTCGGCACGACGGATGCCGAACGGATGCACTACCGGCCCGAAACCTTTTATGAGGACAACGGCGTCGCGCTGCGCCTCGGCGTGCGTGCGGCCAAGATCGACCCCGCTCACAAAGAGGTCACCCTCTCCGACGGGAGCAAAGTCGGGTACGAAAAACTGCTCGTCGCGACCGGATCCCGCCCCTTCGACCCGCCCATGGAGGGCATCGAGAGCGTGCCGCAGCGCTTCCATTTTATGACGATGGACGACGCGCTCGCCCTCGAAACGGTGCTTGCCTCTGACAAAAAGGTGCTCATCGTGGGCGCCGGACTGATCGGCCTCAAGTGCCTGGAAGGCATTGCCGCGCGCGTAGAGAGCGTCGCGGTGGTCGACCTCGCGGACCACATCCTGCCCAGCATCCTCGACAAGACGGGCGCAGACATGATCCAGCGCACCCTCGAGGAACACGGCGCGACCTTCTATCTTTCGGACAGCGTCTCCCGCTTTGACGGCAATACGGCGCACCTGAAGAGCGGCAAGGAGATCCCCTTCGATATCCTCGTCGTCGCGGTGGGCGTGCGCCCCAACACCGAACTCGTCAAGGAGGCGGGCGGCGAAGTGGTGCGCGGCATCGTCACGGACGAATGCTCCCGCACCTCAATCCCCGACGTCTATGCCGCGGGCGACTGCGCGGAGAGCTACGACATCGCCACCGGCACCCAGCGCATCCTCGCACTGCTGCCCAACGCCTACTTCCAGGGGTACTGCGCGGGCGTCAATATGGCGGGCGGAAGCGAACGGTTCGACAACGCCGTCGCCTTCAATGCCATCGGCTTTTTCGGCCGCCACGTGCTCACAGCGGGCGCCTACACGGGCGAAGCCTATACAGAGCAGACGGCGGACACTTATAAGGTGCTCTTCGTCAAGGACAATCTGCTGAAGGGCTTTATTCTGATCGATCTGCCCGAGCGGGCGGGCGTCTACACGGCGATGCTGCGAAGCCGCACGCCCCTCTCCGAGATCGATGCGGAGTCTCTCAAACAGTCTCCCGGCTGGAACGCCTTCCCCGAAAAGATGCGGAAAGAGCACTTCGCAAAGGAGGTATGATATGCGCATCGAAGCGAAAGAACTGCAATATTCTGCCCTCAACGACGCGGTGCGCTCGAGCAAGGACCGCTCGGTCGAGATCTTCGGCTGCATCGGCCAGCGCTACCTCGGCGCGGGGCTTTCGGATAAAGACATCGTCGTGCACGGCACGCCGGGAAACGCCCTCGGCGCGTACCTCTCGGGCGGATCCATCACCGTAGACGGCAACGTACAGGAAGCGACGGGCGACACGATGAACGGCGGCACCATCGAGGTGCACGGCCGCGCGGGAGATGCCACCGGCTATGCCATGCGCGGCGGCAAGATCCTGATCGAAGGAGACGTCGGCTACCGCTGCGGCATCCATATGAAGGCATACCGCACGCAGCGCCCCGTCATTGTGATCGGCGGCCGTGCGGGGAGCTTCCTCGGCGAATACCAAGCGGGCGGACTGATCGTTGTCCTGGGCGAGAGCAATGGGCCGATCGTCGGCAATTTCTGCGGCACGGGCATGCACGGCGGTGAGATCCTGCTGCGCTGCAGCGAGCTGAACATCGCCCTTCCCGCCCAGGTCAAAGCAGAGCGGATCCAGGGCCCCGGCAGCGAAGAGGCCGCCTCGATCATCCGGGAGTGGTGTACGCGATTCGGCCGCGATGCGGACGCTTATCTCGAGTGCATCTATTACCGGCTGACGCCGAATACGGAAAACCCGTACCGGCAGATGTATACGGCAAACTGAGTCTCGGAGGGAGAGCCATGACTCGCGTGTGTGTGTGCTGTGAGACGGATGCCCTCCGCTCCAAACTCGCCGAACGCCTGACCTGCGCCGGGTTTGACTGCACGGCCGAACCGGACGCGGGCACCGCCCTGCTGTATATACCGCACCTCTCCCGCGCAGACTGGGCGGATGACCTCCTCCGTTTCGCGCGCGAACAGGAAGCCGGGATCGTCGTCCTCACCAAAAGGGAGGAAGTTCCCGCCGTCGAACAGAAGCTGCGGGGAAGCGGCGCCGCCGTGTTCGGCTGTGATGTGTCCCCCGCTATGCTCGAAGGCGCACTGCTGGCTGCTGCCAAAGCAGGAGAACGGCTGCACGGCTTGCACCGCGAATTGGACCTTCTGCGCGAAAAGATGGAAAATGAGCGGATCGTCAGCCGCGCCAAAGTCATCCTCGTGGAACGCCGCGACATGACCGAGAGCGAAGCGCACCGTTATATCGAAAAGGCCGCCATGGACGGGCGCGTCTCGCGGCGGAAGATCGCCCTGCAAATTTTAGGCGAGGCGGAGAGCTCTCCGCAGGCGAATCATCCTCCGAGGCCGCAGCGGCCGGATCCGCACGGATCGATCTCAAAATAAGCGACCAATATCTACGCGCTTTGCTCGTAGATATTTTTTTATATAATGAAAAGGCCGCCGCGGAAAATTTCCGCGGCGGCCCGCATGCTGTGCCCGAGCGACAATACGGAGGATGGCCGATCGGTTCAGCTCAAACAGTTATGTCCTTCACTCTTGCTTTTTGGCCGTTGCCTGTATCGCCTTTTCGCGCTTTACCTGTTTTACGACGCTCCATATCACGAAGAAGCCCCATACAGCCAAGACGACAATGAGACCGATTCCGCCGAAGAAGAGCGCGACCTCCCACCAAGCATAGTAGGTGATATAATAGGCCCCTTCGCCGTGCCCGTTCATCGCATTGGAACGCGTGAGCGAATAGAGAATGTTCTTGACGTTGCCGCGCAAAACGGTGTAATCGGCTGCCGTAGACGGCTCCCAAGGATGAGGCGTGGTCGCGAGGTTCAGATCGCCGCCGGCGTACGCCATCTGCTTGGTATCCATGAAAGGCTCGGTATTGAAGTCTGTGATGACCGTTCCCTTAAAGCCCCATTCGTTGCGCAGGATCTCGGTAAGCAGCCTGTAATCGCCGCCCGTCCAGAGAGAACCGATGCGGTTGAACGAGCTCATCATGCCCATCGTTCCGCCTTCTTTGACGGCCATCTCAAACGGTTTGAGATAGATCTCGCGCAGCGACTGTTCCGTCAGCCATGTGCAGACGCCCGAACGGTTGGTTTCCTGTTCGTTGACGGCAAAGTGCTTGACGAAGCAGATGACGCCCTTGCTGCGCGCGCCCTGGATGACTTCCGCCGCGAGCTTGCCCGACATGAGCGGGTCTTCGCTGTAATACTCGAAGTTGCGTCCGCCGAACGGGCTGCGGTGGATATTGACCGCCGGAGCATACCAGCCGGAATACGGTCTGCTGAGGCCGCGCTGGTCGCCGAGGATCCCCTCGTTGCCGACGGAAACGCCCATTTCGTAAGCGAGATCCGTGTTCCAGGTCGCCGCGATCACGCATTCGCTCGCGTACGAACATGTCTGGTAAACGGGGTTTTCGCTCTCGATCTGCGCCATGAAGTAGACGAAACCGACCGGGCCGTCCGATTCGATCGAAGACATCAGGCCGATGCTGCCGAGCGCCTGCGTCTGGAATGCGCCGTTCATCGTGAAGGACATCATTTCATCCTTCGTCAGGAGGGAGAGATATTCTTCCCAACGGTCGTCGTTATAGTCGACGATCGTGGAGCCGATCTCGTCTCTGAGGTAATCCTCGGCACTGGGCATGCCGTCCGTCCCTTCGCTCTCCTCATCTTTCAGCTGCACGAGGTCGTAGATCTGCAGCGTACCCGTCGTGGCGCTGACGTCGGCGACGGTGGGCATCTGAATGCTGTCATCGTTGATGATGGGGTTGTTCGTCGCCGTGCTCTTGATCTGATTCATGAATTCGGCCGTGACCGTGCGCTCCGTATCGGAACCGGCGAGCACTTCGTTGACGGGCCAGGTTCCCTCCCAGTCGCTGCGCGAAAGCATGCTCTCCATACCGTAATTCTCTTCAAAGCTCACGTCGTCGTAACGGTTGACGACGTCCGTGCCGGTGACGGGATCCTGCGCGTATTCCACGCCTTCGGAAAGAGTGAAGCTGCGGGAATCCGCCACTTCGTGCGAATTGCGCATCACCTTCACCACATATTCGCCCGCATCGAGTTCATAACCGCGGAAGTCGTTGCCGTTCGCGTCGCTGTAATCGTACGATGCAAAGTCGTATCCGTTGAAGGTGACCGTGACCTCATCGCTGTTGCCGGGCTCGATCAGATCCGTCTTGGCGAAGCCGACCAGCACGACGTGCGCCTTTTCGATCTCGCCCGCGGTATACGGAGCCGTCATGTATACTTCTACAACTTCCTTGCCCGCCACATCGCCGGTGTTGGTGACATTGACGGTAACGGTAAATTCTGCATCCTCATCGGCCTCCCAGGAAAGTCTTTCGCCGTCTTCAAAGGACATATCCGTCACTTCCCAGTCAAAGGTCGTGTAGGAGAGGCCGTAGCCGAACGGGAACACGACATTGTCGTTATACCAAGCTTCCCCGTCGGTAAATCCGCGCGTTTCATAATAGCGGTACCCGACGTAGATGCCCTCTTCGTAATCCACATAGTGCTCCGCCACGGACGGCTGATTGCCGTCTGCCGCGAGGTACACGTTGCCGCGCGACACGAGATAGTCGGAGAAGTTTTCATTTGTCGGATCCTGCGTGAAATCGCGGCGATAGGTATCCACCGTTCTGCCGGAGGGATTGACCGTACCGTTGAGCACTCTGCCGAGCGCATTGATACCGGAGTATCCGGGGCCGCCGATCCACACGCAGGCGTCGATCTTGTCGGCAATGTCTGCCATACCGTCGACGAGCGTAGAATCGTGATCGTCCGCCGCATCCAGGAAACCGAGCTCCATGGAAGTAGACGAGTTGATGATGATGATAACGTTATCGAAATTGTTGCAGGCCTCTACCAGCATGTCCTGCTCGTTCTTGTCCAGCTCGAGATAATGGTCGTTGGCATCCAGTGCGCCGTCGATCGGGCTGCCGTCCGAATTTTGCATCGTGCGGGGGAGGTCGAACGACTCGCCGCCGATACGGGTAATGACGACCAGCGCCGCGTCGTTGTATTCCGCGTAGCTGTCCTTGACCGCCTGGGTATAGCTCGCAAGCGGGGTCTCGCCCGTTTTGAATCCGGGGATGGTGTCGCGGGCGTTATCCATGGTAGGAGATGCCGGTCTGCCCGAACCGGACTGGCCGTTATTCGAATAGAAATCATGCATGACGGGGTTGTATTCAAAGCCCGCGTCTTCCAGGCTCTGGTACAGGGTCGGGGTGTCCTCCGTAACGGTGAACGCGCCGGAACCGGAACCGCCGTAGGCGAGGTTGACCGAGTTTTTGCCGAACACAGAAACCTTGGCGCCTTCGGCGAGAGGAAGAGCGTTATCCTCGTTCTTTAAGAGCGTGATGCCCTCCTCGTTGATGCGCTCGTTCAAGCGATTGGACTTTTCGAGAGCGTCCTCTTTACTTTCGTAATCGGATACGTAGAATTGCCCACCACCGAACGTTTCGGTCTTACGACTGCCGAGCGCCATTCTGAACACTTCGAACAGAACCGTTTCAGACAACACGGCAGCCACGATAAGGACCGCGACCAGCACAACAGTCACGATAAACCATATCAGAGTTCGCGCGTGTGTAAAAATCGCTTTAATATAATTCATATCTGTCTCCTGTTTCTATTGACCCGGATCACGCAGCCGCCGATAGCGGGCGGCTGCGCGTCCGCATGCCGTCGGTTTACTGACCGACCTCGTTGCTCGTAATGGGATCCCAGCTGAGGTTCGCCGACGTCGTGATCTTGATGCAGTCGACAACCGGCGCGGTGCCCGCCATCGTTCCGCCCATGCCGTGATCGTTCGCGGTCGTCAGGCGAATCGTGTTTACACCCTCTTTCAGCGTCGCATTGAGCGTGAGCGTGAAGTCCTGGAATGCCGGCCAGCCGCCCTCGACCTCGATGGTGGGATACTCGATCGGAACTTCGTTCAGCGTAATAGTATACTGCGAATACTGCGTGCCGCTTTCCGTCGTTCCGTCATTCAAGTTCGGATCGAGCGCGTATCCCCTCGTTTCCGCAGTCACACGGAGCACGATCTTGGCGTCGGACACGGCGCGGTCAGACACGATCACAAAATCGATATACAGGCCGGGCGAATAGAGATAGGTCACGTAATAGCCGTTGCTCGGGTTGATATCCGGGTGATCCATCGGCGTGGAGTCGACCATGTTCGGGCCGACGGAACCGCCGGAAGCGCCCATGCCCTGCAAGCCGTTGCCGTCCGGGCCGCTGAGGTCGACGTGCTCGGCCTCGAAGATATACTCGCCCGTCCACTTCGCATACAGCGTCATGTCGGACATGACGGCGCTGGAGAAGTCGTATTCTGTGGTGCAGGCGGCATCGGTGTACCAGCCGCCGAAGGTGAATCCGGACACCTGGTGACCCTTTTCCGCGACATTCGGTCTCTCGGGCGTAGCGGGTGCCGTCACCTTGCTGCCGCCGGGAACTTCCGTCGTCGTGCTGTCGGGCGTCGTTTCGTCGCCGTCATCGTAATTGTAGCTGAACGTGACGGTGAACATCTCCGTCGAAGAGGAGACCCAGTAAGCGTACAGCGTGATATCTTCGGTGACCACGGTATTCGGATCGAACGCGGTCGTGCACTCGGGATCGACATACCAACCGGCGAAGTTGTAACCCTCGCGCGCGTCGGGACGGAAACTGGTATCCACCCTTCCGTTCACAGTCTCCGCAACGATATCTCTGCCGCCGTCGTAGTTGGCATCATACGTTACGGTATAATTGCGTGCCCAGCCGGCGTACAGCGTCAGGTTCGCCGTGATGGGCGTAAGAGCAAAGTCGTAGCGCTGCGTTGCGGCCTCATCCGTAAACCAGCCGAGGAAGCTGTACCCTTCGCGTACGGGGGCTTCCGGCGCTTCCGCATAATTGCCCTGCGTTACAAACTGATCGGGGATCGCCTCGGCGCCTTCATAACCGAGCACGAAGGACACCGTATATCTCGTGTCGCCCACTTCAATGATAAACGTTGCAGAGTGTCCGCCATATTTGACTTCTACCCTCTTTTTGCCGTTGACGCTCATGTTCGGAGCGATAACGGTAACGCCTTCGGCCGTCATCGAAAGCTCTTCCGTCGGCTTGCCGTCGTTATAGGTGACGGTGATCATGCCGCCGGTAAGATCCAACGTTTCGTTGCGGCCGTAATACGTTTTGTCCGGATCCTTCGTGACTTCGATCTTCTCGATATCCTCGCGCGGGACCTCCATCGCTATGCCGCAATGATCGCACTTGCCGTTGCGGTCACTGTCGATATGGCTGATGCAAGTCAAACTCATCACGCAGCCGGACAGAGTAAGCGCAATAATCAGCAACGCGATAATCGGCAAATATAGCATTTTCCGCTTCTTCATGTTTTCCGATTTCCTCCATTTACTATTTTCCTGCCGCGGGCACCGCACCGCCGAGTACATCGGCAATACGCAGCCCGGGCGATCCGCTCCTATCCGAAAATACGAGCAGTTCGTTCCATATTCCATACCTCATCCGCTGTTTCGGCAACAAAATCGCTCTCCCCGCGCCTTAGGCGGGGCGCGACGGTGCCGCTCGATTGCAGAGGCGAATCTTACATGTGGGGGAAGACAAGCTTCCCCCACACCTTTGCTGTTCTTTCGGCCGACGCGATTCCCGTTCAGAAAAGCCGCCTGCCGCTTCAATTGCTTTACTTTCTCTTTGCGACAGCCTTTACGACGAACAAGCTGATGCAAGCAAGGCCGAGCACTGCGCTCACCAAAACGAACGTTTCCGTACCGATGGTCGAACCGCAGCCTTCCGGCTCCGGAGCGTCCTTACCGGGCTCGCCCTGTTCGCCCTGCGGGCCCTGTTCGCCCTGTTCGCCCTGCGGGCCCTGCGGGCCAGTGATGTCTTCGAGGGCGATCACGTCGACCCATTCGCCGCCGTTGATGCTTGCCTGAACCATGCCGTCCTGCACGCGGAACTCGATCGAATCGGGGATATCCGCGAACACAGCGGTCAGAGTCACATCCTCGTTGATGGGCTGCGAGAAGTCGAATGCGGTATCGCCGTTGAACCAGCCGACGAACTGCTGACCTGCGGGCGCTTCGGGCGCTTCGGGAGCGGTCATCGTCTGACCTTTCTCGACCGTATACTCGACGCCGTCTGCCGTGACGGTAACCAGATTGCCGACCGTGAGAGTCACGGTGCCGCCATTATAATTTGTGACACTGTCTCTCCAGCCGCCGCCCCACCAATTGTACGAACGATTCGTGACAGCTACCTGGAACGTAACTTCGTATCTGCCAGCTGTTGTAGGAGTACCGGTGATCGCGCCAGTCGCTGCATCTAGGGTGAGACCTGCGGGCAGGCCTTCTGCTTTCAGTTCGACAGATACGATACCTGCTTCCTGTTCGCCGAGGTCGGGATCCGCTTCCCAGATGTTCTGTGATGCAGTCGCCGAATATGCCTCGTTCGGGGTAAGGCTGGTCGAACCAGTCAATTTGACAGCGCCAATCACGTTGACCGTGAAGGTCACTTCCTTGTTTGCCCAACCGTCGTAGTACGCGCGGATCGAGATCGTACCGGAGGTACCCTGCGTCGCGTTGTTCACGGTAAAGCTGTTGGAGCTTGCATTATAGGTAACGCCGTCCGGCAGTTTGGACTCTTCGATGACATACGTCACGTCATCTTCCGCGGTAAAGCCTGTGGGCAGAGGCACGCTGACGTTGCGCACGCCTGCGGGGACTTCGACCGTCTGCGCTGCAAAATTCTTCTGGAAGTCTGCGCCGTTATCGATCGCGTTGGAACGCAGATGCGTATAGAGAAGCTCTGTCGCGCGCGTTCTGACGTAGTAATACATTCTTTCGGTGTAACCAGCCGCGAAGCCTTTGCTGACCTCGTTGCTCTCGTTGATGCCGTTCACATCGACGCCGCCCTTGCCGCCGCGCAGATCGGGATTCCACGTACCGGAGCCGCGCGCATCCGCTGCGCGGTCGCCCAGAGGGATGTTCGTGCCGGCATAGTGCATCACTTCGAGGTTGTTGTTCTTATCGCCGACGGTACCGACCTGGTAGTCCGTAACGACGCTGCCGTCAAATCCCCACTCCTCGCGGAGAACCTGGGTCATGCCGGGATAGTTTTCCGTATTGTTGACGACACCGATACAGTTGAAGCCGGTCATGATGCCGCAGGCACCGCCTTCGACCACCGCATACTCAAAGGGCTTCATGTAGATCTCACGCATGGTCTGCTCATCAGCCCAAGTCGTGACGTTGTTACGGTTGGTTTCCTGATCGTTCAGGAAGTAATGTTTGCAATATGCATAGACGCCTCTCGAGGAAACGCCGGAAAGCACGGCGCCGGTGATGCGGCCTGCAAGCACGCCGTCCTGGCTGTAGTACTCGAAGTTACGGCCGGAGAACGGGCTGCGGTGCGTATTCATCGAAGGAGCGTACCAGCCGTTGTAGCCGTTCCACATACCCTCTTCACCGATGAGGAGACCCTGTTCATGAGCGAGTTCCTTGTTCCAGGTAGCCGTGACCATCTGTGCCGAGCACCAGTAACGGGTACCGGAAGAACCGCGGGCGGAGATGTAACCATCCTTCGTCTGGCCGCCGATCGTGCAAGGACCGTCTGCGTCGACAGCTTCTTCCTTACCGACGCGGTCGATACCTTGCGTCTTAAAGAAACCAATGGAGTTGAGCGCTTTGAGCTCTTCATAGGTGAGCTGGTTCACGAAGATCGTCCATGCTTCGGCAGCAGTCTTGCCGTCGATCGCTTCGTTGTCGCTCTCGACGATCGTTTCCTCATCGTACGGGCTGTAACCCATCAGTTCGGGGAGACGGACCGCAACGGCTTCAGACTCACTCTCGGCCTGCGTCCAATCATCGGGAACGCTCCAATCGACCTCAGTCGCCCAAAGTTCGTTGGCGTCGTCATCCGTGCCGAACACAAAGCCCCAATTCAGTTTATCATCGATTTCCTGCTTGGTGATCTTGAAATCGTCACCATTGTCGATCTCGTCCAGCATCGGGTTGGTCGCGGTGGCGTTTTTGGTAAGATCGCGCTCCTCTTCTGTAGGAGACTGCGGGAAGGTGCCGATCATGTCTTCACGAGACAGGATGGTCATCGTCGGGCTGATCGAAGAATAGTTGTAGATGGCTTCTTCGTTATCGGGATCGGTGAACACGTTGTCCATCACTTCGCCGGTGACCGGGGACTCTGTGAAGTTGACGGCATTCAGATCCAATGTTTCATAAAGCTCTCTGTCATGCGAGTTCTTTGCCGCATAGAAGGTATAGTCGCCCGCATCGAGCTCGTAACCGGTGTGATTGTCGTTGTTTGCATCCTTCCAGTCCCAGGACGCCATGTCGTACGCATCCCACGTGCTGATAATGGTCTGCGAATCGCCCGGCTGCAGCAGCTTGGTCTTTTCGAAGTTGACGAGGCTGACCTTGGACTTTTCGATGCCGCCCGGCGTGTACGGAGCTTCCATATAGAACTCCACGACGTCCTTGCCGGCAACGTCACCCGTGTTCTTAACGGTGACGGTAGCCGTGAATTCTGTATCCACCGTGAGAGTCGGAGTGCTCATCTCGACGGAGAAGTCGCTCCACTCGAACGTGGTGTAGGACAGGCCGTAACCGAACGGATAGACGACATTCCTGTCATACCAGTCATCGGCGCCGGTATACGGGCTGTAGCTTGCGCCGCTGCCGTTGATGTCTTCCGACTCGAGAGCTTCCTTCGCGGCAGCGCTCGTGAGGTCGACCGTTCCGTTCGCGATCTCGGCGTGCATCGTCTCGTAGTACTT
>CAJFTM010000048.1 GCA_904419945.1 uncultured Clostridia bacterium
CAATATCTTGTGGTCAAAGTGGTACTCCCGGCGGGAATCGAACCCACAACGGCCCCTTAGGAGGGGGCTGTTATATCCATTTAACTACGGAAGCATATTAAATTTTATTGCACGAGGCAGAAATGATTGTCGGAAAAAATTTTATACCAAAATTTATACCAACATTTTTCCGCCCCGTGAAAAATAGCATAAATCAAGCAGTTTTGCTCGAAAAACGTGCGTTTTGGGCAATATCTTGTGGATAGAACAATACCTTAGGAGGGGGCTGTTATATCCATTTAACTACGGAAGCATATCGCTATTATATTACTACACTTTGATTCAAAAAGCAATTAATTTTTTCCGTTAGCCGGAAAATTCTAAAAAGAATATACCGTTTGGGTATTGTTTTGACATGATTAAACATTTAGCGGGCTAAATCATTGGGGTGCTGTTATGTTAAGTATTAAAAATTATTATTGCGAAACGAATAAAATAATTGACCAAAGCATTGCTTTTTTGTTGGAAATCCGATATAATGAAACGTGGAAAGATTTTAAATGTACTATAAGGAGGGCGTATGGATAAGATCAAGTTGTTGCAGTCAAGACGTGAACAAGTTCTGGCTGCGGGAACCGAGATCCGCAAGACGATTTCTTCATTGATCGATGCAGATAGTTTTGTTGAACTGTCCGGCTTTAGTTTTTCGAAAAACGAATTCTTCGATTCAAAAGCGGAAGGGGAAGGCGTTGTGACAGGCTTCGCGACCATTGACGGGTATCCCGTTTATATTGCGGCCCAAAATTTTGCCGTTCTACACGGCGGAGTCAGTAAGGCTGGATGCGAAAAGATGTTAAAAATGCTTTCTCTTGCAGAAAAAAATTCTACGCCGGTCATCTATATTTTGCATAGCCGCGGCGTCCAAATCGGCGAAGGGGTGACCGTTTTAGAAGGTTTGGCACAGTTGCTCAGTAAGGCCGCCAAACTGCACGGCGTCGTGCCGCAATTTGCTGTCGTAAATGGAGAAGTGTACGGACAGAGTGCCCTTCTTGCAGCGTGTGCAGATTTTACTTTCTTTTTAAAAGCAGGGATCCTTACGGCGGATAGTCCGCTCGTTATCTCAGCTAAAAGCGGAAAGAACATCCCGAGTGAACAAGTCGGCGGAGCGACCGCTCTGTCCCATACGGGGCTTGTCTCTTTTATTGCTGACGATTTTGCATACGTGCGCGAAAAAATTCACAAAATTTTGGATGTTTTACCAGACTACAGCGGCGCCGTTATCGATAACGGCACAGATTTAAATGCGGCATATCCCGCATTGGACGAACATTGCACGGCTGATGCTTTGATCGAGGCCGTCTTTGATACAGATACCGCCATAGAAATCGGAGGGGAGTATTCTCCGGGGGTGCGCTGTATCCTCGGCAGAGTCGGCGGCATTTCCGTTGCGGCCATAGTTTTTGATGCGGAAAACGGAGTTTTACTGGATGCAGACAACATTGCCAAAATTACAGAGTTCGCAGAATTTGCTTCTTATTACAGCCTTCCCTTTGTTACCTTTACAGACACATGCGGCATTCGCCCCGACCTTATGACGAATGACAGCCGCGTTTTGAAAAATTGTTTCAAATTATTAGAGACATACGATTTGATCGAGAGCGCTAAAATTGCTGTGGTCTGGAAAAAAGCTGTTGGCTTAGGCTACACTTTATTTGCGGCCAAATCGGCAGGGTTTGATTACAGTTACGCCTTTGCGACAGCGCAGATCTCACTCTTTGAAAATACGAAAGGCGCTGAAATTGAATTTGCCGATGAAAATGCACCCGCAGAAAAACTTGCAGACCGCTATGCGGACGAGCATGCTGACCCGATCAATGCGGCTAAAAATGGATACATCGATAATATTATCCGCCCGCAGTTTGTGCGGCAGTACCTGATCGCATCGCTGCAGATGCTCCTGAAGTGAGGTGACTGATATGCTTCAATCTTTATTAGCTGCGGGTCGTGATCTTTTTGATGATACTACAGGAAACGCAATACCATGGATATCGATATCTGAATCGCTCTTGTACGCGCTGCTCGGATTTATCGTCACGTTCATCGGGATCATCCTCCTGATCTTCATCGTCTGGCTGTGCGGCAAGGCCGTCAATCGGCTATCCGTATGGAGCGGAAAAAAGAAAGAGCCCGCACAGACGGCGGAAACGGCCGCTGAAGAGGACGGCATCAGCGATGAGGTGCGCGTGGCGATCATCGCTGCACTTGCGGCTTATTACGCCGATGAAGCCGGAACCTGTGAATTCAAAGTCAAAAGAATCAAGAGATTATAAGGGAAAAGGAGAAATATATCATGCGCAAATTTATCATTACGATCGACGGGAAGAATTACGAAGTGGGGGTCGAAGAGGTCGCTGCGGATGCTGTGGCTCCGGCTATGCCTGCGGCAACTCCTTCTGTCTCAAAACCTGCAGCTTTCGCTGCTGATGTTTCGGCAAATGGAGAAAAATTGCTTTCTCCTTTCCCCGGCTTGATCAAACAATTTCTTGTTGAAGAAGGCGCAACCGTCAAAAAAGATCAACCTGTGCTTGTTTTGGAAGCAATGAAGATGGATAATGACATCACCTCTCCTTGCGACGGCAAGATCTCTTTTAAGACAGCCGTCGGCAACAATGTCGAGACCAATGCTCTGCTCGCGGTGATCGGCTGACGGGTGACGCGCGATGGGGTGGTTATCTTCTATCGGCGATATGCTTGTGAATTTGTGGGAGTCTTCCGGACTTGCCAACGGCGACTGGCAGAATTATGTCATGATCGTCGTTTCCCTCGTTCTCATGTATCTCGCCATCGTTAAAAAATTCGAGCCTTTGCTGCTCCTGCCGATCGCATTTGGTATGTTCTTGATTAACATACCCGGCGCGCAGAATATCGTATGGGGCAGGTATGAGGTAGGCATCAATCATGACGGTACGATTGAATATGCTGGCGTTTATCTCGATAAGTTGACGGATGCCATCATCTATGTACGCGACGGCTACCTCAACGGCGATGTGTTGACGTATTACGCGGACTTTGCGGCGCTGCAATCGGGAACGGCGACCACGCTCACCCTGACCGGAGATTTTTCCGAATTATACACCCTTCAGGGGTTTGTGCAGGGGAGCATTGAAAGCGGTAAGGCTGTTTTTGAAAGCGATGCTTTGATTTTGAGCCAAAGCTATATGGATGTAACAAACCGCGGGCTCTTGTGGTATTTATACTATGGTGTGGAAAATGTTATCTACCCGCCACTCATCTTTATGGGCATCGGTGCGATGACCGATTTCGGTCCGCTGATCGCCAACCCGAAGAGCATGCTGATCGGTGCAGGAGCGCAGCTCGGCGTATTTATGACCCTTGTAGGAGCTGTCATCCTTGGTTTTGATGCCGCTGCAGCAGCTTCTATTGCAATTATCGGCGGAGCGGACGGGCCGACAGCTATCTACCTAACGCAGCAACTTTCGGGATTTACAAACGAAGATCTGCTCGCAACAATTGCGATTGCGGCGTATTCGTATATGGCTCTCATCCCGATCATTCAAAAGCCGATCATGAAACTTTTGACGACAAAAAAAGAGCGAGCCATCAAAATGAAGCAGCTGCGAGAAGTAACCAAACTGGAAAAAATAATTTTTCCGATCCTTACTACGCTCATTGTCGGTTTATTATTACCGGATGCCATTCCGTTGCTCGGTATGCTCATGCTCGGCAACTTGATGCGCGAGAGCGGTGTCGTCGATCGGCTTTCCACGCAAGCGCAGAACGGGCTGATGAATACGATCACGATCTTTCTCGGCGTTTCTGTCGGATGTAAAGCGGTCGGTACGACCTTCCTGACGGTTGATACGTTGTCCATCATTGCGCTCGGTTTGTTCGCCTTCTGCTTCGGCACGGTCGGCGGTTTGTTGACGGCAAAGGTCATGAATAAACTGTCCGGCGGAAAGATCAATCCTTTGATCGGCTCTGCCGGGGTATCGGCGGTCCCGATGGCCGCCCGAATATCGGAAGACGTTGGCCGGGAAGAAGATCCGAGCAATCACTTGCTGATGCATGCAATGGGACCGAATGTGGCTGGTGTCATCGGTTCGGCGATCGCCGCAGGGTTTTTATTGGCCTGCTTCGGCGGTTGATAAAAGAAAGAGGAGTTTCGCTTTCTTGCGATTCCGTCTGATTAAATTAGGAGAATAGTAATGGCTGAAAATAATGGAAAAAAAGTCATGATCACCGATACCATCCTTCGAGATGCGCACCAATCGCAAGCGGCAACACGTATGCGCACTGAAGAGATGTTGCCTGTTTTGGAACAGTTGGATGAGATCGGATATTATTCATTGGAAGCATGGGGAGGCGCAACATTCGATACTTGTCTGCGCTACCTCAATGAAGATCCTTGGGAGCGGCTCCGTACGCTGAAAAAGCACCTCAAGAAGACGCCGATCCAAATGCTCCTGCGAGGACAAAATTTGTTGGGGTATCGCCATTATTCGGATGATGTTGTAGAAAAATTTGTTGCAAAATCAATCGAGAATGGTGTCGGTATCGTTCGTGTATTCGATGCGCTCAATGATCCGCGAAATCTTGAAACATCCATCAAGGCGATCAAAAAATATGGGGGGATCTGTGAGGCGGCGATCAGTTATACAACCAGCCCCGTCCATACGACAGAATATTTTGTGCAGCTTGCCAAACAGTTGGAAAGTATGGGGGCGGATAATATCTGCATCAAAGATATGGCCAATCTCCTATTGCCGTACACCGCATATGACCTTGTATCCCGCCTGAAAAAGGAATTAAAGCCGGAGACAAAGGTGCATTTGCATACGCATAACACGGCGGGTACGGGCGATATGGTGAATCTGAAAGCGATTGAGGCAGGCGTCGATATCGTCGACTGTGCGCTGTCTCCGCTCGGAAATGGCACCAGCCAGCCTGCAACGGAGCCGTTGGTTGCGACGCTTGCCGGAACTCCCTATGATACGGGTATCGATATCCATAAACTTTTACCGATCGTGGAACATTTTAAAGGGGTAGCGGAACGTTTGAAAAAAGACGGGTTCCTCTCGCCTAAAGTATTATCCATCGATATCAACGCACTCATTTATCAAGTACCCGGCGGTATGTTGTCAAATCTTATCTCCCAACTCAAACAGCAGGGTAAATCAGATAAACTCGCAGAGGTATTAGCGGAAGTTCCGAATGTGCGAAAAGATTGCGGCTATCCGCCCCTCGTAACGCCTTCCAGCCAAATCGTCGGAACACAGGCGGTTTTAAATGTGCTTTCCGGTGAGCGCTATAAAATGGTCACCAAAGAATTTAAAGGCATTCTGCGCGGAGAATATGGCAAATTGCCTGCAGAACCCGATCCCGATGTCGTTAAAAAATGTATCGGGGACGAAAAGCGCATTACCTATCGTCCGGCTGATGATTTGAAGCCGGAATACGAACAGTTCAAGGCAGAAATTGCCGAATATGTAGAACAAGAAGAGGATATACTCTCGTATGCAGTATTTGGACAAGTAGCGCTCAACTTCTTTAAATGGCGCAAGGCTGCGAAAGACGGGGTGGATAAAAACCTTACCGACGGCAGCGGCGTATATCCGGTATAATCGTACAGCAGGGCAGGGATAGCTTGAGCTAAACTCTGCTCTGCCTGCATTTTTGGATAATTGCCATGAAGAAAGTGATCGTGATCGGGGCAGGTGCCTCCGGATTGATGGCGGCATACGCAGCGGCCATACGCGGCCATGAGGTTCTCGTTCTTGAGCGGAATGAAAAAGCCGGTAAAAAGATTTACATCACGGGAAAAGGACGCTGTAATGTGACGAATGATGTGACCGCAGAAGATTTTTTCCCAAATGTCGTACACAATGCTAAATTTTTAAAAAGTTGCATATATCAATTTCCGCCGGAACGAATGATGCAGTTATTAGAAGACGGCGGGCTGCGGCTAAAAACAGAGCGAGGAAACCGTGTTTTTCCTGCATCGGATAAAGCGAGTGATGTCACGAAATGTCTTGAGCATTATTGTCGATCTGCAGGTGTTATCTTTTCTTTTACAGAACGAGTGCATGAAATTGAAGTTTTACAAAGTACTCTGTTTCGCATAAAAACAGATAAAAGGATGCTGGAAGCTGATGCAGCGATTGTCTGCACGGGAGGAATTTCCTATCCAGCAACAGGGAGCACGGGGGACGGATATATCTTTGCTCGCAATCTCGGTTTACACATCAAGGCTTTGCGTCCGGCGCTTTGCGGGATCGAGTGCATTGACTGTGAATCTTTACAGGGCTTATCGCTTAGAAATGTTTCTCTTGCGGCATATCAGGAAAGCCATAAAATTGCTTCATTTTTTGGCGAAATGCTCTTTACTCATTTTGGGATCTCAGGGCCCATTGCTTTATCTATGTCGAGTGTGATCAATGAGCGGGAGCTTTCTTCTGTGCGTTTATCTCTTGACCTAAAACCGGCTCTCGACGCGGCAATACTTGACAAACGACTGCTGCGCGAATTTGACTCGCATAAAAATAGGCAAATCATACACGTTCTTGAAGAGTTACTTCCAAAGCGTATGATTCTGCCAGTGCTCAAACAAAGTGCGGTTCTGCCCACTACGCCTGTACATTCTGTCTCAAAAGCACAGCGTGCATCATTATTGCGGACATTAAAGGATTTTTCCTTATGGCCGCGATCCTTACGCCCAGTCGAAGAAGCAATCGTTACGGCTGGAGGAATTGATGTAAAGGAGATCGATCCAAAGACGATGCAATGTAAAAAATATAAAGGGCTTGCGTTCTGCGGAGAATTGCTCGACGTCGACGCCTTTACAGGCGGATTCAATTTGCAAATCGCTTTTGCAACAGGATATACCGCTGGAAATGCAATTTAATGTTTTATATAGAGTAGTATGTTACACATTATTGATCAATATTAAGGAGTTTTTATGTTAATCGCTATACGCGGAGCAATATCCGCTGAAGCTGATACGCCGGAGGAAATCCGCAGCGCTGTCCGCGAATTGATGGATGAAATCAGCCAAAGGAATCATTTGCTGGAAAAGGACATTGTCTGTATCTTACTTTCCAATACGAACGATATTCATTCGCTCTATCCTGCCAAAGCAGTTCGTGAGGCTGGTTTTGCCCGTGCGGCGCTCTTCTCGTCCGCTGAACCGGAAATTGTTGGCGCCCTGCCCCTGTGTATCCGCATGATGATTTTAGTGGAAAGCGCGGAAGCGCCGAAACATGTCTATTTGCGTAAAGCTGCCGGCCTCCGTAAAGATCGCGTTCTTTTTTCTGTTGCCTTGGACGGGCCTTCCGGAAGCGGCAAAAGCACGGCTGCGAAACAGCTGGCTAAGGAACTCGATATTTTGTATCTTGATACTGGGGCAATGTACAGGGCATGTGCAATTCAAGCGCTGCGCGCCGGGTTGCATGATTTTACAGAAGAAAATGTAAGCCCGCTTTTAAAAAATCTCAACTTACACGTTGTTTATGAAAACGGTGCACAGCGTACAATATTAGATGGGGAAGATATCTCCGAAATGATCCGTCAGCCAGAAGTTTCGATGGCAGCATCTCATATTTCCGCGCTGCGCTGTGTGCGTGAAAAAATGGTGGAAATGCAGCGCAAAATCGCATCCGAATGTTCATGTGTGCTGGATGGGCGTGATATCGGTACGATCGTTCTCCCGCACGCGGATTGCAAATTTTTTATCACGGCATCCGTCGAAGTGCGTGCAAGACGCCGCTTTGATGAATTAAAGACCAAGGGATTTGATGTCAGCTTTGACGTCGTAAAGAGAGAGATCGAGGAGCGCGATCACAATGATGCAACGCGTACCGTTTCGCCGCTGCGGCGCGCCGAGGATGCCGAATGGATCGACACATCGGACATGTCAGTAGAGCAGGTCGTTGCGCTTTTAAAGCAGAAGATCCAGGAAAAGATCTGAAGGAAGCGAGATGTTGACATACGGATTTCTGAAAAAGTTTATGGTTGCTGTTACGCAGATCTTGTTCCCGTTCAAACTGGTGAGGAAGGAAAAAGTGAAAGACGGCGCCTGCGTATTGGTGGGTAATCATTACCGCATTTGGGATATCGTTCATATGGCGTGCACAACTAGAGAAAAGGTTCATTTTATCACGAAAAAAGAACTTTATAAAAATAAGTTTTTGGCACATTTATGCGACATCGTGGAGGCGATTCCCGTCTCGCGTGACGGTCAAGATGCAAAAGCTGTTATGACCGCCCTGCGTTATTTAAAAAACGGCGACAAGATCTCTATGTTTCCCGAAGGGACGCGCAACCGCACGGATGAAGATCTGCTTCCATTGAAGGGCGGCGCTGCTATGTTTGCGATCAAAGCAAAGGCTCCCGTTTATCCGGTCATGTGTCCGCATAAAACCCGCTTATTCCGTCGTACAAAGATCCTCGTCGGCGATCCCATCGATCTCTCTGCATTCTATGACCGCCGTCTGACCGCAGAAGATTATGAGGAGGCTGAGGAGATTATCCGCGAAAAGATGCTCGAAACCAAGCGCACGGCGATCGAAATGTTTACTAAGAAAAAGAAGAAGCGACAATGAATGTAACAGTTGCAAAGAGCAGCGGGTTCTGCAGCGGCGTGCAACATGCTGTCGACACCGCAATGCGGGTTGAGCCGGAAAATGTTTATCTTTTAGGTGAGCTGATCCATAATCCGTCTGTAACGGATGCTGTCCGTGCGCGCGGGATTATAACAGTAGAGTCAGTTGATGAAGTCCCTCAAGGCGCGACACTTATTTTACGTTCACATGGAGTCGGACGTCTTGTCTATGAAGCTTGCACACAAAAGGGGATCCGCATCATCGATTGCACTTGTCCGTTTGTCCGGCATACGCAGGAAATCGTGCGAAACAGCACTTCGATAGGAAAAACGGTTCTCGTAATCGGAGAAAAAACGCATCCGGAAGTGATCGGCCTGTGCGGCTGGGGGAACGGAAGGGTGCTTGTCTTGGAAGATGAAAACGCAGATTTAAGCAGTCTGCTCGGGCAAAAAATTGTTGTTGTGGCGCAAACGACTTGTTCGGAAGAAAAATTTAAAAAAATTCTTCAAAATATTGAAAAAGTTTGTGGAAAAACAGTTGAGATTTTCAAAACAATTTGTTATACTACTAAGGAGCGTCAGAAGGAAGCAGCAGCTCTTGCTGAACAGAACGATGCGATGATCGTGATCGGGGGGCTCAACAGCAGCAATACAAACAAGCTGTATGAGATCTGCCGAGAAAGATGCGCACATGTGTTTCGGCTTGCAGATGCGAGCGACTTTGAGTTTCAAAAAATCAAAAAATTTAAAAATGTAGGAATTGTGTCCGGGGCATCTACTCCGCACACGCAAACGCAGGAGGTTCTTTTTAAGATGGAAAACAATACAGAAGTGAAAGCAACGAACGAAATGGAAGAAGTCGTTGCACAGATGGATAACGGCCAGTCCAAATTAAAGAAAGGTCAGCTTGTGACAGCGATCATTTCTTCGGCATCCGACGAAGGTGTGGCTGTGTTGTTACCGTTCTTCAAAAAGGAAATCTTGCTGGAAAAAGACGAGATCGAGTGCGATGAGTATAAGCCGGAAGATTATGCCGCTAAAATCGGCGAGGAAATCGAAGTTATGGTCGTTTCGGCATCGAATCCCGTCCGCCTTTCGCAGAAAGCAATCGCTCAGCTGAAAGAGGAAGAGGAGAAGATCGAGTCGATCAGCAACGGCGAAGAATTTGACGTCATCTGCACCGGCTTCAACAAAGGCGGGCTTACGGCTTCGATGGGGACTTATTCGGTTTTTGTCCCTGCTAAGGAGATCCGTATGGGCTATGTCAAAGAGCTTGAAAAATATGTTGGCAAAAAACTGCGTTTGAAAGCTCTTGAAATCAAAAAGTCGGAACGGAAAAAGGAAATCATCGCCTCGCAGCGCGTTATTCTCGAAGAGGAGAAAGCAGCTCGCGACGCAGCGAAAGCGGAACAGGAAGCGGAATTCTTTGCGAATATTCACGTCGGCGATGTCGTAGAAGGCAAAGTCGAACGTGCTACAAACTTCGGTGCGTTCGTTTCCGTCAATGGGTTTGACTGTCTCGCGCATATCTCGGATCTGTCCTGGGCCGGTACAAAAAATGTTACCGACGTATTGGAGATCGGAAAGCGCTATCAGTTTAAGGTTTTGAAAGTAGACGCGGAAAATAAGAAGGTATCTATCGGTTATAAACAGTTACAGCCGCAGCCGTGGGATCTTGTCGCCGAAAAGTATAAGGAAGGAGATGTCGTTCACGGTAAAGTTGTCCGCATCGTTCCGTTCGGCGCATTTGTAGAGGTAGAAAACGGTGTAGACGGGCTTGTGCATGTTTCGCAGATTTCTCACGAATGGCTCGAGAATCCGACTTCAGTCCTTTCTATCGGGGAGGAAATCGACGCAAAGATCCTTGTGCTTGATCCAGCGAACAAAAAAATGACTCTTTCGATCAAAGCTCTTTTGCCTGAACCGGAAGTTACGAAAGTTCGTTCCCGTCGCGATGATGATAAGGACAAGGGCGAGCGCAGAGCTCGTAAGCCTCGTCAGCCGAGAGAGAATCGGGAAGAAGACGAATTCAGAGAATGGACGGAAGGCGGCGTTGGCGGTGCTTCCATTGCGGAAATGTTGCAAAACAAAAACAACGACTAATGCATTAAAAAAGAAGCCCCGCGTTTGCGGGGCTTTTCAATATTCGGAGGTGTTAATATGGCTAAACAAGGGAATATTCGTATTTCTAGCGAAAACATGATGCCGATCATCAAAAAATGGCTTTATTCTGACAAAGACATTTTTTTGCGTGAGATCGTAGCGAATGCAGTCGATGCGATCACAAAATTTAAAAAACTTGCAGACCTCGGTGAAGCTGCCGCGGATGATCAAGAATATAATGTCAAGATCGCCATTGATAAAGAGGCAGGCACATTGACTGTCGAAGATAACGGCATTGGCATGACGGAAGAAGAGGTCGAAAAATACATCACGCAGATCGCTTTTTCCGGCGCTGCGGATTTTTTGGAAAAATACGAAAAGGCGGGCGGCGAAGGTATTATCGGCCACTTCGGGCTTGGTTTTTATTCCGCTTATATGGTCTCTGAAAATATCGAGATCTTTACGAAATCTTACCGCGAAAATGCCGTTGGCGTGCATTGGGAATCGGACGGCGAGAGCACCTATACGATAGAGGAATGTGACTTGGCAAATCGCGGCACGCGTATTGTCATGCACATCGCTAAAGATGAAAAGGAATTTTTGGAAGAAGGCGTTATCCGTTCTCTTATTGAAAAATATTGCGCCTTTATGCCATATCCGATTTATCTAAACTTTACCGGTAAAGATGATAAAGCATTGAATGATACGCAACCTCTTTACTTAAAGGCGCCCAAAGATTGTACAGAAGAAGAATATAAAGATTTTTATCGAAAGACATTCCACGACTATCATGATCCTCTTTTTTGGATTCATCTGAATATGGACTATCCTTTTCGCTTAAAGGGGATCCTGTATTTCCCGAAAGTGAAGAGTAAGGTCGAGCTGGAACGCGGAAAAGTCAAATTATATTGCAATCAAGTTTTCATTGCCGATAACATTAAAGAGGTAATCCCCGAGTATCTGCTCCTTTTAAACGGTGTGATCGATTGCCCGGATATTCCTTTAAACGTTTCGCGCAGCTTCTTGCAAAACGATCGGCAAGTTCAGAAAATTTCTAAACATATCACGAAGAAAGTTTCCGATAAATTGACCGGACTCTATAAAACTGACCGGGAAAAATTTGAAGCTTGCTGGAATGACATCTCTGTCTTTGTTAAATTGGGCTACATAAAGGATGAAGATTTTTACAGCCGCGTTAAAGACTGCATTATTTATAAGGATCTGAACGGAAAATACTGCACGCTTGCCGAATTTGTGAATGGCGAGACAACGCCTATAACAAAACCTGTAAAAGAAAACGCTGAGGAAGAAGCTGCAGAAAAAAGAGAGGATTCCGAGGCGAATCATGACGAGGCGAAGGAGCCAACCACTATCTACTATATTTCTGATGAAGTCGGACAGGCGCAGTACATCCATTTGTTCCGCGAATCCGGATTAAATGCCATCATCTGCGATACGTTCATCGATCCACATTTTCTGAGTTATCTCGAGTTTAAAGAATCCGGCAAATATCGTTTCTTGCGTATTGATGCTGACATCGATGCTGCATTGAAAGAAGGCACTACTGATGCTGAAACAAATAAAGCACTCACTGAAGCCTTTCGAGCATCTCTCAATAATACAACGATTTCTGTCAAAGCAGAAATGCTTAAAAGCACCGAGATTCCAGCTATTATCAATGTTTCCGAGATGTCTCGCAGATTCGGTGAAATGAACGCCTTTTACGGCCTTGCAGGGGCCAATGCTGACCGCGACATGACTTTAATCATCAATACGGCAAATCCTGTTATACAGGCATTTATGGGCTTAGAAGACGAAAAGAAAAAATTTGTTGCCAATCAGGTCTATTATCTCGCTATGCTTTCTTATAAAAAACTCAGCCCTGAGGAAATGAAAGCATTTTCTGACAACAGTGTCACATTGCTCCGAGAATGGATTCGTTAAAGTTAATTATAAAAAAGATGGAGGCCGGTTCTTTAGAGCCGGCCTCCATCTTTAGCAGGTAAGCGCTAAAAAAGAAGAAACAAAAATATTAAAAGAGGAGCGAAGTTACAGGCGAAGGTAAAGTAACTACAGAAGACCCGTTAACGGGTCACAAGCAACCAATACGTGGCAGGGGACATCACCTATTGCGACTTGCGCAGACAAGTAGCAAACAGGCTAACTGCCCGAAAATGGAAGCCCACAGGCAAAGTCTGTGGGCTTCCATTCCATTTTAACAAAGTCTCCGTTTCTGTTTATACGGTTGATTTCAATTTTCGTCGTAAAAAGTTACAAACTTTTTTAAATAAATCTGCGGAATGCGAACAGTCAATTGAACGCAGTCATCCAAATAGCGAAAACCATATTCCGTTGCATATTTTTTAATACGGGTATATTCGCTCATACGTGTATATGGAATACGCAGACGCCGAACGACAAGTTCCGATGAAAAACGTGCTAAAATCTCTTTCTTTAAACGCTCGATCCCGACACCTTGCTTGGCAGAAATAAAAATCGCATCATGGGGGTAATCTTCGAACGATTCGATCGTTTCACACTTATTCATGACGACAAGATGAGGAACCCTACAGTTTAATTTTTCCAATGTTTCCAATGTTGTTTCATATTGCATATTAAAATCAGATGTTGCATCGCAAACAATCAATACCAAATCACAATATAGTGCACTTTCTAGCGTGGAATGAAAGGCTGAAATTAAATTATGGGGCAATTCACGCAAAAAACCAACTGTATCCGTCAACATGAAATCGATGCCCTCGATCGTGAACTTGCGTGTCGTAGGATCTAATGTTGCAAATAATCGATCTTCAGCGAGTACGTTTGCCCCCGTCAGGAAATTGAGGAGGGTTGATTTACCAGTATTTGTATACCCAACTAAGGCAATACGGCGTACAGCTTCTTTCTCTCTGCGTGCATTGATTAGGTCACGACTATTTTTCATCGCCTCTAATCGCTCTTTTAAGTAAGAAATTCGCATACGAATACGACGACGATCTGTTTCTAACTTTGTTTCCCCTGGCCCACGCGTTCCGATCCCGCCGCCAAGTCGTGAAAGTGCCTCACCCTTTCCCTTGAGTCTCGGATACAAATATTGTAACTGCGCGAGTTCGACTTGTAATTTACCTTCACTGCTTTTTGCATTGCGTGCAAAGATCTCTAAGATAAGCGTAGTGCGATCGATTACCTTTTTATTGTCTAGGGCAGCGGAGATGTTTAATGTCTGTGAAGGTGATAATTCACCATTAAAGAGAATTGTTACATCCAACCCATTCAAACGGGAGCGCAGTTCTTGCAATTTACCGGCGCCGATCACCGTTGCCGGATTTATTTCACGAACCTTTTGAAAAATTGTTCCGGCATAAAGAGCACCGGCGCTATTGATCAAAGAAATCGCTTCATCCCGCAAAGCGGTGGCATGATTGTCACTGAAATCCGGTTGCAAGATGTATATCTTTTCCTTTAATCCGTAAGAATCAATATTTTCTCGAATTCCCATTTTTACAGAGTACTATGTTTAATATAAATTGATAAAATTAATCACTTTTGGGAGGTTCGCGCAATTTTACTTTGTCCGCCACATTGCGTCGAATATCCTCACTGATTGCAGCATAGTGCTTTCTTGTTGTATTAACATCCTTATGCCCAAGAACATCAGCAACAACATAAATATCTTTTGTCTCGCGATATAATTGCGTCCCGTAAGTGCTGCGCAATTTGTGGGGGGAAATTTTTTTTAACGGCGAAACGATACGGCTATATTTTTTAACTAAATTTTCAACAGCACGAATACTGATTCTGTGCATTTTAATTGACAAAAACAGGGCGTGTTCATTCTCCGGAGTATTTTTATCTTCTTCCTTATAAGCTAAATATTGTGCCAAAGCATCAGCAACTTCTTCGGAAAAGTAGAGGATCGCTTGATTTCCGCCTTTCCTTATAACTTTAAAACTATTCGTTGTAAAGTCTATATCTTCATTATTCAATCCAACCAGTTCACTGATACGAATCCCTGTCCCCAAAAACAGCGTAAGAATAGCAACATCTCGAATGCGCGTTTTTTCATGAAAAGCACGCTGATGATTGCTCATTCCGCTGCCAGTCTCGGCACAATTAAGGAGATCAGCAACTTCATTTGCCTCTAAGCGAATGATTTCTTTTTCATGCAATTTTGGCATGGAAACTTTAGCGGCATTATCGACACTAATTTGATCTTTCCGGAAAAAGTACTTAAATAACGCTCGAACCGTTGATAATTTTCTGGCTTTTGCTCGTTCGTTGCAAGTTTCGTAGGTTCCTCGGAACTCATAGTGGGTTAAATAGCTCAAAAATCGTTCAATGTCATGGCTTGAAACTGTTTCAAGATCACTTAAAGTGATTGCTCGAACATTTTTGCCATTTAAGCACTTTTTGGAAAGAAAATCAAAAAAAATACGCAAATCGTAAGCGTAATTAAGGCGCGTCAGTGTGCTCGTTTGGTTTTCAATGCCTAAAAAATAATCCTCAACAAACGGCGGCAAATCACTTTTTAAAGCCTCGATGCGTTCTAAATTCTTAATATTCCGTTTTTGATAAAAGGTCTCAGCCATACCGATATTATAACGCAATGCTCGAAAAAAAGCAATGGTTTAAAAAATTTACTTAAAGAGAAACGCTAAGAAAAATTTTGAGGTAGTGGATAACGCAAGCATGTTTGTTGCTTTAGTAGTGGAGAAACAAGACGCACCAAACACTGCGTAAAACGCGACTTTTACGCAGTGTTTGGTGTATTTTTCGCAGTGTTCGCGTCAAATAAAAAATTTACGAGTGGCGGCCTTCGCTGGAGATTTATTTTTTATGATTCGTTTTTATGTTAAGGTTCTCAAGGCTCGGCAGTCTGGCAATGCGTATGCTCAGCTGTTCGTTGGTCTCGGTTATCGCGTCGTGCGTCTCGACAAAAATTGCAGTTTTTACGACTTGATTCCTGAGCTTTGCGGGTATCGTGATTTGGACGATCTCTTGGAAGCTCATCCTGTCGATGACGTCATCACGCTTGCCGAATTTATAAAATAATGACGCCGTTTCCGCTTTGATTGTGTTCCACGGCCTCCAAAAAAGATACCGCATAAGACGCAGGAATTGCCCAACTGACATTTTCATACCCATAGTCAGATACGAGCTCGCCGCCAAGACCTAGCGTGTTGATACCGACAACGCGACCGGATGCATCGAATAACGGACCTCCTGAATTACCTCCGTTGATTGGACAATCTGTTTGAATCATGTCATAACCATATTCATCTCTGTATCTCGCAAAATTGGGTACAGATACGACGCCGGACGAAATAGCAACGCCATAAGCAACACCGTTGCCGATCGCATAAACCTTTTCACTGCGTTCAGGCAAAGTTGAATATAATTCGCAAGCCTCAATAAAACCATCAATTACACCGAACTCGGTCTCTGTGCGAATTGTATTTTGGAAACGCAGTACGGCAAGATCTCCTTGTTGCTGATACGCAACAATATCCATTGGTAACAAGATAAATCTCCCCAATAAATCAGTTCCGCGCTCAAAAACGCAGTACACAGAAATTCCGTTTAAATCAACTGTTGTATTCGCATTTCCTGTAGCTATTTGATTTTGTTCAGCTAATTTGTTAAGCACATGTAAGTTCGTTAAAACAGTTCCGTCTGTATCGACAAGGAAACCGCTGCCTTCTGACAATCCGATGACCGATTCGCTGCCGATATGATCAAAGTAAACAATAATTTTAACTGTTTTGTCTAAATTATTACCGGCGATATACTGTGCATTCGTTGCCTTTTGATCAACATCATAACCCTGTTTAGAAAAAACAACTTCAGATGCTGCCGAAGCGACAAAATAGTCAGTGCTGCCAATATACTCACTAATCATATTTGCTACGGCTGGGCGACGGCGCATCAATATCTGGGCAACGGGGTCTGTTGCCATCTCAATTGTATCGGCATTTTGAATGATACTGTCTCCCGCATTTGATGTTGCGGACGATTCTTCATACACAATTTCAAGTGCTGCTTCCGCAAGAATATCTCGAATATTGGAAGATGGTATAGCAAAAGAAATTCCAAAAGCATCACTTTGTGCATAACGCGCAGTCGTTTCCGCTTTACGATTGATCAGCCCGATAACTTTTCCCTCCGCATTTAGTAACGGAGCGCCTTCATTCCCAACATTTGTTTGGACGCTCGTTTGAATCAAATAAGTAAAAGATCCGTCAAAAAAGTGACTCCCATCTGCATAATCAAATGCTGATGCATGTGTATTAAATGGCTTAGAAACAATGCCAGATGAAGCAAATCCTGACCGAACACCTTGATCATTGAGAATGCATCCAATCAATAAACAATTTTCCCCATACTCTAATACGTCAGAATCGGCAAACGACAATGCCTGCGGTATACTGCATTCCTGCCCCATCAGCGAAGTATATTTGCCTTCTGCGGTTCCGTCAACGGATAAAACCGCAATATCTGCGTTCGCAACCGCAAAATCCGGAACGCCTTCTCCTACCCGATAAAACCATCCGAAAGGTCCCTTAGCACTATAGCCATATAAACTTGCAACAGCAGAATTACCATCTGCAAAAGTCACAGACAATGACAGCTGCGTATTCATATCGACAACAAGTGAAGCCGATGTTAAAATATACCCGTTTGAATCATCAATTATAAAGCCGCTTCCGTAGGACGGCTCACCATTAGGCCGCGTTATTTGGATGGTAACAACGCTCTCTGCAGCAACTTGATATGCTTCTGTAAAATCTGTATCCCGTGAAGATGTCGGCATATATTCAATTTCATGACGGTTGTTGAAAATTGTTTGATTGCTCTCAGAATTTGCGCATGCTGAAAACATAAAAACGAGACTGCTGCTTATGGCGAGAATCCATGCGCAAATTTTTAATGATCGATAAAATTTTCTCATTCTGCCACCTCTGAGATTGCAACTGTATATGGAATCGGAATTTGCAATTTTGCAGAAACTTTCTCTAAATAATCAAGTAAAGATTTTACGCCGATTCCACGTGTCGCATTTTCAGTAAATGTCCAGTTGCCCCCCTCATCAACTTGCTGCAATTTTTCAGAAATCAGGCCAATCATATAGCCATTTTGATCCAAAATTGCGCCGCCATACATTTCCGGACTTACGGCGGCCGTGATAAAAAGAGAATCGTCGACATCGTCAACGAAAGCCACAATGCCACTCGTCACCGAACGATAAAAATATTCTGCAATATATGGAAATTGTACTTCATTGATTACATTGCCGACGGCATTTCCAATAGCAAAACAACTTTGACCGGGTACGTCCGCTGACGCAAATTCAGCGACGATCGGAAATCCCTCAACTTCGGCGCCATCATTTTCAGAAATGTAAAATTGATCATAAAACAAAAATAGGGAGAGTCCGCTCTCCTCATCCAAATTGACGATTTCCAATCGATAGAGTGCATTATTAGCCCCATATGCCTCCGGTAATACAGCATATACGGCCGTCCATGTACCGGTATATGTTTCACCGTTTTCGTCCACATATGTTGGCCGCGCGGCAAACTCTGTCGAAAGGACATAGCCCTCCCGATTGATGATAACACCAGATGTTACGTTGACGATCGTTCCAAATTCCATCTCCGCAGAAAAACTTCCGATAGAGACTAACGAAACTACCGCATCCTGCCTGCGTGTAAAAATGTCCGTTCCTTGAGACACATCACCTGCACTATTATACTGCAAATGAACCTTTACCGGCAACTCGGTTCGCAATACGAAAGCTGAGCATCCTCCAAGTAAAAGTAAAATGAACGAAAGGATAAGTTTCATAAATAAACCTTAATTATGTTAAACATAGTACTATTCATATAGGACATTTATATGGGTTTATTACTTAAAATTGTATACGTTTGCGGCGTTATTGTATAATGATCTGTAAACGGCAGTCTGCCATGCAAAAGATCAAAAAGTTTCCCTCGATAAGATAATTCGTACTTTTTGTAACCACGATTCATGATAACAACAGCAACCTCTTTGCCCTTTCGCCGTTCAAATACTAAACAACTTTCATCAGCAAATAACTCCGTATAATCGCTGTCACAAAATACCGAAAGAGATGAACGTATTTCTGCAAGGCGACGAAAATGCTCAAGCATATCTATATCCATATGGTCCCAATCAAAAGGGAACCGACAGAATGGATCTGAATAGCCCTCCATTCCAATTTCATCACCGTAATAGATGCATGGCACCCCGAAAACGGTAAATAATAAAACCGTCGCTGCTTTTACCCGCTCCTTGGCAACGGCACGGGTTTCTGCGTCCATCCATGTACGGCTCATCTCCTCTTTCGTAAAGGCATGAATTCCGCCCATTGCAGTCAAAATGCGCGCTGTATCATGTGTTCCAAGAATGTTCATAAGCGAATCCAATACAGATTTCGGGTAATTATCGCGCAACATTGCAACGGTTTGGCGGAACATCGTCGTATTGTTACTCATAATGAACTGTATGATCGCATCTTTTAGCGGATAGTTCATAACACTATCCAGCTCTTTTCCCCAAAAATATTTTCGCCGTTTACTATAGGCGATCTTGTTTGAAGCATCCTCCCAAACTTCACCTAAAACGATGGCCTCAGTATCCATATCCTTTACAGCCGTTCGAATTTTTTCGATAAATTCATCCGGGAGTTCATCCGCTACATCCAAACGATATCCACCTAGAGGATATTTAAGCCAACGTTTTAAGACGCCATTTTCACCCGCTATGTACTCAGCGTACGAAGGGCACTCCTCATTTACAGCAGGCAAATTATCAATTCCCCACCATGCGTGATATTTATCCGGATATTGAATGAAACTATACCACGCATAGTACTCTGAATCCTTTGATTGATAAGCTCCTACACTCGGATAACGGCCATATTTATTAAAATACAAGCTGTCATCGCCGGTATGATTGAATACTCCATCTAAGATGATACGGATACCGCGCTTGCGGCATTCTTCCACAAGTTGCGCAAATTCCTCTTCCGTCCCAAATGTCGGATCGATTTCCATAAAATCCCCGGTATCATAACGATGGTTGGAAAAGGAACGAAAAATCGGATTTAGATATAAAATCGTAACATGCAGACCCTGTAAGTAATCAAGCTTTTCGATGATACCGCGGATATTGCCACCAAAAAAATCATTGTTGAGAACTTTCCCTTCCGCATTCATTCGATATTCTGGGGCTTCATTCCAATGTGCGTGCAGCCATTTTTCCGGAGATACCGTAACCGCGCCACTGCGATAAAATCGATCCGGGAAAATTTGATACATGATCCCACCCTTGAACCATTCAGGGGTGTTAAAGCCTTTTTCATAAACCAAAATCTGATATGCGATGACTGATTCTGAAAATTCCAGATTACGGAATTTTCCACAACCAGCGGTTTTCTCGTTCCCAAACTGAAAATAATAAAAATATAAGCCCGGATCCGGCAGATTTAAGAGCAATTTCCAACCGTCCGCAACTTTGTCCATATGCAAATATTGAGCCCCAGACTGTCCGTCCCTGGAAAGGACGAACAGACAAGGCTCATTACTCATACCGTAAACACGGATTTCTAAATTTTGATTTTGCTCAATCCCGCCAATAATGCTTTTACAACGCATGTCTAAGGGATTATAGTAGATATTCATATCATAAAAATTAAGCTTTGAGTGATTTTAAATGCCAAATATTATCTGCATATTCCTTAATGCTGCGGTCTGCAGAGAAAATGCCGGCGCTTGCAATATTGTTGAGTGAAATCTTTGCCCACAGCATCTTCTCTGACCGATAGAGATCTTTTACCTTTTTCTGCGTCAAATGATAAGACTCGAAGTCGGCCATACACATATACGGATCAGCAACCGGTGTACCTGTTAAGAGATAATTGGCAATCTCAGAGAACGATTCGCCATTAAAACCACGTAACAGCATCTCGACGACTCTGCGGATCAGTGGGTTCTGATTATATTGCAGACTTGCATTATAACCTTTCGACCACATCTCCTCGACCTCATCCGCGCGCAAACCAAAAATGAAAATATTATCTTGCCCAACAGCTTCGCTCATTTCAACATTTGCGCCATCTAATGTTCCGATCGTAAGCGCACCGTTGATCATAAATTTCATATTGCCGGTGCCGCTCGCCTCTTTGCCCGCAAGCGAAATTTGCTCACTGACTTCCGTCGCGGGGATCATCTTTTCAGCCATCGAAACGTTATAGTCTTCCATGTAAACGACATTCAGTTTTTCATGGACTTTCGGATGCTTTTTAATATCTTCTGCAAGGTAACAGATCAATTTGATAAACTGTTTTGCACGCAAATAACCGGGGGCTGCTTTTGCCCCGAAAATAAACGTCTGCGGCTGGATATCCTTATCCGGATTATCCAACAACTCTGCATACAAAGCGATGATATTCATCGTATTCAGAAGCTGACGTTTGTATTCGTGCATACGTTTGGCTTGCACATCAAAAACGCTGTTCGGATCGATTACAACGCCCTCTTTCTTGAATGCGTAATCAGCAAACTGCTTCTTTTTGACCTGTTTTATCTCTGTCAAGCGCTTTAAAACGCTTTCATCGTCTGCAAATTTTTTAAACTTTGAAAGCTGCATTGCATCTTTAACGTATCCATCGCCGATGCAGTCGTTGAGCAATTCGCAAAGCTCAGGGTTAGATTGGCACAACCAACGGCGATGCGCAATACCGTTTGTAACATTTGTAAACTTTTCCGGCCAAATCTGATAGAATCCGTTAAAGATGCTATTTTTAATGATGTCACTGTGCAGAGCTGATACGCCGTTAACTTTATGTGACCCGATGACCGACAAATTTGCCATGCGGACCTGACCATTTGAAATGACAACCATTCGCTCGATAAACTGGTGCTGCCCAGGGAAACGAGCCCATAAATCATTGCAAAAACGTCGGTTGATCTCTTTCAGAATCATATGGATACGAGGCAAGCGTCTCGCAATTAAATCTTCCTGCCAAGTCTCCAACGCTTCTGCCATAACGGTATGGTTCGTATAGGCAAATGTCGATGTAACGATATTCCACGCGTCATCCCATGTAAATCCGTTTTCATCCATCAAAAGCCGCATCAATTCGGGGATCGCAAGTGCGGGATGCGTATCGTTGATGTGGATCGCTGCCTGCTGCGGAAGCAAACTGAGGGGGCCATAACGATGTTTATGGTCATTGATGATATTCTGCAAAGAAGCAGAAACCAGGAAATATTGCTGCTTCAAACGCAGAGATTTACCCTCATAATGATCATCTGCAGGATAAAGAACTTTGGAAATAACTTCCGCTTCATTCTCTTCCTGCATACAACGCAGATAATCACCCTGAGAAAAGAGCTTCATGTCAAAATGAGAAATGTTGCGGGCTCTCCACAAACGAAGAACAGAAACGGCCTCACAATCCTTTCCGGATATCATCATGTCATAAGCGACGGCTTCAACTTCTTTGTATCCGCCGTAAGTTACTTTTAAACCGTTTTCCGTCCAATCCTCTTTGACCCATCCGTCAAATTTCACAGTACAAGATTTATCGCTGCGCTGTGTTAACCAAACCTCACCGCCCGGAAGCCAAATATCCGGTAACTCTGTCTGCCACCCGTCGACGATTTTTTGTTTGAACAGACCATAATCATAACGTATGGAGTAGCCCATGGCCGGGTAATTCCCGGTAGCGAGTGCATCCATAAAACATGCCGCAAGCCGCCCCAATCCGCCATTTCCGAGTCCGGCGTCCGGCTCCTGTTCATATAGATCTTCCAGCGTGAGATTAAAATACTTCAGCGCTTTGCTGTATGCATCGCCAAGGCCCAAATTATAAATATTGTTTTTGAGTGATCTGCCGAGCAAAAATTCCATGCAAAGATAATAAACACGCTTGCCTTTTTTGCTCTTCATTACCCTATGGAACTGCTGACGCTTTTCCAGGAGGATATCTCGTACACTCATGACGACAGCTTTATAGATCTGATCGATCGTCGCTTCCTTTGGCGAAACGCCGAAATAGCGCGACAGCTTGCCCTGGATCAATGCCTGCACTTCTTTTTCGGTAATGCTTTTCGTACTGCTCATGTCCTACTCCTACCGTTAAAAATTATTTCAACATTTCCCCATATACTTTTTCGTACTCTTTCGCGGAGCGCTGCCAGCTGAAATCGACGGACATGACACGCCGCATCAATTCCGGCCAAAAATCTTTATTATAATAACAGTTGATCGCTTCACGAATGACGTACAACATATCATATGCATTATAATTTGCAAAAGTAAACCCATTGCCACCATTGCCAACCGGTTTAATGCTATCATACAAGCCGCCCGTTTCACGGACGATCGGTACTGTTCCATATCGGCTGGCAATCATCTGTGAAAGCCCACACGGCTCCGATTTAGACGGCATCAAGAACAGATCTGCCCCGGAATAGATCTTTCTGGACAAATCCGGATTAAAGGCGATAATCGTAACCAACTTCCCGACATAACGCCGCGAAAGATCTGTAAAGAAATTTTCGTAGGAGGAATCGCCTTTCCCTAATATTATGACCTGAACATCCTGCCGCAATACCTCTTCGATTACCGTTCTGACAAGATCAAGTCCCTTATGTGCAACCAATCGCGAAATAATTGCGATAATCGGCGTATCAGGTTTGACGGGCAGGTTGAACATTTTTTGCAGTTCTTCCTTGCAACGCTTTTTCGGTTCAAGATCATCGATATTATAATGGCTGAAAATAGAAATATCCGTGGCCGGATTATATGCATCCGTATCAATACCGTTCAAAATGCCGACCAATTTGAACTCATTGCGGCGGACGATCGGATCCAATCCATGCGAATAATACGGATCTTTGATCTCCATCGCATAATGAGGGCTGACAGTGGAAAATTTTTCACTGCATTCGATCGCGGCCTTCATCAAATTGATGCATTTATTATACTCGAGCAAATATTTCCAAGTATTTGAAATGCCGAACAGATCTTCTAAAATATCCAGAGAATATTTCCCTTGATATTCAATATTATGGATTGTAAACAATGCACGAATAAACTGATATTCCGGGCGGAAGCAATAAATCGTTTTCAGATAAATCGCCGCCAACGCAGCCTGCCAATCATGACAATGCATAATCTCTGGATAAAAATTCAAGAACGGCATGATTTCCATGACGCTGCGGCAGAAGAAGGCGTAACGCTCACCGTCATCATAATATCCATAGCAACCGGGACGTTTAAAATAATATTCGTTGTCGATGAAATAGAACGTTACGCCATTCATTTCATAGCTGAAAATACCGCAATATTGATTGCGCCATGCCAGCGGCACAAAGATATTTCCCAAATATTTAAATTTACTGCGATAATCCCAGGAAATATCCGAATATAAAGGAATGACAACGCGGACGTCGTAATTTTCATTCGCCGCCAAAGCTTTCGACAAAGAGCCGATCACTTCCGCTAACCCACCCGTCGCAATAAACGGAGTAGACTCGGATGCAACAAACAGAATTTTTTTCTTAGGCATAACCGTGATTTCTGACACCTCCTCAATCTCAATTTCCTGCTGTTGTGTGCTTTCAGCTGGTTCCTGCACGACGTTGGCTGCGGCTGGTGCTTCGGAAGAAACAGCCATTTCATCTTCCGCCCTATCCACAGCAGCCCGTTCGACGTTTGCTGTTTCGGCGGGAGTCTCTGCTTGCGCATTGACTGCGCCTTCTTCAACCTCAGTTACTACAGTTTTTTTCTTTGCACGAGGTTTACGAGCTGTCGGCTTTTTAACAGGCTCTTTTGAAGAACCGGACATTTCACTCGCAGCAATCGTATCCTCTTTCACAGCAGTTGTTGTCGTCCCCTTCTCAATGACGGCGTCATCCGCTTTTTTGCTCTTTGTCTTTGCCGGCATAAAAATCATTTCCTCCTTAAATTATACAATTTTTGATCAGATCATCGTCCCTTTAGCGAGGAAGTACGGCTGAATCTCGCAGCCGGACAATTCGCGACGATCGCGGATAACGACATTTTTATCGGTAATGACGCAGTTCATACGAACATTTTCACCGATCACCGTATCCTGCATTACGATCGAGTTACGAACGACCGTTCCCCGCCCGACTTTGACTCCGCGGAAAAGAATGCTGTTTTCGACCGTGCCTTCTACAATGCAGCCATCCGACACGAGAGAATTACGCACATCGGCAAAATCACCGTACTTAGAAGGCGCTGAATCACGTACCTTTGTATAGATGTCACGATCTCCGAACAACTCGTCGCGAATGGGTTTGTTCAGAAGCTCCATATTGTGCGTAAAATAAGCACGGAGCGAATCGATCGTCGCATGATACCCGTGGAAATCATATGCGAAAATCTTCAAGCTAACGATATTGCGGCGCAAGATATCCTCTTCGAAGCTCTTGTAGCCGTGCACTGTTGCATCGTTGATCAAGCGCAGCAGGAAATTGCGATTAATAATCAGAATATTGCTGAAAAATTTATTTGAGCCGCCTACCGAATCATTGATTTTAAGGTCGACGACACGCCCGGATTCATCCGATTGGACGAGCGTATAATGGGACGAGTTGCCGATCTCTTCGTTATGACAGACAAGGGTAATATCCGCCTGTTTTGCCTCATGATAATCGATCACCTTCGTAAAATCCATGTGATAGACGCCGTCACAGTCGCAAAGGATCACATAATCCTCATTGCGGCGCGCTAAAAACCCGGTAATCCCCTTCAATGCCTCTAAACGGCTACGATACAGCCCGCCATTATCGATTGCTCCAAACGGAGGCAACAAGACGAGGCCGCCGGTCTTACGGGCAAGATCCCAATCTTTACCGCTGCCAAGGTGATCCATCAAAGATTGATAATTGTTTTTGGTGATGATCCCGACCGTTGTAACACCGGAATTGACAAGATTGGAAAGTGCAAAATCGATCAGACGATACCGGCCGCCATACGGAAGCGAACCCATTGTCCTCTGGTGCGAGAGCTCAGGAACATTATCGTCATGAATATTTGAAAAAATTACGCCAACTGCAGACATGATTACGCTTCCTCCCCTTCTTTAATAGACTTATCGATAATACTGCCGGCTGCGATCTTAGCCCCTTTGCCGACTTTAATGCCTCGCCCGAGCACGGCGATCCCTTTTGCCGCTTCCTTATCTTCGCCGACTTTTGCGCCATCATCGACGGTAACACTCTCGTCGATGATCGCATATTTAACGACAGCCCCTTTGTGAATGACCGTATTGCTCATAATGACACTGTCCTGCACGACAGCGCCTTCTTCGATGACGACATTACTAGATAATACGCTGTTTTCGACCGTTCCATAAACTTCACAGCCGAGCGCAATCATGGAGTTTTTCACGACCGAGTGATCCCCCATATATTCAGGAGGCGCCAACGGATTGCGCGAATGAATCTTCCACGCAGTATTCGCGACGTCGAACGCAGGATCTTCGCCCAACAAATCCATATTCGCTTCCCAAAGAGAGCTAATGGTTCCGACGTCTTTCCAATATCCCTCAAAGCGATATGCGAACATCTTCTCGCCGGCATTCAGCATTGCAGGCAGAACATTTTTACCGAAATCCTTGGAAGAATTCGGATCGTTTTCATCCGCTTCCAAATATTTATACATCTTTTCAGCCGTGAATATGTACACGCCCATGGAAGCGAGCGTGCTCTTCGGCTGCTTCGGTTTTTCTTCAAACTCGTAGACCGAGCCATCCGGATTTGTATTGAGGATACCAAAACGAGAAGCTTCCTTTAAAGGTACTTCAATGGCCGCAATGGTGCAGTCCGCCCCTTTATCGATGTGTGCGCGCAACATTCTGCTGTAATCCATTTTGTAAATGTGATCACCCGACAAAATGAGGACATAGGACGGATTGTACATCTTGATAAAATTCAAATTCTGGTAAATTGCGTTGGCCGTCCCCTCATACCATGCAGATTTTGACTTTTTCTGATACGGCGAAAGTACATGAACCCCGCCAAAATTCCGGTCAAGATCCCAAGGCTGTCCGTTGCCGATGTACTCATTGAGCACAAGCGGCTGATACTGCGTCAGAACACCAACAGTATCGATCCCCGAGTTGACGCAATTCGAAAGCGGAAAATCGATGATACGATACTTTGCGCCAAACGGCACTGCCGGCTTTGCAATATTGTTTGTCAGAGCATAAAGTCTGCTACCCTGCCCGCCGGCAAGCAACATTGCAACGCACTCTTTCTTTCTTTGCATATTCTACCCCCAAAAATTTATTTGACTGATTTATCAAATACGCGGCCGAAATACGGTCACAGTATTTTCTGCAAATAGACGCAACTCAACTTCGGCATTTCGATTTTAATCGAATGTTCTTTGCCGTGGCTCGGCTTTCGCTCGGTATTAAAAATCCTCTTTTTCATTTCGCCGTTGCCGCCGAATTTCGGATGATCTGTATTGAATACAACTTTGTATTTTCCCTTCGGCACCCCAAGACGATAGCCTTCTGCTTTTGCACCTGAAAAGTTTACGACAACGAGATACGTATTCTGCGCTTTATCCTTCCGCAGATATGCGACAATGTTGCGGTCCGCATCATTTGCAGCGATCCATTCAAATCCGTCCCAAGAATCTTCGATCTCATAAAAAGCAGGGGTCTCCGCATAAAAATGATTTAATGCGGCATTCATATCTGACAATTTCTGATGGAGAGGATACTCTTTCAGGAAAAAGTCAAGGCCCTCTTTATAGTTCCATTCCTTGAATTGACCAAACTCACATCCCATAAACAGCAACTTTTTGCCGGGATGAGACATCATATATCCCATAAATGCGCGCAGATTTGCGAATTTTTCTTCATAACTGCCGGGCATTTTATCCAATAACGAGCGTTTACCATATACAACTTCGTCATGAGAAATGGGAAGTACATAATTTTCAGTAAATGCATACATCATCGAAAAGGTCAACTTATTATGATTGCCCTTGCGGAAATACGGATCTGTCTGCATATAATCGAGGACGTCATTCATCCAGCCCATATTCCACTTAAAATTAAAACCGAGGCCGCCAATATCGACCGGCTTTGTGACCAACGGCCAAGCCGTTGACTCTTCGGCGATCATTAAAGCATCCGGGAATCGCGAAAAGATAGTCGAATTTAGTCGCCGTAAAAATTCGATTGCCTCGAGATTCTTATTTTCGCCATATTTGTTGGGAAGCCATTCGCCCGGACGCTTATCGTAATCCAAATACAGCATCGACGCGACAGCATCGACACGCAATCCATCAATATGGAATTTATCAAAGAAAAAATATGCATTTGAAATCAAGAAGGACAAAATCTCGTTTCGGCCATAATCAAAGCGACGGGTCCCCCAGCTCTTATGCTCCTGCCGATCCCACGCGGGGCTCTCGTAAAGCGGCTGACCGTCAAACTCATATAAACCGTGAGCATCCTTCGGGAAATGTGCCGGGACCCAGTCCATAATGACGCCGATGCCGTTTTTATGGCATTCGTTGACGAGGTGCATAAAATCATGCGGCGTGCCCAGGCGGGAAGTAATCGCATAATATCCGGTCACTTGGTACCCCCAAGAGCCATCGTACGGATATTCGCACAGCGGCATAAATTCGACGTGCGTATAGCCCATCTCTTTCAAATACGGAATAAGCTCATCGACCAATTTATTAAAATCGAAATAATTACCGTCACCGTACTGTCGCCAAGAAAGCGCATTCATCTCATAGATATTCATCGGAGAAGTATACGGATTTTTGGCTTTCCGCTTTTTCAGATATTCTTTATCCGACCATTTAAATCCTCTCAGGTCATATGTTTTTGAGGCTGTCTTAGAAGGCGTCTCTGCATGAAATGCATACGGGTCCGCTTTATACAAAAAGCGTCCGTCCTTCGTTCGGATACAATATTTATAAACAGAATAATTTTTTAACCCCGGAACAAACAATTCATATGTTTCGCCGTCTAAAAGCCTCCGCATCTGATTTGCATCCGGATTCCATTCATTGAAATCGCCGACAACGGAAACCGCCTCCGCATGCGGCGCCCATACGCGAAAAATATATCCCTTTTTATTCTCTTCCGAATATGGATGAGCCCCGAAAAACTCATACGCCTCATAATTCTTTCCGTGATGAAAAACATATAAAGGGAAATCGACCGTCGATTGCATCATCTTCCTCCATCGTTACGGCAGCGTACTGCCTGTCTTCTTAGATATTATACAATAGAACGGAACAATTTTCAATAGTTCCGCGAAAAAAGTCAAAAAAATTTGCAAAAAACGTGGCGGATCGTTCTCTTGATCCCAGTTGCATGTCCAAAAACCAATATAAAAAACAAAGGATTTTAATAAATATACATTTTCTTGAATAATGTATATTTATTTGATCTAAACAAAAGTTGGAAAACGCTTTTCAGCTCGTTCTGTATGCCAAAGGGCGCCACGCGAATGGTTATTAACGTCCAATTCCCACAAGCCAAGTGCAAGCGAATAAAGAAGGGCCGGAAAGATGTGAAAAACATGATTATCTAAGAGAGATGCCCCACTGACAGCCAGAAAAATACTGAGATACAGAATTCTGTCTGCCGTCGGACGTCGAAAAAGAAGACACAATACTTGCGAGATATGATATAAATACGCCATCATGCCGATAAGTCCACAGCTCGCAAAAATCTGCACAAAGATATTGTGATACATATCCGGGAACACCCAATTGGCAATATCGAATCCAAAGTCCGGATAAAAGTGTATATAAAATCCTGACCCGAAAAGTGGCGCCGACAAAAATTTTTCCCAGCCAAATTGCCAAATGGCAAAGCGATTTGAATCTCCAAAACCGCGATCAAAAATAGTTGCAAAAATTTCACGAATACGGTCGAAAAATAAAAAGCCGATTGCTGCAATGCCCGCGATCATGAAAAGATTACAGCCGCGCACAAAGGCACGCCTGGGGCTGCGCACTACAGAGAGAATGATTGCCCCCCCAACCAGTAAAACGCCTCCCGTCAACAGAGCCGTTCGGCTGAGCGTACAAGCGATTGCGCCCAATTGCAAAAATGCAAACAGATAAAACAACCAGCCGTGCCGCAATTTATAAACAAGGTACAGCGATGCCGGTAAAAACATAGCCAACATGCCGCCAAAATTATTGCTCATCCCCCATCCGGCGATCATGGCATCCTTATTGATAGATAGATCGGAAAGGATCGATCCTTCTGCCAAGAAATTCTGCAAAATTTGCAATCCTGTAATACTGATCCCGCTTGCCGTCTGAAACACTTCCCGAAACAGCAATGCGTATATTATTTGCAAAAAGATTACGATTCCGGCTGCCGCGCAACATGTCGCAAAATAGCACCCGTTATCGGATCGCTGCGAACCTGTACATCGCACAAAAAAATAGATCGCGACAAAAGAAGCAGCGATCAGCGCGCCGAATAAAAAATCTTGCAGCACATACTCTGGAGACAGCGCACCATTTAATAAAAAAGCAATCAACAACGCGATCATCCCGCCTTGCAGACCCTTCGGATGAATGCCAAAGCGCTCTTTCTTTGCGAGAGCCATGCGGACGACAAGCATCGCAACGGCGATTACGCCTAAAACACCGAGCGAAACGAACGTAGCGATCGAATTAAAAAAATCAGAGTCAGCCTGCGGCGTATGCATCCAACTGGTCGAATATACAATGAGCACGACCGGCGGCAAAACGGCTCGTACATCTTTAGCAAATAAACAAATAAACGTGATGAGCAGAGCCGTGACCCCATAGACAAACGCTTCCAGTCCAAGAATAGAACTTATCAACACCAATGCAGCATAAATACATATAAATGCATACCCATCTATAAATTCACAAAAATTGCGAACCGAAAAATGACCACTTCGTGACACATCACACAAAGGAACAAATGATCTTCTCCGTATGCTTTCCATTCAGCTTCTCCTTCGTTTGCCGAGTATCTTTGATCGGTATGCATCGACCATATTATAAGAAAAGAGCATCGCGATCGCGATGCTCTTCTTTGGTGTGAAGAATGGGACTTGAACCCACACGGATTTCTCCATACGCCCCTCAAACGTACGCGTCTGCCAGTTCCGCCATCCTCACAAGCAAGATTAATTTTACTATATCGCGAATAAAAAGTCAAGTTATCCGTAAAAGAATTTGTAACAAAAATAAAAATTTTTTGTCCGACGGACATAGGATCGCGTTTCCGGATACGGGATACAAATCAGTTCGCCATTCGAATTGGTCAATTCCGGATCAGAAAGCCAACGACGTACTGTACCTTCCCCTGCATTGTATGCTGCAAGTATCTCTTCCAACCGATCAAAACGATCCGATAAATAACGGAGATAGCCGACACCCAACCGGATATTCTCCTCCGGATCCGTCAATTCGCCGCTACTGCCGAGTATTGTCTGCATAAACTGCGCCGTTGAAGGCATCAATTGCATTATCCCGATCGCCCCGGCTCCGCTGACTGCATCAGCCCGAAAATTACTTTCCGCGCGAATCACCGCAAAGACAAGTTCTTCCTCAACGCCAAACTCTTCCGCTTTCGCACAAATCAAAGCCTCTCTTCTTTTAGGTACCCAAAAAGCATATATACCGATGAAAAAAGCAATGATCACCAGCAGGCAAATAATTGCCGCCAATACTTTACTTCTCCGATTGAGCCTCCAGTGCATATACCACCTGTCTGACCGCCGTATGCAGAGCGGCCATATTCCCGTCATTATCTATTACAGTATGCCCAAGGAGCGAATTTTTTTCATAATCAAACTGATTTTTTATACGGGCCAACACCTGCTCGCGCGTCAAACCATCGCGACGACTGACCGCCTGTATCCTCTGCTCTAACGGGCGGCGGACAACGATCACTCCATCGAACGTATTCTCATATCCCCCCTCCAACAAAAGAGGAACCTCGGCAAAGACAAGCATACTGTCACTTTGCACAGCTTCCATCAAATCCCAAAGGCGCCGCATGATCACGGGATGCGTGATCGCATCCAATGTTTGTAAGGCTGTAGCATCAGTAAAAACGATTTCAGCCAACGCCGCACGATCGAGTTTTCCAGCGTTCATGCAGCTCGGAAAGCGAGTGCAGAGCTCTTTTCGAACAAAGGGATCATCATAAATTCCACGCGCAACTGCATCTGCAGAAAAGACCGGATATCCTAATTCCTCGATGATATGAGTTACCGTGCTTTTTCCGCTGCCGATCCCGCCTGTGATGGCAATATAACGTTTACTTTGCTTCATACCAATTTCTTCCGCAATGAACCTCCGCTACGAGCGGAACAGCAAGCTCCACCGCATGTTCCATTTCCGTCTTTAAAATATTTGCGACCTCTTCCTGTTCATCCATCCAAGCGTCGATAACGAGTTCGTCGTGCACCTGCAGGATCAATTGCGAACGGAATCTTCCCTGATGCAGCCGATCGGCAATGCGGATCATGGCAAGCTTAATTATATCGGCGCTGCTGCCCTGCAAAGGCATATTCATCGCCGCGCGCTCGCCAAAAGAGCGCACATTATAATTGGAAGAGCGGATCTCCGCAATCATTCTTTTGCGCCCCAACAATGTCGTCACATATCCATTTTTGCGCGCGAATGCGACATTTTCATCCATATATTTTTTCACATCCGAATACCGTTCGAAATAACGGCGAATGTATTCACCGGCTTGTTTCGTCGAAATATGCAAATTCGCAGCAAGGCCAAAATCACTGATGCCGTAAATAATGCCGAAATTGACGGCCTTCGCTTCCCGACGCTGCGCGGGGGTGACGGCACCCAACGGCACTTCGAACACCTGCGATGCCGTCAATGCATGGATATCCTGTCCCTCGCGGTATGCCTCGATCAATTCTTTACATCCGGAAAAATGAGCGAGTAATCGCAGCTCGATCTGCGAATAATCGGCATCAATCAAAATGCGCCCTTTATCTCGCGCAATAAATAGCTTACGCAGTTCGCGCCCTTCCTCGTCCCGAACCGGAATATTCTGCAAATTCGGATTCAAACTGGACAGCCGCCCCGTCGATGTCTGCACCTGATTATAGGTCGTATGCACGAGATGCGTATTCGGATCGATCAGCGGCTTAAACCCATCGATATATGTCGACAGCAATTTTTGCAAATGGCGACAATGGAGAACATCCCGGACAATTTCGTAATCATCCTGCAATTTTTCCAGTACATCTGCGCTTGTCGAATACGTTCCCCTTTTACTCTTTTTAGGAGCCGGGATGCCAAGCTTTTCAAACAAGATCTTTCCCAGCTGCATCGGCGAGTTTAGGTTAAAGGTTTCTCCTGCCAAACGATAAATGCGCTCTGTGATCGCCGCGATCTGTTCGCGGTATCTCTTTTCGAACTGTTCAGACATAGCAGTATCGATCATGACGCCATCTTCTTCCATTTCGAAGAGAACATCGCTTAAAGGCAATTCGACGTCACGATACAGCGACTCCATTCCTTGTTCTTTCAGTTTCTCTGAAAAAGAACCAAACATCCGAAATACGCCATACGCAGGATGAGTTTCGCTCAGCCCCTCACTCTGCAGAGCAAATGCAAGATTGTCATCCCTGCCGCTGTAATCGATCAAATACTTCATCAGAGAAACGTCTTCCGCTTTGGTAAGCAGCTCTGCCCCATGTGACCGAAGCATATGCCAAAAAGCTTTTTTGCCATATAAGATCGCCGTTTGAGAAGGATTCGAAAACAACCCGCTCAGAGCGCAATTAAAATCTTCATCCGAAAGTCCGTCATCCAAAAGCGTTTGACGCATCCTTACTATATATTCTTTCCCATCGCTATATACATGAATACCGTCTTGTACGCGCGCCACAGCAAAAATTTTTGCTTCACTCATCACGGATAAAAATTTTTTCGTCTCTGAGACTGTAACGAGTTCGGCAAAAATCTCTTGTTGTTTTTGTTGCGCCGGTTCTCCCTTTTCAAATAAATCTAATTTTAAAAAAGAGGTAAACTCCAGCTGCAAAAACTGTGTCCGTACTTCTTCCGAAAAGGGCATGTAAATCTCGCCGGCATCCTCCGGCAAATCGAGCGGAACATTTCGATCGATCGTCGCAAGCGTACGCGAAAGATAGGCCGATTCACGCCCGGCTTCCAGCTTTTTTTGTACGGAAGGCGCTGTTTCATCGATGTGAGTATAGACGCCGTCTAAATTTCCAAAGCGCTGTATAAGCGACCGCGCCGTTTTTTCACCGACACCTGGAACACCCGGGATGTTGTCAGAAGCGTCCCCCATGAGCGCCTTCATATCAATCACTTGAGCGGGAGCATAGCCCACGATCGCTTCAAAATTTTCCCAGTTCAGTTTTAACAGTTCTGAAACACCTGTCTTGGTAAAATAAACATCTGTGCACTCGTCCACGAGCTGATATGCATCTCGGTCACCCGTAATAATAATGCTCTTTGTATCGGCAAACCGATGCGACAGCGTACCGATCAAATCATCCGCCTCATACCCCTCCTTTTCGCATATTGTAAAGCGCATAGAACGAAGCAATTCCTTTAGGATGTTAACCTGAACGACAAGATCTTCCGGCATCGGTTTGCGAGTTGCCTTATAACTTTCATACATTTTATGCCGAAAGGTCGGAGCCTTCAGATCGAACGCGACAATCAATCCTTCCGGATGAATATCCGATAACAATTTCAATAATAGTTTGATAAACCCAAAAACCGCATTCGTCGGCGTACCGTCGCGCGTCGTAAGAGGTCGCATACCATAATAGGCTCGATTGAGCAAACTGTTACCGTCGATCAAGACAAGATTTTTCATTCTACATTCCTTATTTTACGTCAAAGACAGGAGATGTACTCATTATAGCAAAATCCTATCCAAGATGCAACCGCTCCTTTATACAATCCCATGAAAAGCGTCCCGCATTATATTTCTGCGGGGCGTCATCCAATTACTTTTCCAGTTTTTCGATCATATCGACAATATCCTGCACAGTCTTGACGTTGACGATATCATCTTCCGGAATCGAGATCCCGTAATCATCTTCTAAAGAGATCAGAAGCTCGACGACATCCAGTGAATCTGCCCCGAGATCTTTGACCACATCGCTTTGCGGCGTGATTTTTTCCGGCTTGAGATTCAACTGTTTGGCGAGCATATCACGAACCTTCTCAAACATAACAATCATGATCCTCCTTTATTGTGACTATTTTACTAAATCTGACTTATTTTGTCAATATTTTATTGTGCTTTTGCCGACTGTTTTTTCCTTACGGCAGGATTTTTCATCGTCAAACCAATCCGATTTTTCTTGATATCGACATCTTTGACCCAAACTTTGATCCTTTGCCCCACCTCCAAAACATCAGAAGGATGTCTGATATAACGATCAGTGATCTCAGACAGATGAACAAGTCCGTCCTGATGAACGCCAATATCTACAAACGCACCGAAGTCGACCACATTGCGAACCGTCCCGATCAATTCCATTCCAGGCACGAGATCCTTAATATCCATGATATCCTGTCTGAGTATGGGTTGGGGAAAAGATTCGCGGATGTCACGGCCCGGCTTGATAATCTCAACTACGATATCCTTTAAAGTCGGAATATCCGAACCGATCTCATGCGCGACCTTATCTTCTCCATATTCACGCACTTTTTTCGGAAGATCAGTAATCTTTCCCTCTTTTACATCCTCTGCCGTGTAGCCAAACAAGGTCAATAACTTTTGTGCCGCGTCATACGATTCAGGGTGAACAGCCGTATTATCAAGAATATTTTTGCCGTCTGTAATTCGCAAAAAACCCGCGCACTGTGTAAAGGCCTTTTCCCCAAGTTTGGGGACCTTCAAGATCTCCCGTCTCGAATAAAATTGACCATGCTCTTCGCGGTAAGCCACAATATTTTTTGCAATACCGGCATTTAATCCGGCCACGTACTTCAAGAGCGAAACGCTGGCCGTATTCAAATCCACGCCAACGCTATTGACGCAATCTTCCAGCACTCCTGACAAAACGCTGTCCAATCGCTTTTTATCCATATCGTGCTGGTATTGTCCGACCCCGATCGACTTTGGATCAATTTTGATCAATTCCGCCAAAGGATCCTGCAATCTGCGCGCGATCGATACGGCACTGCGTTCTGCAACATCAAAATCAGGGAATTCTTCCGCCCCAAGCGGGCTTGCAGAATAGACAGATGCCCCCGCTTCAGAAACGACGATATAGGCCACTTCGCGGCCGGTCTCCTTCTGAATCTCCTTGATCAGCTCCGCAACAAAAATTTCGCTCTCTTTTGAAGCTGTACCGTTCCCGATCGAAATAATCTCGACGCCGTATTTTGCGATCAGCTCTTTTAACTTTACTTTTGCCGCCTCAATATTTTGTTTGGGCCCGGGCGTAGGATAGACGACGGTTTTATCTAATACTTTACCTGTCCCATCCACGACAGCGATTTTACAGCCTGTACGATATGCCGGATCCAGTCCAAGCGTCACTTTATTTTTAACCGGAGGCTGCATCAAAAGCGGCTTCAAATTCAACTCAAATGTTTTAATCGCCTGTTCGCTCGCATTTTCCGTTAAAAAGGCGCGCACTTCACGTTCAATAGAAGGATACAGCAACCGCGTATAACCATCATCCACAGCTTCCTTCACAAGCTGCGTTGCATAGCCGCCGTTTTTCAAATAAGCGGCTCCGGCCACGCGCTTAGCGATCTCATCGTTGAAAGTGATCTTAACTTTTAAAAATCCTTCTTTTTCGCCGCGGTTAATAGCGAGCACACGGTGCCCCTTGATTTCTGCAACATTTTCTGCATGATCGGCATACATTTCGTATGTCTTGGCCCCATCTTGTTCGGCATTAACGAGTTTCGTCTCGATTTCGCCGTTTTTCAAGAAAAGATTTCGCAATTTTTTGCGTACATTCGCATCATCTGAAACGATTTCCGCAATAATGTCTTTCGCTCCTGCGATTGCAGCAGCTATATCCGGCACTCCTTTATCGGCATCAACATACTTTTCAGCTTCTGTCAGGACATCGCCGTTGGGGTCTTGAGATAAAATATAGTCTGCGAGAGGTTGCAGCCCCCGTTCGATTGCAACACTTGCTCTCGTCTTTTTTTTCTGTTTATAGGGCCGATACAAATCTTCGACCTCTGTCAGCGTCGCTGCAGCATCAATCGCTCTTTGCAGCTCCTCCGTCATTTTGCCCTGTTCCGAAATCGATTTACAAACTTCCTCTTTACGCTTTTCCAAGTTGCGCAGATATTGCAGCCGCTCGTCCAATTCACGCAAAACCTGATCATCACAGCTGCCAGTCATCTCTTTACGATAACGTGCAATAAACGGAATGGTATTCCCTTCATCGATCAGGCTGACAATGTTTTGCATATGCTCAGCGCGTATAGCCGGAAATTCATCTGACAACTTCTTAATGATATCCATTCGATCACTCCGTAATAATTAGGCAGTCGTGTGACTTTTCAGCACACGCGTTTTATTGTATCATACTTTTCTGAGATTTTCATCCCTTTTTCCAAAGTTTCAAAAAGTTTTTTTGTTCGTCCGACAAACGGTAACTCTCGCACGCTTTTTGAATTGCCTTATTCTTCGTCCCTAAAGCGAGATTCCCGTTTTGTATATATTTGACCCCCTCTTCATAAAACCGGACAAGAACCTCACATAAAAGCCAGGCTGCACCCATGTGTGCATAATAAAACTGTGCCTCAGCACGGTCAAGCGCTGAGGTAATAAAATCAAGATATTCTCGCTCCATATAATTTCCTAATAAACAAACATAGGCAAACCTCTGTGTAAATTCTTTCTTTTGTCTGATATAGTACTCTATTTTCTGTAAAAAACTCCTTTTCTCTGCTATAGGAATCCGCAAAGTAGAGCAAAAAACATCACAGACAGACCAGCCGTCCATGATACCCACTATATATCGGATCCATGAAACACGTTCGGAAAAAAGTACCTTCCGATACCCCGCACATAAACATTTCAACAAACGGATCTCATAGATATCATGCGGGAAATGAAACAACTCTTCTATAGAAAAATCTTCTTCTTGCACGAGCTTTTTCGCATATGTACGCAGTTGAGGAATACGCACGCCGATACTGGAACCTCCCGGAATATTGGCGATCCGTTCATTAAAAACTCGATAGTGTTCATCGCTTATAGCATAAAAGTCCGCAAGGATATCCTCAAATTTTTTCATCGCCGTTCTTTACCTCGTTTTTCTTTTTTCCATTCAAAACTGCATCCAATGCCGTGACCCATGCCTGCTCATTATAATGCGAATTCGCAGGACTTGTAGAAGGAAGGCACAGATATGGGATCGCGATCCCGCTATATTGTTCACAAAACAAACGAAACGCCGTTGTGCCGTTCAATAAAATACTTTGGATCGGCGCCACACATAATATTTCGTTCAGATCCGCCAATACGTAATTACGAATACTCGCATCAGCAGAACCATGAATGGAACATGACACAACAATATCCCAAAGTGCGATACCGTGCTGCAATACAAACAAACGCCTCTCGAGGGCTCCTTCGCCGATCTGTTCGCCAAAGTAACGCCCAAGCATCGGCCAAAACCGATTTTGCTTGTTTCCATAATAAAACTCGACCTTACGGCTCTTAACGGAAGGAAAGCTCCCTAAAATCAAAACGTGGCAATCTTCATCGAATACCGGCAAAAATCCATGAATTATGTCAGGCATAATACCTTAAAAAACCGATCTTTATATAAAAATTAACGAGGCATTTGAATCGGAGCATCGATTTTCCCCACGGCAGCCGCAGCCATGTGTTCCGTATGGAAGTTACATTCCAGTGCCTGCGCACAATCATCTAATGTTAAGGCCCCAATCTCCCGAATACGGCGCTCAACATCCAAAAGATCATCATTATACAACATATATTTTCCATATGCCAACATTTGCGATGCCGTATTTTCCTGCGCAAGAATAATCGATGATTTCAACTGCTCTTTTCCGCGCGAAAATTCATCTTCCGTGATCTTTTCACGGCGCAAAACATGGATCGTCTCAGCGATCGCATCACACGCCTTCTCCACATTAGCAGGATTAACGCCGGCATAAACAGTCAAAACACCGCCTTCCGTATAGGAAGAAATATAGGAGTAGACGGTATATGCAAGTCCCAACTGTTCACGAACACGCTGAAACAGGCGAGAACTCATCCCACCGCCGAGAACCGCATTGACAATGAGTGCGGCATCCATACGCTTGTCCTCTCTTGAAAGTGAAGGATATGCATAAGCAATGTGCACCTGTTCGATATCCTTGACTCGAAATAAACTTTGTCCGCAAAGGTCTAACTGCTTTTTTCGAGGCAAATAAATCCGTTGACAAAAATTTGCCTCAATATATTTTTCTACAAGTTCTTCCGCAAAATGAGGCTCTACATTGCCGGCAAAAGAAACCACGATATTTTCCGGATTGTAGCGTTCATCGATATATTGATAAAGCTCCTTGCGGGAAAATCGACGTACATTTTCTGCCGGCCCAAGAATGGAACGGCCATAACCGGTCTTACCGTAATACGCTTCAGCAAGCACATCCAAACAAAGATCATCCGGCGTATCCTCTGTCATCGCGATCTCTTCTAATACCACGCTTTTTTCTCTTTCCATCTCATCTTCTGGGAAAGTTGATTTCAACACCAAATCTGCCAGGATTTCGAAAGCCTCGCCCACGTGTTCAGAAGTCGACTTTGCATAGTAACAGGTAATATCCTTTGATGTAAAAGCGTTCGTCTGCGCGCCAATGCGATCCATCGCATCAGAAATTTCAAAGGCGCTTCTCTTTTCTGTCCCTTTAAACATCATATGTTCAATAAAATGCGAGATCCCGTTTTCCACAGCCGTTTCATAACAAGACCCTGTCCCCACAAGCACGCCCATACTTACCGAAAGCAACCCTTCCATTTTCTTGACGACAAGCCGTAAGCCGCTTGGGAATTTTTTATGGTAAACCATATCCATATCTGTAGTTCTCCTATCGCTGCAATTTTTTAACCCTGTGCAACGCCTGCGATGTTGACAGACACTCTGACAGGTTCAAGACCGTTTTCTAAATAATTTTGCAAAATGGAGGGAAGCGCCTTAACTGTTTCTGCCGTCGGATGCATTAAGACAAGATCTCCCCCGCATACGCCATCTGTTGCCCTTTCAAAAATCAATGCCATATCCTGATCTTGCCGAGCCGTCGTATCCTTAGACCATTGTATTACATTATATCCCAACGATTCGGCAGCCTTTATAACTTCATCAGAATCATGGCCGTACGGAGAAGAAAATAAGGACATGGATTCTCCCGTCAACATCTGTATAAGTTCTCCGCACAGACGTATTTCCTCCTGATTCCTTTCATACGAAAGTTTGCCCGGATCCAGGCAAAAATAACCGCAATTGCCCAATTCATGCCCGCGCAGAACGATTTCACGCAACACTCCCGCATAATCGTCCGCCCAGCAGCCTCCGATAAAAAAAGTTGCCGTTACACCATAATCATCCAAAACGTCTAAAATCTGCGAGACATATGATTCTCCCGCATACACATGAAACATTGGAGAAACATACCGACTTTTACGATCGCCTTCATAATAGACATGTTCAGATTGCTGACTGACCGTTGAAATGCCGAGCGGATAAAAACATACAATCCCAACAACCAACAAAAGCCCCGCCAAACATAGATTTGTAAATACGGTGATTTTTGAGAAACGCCTCAAATCTACACACCTCCCATTCACAACATTATCTCTGTCAATGTATGAATGGGACAATAAACTTATACCAAAGCAATATGGCAGTTCCTTCGCCATATACACTTTGACCAATTAGCGAAGTTTAACGATCGTAACACCCGCTTCCCCCTCTCCGTATGCGCCGGATCGAAATTCCTGAACATTCGGCATCTCACGCAAATGACGCCGAATCCCTTCTTTCAATTTTCCCGTACCGACACCGTGAATTATTTTAACCTCCTCTAATCCGGCAAGCACGGCTTTATCAATAAAGGAATCTACTTCTTGTATTGCCTCCGGAACCGTCATTCCCAATAAATTAATTTCCGTCTTGACAGCCAAAACAGGTTCTGTCTGTCGCACAACGTGAACGCGCTCGGTCTTTTTGCGCGCATTCCCTTCTACAGCTTGCAAGTCTTTCTCCTTGACATTCAGCCGCATACTGCCGACAAGAACTTCCACCTCCTTTTTCTTTTCGTGTACAGATAGCACTTCACCGATTGCTCCGATCGCTTTGACAAAAACATGATCTCCGCCATGCAATGCGGCAACTGAAATCGGCTTTGCCGACGGGCGCTCTTCCTCTTCCATTTCCGAATCATATGCCTTATCAGCCAATCGATTCTTTAAGGTACGGGCGCGTATTAAATCCGCTTCCGTCAGCGCACTCTTTTTAGCAATCTCTTCAATTTGTAAAAGAAGCTCATCGGCTTGTTCCGTTCGCTCGCGAACAATCCGCCGACTTTCCATCTTTGCCGTTGCAAATAACTTTTCGTGCTCGCGTTTTAGTTTTTCACGCTCCGTATTGACTTCTGCGAGCTTTATACCCCACTCTTTCTTTAACAGTTCTGCCTGTTTTTTTGCTTCATCCGCCTCAATGCGGCTTTGCTCAGCTGTACGCAAAATATTTTCAAACCTTTGCCCATCCGCTGAAAGATTCGCAACGGCATCGTCTAAAACGGATTCCGGCAACCCGAGCCGCCTCGAGATCGCAATCGCATTGCTGCTGCCGGGCACGCCGAGATCGATTCGATACAGAGGCTGTAAGGTATTCATATCAAATTCCATACTGGCATTTTCGATCCCATCTGCCGCATATGCAAATTCTTTCAACGAGGTATAATGAGTTGTAACGATTCCGCGGCTGCCACGCCGCAATAATTCAGACAAAATCGCCTTTGCAAGGGCCTGCCCTTCATCCGGATCCGTCCCGCCTCCAAGCTCATCAATCAATACAAGACTCTTTGCGTCCGCATGCGCAAGAATCCCAATAATATTGCTGATATGTGAAGAGAAGGTCGATAAATTTTCTTCGATCGATTGAGCGTCTCCGATATCGCAGAAAATCGACGAAAATACGGATACCTCAGTCCCTTCGCCCGCCGGCAAAAAGAGGCCGCAGCAAGCCATCATGCAAAACAAACCGCACATTTTTAGAGTAACGGTTTTGCCGCCTGTATTGGGCCCCGAAATCAAAAGGAACCGGTCTTTTTTCCCAAAGGCAAGCGAAACAGGTATAGCCGTCTTGGGATCAAGCAACGGGTGACGCCCCTTGACAATGCAAAGCATACCCGCATTGTTGAGTTTAGGACATACGCATTTATTTTTATAACCATACTCTGCCTTTGCATAGGCAGCATCTATTTCACAAAGTCGTTGAATATCAGCAAGCAAGGACTCCGCCATTGTCCCGACGCGGTGTGAAAGCTGTGCAAGAATGCGCTCAATTTCCTCCTTTTCAGCAACAGCCAACTCCCGCAACTCATTGTTCATGTCTAAAATCTGTTCAGGTTCGATAAAAAAAGTAGCGCCGCTCGCGGAACGGTCGTGCACAAAACCGCGGATCTTTGTTTTATGCTCGGCACGAACAGGTAACACATATCGGTTATCCCTCATTGTTACGATCGCATCCTGCAGGTACTTAGCCCCTTCCCCGCTCAGATATTCGCTCAATTTAGCGCGGATCCGTTCATTGAGAGAGCGTATGGAACGGCGTATATCAAACAGCGCATCACTCGCATAATCACTCACCTCATCTTCACCAATGATCTTTTCCAAAATATCGCGTTCTAACACTTCATCAAAATAGATTCCCGATGCGATCTCCCGCAAATGAACGGAATACTCTTCTGGCAAGCCCTGTATAGAACGATAGGCAACGCGCGCCGAACGCAGGAGCGCTGCTACAGCCAAAAGTTCACCGCAAGAAAGCGCCGCTCCTTTCCGCGCGCGTTCTAACTCATCATCCAATAAAGGAAAAACTTCAATATGACCAACCCCATAGCGAAACAGTGCAGTATCAGCTTCAGCCGACAATTGCAGCAATGCTTCAGCCTCCGATAAAGTGACGCTCGGCCGCAAAGAAACAATTTGCCGCTTTGTCTCATCTAAAGAAGCGTACCCAGCAACACTGGTGAGCACTTTATTTAATTCCAATTTTTTTAAAACAATCTCTTCCATGTTATTTCATTCAACAAGATCCGATTTCATCCAATTATCGGATTCCCTTTTTCGAAGCGCCAGCAGTCAATACCCCGGCCTTTCCCAATAAAATACTCTCTTTTTCTTGATCCGTCGACGCACTAAAATCAAAAAGCCTGTTACTGAGTGAAGTGTCGATCCGCATCGGCATACAATTATATAAAGCAAATCGACAGACGGAACGCTCGTTGCGCAATAATGGAAAGGCGCGCTTTCCTTCATCTCTCAAAATATACCGTGTACGTCGGTTGCAAGAAGAACAAGTTTTTCCAAACGGGCAATGGCCGAGATCCATCACGCGCGTCCTGCCGCCGGCAAATACAAAAGCGGAAGGAAAGCCGATTTCATCGATTTCAAACAATGAGAGTTCTTTAGAAACGGCGACATTCACAGCCCCGGCATTCAAGGCACCCTCTACATCCACACGATTAAACAAATTCATTCCCGTCCCGGCGAACAACGGCATACCTTTACACAAATGAAAAGCGAAATTGCCCTCCGCGTAAATGCCGTCAAATAGAGGAAATAATTCTTGATAGAGGACAAGATCCTCTCCCGTACAATAGGCCGGCACATAAACATATTTATGTCTGGCAAAGTACTTCGCATTTTCTAAAAAAGCGCGAATACTTTTCATATCTTTACAATCGACCGGATCCAAAATTGCAAAATCAATTTTTATATTCCGATAACACTTCGAGGTGAAATCGCGGTCAATTATCGCTATCTGCCCTTCCGCAGTCCTTTTTCTTGGCAAGACTGGTTTTTGATATACCCTCTTTATAAGCTGCGGATGTACATTTGCCAGCTTGTTATAGATATCAGACCAAACCTTTCGCCGAAAAGCATTGAGCTGTGAACGCACAATAAAACTCGCGCCGTCCGTCTCAATGTGCTCACAACATATTGAAAAGGGTAATCCATCGACCTTCTCAAAACATTCGATCAGATCCTGTGCCGATATTGGGCGAGTCCGCGAGACCTCAGCAATAAAATCAGTCTGCGCCTCGTAATTACCAAAGGCTCCCTGTACTTGTACGAATAACGGTTCTCCCGCCTTTAAACGAAGCGAAACCTTTAATGTGATTTTACGGCGCAAAGCTTGCAAATGCTCTGCCACTCCCCTGTCCGCTGTGACGCAGACCGCATCTCCCTCGCGATACTTTTCAAAATTCGGTAAGTAAAATCCTCCCTTTGCCTTAGGATAGAAATCACGCCAAACCGCTCCGCCGATTTCTTCCTTTCCCTTCCGGATAATCTTAAAACCATCCTGGTCATGCACGGTAAAAGTTGAATGCACAAACACATAGCGCCCGCTTTGATCGCGCCGCCCGATTGTTCCGATTGGCTCGCCGATATGTCCTTGAATATCAGAGGCGAGCAAATTTTTGTCCTGTCCGAATAAGTATCCTTGTGTATAATTCCCACGATTATACGTCCGCTTCAGCGCTGACAGGTCTTGCGCCAGAATTGCGTTTTCTCCGTCTAGTATATCGCGGTAATAGCGCACGGCAGCCCCCACATAGGATGCGGAACGCATTCGCCCTTCAATCTTGCACGATGATACGCCCGCCCGCGCTAGCACTTTTATATTCTCACTCACGCATAAATCAGATAGAGAAAGTCTATAGGCCGGCTTTTCGAAATTGGGCCTGTCAATGGTATACCTTTTGCGACAAGGTTGTTTACAAAATCCCCTATTTCCGCTATTCCCCCCAATCACAGAAGAAAAATAACATTGTCCCGAAAAACAAGTGCATAGCGCTCCCTGAATGAAGCACTCCGTTTCAATGACTTTTGAAATACGTTCAATATCGGCAAGCAGCGTTTCCCTCGCGAGGATCACGCGCGAAAAACCAAAATCTTTCGCCAATTTCGCGCCATCTTCGTTACATATTCCGGCTTGCGTAGATAAGTGTAGTTCTATCTCCGGGTAACATTCTTTGAGGCGCTTCCCGAGGAATAGGTCCTGCACAATCAGAGCATCCGCACCCGAATTCCAAGCCTGTAAAGCCTCCTCCATAAAGAGGTCGACTTCTTTCTCTTTAATCAAAGTGTTGAGTGCAACATAGACTTTTGCGCCGAAAACATGCGCCAATCGAACAGAGTCTTCTAGGTTATCCAGTGTAAAATTAACTGCCGATTTGCGCGCAGAAAAATCTTGCAAGCCAAGATAAATAGCATCTGCACCGGCATATAGCGCCGTTTCAAATGCTTCACGATCACCGGCCGGCGCCAATAATTCTATCGTCTGTTGCATCATAACTCCCTTTAGCCCTTGTGCTGCTTACCGCCAATGGTTTCATCTCTCTTTTTCATCATTGACATCAGAAATGATCTTGTCAATTTTAATCGTTGCAAAATCATGTATGTCCAAACATTTGCCGCAATTATCACACACCTTATTCGGATCTAAATCGCACATCTCACACTCGAGACAACCGATGCAATCCCGGTCGTATAAAACACACTTTTGTGTCTCCATCGTAACTTATTAAACCTCCCTGAAAATTATAGCACTTTCATTCAAAATAATCAATATTTTTATAAACATTTGTTTGCTTTTTAAGACGTTGTCTGTTATAATAATAGAGAGCAGCAGGAGGTTCAAAATGTCTGAAAACAGCCGCAATAAAATGCAAGCCGTACTCAATTACATCAATACATACAATGCCGAAAACGGCTATTCGCCGACCGTACGCGAAATTTGTGCTGAGCTGCACATTAAATCAACGGCCTCCGCCTATTATTATCTTGAAAAATTGACAAACGAAGGACTTCTTTCGCGCTCTCCCAATAAGAACAGAGCTGTTAGCTTTAAAAAGAGTTCTTCCATCAATATCCCGCTGATTGGTACGGTTACAGCAGGCCAACCGATTTTTGCTTATGAAAATTATGAAGACTATTACTCTTTTCCCTCCGGCAGTTTCCAGGGAAGCGAGTTGTTTATGCTGAACGTAAAGGGAACAAGCATGATCGACGCCGGCATCCTCAACGGAGATAAAATTATCGTACGCCGCCAGCCAACGGCAGAAAACGGTGATATCGTCGTCGCCCTATTGGATGATAACGCGACCGTAAAACGCTTTTTCAAAGAAGAAGATCATTATGTATTACATCCGGAAAACCCGACCATGGATGACATTATTGTTGAAGAAGTAACGATCCTCGGCAAAGTCATCGGGCTCGTTCGCAGCTTTTAAAACAACTTTATCGTACTCAAGCAGCGCAGCATGGCGTTGCTTTTTTATTTTTTCGTTGGATCTGCCCGCAATTGGTTCACCTTTTCCCGCAATGCCATCAACGCCTCTTGTGCGTCGTCAATTTTTTCGACCGTTTGTTCCATCGGGCATATATCCGTTCCCGCACGATTGATAATATGATCGACTTTTACTCCGTACGAGTACGGAATATGAAAGCGGCACAAAACTTCTTCCCCGCCAATACTCAACACATCCGCAAAAATTTCTGCCGGTTGCAACAAGGCAAATAACAGAGCCGCTGCTTTACCGACAATTTTATCAGCAACGGAATAGCCCCGTAAATTTTGCCTTTCGTCGATCAGTGCTAAAAGAGGACGAATTCCGCGCTCGTCAGAAAAAATTCGCTTTTCTCCGCAAATACAGACGATGGAATGCCCTTTTAATTCTGTTTTTGCACATTCTATGTCTCGCATACTACTTAACAAACCTTCCTTAATTGACCATCCTGCTCAAAAGCAATCCAATACTTTGATTCGATCTTTTGTAACGCTCAGCTAAAAATTTGCAAATCGATTTATTTTTACTTGCCAAAACAACTATTTTATTGTATAATATTAACGTTAATGTAATTTGCCGCTGTGGTGAAATTGGCAGACGCGCTGGACTCAAAATCCAGTGGTAGCGATACCGTGTCGGTTCGAGTCCGACCAGCGGCACCACACAGAAAGTCACCTTATCGGGTGACTTTCTTTTTCTGAAATTATGCAGCCCGCAAGCATATTAAGCTTGTTCGATCGCGTTGAATAAACTGTCCAAATAGTCCCCTTCAAATAATTCAATTAAGCCGTTATCCGCACATTTTGTCAATGAAGAATCGAAAGGGATCTGCGCAATATTTTTACAGCCGACCTGCTTTGCCAGCTCATCCACACGGCTCGAGCCAAAAACTTCAATTTTTCTGCCGCAATCAGGACACCTCACATAACTCATGTTTTCAACGATCCCCAAAATTGGAACATTCATTTTTTGTGCCATATGTGCTGCTTTCAGGACAATCATTGAAACGAGATCCTGCGGAGTCGTCACAATGATGATTCCGTCTAAGGGGATAGACTGATATATGCTCAACGGAACATCTCCCGTTCCAGGAGGCATATCGACAAACATATAATCCACATCATTCCAAATGACATCCGTCCAAAATTGTAAGACAGCCCCCGCAATAACCGGTCCGCGCCAAATAACAGGATCGGTATCTTCTTCCAATAAAAGATTCATTGACATAATTTCGATACCCTTTTTGCTGGATACCGGAAAAATGCCTAATTCTGTACCCGTCGCCTTTTCTGCAATGCCAAACATCTTCGGGATGGACGGACCCGTGATATCCGCGTCCAAAATCGCCGTATTGAAGCCATTACGGCGAGCGAGGACAGCCAGCATTGCCGTCGTCAACGATTTACCGACGCCGCCTTTACCGCTGACGATTCCGATCACTTTCTTGATTTTGCTCAATTCATGCGGCGCCTTGCGCATGTCTCGCTGCGAACAATTTTCTCCGCAGCTGCCGCAATCATGTGTACACTCTGCCATAATTAACTCCTCTCTATTTATAACAAGCTTTTCGGATTGTACTCCGCCTTTTTATAAACAACATGAACCGGTTTTTCGGCGATTTCCCGCTGAAAAACAGTTTGCCATTCAACTGCGCTGTAATCCTCCACCGTGCAAGTCACATAATGATCCGAGCAATGCAATTCCTCCGTTAAAGCGCGAACCAATGCGGCTGCAAGGCGTTTTTTTTGTTCTTCGCTTCTGCCTTCCAACATTTTTACCGAGATGTGTGGCATGATTACGCCTCCTTTTGCACAAATTACTGCCTCTTATTATAATACAACAACAGGATTTTAGCAACTGTTCTGAGAGATATCTTATCCCATTCCTCCTATATCGCCGTTATATTTCACATTTTTCATTAGATTTTAAGTAAAATCAGTTGCAAAATTTCGATGTATAGTATACAATAATAGAGCTGTGCTAGGTGGGGAGTTAGCGGTGCCCTGTATCTGCAATCCGCTATAGCAGAACTGAATGCCTCCCGCGGATTTATGCGTGGAAGGCCGCGCTCCGCAAGGGATGTTGATCGCAAGGTCTTATGCAACGGGCTGCCGTGAACCGTGTCAGGATAGGGATATAGCAGCACTAAGCGGATTTGTCCGTGTGCCATAAGGAAGCTTTGCAGGAGTTACCTGCGGTTTTAACGCTTCGGCGCACATTTTCAACGGAGGATGCACAGTTTCTTTGCATACAAGGAGCCCGACATAAGTCGGGCTCCTTTATTTTTGATCATTTATGTTAGACATAATACTGTTCAAAATTATAATTATTGGCGATAAACTTTCCGATTTAAATAATGCGCTGTCTTTTCAGGCAATACACGCTTCGCTACCGCATAAAACTTATTCCAACCGCCGCACTGTAACAAAAGCGGCGGATTTTTTTCACAAAACGCTTCCGCAACTGCTTTCGCGACCTCCCCTGCGCTCATACCTCCCTGTTCCATTCGCGCCAACGCTTCTGCTGCTCGCTTGACTTTGGGAGCATACTCACCAGACTCAATGTCCGAATAAATCTTTCGCTTAAACGTAAATGCTGTTGAAGTTCCCCCCGGCTGTATCGAACTTACATGGATATGATAGGGTTCCAACTCGATGGAAGCTCCTTTTACGAGCATATCGACCGCCGCTTTCGAACTGCTGTAAAAACAGTCGAATGCGATGGGGAAAATACTGGCCATCGAGCTTACTAAAATAATGCGCCCACCCTTCTCTTTTAAAAACGGAACGATAGCTCGAATCGCCCGCAGCGCTCCAAAATAATTAACTTCGAATAAGTAACGATAGTCTTTTTCCGATGCGTATTCGATCGGCGCTGCCATAGAAAAACCGGCACAATAGATCAATCCGTAGATTCCTTCCGCACTGAGAGCCGCCTCACGAATTGCTCGTTCCAAAGAATCACCATCGGCAACATCCGCTGTATAATTATGGATTTGACGCAGCGCGCAAGGAGTGCGCGAAATATTAAATACATTCAAACCGCGCCCTATTAGCCGCAGTGCTGTTTCATATCCAATTCCGGAAGATGCACCGACAATGATTGCTGACCGCCCTTCATTCTGCATTTCCACCGCTTCAGTGCGTACCTCTTCCCTTCTTTCAATCGTGTCCATATCTTAGAATATGGGCATGTAAATGCCATATTATACGTTTTAACCAAATAAAATATCCAACAACATCATGAGTGCAAAACCTCCCATGATACCATATAAGGCCGTCACCTTTCCTTCCCGTACACAGGATGGAATCAGCTCTCCACAAGCGACGATAATCATGGCACCGGCAGAAAAGGAAAGCGCCCACGGCAACAGAAGCTGTATCATTTGTACCGCAAGGGCGCCCAATACCCCCGCCACAATCTCTACCATCCCCGATAATTGTCCAAAGAAAAATGCTTTGCCTGCACGCATACCCATGCTGCGCAATGGAATTGCAACACAGAGCCCTTCCGGGAAATTCTGAATACCGATACCAAGTGCGAGCATACATGCTGAAATGAAGCCTTCTCCGTCTAAGACGGATCCAAACGCTACACCGACCGCAAATCCTTCCGGAATGTTATGCAGAGTCATTGCAAAGCAAGTCAAAACACCGCTCCGTACGCCGTCCTTTGCAAACCTCTCGCTCTTATTCAGCCATACATTTGTCAATAAAATAAAAACACATCCAACACAGAAGCCTCCCGTCAAAATGAGGGCTTCTGAAACGGAATCCCCGGATAAGCTCTCTTTCGCGGGCAGCAAAAGAGAAAAAAAACTCGCTGCGATCATGAGCCCGGCAGCCGTACCCTGCATTCCGTCAATAACTGCTGAATTGCATCGCCGGATCACAAAGACAAGCGCTGCTCCGAGTGCCGTCATCATGTACGTAAAACAAGTCGCAAACAGAGCCTGCATCCAAGGCTGCTGCGACATGATCCATTCCACCTTCGTTTTTCCTCCGCAAGTCTCTTTACCATTGTATGAGACACAAGAGGAAATCGTTCAATGAGCACTCCGCCATCACAACGAATACAAAAACACTTTCTCCATGATCACACCATCGATCGATTACATGATTTGTTCAAAATTTAGATGAAAAAGGCGGGGCTTTTGCCCCGCCTGAACCGTAATGATGCTTTTACTATGTCTAAGTATCTTTCATTTTTTATCATTCAATTAGCCGCAAAGATCTGCGTAAAGTCGATTGGATTATTGACATACAATGTCTTTAAAAAAGTTCCGTCCAATTTGACAAGCATATCCTGAATAAAGCCACTCGACTCAAACAGCGCAAAAATCGCAAAAACAAGCAACAGAAGGATCAATACGGCAACAACCATCAAAGCCGCACCTAAAATGCTATTGATGATACGCATCGCAAGCACATCGATCGAAAACAATTTTTCCAATCCGAAAACGATCAACGATCTCAGTAATTGTACCAGCAAGAATAAAATGATGTAATAAATAATCGTTGCCAAGCGGATCGTCGCAAAAAAGCTCCAAACTCCGCCAAGCCAATTATTCAACCAACTAATCCCTTCCGCAACCGGACCGATCGAGGCAATCAACCCTCCGAAAGCAAAGCAGAAGACAACTGAAATAATGAACCCAAAGATACCATCCGTAAAAAACCGTAACGTTCTACCAAACCCAACAAACATACCTAAACCAGCCAAAAGAATCGCCACGACAATCGTCACAGCATCAATCACCATAAGCACACCTCCTCCATCACAGCGAAACGTATTTCGCCTTCTTCTATATTTTTATTGTCCATTCATCGCAAAAATCAAACTAGAATAACTGCTATCTCTATTAAAACCCGTATAGATCTTTACTGCCATATTCCGGCTCACAGGTCAGGCGGATCCCCAATTTCCTCATGACGGACTGATCAGCCTCCGGCAAAATACAAGAAGAATGAGCTTCACAGTCGCGCAGACGCACGAGCATACTCATAGCTTTTTCCGCGATTGGATTCGTTGCCGCACAAATCGAAAGGGCCGTCAAAACATCCCCAAGACTGAGCTTCACCTTATCCTCTCGCAATACATCCTTTTTTAATCCTATGATGGGCGATAAAACGATAGGTGAAAGCAGCAACATATCGTCTGCAATCCTTGACAGCGTTTTGATCGCATTCAGTACGGCACTCGCACACGCTGTCATCAACTTATTTGATTTCCCCGTTACAAAGACGCCGTCTTCTAACTCCAAGGCAACAGCTGCACAACCTGCTGTTTCCGCTTTCTCCAAAGCCGGTTTTACAACGGCACGGTCATTCACGGAAAGCTTGTTCTCATTCATCAACAAGCGAATCCTCTCGACCGTTTCTTTGGTGCAGTTACCCATCTTATAATCGCACTCTGCCTTATAATAGCGCCGAACGATCTCCTGCCGCGCAGCTTGTCGGACCGTTTCGTCATCAAAAATGCCAAAACCGGCCATATTGACTCCCATATCCGTCGGCGATTGATAGATCCCTTCATCCCCCGTTATTTTCGCCAAAATCGAACGCACGATCGGGAAGCATTCAATATCTCGATTATAATTTACGGTCGTTTCGCCGTACGCCTCTAAATGATAAGGATCAATCATATTAATGTCGCCCAAATCAGCCGTTGCCGCTTCATACGCGACGTTGACAGGATGACGCAATGGCAAGTTCCAAATTGGAAAAGTTTCAAACTTCGCATATCCGGCCCGCACACCCCTCTTATATTCATGATACAATTGAGACAAGCACGTTGCCAATTTCCCGCTGCCGGGGCCCGGAGCCGTCACAACAACGAGCGGTTTTGTCGTCTCGATATAAGGATTTGCTCCATATCCCTCATCTGAAACGATGATATCAACTTCTGTCGGATATCCCTTTGTTTTATGATGAATATACGTTCGCAAGCCATGGTTTTTCAGTTTATTGATAAATTTATCGGCCGCCGGCTGTCCTAAATACTGTGTCACAACGACGCTATTCATGTTTAGGCCAAGCCCGCGCAATTTATCGATCAAGCGCAGTACATCCGTACCATACGGGATCCCGAAATCTGCGCGAATCTTATTGCGTTCAAGATCTGCACCACTGATCACAAAAATAATTTCTGACTGCTCCTTCAAAGTCAAAAGGATACGGCATTTTGCATCGCTCTCAAATCCGGGTAAAACCCTACAGGCGTGCATATCATCGAACAGTTTCCCGCCAAATTCTAAATACAACTTATTATCAAATTTGCGGATGCGTTCCAAGATTTTTTCGCTCTGCAGCTGGATATACCGATCGTTATCAAAACCTTTTTTCATTCGTATCTGTTCCTCGCGTTCATTACTTTGCTATTATACCATACCCAAAGCAAGAATGCAACGGCACCGAAGAAAAAATTTCCCCTGAACCGATTTTTCTATTTCCTGTTTGCCTAAAAAATGCCCTTACAGTCGTCCACGGCATAACTAGCAAGCTGGCTTGAAGAGGTTCGTTTTTTCAATAAGTCGTTCCAGCATCAAACCAACGCTCAAGTCCACGCCCCACTCGCAGGTCTTATAGTTGTTATACATAGCATTAAACAAAGATGAACGGCCCGGTTATTGAACGGGCCGCCAATAATATCTATTACTTATAAAGACATCCATTAAAAAAGTTACTCGCTATAAAACGATTCGTGCCGATCTAACGCAAGCGCTCAGGAACCACATCGTTTCTCACGAGATCCTCATAAGTTTGTGGTTTAACGATATAATCAGCCTTTCCCTTCCACACAAGCACGACAGGCGGGATCAAATTGCGATTATAGTTGCTGGCCATTGAATAATTGTACGCCCCGGTAGACAAAATTGCTAAAATATCCCCGCTATGTGCGTGGGGCAACTGCGCATCGACGCAGATCAAATCACCGCTTTCACAACACTTTCCCGCAATTGAAACCGTCTCCGTTGCCGCTTCACGTGCACGATTGGCGAGAATCGGCGTGTATTTTGCTTGATAAAGCGCATAACGCGGATTCTCAAACATACCGCCATCAATCGCAATATATTTGCGTACCCCCGGAATTTCTTTGATATTGCCGACCGTATACAGCGTAACGCCAGCTTCGCCGACGATCGATCGCCCAGGTTCGACCAATAGATACGGGCGCTTAATGCCGTATTCGTCCGCTTTTATTTTCAGTTCCGCAATGATCGCACGCAGATAATCCGCATACTCGCTTTTGGAAATTTTTGCGTCTCCATCCGCATACCAAATACCGTAGCCGCCACCGAGATTCAAGACATCCGCTTCAAATCCATGTACCTGTTTCATCTGCGCCATAAACACCAACATTTTATCGACCGCCGCCGTAAAAGACTGCTTTTCAAAAATCTGCGATCCGATATGACAATGAAAGCCGCGCAAATGCAAATTCTTTTTTGTCAGCGCATATACCGTCACCTTTTCGGCCGTACCGTCCGCAAAGGAAAAGCCAAATTTGCTATCCGTCTTCGCCGTTTGAATAAAATGATGCGTATGAGCCTCCACGCCCGGGTTGACGCGGATCAATATATCCTGAACCTTCCCTCGGGCAGCACACAGAGCATCCAACTGATCGATTTCAGCGTACACATCGACTACAACCGTCCCGACGCCGCAATCCAAAGCATACTCCAATTCGGACAATAACTTATTATTTCCATGCAAATAGATCCGATCAGCCGGAAATCCGGCCTTCATAGCCGTAAACAATTCGCCGCCGGAGACAACGTCGATGCCAATCTTTTCTTCTGCCACGATCTTATAAATGGCCATACAGGAAAACGCTTTGGATGCATACAAAACCATACCGTTTCCCTCATATTCCTGCTCAATCGTATCCCGATAAATGGAACACATATCGCGGATATATTTTTCATCCATTACATACAGCGGCGTCCCGTATGTTTTTGCTAACTCGACCGCATCTGCGCCACCGATCTCTAAATGTCCAGCCTCGTTGATGCGCAACGTATCTCTATTGTTCATGGAAAGCCTCCCGAGAAATTTCAGTCTTTCGCTCTCATAAGAATAAATAATGAACACCGATTTCCGATTTAAGCGAAGTACTATGCCAGATATAATCTGCCTATAATCACACAAAATTTCAACATTAGAGTATCTTTTCCGAAAGAAGTTTGATACCCTTTTCAGTCAATAACTGCAATGCCCGCTCAGTATCTTCTACGCGCATTAAAATCTTTGCGGAATTATGATTTGTCAAGACGAACGAATACAAGTATTCAATGTTGATATTGGCGGCCTCTATCAGAGCAATAACCTCAGCTAAGGAGTTTGGTTTATCTTCTACCTCCACCCCGATCAACTCGGTTATGCCTACAGTAAAGCCCTCACGCTTCAAAATTTCGTAAGCCTTCTCGTTATCGCGCGCAATAAAGCGCACAATGCCGAAATCTTTTGTATCTGCAATGGAAAGAGTTACAAAGTCAATGCCCTCTTTACCCAAAGCATGCGTAAGCTTATACAACCTGCCAGGCCGATTCTCCATAAATACTGAAAGCTGCTTGACCAACATACGATTTTCCTCCTTATAATTTTTAGTTTCTCAAAATATCGATACACAAGGAATATTTTTATTCTCTGCGATCAATGACACGTACCGCTTTGCCTTCACTTCGCTGAATGGATCCGCTTTCGCACAACTTAATCCTTGCACTCAGCCCAATATAAGAATTGATCTCTGTTTCGACCTTCTTTTTGATCGACTCAATATCTGAAACCTTGTCCGGCGTCAAATTACCTGCCAATTCAATATCGATCTCGATCACATCCAGGTTATTGATACGATCGACATAAATCATATAATGCGGAGAAACTCCTGCCACATTCATGATCGCAGCCTCGATTTGCGACGGGAAAACATTCACTCCGCGAATGATCAGCATATCGTCTGAGCGGCCTTTGACTTTGCTCATCTTCACCGTCGTCCGCCCGCACGCACACTTTCCTTCCGTCAGTGTACATAAATCGCGCGTACGATATCGTATCAACGGCTGCCCCGTTTTAGTGATCGTTGTAAAGACAAGTTCGCCCTCGCTTCCATAAGGCAGCGGTTCCAGCGTAACCGGATCAATGATTTCCGGAATAAAATGATCTTCCTGCACATGGCTTCCGTGTTTCTGCATGCACTCCATCGCCACACCGGGGCCGCTAATCTCAGAAAGCCCATAAATATCCAGCGCATCGATATGCAGCAGACGTTCTAATTCGTCACGCATCTGATATGTCCACGGTTCTGCCCCAAATGCGCCGCCGATCAGCGAAAAATCCTCAATATTCATGCCAGCTTTTTCGATCTCTGTACCGAGGAAAATGGCGTACGACGGTGTGCAACAAAGGTGTGTTGCACCAAAATCACGCAGCAGCGTCAATTGGCGTATCGTATTGCCGGCGCTTGCCGGAACAGTACTTGCCCCGATTTTTTGCGCGCCGTAATGCGCTCCCAACCCGCCCGTAAATAATCCATAACCATATGCGACATGTACGAGCGAATCCTTTGTAACCCCGGCCATAGCGAGAGAGCGCGCAGCGACCTCTGCCCAAACATCGACATCGTTCTGCGTATACCCGACGACCGTCAGCTTGCCCGTAGTTCCGGACGAAGCATGCACCTCGACAATATCGCGAGCCGGAGCTGAATAAAAACCAAATGGATATGCTTCGCGCAAATCATGTTTGACCGTAAACGGTAACTTCTGCAAGTCTGCAACAGACCGAATATCAGACGGTTTCAGTTTGCATGCATCCATTTTTGCACGATACGGTTTACAATGATTGTAAACCAACTCGACCGTCTTACGCAGACGTTCGCTCTGCAAATTTTCAAATTCAGAGCGCGAAAGGCACTCAATTTCCGGACGGTAAATGTAATCTTTTACTTTAGACATTCGTTCTCCCCTTTATTCTAAATCTCTTTTATACGGCATCATAGCCAAGTGCAAATGCTTTACGATTCATCTCGATCGTCTTCTGCGGTATACTGGACAGCAGCGCTTCTTCAAACCGATCACGGTCAAAGCCCAACTTTTTACAGAGTGCCCCCAACATGACTGAATTTGCCGACTTTGCGTTTCCTGCTTCGATCGCCAACTTCAGAGCATCGATGCCGGTACCCTTTAATTGAGCTTCAATCCCCTTCGGATATTCTGCGGCGCCCGTCACTACGGGCATCGGCATGATTTCTTGTGTCGAATACAATACTTCGCCATTCGGCTTTAAATAATGCGCATAACGCAGGGCCTCTAACTTTTCAAAAGCGAGAATCAGATCAGCCCCGCCTTCATCAATGATCGGAGACGCGATTTTCTGTCCAATGCGCACGTATGTCATGACGCTGCCGCCGCGCTGCGCCATGCCATGCACCTCGCTCAGCTTGACATCATATCCGCCCTCAAGTGCGTATTTACCTAAAACGCGGCTGGCAAGCAGCGTGCCTTGTCCACCGACACCGACGATTAAAATATCCAAACTTTTCACGTTAGCGCACCTCCCCTTCGATCGCTCCAAATTTACATACTCCTTTGCACAGGCCACATTCTGTACAAAGAGAAACATCGATGGTAATACCATCCTTGCCATTGACGATCGCCGGACACCCTAACTTTAAGCAAGCCTTACACTTTTTACACAGACCATTGACACGGAACCCATTGTACAGCTTTTTTGTCAGCAGTACACAGGGTTTTTTTGCAATAATGACAGAGACCTCGTCCTTTGCCAATTCCTCTTTCACTGCGCGCTCCATCTCCCCAAGATCGCCCGGATCGACAGTACGTACATTCGGAACACCGACGGCGCGGCAAACCTCAGCCAGATCCAATTCATAGGTCGGTTCATTTTTAATCGTCTTGCCCGTTGCCGGATGATTTTGATGTCCAGTCATCCCTGTCGTACGGTTATCTAAGATGATGACCGTTATCGGCGCCTTATTGTATACAGCGTCGATCAAACCGGTTATCCCGCTGTGAATGAATGTCGAATCTCCAATGACAGCGACTGAATGTTTGTGCGCTTCCGGATCCGCCTTATCAAAGCCGATTGCCATGCCGATACTTGCGCCCATGCACACGACAGCGTCCATTGATCCGAGCGGAGGCACCGCCCCCAGTGTATAACAACCGATATCACCTAAAACATTTAATTTCAGTTTAGACAGCACATAAAACACACCGCGATGCGGACAGCCCGCACAGAGAACCGGCGGACGAGCCGGGACCTGCGCCGCCGAAACAGAATCCGCCTCACCCAAAATACAACGGCGGATAAGATTCGCCGAAAACTCTCCGCACCGGGGGAAAAGATTTTTTCCTTCTACATTGATACCGTGCGCCTTAATCAACGTCTCGATATGAGGAGCCAATTCTTCTGCGACGACACAACGATCGACACTCGACGCAAATTTTTTGATCAACTCATAAGGAAGCGGGTAGACCATTCCGAGCTTCAGCACGCTCGCATCCGGTAAAGCTTCTTTGACATACTCGTATACACCGCCGGAACAAATAATGCCGAGTTTGTTATCCCCCATTTCTATGCGATTGATCGATAAAGAATCCGCATCTACAGAAAGCTTTGCCATGCGTTCTTCCACGACCGTATGCTTGACGCGCGCATTAGCAGGCATCATAACATATTTTGCTATATTCTTTTCATACGCACGGAGGGGAAGCTCCTGTCTTTCTCCCAATTCAACAAGGCTCTGCGAATGGGCGACGCGCGTCGTCAAGCGCAAAATTACAGGCGTATCATATTGCTCGGAAAGATCAAAAGCAAGCTTAGTAAACTCTTTTGCCTCCATACTGTCCGACGGTTCCAATACGGGAACCTGCGCACTGACAGCCGTCACGCGCGTATCCTGCTCATTTTGAGAACTAAATACAGACGGATCATCCGCCACTGCCACAACCAAGCCTCCATTGACTCCGGTATAGGACGCTGTAAACAGCGGATCGCATGCAACATTCAAACCCACATGCTTCATAGAAACGATCGTGCGGGCACCGCGAACAGATGCGCCGATACCAACTTCCATAGCAACTTTTTCATTCGGAGACCATTCGCTATATACGTCATCGTAACGCGCAAGTTCCTCCGTGATCTCTGTGGACGGAGTCCCCGGATAAGCGGCCGCCACCCGCACTCCGGCTTCCCAAGCACCTCTGGCGACGGCAAAATCTCCCAACAACAATTTTTTCATAATAACCTCAACCTCTGTAGATAGTTTACGAACATCAAAAATGAATCGGTGCTCGATTACTTTTTGCGCAAATCTGTTACGCGCTTAACTTTTCCTTCTGTGCGAGGGATGGAAAAAGGCTCGACGAGCTTGACCTTGACATCCAGTTGCAACACGACGCGCAAATTGTGCTTAATCTTTGCGACGAGTGCCTCTAATTTTGAATAATCGGTCAAAAGAGAGGCATCGTCGACCTCGACGCGTACCTCGATCGTATCCATATAATTGACGCGATCTACGACGATCTCATACATCTTTCCCAGCTCATCCATTCCCATCAGCACACTTTCAATTTGCGACGGGAACACATTGACCCCGCGGATAATCAGCATATCATCCGTCCGTCCAATTACGCGCGACATGCGCGCAAGGGTGCGGCCGCAGCGACACGGCTCATATGTAATGGAAGTAATATCTTTTGTCCGATAGCGAAGAACCGGCATTCCTTCTTTTGTGAGCGTCGTAATGACCATCTCACCGAGCTCGCCTTCTCCCTGTACTCGATTATGATCCATATCGATGATCTCAGGGTAGAACATATCCTCATTGATATGCATCCCCGCCTTCTCGCGGCATTCGCCAGATACGCCAGGGCCGCCGACCTCGGTCAAACCATAATTTTCTGTCGGAAGCGCGCCAAAAAGTTTCTGCAATGCTTCATGCATCTCAGCGGTAGACGCTTCAGCCCCCATGCAGACAAGGCGAATCTTTAAATCAGATAAAATCCCCTGTTTCTTTGCCGTCTCCGCAAGATACATTGCGTAACTCGGCGTTGCGATCAAAGCCGTTGCCCCGAAATCTTTCATCAACATTAACTGTCTTTCCGTATTGCCGGAAGAAACAGGAACGACTGTTGCCCCCAATTTTTCTACACCATAGTGCAAGCCAAATCCGCCGGTAAACAACCCATACCCGAATGCGACATGAAAAATATCTTCATCCGTCGCTCCGGCCATCGTTAAAATACGCGCAATACAGGTAGACCAATTATCCAAATCTCTGCGTGTATACCCCCCGACAACAGGTTTACCCGTCGTCCCGGAAGATGCGTGCAAACGGACGATTTTTTTCATCGGTACAGCAAACATTCCAAACGGATAATTTTCGCGCAAGTCATCTTTTGTCGTATAAGGGATCAATTCAATATCTTTCAATGTACGGATATGTTCCGGCCGCAAACCGATCTCATCAAACCGGCGACGATACATCGGAACATTTTCATAAGCATAATGCACCGTATATTTTAAGCGCTCTAATTGCATTTCGCGCAATGCTTTACGATCAATTTTCTCAATCTCGGGACTGAACATGATTTCCTCCGCCTTAGGGATTATTCCAAAAATGAATTGTCATTATTTATTTTATCACATTTCCATCTCTGTTGCAATCCTTTCGTCAAAGTTCCCAAGATTTCACGCAAAAAAGAAGAGCTGTTCCGCAAGGCCAGCCCTTCTTAATCAAAATGACTCTTCGGATCAAAGCAGTTGGCGGCGCTGTTCCTCTTCCGAAAGGGGACTTAAATACTTCGGCGCAATATCAAATGCAGTGAAAGCCCCTGCCTTTCCCTCGTTTGCCAAGCGACCGACTGCTCGCGCATATGCCACTAAAACGCTTGAGGTAAATTCCGGATTGCTGTCTAACTTCAAAGAAAATTCCATTAAAAAACGGTTTCCCGCAGCAGATTTTCCGGAACGCAAGACAAATCCGCCATGAGGGATCCCTGCATGATCGCGCAAAAGCTCCTCTTCGGAAATAAAATGCACCGTCGTATCATAATCGGCAAAATAATCCGGCATCGTCTTAATATCATGTTCGATGCGTGCAAGGTCCGCACTCTCTTCCGCTACGACATAGCACTCGCGCGTATGCTTTTCACGGGTGGTCAATTCCGGCTCCTCTCCCGCTCGAACACGGCGGAGAGCTTCTTCTACTGGAACGGTATATTGACGCGCATCCTTGACCCCATGCACGCGCCGAATGGCATCGCTATGTCCTTGACTGACGCCCTTCCCCCAAAAAGTATATGTTGAACCTTCTGCAAGAGCGGAATCAAAATAAATCCTGGCAAGAGAAAAGAGACCCGGATCCCATCCGATACTCATCGCGCCGACATGCCCCGCCTCTTTCGCCGCCGCATTCAATCTATCATAATATTCCGGAATGTGCGCATGCGTATCAAAACTATCCACTGTATTGAACAAGCGCACTACCTCTACCGACTGACGAGGCAAATCTGTTGCGCTCCCGCCGCACAAGATCATGACATCGATCTTGCCGACATAATCGCTCAATGCATCCATCCGCTCCACTTTCACCGGCAATATGGGCTCTACTGTTGCAGGGTCTCTGCGCGTAAAAACGGCAACGACCTCTAAATCCTCATTTTGTTCGGCCGCATATTGCACGCCGCGGCCCAAATTGCCATAGCCAACAATTCCGATTCGAATCTTGTTCATGAATATTTACCTCTCAAATTGATTAAAAACCGAGAACCGCACCCAAAAACAAGTGCCAATCCCTTCACTTCTTGCACAAAGAATTTAAATATCTGCTTCTGCCAGAATTTTTTTATCCAAATCCTTCAGGATCACATGTGTTCCATCTAACAGCAAATAACTGCGCGGGGTACCATTTTTGGGCAACGACACCGATCCGCAGTTTGCGACAAGCACATGCCCCTTCCGTTCGATAAACCCTGTATGATAATGACCATAAAAGAAAGCATCCCCGCAATTTTTCGGCAGCATATCAATATGAAAACGATCTCCGTGCTGTAAAAATATCTTTTTACCGTTGATCAACAGCACACCTTCTGAAACAAATTCGAAGTTTGAGATCATCGTGTCAACGTCGCTGTCACAGTTACCCTTGATCACCGTCAAAACACCGACCCGCTCATTGAGGATTTTAGCGACTCCCATTGGATCATACCCGTCCGGCAATGGATTGCGTGGACCATGATTATAAATATCGCCAAGCAATATGAGCTGAGAAGCGTCCTCTTCCTCCATCAATTCAACGACACGATGCGCATAGATACGAGAACCGTGAATATCCGAAGCAATTAAAATCTTCATTGATAGATGACTCCTATATGAATATAAAACTGCAAAAACGGCGCGAAAGGCACCGTTCTGCAAAAATTCTGCTCATTTATAAAGTACTTTGTCTGACATACAACGCATTCCATTACTTATGTGAAAACTTGTACGTCGTAGCAAAGTGGTAAATCTTATTTTTATCATAGACCGGATCGCCGTGCATAGCATAGGACGGACAATTCACCGCATTGGGAATAAACTGCGTCTCTAAACATAAACCGGCATATGCACCATAATGCCCGGACTTACCGTCGCTATTCATGGTATTACATGTATACAATTGTAACGCCGGTTTATTCGTAAGGACCTCCATCGTGATCCCAGTCTGTTCGCTCGATACTTCAGCCGCCTTCACAAACTCATTCGGCCGCTTGTTTAACAAATAATTGACATCATATCCTTGCTGCCGAACAACATCCGCATCCGACGTATCACCGATCCTCTCTCCGATTTTATGCGGCACTCGGAAATCAAAAGGAGTACCTGTCACGTTGCGGAAAGAACCATGCGGAATCAGCGCATCGTCTGTCGGCGTAATCTTATCCGCATTGATCGTCAATGTATGATCGAGCACATCGCCCTCCGCCTCCCCATTTAAGTTAAAGCAGGCGTGATTCGTCATATTGATGACCGTCTTCCGATCCGACATCGCGGCATACTCAATTCGGAGTTCTCCGTCGATCAAAGAATATCGAACCTGTACACTTAAATTTCCCGGATAATTTTCTTCTCCTTCCGGGCTGGCCATACTCAGGGCCAATGTATTTCCGTCCCTGCCTTCAAAGACATAATTCCAAAGTTTTTTATCAAAACCGACCTGTCCGCCGTGCAAATGATGACCGTGATCATTTTTATAAAGGTCATAATCGATACCGTCAATACACATGCGGCCGTTTTCGATACGATTTGCGCAGCGACCTATGATGCCGCCGATATATTCCGGATGGCGCTCGTAACTTGCCACGTCATTATACCCGAGAACCACGTCTACGGGATAACCTCGTTTATCCGCAACGCGCAAAGACTGGATGATCCCTCCCATACTCAGGATCACGGCCTCGTTAATGCCGTCCCTGATCCGAAACGCCATAACGTTTCTGCCGTCTGCCGTCTTCCCGAATATGCTTGATTGTATCATTTCGCACCTGACTCCTTGAGAGAATTTCTATGATCTGCGCCCCAATCCGGAGCAATCATTCAAAATCAAACCAAACGTCGTTTTAATACCGGGATATCACCAATTCACCGACGTACAATTTACCTTCCCACACAAGATATAGAGGGAGAATTTATCATTCTCCCTCTATTATACCACTAAAAAACTTCTTTGTAAATGATTTTACCGAATTTTATCCGCTTATTTATTCTGCGGGATATCCGGAATAGACGCAAAGCCTTTCGCAAGATCTTCATCTGTCGGAATCGTATCCGTCATAGTCCCGTCATTGTATTGTTTATAAGCGGCCATATCAAAATATCCCGTGCCCGTCAAGCCGAACAAAATGGTTTTCGCCTCTCCGGTCTCCTTACATTTGAGCGCCTCATCGATCGCGACACGGATCGCATGGCTGGACTCCGGCGCGGGCAAAATACCCTCCGTCCGAGCAAACTGTTCAGCTGCCTCAAAGACTTTTGTCTGCTCTACGGCAACGGCCCTCATAAGCCCATCATGATAGAGCTCGGAAACAATCGGACTCATGCCGTGATAACGCAAGCCGCCAGCATGGCTCGCCGAGGGCATGAATCCGCAGCCCAGCGTATACATTTTGGCGAGCGGTGTAATTTTAGCACTGTCGCAGAAATCATACACGAATTTACCGCGCGTCAGAGAAGGACAGCTCGCCGGTTCGACCCCGATAAATTCGATATCATTTTTGCCCTGGATCTTATCACCCATAAACGGAGCAATCAACCCGCCGAAGTTAGAACCGCCGCCGACACAGCCAATGATGATATCCGGCCGGACACCGTATTTTTCCATCGCGGCCTTACTCTCAAGTCCAATGACTGACTGATGAAGTACAACGTGATCGAGAACGCTTCCAAGGACGTAGCGGCAACCGGGCGTCGAAACCGCCTTTTCAACCGCTTCACTGATAGCACAGCCGAGCGATCCGCCCGTCCCAGGGAACTCCTTCAAAATCTTGCGACCGGCCTCCGTCGTATCGGAGGGCGATGGAATGACATTCGCTCCATATGTACGCATAACCTCTTTGCGATACGGCTTCTGCTCGCTGGAAACTTTGACCATATAAACGGAAAGATCCAATCCGTAAAAAGCGCACGCCATCGAAAGCGCCGTGCCCCACTGCCCGGCACCTGTTTCGGTCGTGACCGACTGCAGCCCCTGCTTCTTTGCATAATAAGCCTGTGCAACCGCAGAATTGAGTTTATGCGAGCCGGATGTATTGTTGCCTTCAAATTTATAATAAATATGAGCCGGCGTTCCGAGAGCCTTTTCCAACACGTAGGCGCGCACCAAAGGAGACGGACGATACATCTTATAGAAGCTGCGGATATCCTCCGGAATATCGATGTACATATCCGTATCATTCAACTCTTGTTCTACGCACTCTTCACAAAACACTGCGTTTAATTCTTCAGGTTTACAGGGCTGCAGCGTTGCCGGGTTTAAGAAAGGCTCGTGTTTATGCTTCATGACAGCGTTTAAATTATACCACTGTTTGGGAATCTCATCTTCTGAAAGATAGATCTTGTACGGTACCGGTTTGTTTGCCATTGTTGTTTCCTCCTAAATTAAAATTTTTGACAAAAAAATACGACCGACTCGTTTTGGGACGAATCGATCGTGTTGCCACCCAAGTTCACAGCGCCTCCAAAAAATAAAGGAGCTGCCTCATTACGGATACTAACATATCCTCTTCCTGTAACGTGAAAGCCACGTCGAGCACTACTCGTTACCTTTCGCACCCGCCCTCGGTAATCCATTCGCGCTGCGCCGAACTGCTTCCATCCCACCGCCGGAAACTCTCTGTGCGTTCGTACACGCAGGTTACTACTTTACCTCATCGGTTTTTTTTATCTTATCACTAAAAAAAACATTTGTCAATCGTTTAGACCAAAATTTTTTTGGAAAAATTTTTCAAAAACCTTTCGAATATTTGTAATAAACAGCACAAACTACATATATGAAGCTCTTTGCCATCGTTTTATCCGTTTGGATGCTGTTCTACCCCCTATGCCCGATACAGACATGTTCGGCCGCTTCAGCCACGCCTCCTCACGTCATTTACCTGACCTTTGACGACGGCCCCACAGATTCGACGACCCCGAAAGTACTTGATATTCTGAGCGAGAAAAAAGTGTGCGCAACATTTTTTGTGATCGGCAGACAAATCAAAGGAAGAGAAAAAATCATCAAACGTATTGCTCAAAACGGGCACTCGATCGGCATCCACTCTTATTCACACCGTTATGAAGAAATTTATCAAAGTCCCTCCGCACTGCTGGACGATATTGAACACTGCAGGCAAGCAATCGTCTCAGTCTTACCCCGCTATCATCGAAAGATCTATCGCTTCCCGGGCGGATCCTTCCTATGCCCCAACCTACGCGATGCCGTGACTGCAGCCGGATATCGATATTACGACTGGAATGCAGCAGCCGGGGACGCAGAAGGGAATTTTACGGCACAAGAACTTTTTCAAAACTCGATTTCAACGAGCAAAGACAAGGAACCCGTCGTCCTGCTGCTGCACGATGGCGTCGGCTATCGGGAAACGATCAAAGCTCTGCCTCAAATCATCGACTATTTTCAAAAAAACGGCTATCGATTCAAAACTCTATAATGGCGGGAAGCCGATCCTTCCCGCCATTACGCAATTCTTGATTAATTCACTACGCTTGAAGCGTGCCGCAAACTTCGTTTATGTCTGCAATGCCATGCGCATCCAACCACCGATTCAATCCGTCAATGATCTTCGGCATAGCGAGTGTATCTGTAAAATTCGCCGTACCGACTTGCACCGCAGCGGCGCCCGCCATCATAAATTGAAGTGCATCTTCCGCACAAGTGATCCCGCCCATGCCGATAACGGGAATATGGACCGCTTTACACACTTCCCAAACCATCCGAACGGCGATCGGACGAATGCCTGCCCCGGAAACACCGCCAGTCACATTCGCGAGCAACGGCTTGCGCCGCTCTATATCGATAACCATACCGGTCAGAGTATTGATTAAAGAGACGGCATCCGCGCCGCCTTTTTCCGCCGCTCGCGCATTTTCAGCTATATTTTCCACGTTGGGAGATAGCTTTACCAACAAGGGGGTATGTAGAAGCGCCTCTTTTGAAACTCTTGTGACTTCCAGCACGCTGTCCGGACGGATCCCAAACGCCATTCCGCCACATTTGACATTCGGGCAAGAAATGTTCAGCTCGATCATATCGACGAGCCCATCCAAACGAGCACAAATTCCCGCATAATCATCGAGCGTTCGCCCTGCAACGTTTGCGATGATCGCGATCTCTTTTTCGCGCAAGAATGCAAGATCCTCCCGCAAAAAGGCCTCCACCCCGGGGTTTTGCAAACCGACAGAGTTCAAAATAACGCTGTCACCTTCTGCAATACGAGGTGTCGGATTGCCAAGCCGCGGTTCCAACGTCAATCCTTTTGTACTGATTCCGCCCAAGCAGGAAATATCATAAATCTCGTTGAACTCTTTCCCGAATCCAAAAGTTCCGCTGGCTGCAATGACAGGGTTCTTAAATTCCACTCCACACAAATCGACCTTTAAATTCGCCATTAGAGTTCCACCTCTTTGATATTAAAGACAGGGCCGTCTTTACAGACGCGCACATTCTCTTCCGTACCAGCTCTTTTACAAACACAGACGAGACAGGCGCCGATGCCGCACCCCATCCGTTCCTCCAGCGAAACATAACAAGGCACGTCGATCCCGCGCTCCTGCAATCCGGATTTGAGCGCACGCAACATAGGAGCCGGCCCACAGGCGAGAATAACATCCGGCCTTGCATTTTTATAATCCCTAAAGAACTCCGCCACCGCAGTCCCATGACTCCCAAAGCTGCCATCATCTGTCGCGATCCACGTCACATCCGATCGCTTATTGAACATGCTAAAAGCATTTACGTATTCCTTGCTGCGAAATCCCATATACGAACGGAAATGCTTATCGCTTTCGCTGTATTCATTGAGTACAGAAACAAGCGGAAATACTCCGACGCCGCCGCCGATAAGTGCAACCCGTTTTTGTTCGGGTCGAATCATAAAACCGTTTCCGAGCGGCAGAACACAAGTTAATACATCACCCGTTTTTTTTGCAGAAAGCAATTTTGTACCCTTACCTTTAACCTGATAACAAACGCCGACCACGCAAGCCGAGGGATCGTAAAATATAATTGCAAAGGGCCGACGAAGAAGGCGGGAGCCGTCCCCGACTGAGAGGTTCAAAAACTGTCCGCAACGGAAATCGATACCTTCCGTAAGCCGTAGCGTCATCTCAAAAATACCGGGGGCAATCTGCTCATTCGAATCAACTTTTGCCTGCAACTCCTTCACTTTCATTCCTCCCTAATAAGTGTTTATGTGTAACACAGTACTATGAAATCAACCATTTATAGCACGATTTAAATCATTTTTCATAGCAAGGCACGCTCTGCGGGCAGCTTCATCAAAACGCAGACCGGCATAATCATCCTTGCGATACGCACACAAAATCCCACGTGAAGAATTGACAATACCGCCCCTGCCATTCTTGTCAAAGCACACTTTTAAATCATCTGCCGTGCCTCCCTGCGCACCGTATCCGGGAATCAGGAAAAAGGTATGCGGCATTTCACGGCGCAAAATTTCAGCCTGTACGGGATGCGTTGCGCCTACCACGGCTCCGACAGCAGAATAACCATAAATTCCAACACTCGCCCGACCCCATTGCTCTACAAGTGAACCCATGTATTCATAGACTGTTTTGCCGTTTTCCAACTTCTGATCCTGCAATTCCGCCCCGGAAGGGTTAGATGTCTTGACTAAAACAAAGATACCTTTATCCCGCTTCTCCATCCAGCCAAGAAAAGGCTTGATCCCGTCTGATCCGAGATAAGCGTTGACCGTTAAAAAATCAGAATCGAACGCACAAAATTTTGCCTCTCCAACGGCAGTCTCCCCCAAAAATGTTTTAGCATAACATTCGGCCGTTGCACCAATGTCATTGCGCTTCGCATCCGTAATTACAATCAGCCCTTTCTCTTTTGCATAACGAACCGTTTCAGCAAAAGCCTGCAGCCCATCCAATCCGTACATTTCATAATAAGCGATCTGCACCTTAACGCAAGGCACAATATCTGCGATCTGATCCACGATCGCTTTATTGAACGCAACGATAGCTTTTGCCGCACCGCGAAGATCGGAAACACCCGCGCGCAGTTCATCCGGCAAATAATCAAACGAGGTATCCAGCCCCACGGCAGTCGGATTCTTCATTTGCTCAATTCTTTCTATCAGACGATCGATGACCATGCTTTCAACCTCCATAATTAGCGCCATACTGCTGCAAATAAGCGCGGATTGCGGGCACATGCTCTCTACCCGCAATGATATCCTGTTCAAGGGCCTCGATTATATCCTGGATCGTAACAATCGAGCAAACGCGTACACCTTCCTCGTCCCAAGCCTGCTGCACAGCTGACTTTTCACTACCCAACGCCTTTTCCATGCGATCGACCGTAATGACCATGCCGGTAATATTTACATCAGCCGCCCCGCGCAACTTCGGCAAGACCTCCTTCAGAGCTTTTCCGCTCGTCATAACATCCTCAATAATTACAATCTTCTCCCCATCTTCCGGCTGTTTACCGACAAACATCCCTCCCTCGCCATGATCTTTGACCTCTTTGCGATCAAAGCAAAAGGCGACGTCACGGCCATACTTTTCGTACATGGCGACAGCCACTGAAATTGCGAGAGGAACCCCCTTATATGCAGGGCCAAACAGAGTCTGTACCTCCAAACCATTTTCCTCGATACATGCCGCATAAAACTCACCCAGACGCTTGATCTGCGCCCCAGTTTTGTATTCGCCCGCATTCAGAAAATAGGGAGCGATTCTCCCGCTCTTCAATTGAAATGTACCAAACTTTAAAACCCCACACTCCGCTAAAAAGCGGATAAATTGCTGTTTATACGTCATTTCAGCCTCCTTTTGTCAGACATAATACTTTACATATTTAAAATTTATCTTGGAAATTTGACCGTCCCATCTACAATCGTATACTTTACGCGCCCGTATACTTCCATTCCTTCAAACGGAGTATTTTTACCTTTTGAAGCAAAATCCTTCGGATCGATGACATATTTTTCATTGAGATCCGCAAGCATAATATCCGCCACTTCCCCCTCCTGCAAAGTTCCCCCCTCAAGCCCGAGGATCCGGGCGGGAGCCCCGCTCATACGCTGAGCCAACTGACTGAGAGTCAAAATTCCTCCACGCACCAAGGCCGTATAAGAAAGTGAAAAGGAAGTTTCGATTCCGCTGATCCCGAATGCCGCCAAATTATATTCCCCACTCTTTTCATCTCGGTGATGCGGCGCATGATCCGTCACAATACAATCGAGGGTACCGTCATGCAAGCCCTCCTTGATCGCCTCCACGTCCTCCGCTTCACGGATCGGTGGATTGACTTTTGTATTTGCGTCATATGTTACAATCACGTCATCCGTCAATGTAAAATAATGTGGACAAGTCTCCGCCGTCACTTGCACACCGCGCGCTTTTGCATCGCGCAAGAGCTGTACACCGCCCTTTGTCGAGACATGGCAAATATGCACACGCTTACCCAATGTTTCCGCTAAAATAATCTCCCGCGCCAACATAATTTCTTCTGCCGCCCGAGGGATTCCCTTCAATCCGGCTAAAGTACTGTTCAATCCCTCATTGACGACGCCGCCATCGACCAGCGATCGATCCTCACAATGGGAAAGACAGAGCAAGCCAAAATCGGACGCATATTCGATTGCCAGACGCATCATGCGCGCATCGGAAACCGGCCGCCCGTCATCGCTCACGGCGACAGCCCCAGCTGCCTTCATTTTACCCATCTCAGCGAGATTCTCTCCCTGCTCTCCTCTCGTAATCGCACCGATCGGACGCACCTTGCAGAGCCCGACTTCTTTAGCGCGCGCCACAATATAGCCAACAATTGCAGCATTATCGCAGACAGGCTGTGTATTGGGCATACAACATACCTGCGTAAAGCCTCCGCGCACCGCTGCCGCACTCCCGCTGGCGATATCCTCCTTATACTCAAACCCCGGTTCACGCAAATGCACGTGCATATCGATCAATCCCGGGAATACATGCAGCCCGCGCGCATCGAGCATGTCCGCCTCCGCATCCACAAGGTCTTGGCCGATTTTCACGATCGTATTCCCTTCAATCAAGATATCACATTCGCGCACCCCGTCATCGAAGACGGCTTTGCCTCCCTTGATCAAAAGTTTATGCATGCTTTTCACTCTCCTGTCTGTTTTTTACGAGAAGGAACAATAACGCCATGCGAACAGCAACACCATTCAACACCTGTTCCGTGATCTTGCTGTTGGGCGCATCGATGACGTCGGATGTAAATTCGACGCCTCGATTGACCGGCCCCGGATGCATAACAATGCAATCCGGATCCGCAAGGCGAAGATGCTCATCATTTACACCATAATATTGATTATATTCCGAAAGGGAAGGGAACAATCCGCCATGCATACGCTCCAATTGAATGCGCAGCCCCATGACGACATTCGCTCCCGCCAAAGCTTCCTCCCGAGATGAGGCGATCTTCGCCCCGAGCCGCTCGATCCCCTGCGGCATCAATGTTGCCGGAGCATACATCGAAACCTCCGCCCCTAATTTTGTTAATCCAAACAAATTGCTCTTGGCCACGCGAGAATGTTTAATATCACCCAAAATCGCTACTTTCAACCCCTTAAATTCTCCAAACTTTTCGCGCATTGTATAAAAATCAAGCAGTGCCTGCGTCGGATGCTCGTTCATACCATCTCCGCCATTGACGACGGATGCCCGAACATGCCTTGCCAATATGTGCGGCGCACCTCCCATCGGATGACGCATGACAATGACATCATTCTTCATCGCATCCAGCGTATAGCCTGTATCGATCAGCGTCTCTCCTTTTTGTACAGAACTGGATGATGCAGAGATGTTGACCGTACTGGCCCCGAGATATTTAGCGGCAAGCTCAAAAGAACAGCGCGTCCGCGTACTGTTTTCATAAAAGAGAGTGGTAACAGTACGCCCCTGCAAATGCGGCAATTTTTTCAAATTCTGCGTCAGCAGTTTTTTCATTCCGACCGCCGTGTCAAGAATCGAAACGATATCCTCGGCAGAGGTATGATATAGCCCGAGCAAATCTTTTCCCAACATAGAAAATGTTTCCTCCAAAACGTTTCAGCCTATTTTATTTTCGGAACGAATACCGAGCGAATCCTTTCCTTCGATTTCGCGCAAATTTAAATCCAACCATTCGCGCCGTGCCGTCGGGATATTTTTCCCTACAAAATCAGGACTTACGGGCAACTCGTGCCCTCCACGATCACAGATTACGAGCAATTCAATACAAGCAGGTCTACCAAGATCAAAAATCGCCTCGATCGCGGCACGAACGCTGCGCCCCGTATGCAGAACATCGTCACAGAGCACGACGCGCTTGCCGTCCACAGAAAAGCCCAACTCATTTACACTCGCATCGGGGACAAAAAAACCGCTCACCAGATCATCTCGATACATCCCGATATCGATCCCGGCACAGGGAAGTTCTACGCCATATAATTTTTTGACAAGAGCAACGATCCTGTGCGCGACAAATTCGCCGCGCCTGCGGATCCCGATTACACATAACTTTTCTGTCCCCTTATTGTGCTCCACCAATTCATGCGCAAGGCGCGTCAACATTCGCGCGATCGCCGCTTCGTCCATTAATATTCGCTCAGACATACCGTTCTTTCCTCCGGCATAAAAAAACCCGCACTTGCGTACGGGAAAAAATTGGTTCGCGAAACTAACCGCAGACTAATCGCCTGTGTGTCTGTCTTTCGTTACCGACTTTTCGGCATCTCCGTACCGCAACGTTAAAGTCGTTTCTGTTTTCTTTATTGTACCACAGCAAACGCCTGTTGTAAAGCGTACGGAGAACTTTTTTTAAATCTATCAATAATCGATGTGAGCCAACTGAAATCCCAGCAAATCACAGGAAGTCAAATAATACCGGATTCCTGCACGCTCACAGACAAGCGGATATGCCCCCGCGTTTTGATGCAGATGCCCATAAACGACACAATCGACAGAATTCTCTTCAAATAATTGTGTAAAGAGAGAATCTTCCCGCCTCATATTAAACGGAGGAAAATGAGACATGCACAACAGCTTGTCCCCTGCCTGCCGAACTTTTTTAACGCAGGCAAAAGCGAGCCGAAAACGCTCAGCTTCGCGCCGATAGATCTTTTCATCCGTATCTGCAAAATCCACACTGCCTGGGCAAGTCCACCCGCGCGAACCGCAAATAACAAGCCCGTCCAACCGCACACAGTCATTCTGCAAGAAAATATATTTCTCATCCGGCGCGCTATTCCGCAGAGCCGTGATCCCGGACCACCAATAATCATGATTGCCTCGGATAAATACCTTGCGGCCCGGCAACTCACTGAGTGCCGCAAGATCCGGCAGAGCTTCTTCAAGGGTCATGGCCCAACTGATATCTCCGGCGATCAATACGATATCATCTTCGCTGACGCGCCTTTCCCAATCTCTACGAATCTTATCTAAATGCCCGCTCCAATTGCCTCCGAAAATATCCATCGGCTTATTTTTGCCACCCGGCAAATGCAGGTCGCTTACCGCAAATACATTCATGTCCTGTTCCTTTAAAACATTTTCTGAACTATGATTGTATCATAAATCTCCCGCATTGGAAAGCGTTTGCTCTTCTGTATGCGTATTTTTTATCATCATTTTTCGCTTCACATAATTTTCCGCTTCACAAAGCTGCAAGCTTTCTTGGCAGCGCTCACACAGTCCGGTCCGATCCGATCTCCCTCCGCACACAATACAACTTACTTCTTCCCCTTTTTCTTCCTTCGGCATTTTTATCCCCCTCAAAAAAATAAAAAGCCGATACGCACGGCGGCATATCGGCTTTCCCTTGACGCTGAATTCTTATTTGTTGCAGCCATTCCCGCCGCAGCCTGTATTTCCCTGCGGATACAGAGGCAATTCGAAAAATCCCGCACACACTTCTTGCGTATATTCCTGCGCGGGCGGAATGACGCAATATCCGTAAGAGGGCACGAGCAGATCGACGTTGATAACGATCTTCAAAATGACCGTAAAACAGAGATCGACCGTAAATGTGTTATCTTGTGTATTGAATGTCCCTTCAGGGGCGACAGCACTCACGACGCACTGCACCTCATACGGCATAATGGAAGGCTGAGGGACAAACAAAATCACATCTTCATTAATCGAAACTGTTGCACAGGCCTTACCCTCCACGCCGTTCGCATCCGTGTAAATGACCTCGACAGGAATATCGACCGATGCCTGTACGCGCGCGCAATTGGCGCGATCCGGCAAGCGATCGACCTGAAACGCTGTCACGACTCCTGTTGATGTCGTACTGCGCGCGCTGATAAAAGTTAGCGGATATGTAGGATTTGCCGGAACCGGGTCGACAATATTTAGTACCACACCGCTGCGCTGTCCCTGGCGGATACACGCATCGAATACCCTTTGCGCTTGCAAACAAACTTTTTCATTCAGCCCGTTGAGCGGATTTCCGCAGATGGGCCCAGGACACTTATCTGTCTGGAAATTCGAATAAAAGGACATACTTGACCTCCGGATGGTAAAATTGCGGATAAACGTAAACGGATGAATCCGTGCGCTCTCCTTGTTTCAATATATGATTTCAGCAGCCGCCTTTGCTACAAAGCGTACACATCCTCCGTACAAATACTGACGCGCTGCGTCGGATACAACAGCTCGCCATTCCTGCGTACAAATTCTTCACGATTCAAATTAAAACGAATACAGATGCTCTCCACAGTATCGCCCGGGCAAACAGCATAGACCTTTTCGCGTTGCGGCAAATAAATCATTGTGCCTGGCGGAGGAAATGCCTTAAGATGATTGACTGCTATGAGGGAAGCATACGAAACGCCATGGGCCGCACAAACGGACGGAAAGGAATCACCATTACATATAACGTACCATCCAAACGGGCCAGATCTGCATCCTTGTAATGACAACATTTCAGCACCCTCCTTTTTATCATTGTATGCGAAAGTATGCAACATATGCTTCGGTAAACAATTCATATCTATACCGCAACAATGATATAAATAATTAGAGTCAATGAGCGAACATAGCCGCCATGCGAGGGTACTTTGAGTAAGAGCAATTTATATCAGACAGCCGCCTACGTAACGGCATTTTCAGTCGCTGAAAAATTTTTCGGCTTCCTCTATCGAATCATTCTGTCCCGCACCTTAGGAGCGGAAGGTATGGGCATCTATCAAGTTGCCCTATCGGTCTTTGCTGTGCTTGCGACAGCAGCGGCCTCCGGGATCCCCTTGACCGTTTCGCGGCTGATCACCAAATATCGAGCTCAAAAAAATGACCGTGCACAACACTCTGTCGTGACGGCGGCACTCATTGCCGCGCTCTGTTTTTCCGTTCCAGTTTTTTGCATCTTGTTTTTTGGTCATAATGCATTCGATTTCCTCTTTTCCGATCCTCGATGCATGACCGTCCTCTTGATCCTCCTGCCAAGCCTTACCTTTAATTCCGTCTACTCCGTGCTGCGCGGCGAACTATGGGGAAACAAACGATTTGTGCCGTACTGCGTCATCGACCTGATCGAAGAACTGTGTATGATCGGAGCCGGTGTATTACTCGTGACCCATATGACCGACCTCTTCGACGGCGCCAAGCGCGTCGCTTTGGCCGTTGTATTTTCCTATCTCGTTTCTTTTACCCTCTCTACCGCTTATTTCTTTATCAAAGGCGGCAAGCTGCGGGATCCTCGCGATCAATTCCGCCCTCTCCTATCTTCTGCCCTGCCCATTACCGGGATGCGGACATCCAATTCACTCATTAATTCCGCAATCTCCCTGCTTCTGCCCGCACGGCTGATCGCGGCTGGATTCACATCGGAACAAGCCATGAGCGAGATCGGCATCGCGATGGGAATGAGTATGCCCATTTTATCCATCCCTTCCACACTGATCGGTTCACTTGCGTTGGTCATGGTTCCCGAACTTGCCGAAAATTTCTTTCGCGGAGATCATCAAAAGTTACGTGAAAATATTGAAAAGGCACTGAAAGTTGCCTCACTCATCGCCTGCCTCTTAATCCCACCCTTATTTGCCTTAGGGGAAGATATCGGCATTCTTCTTTTTTCCAGCGAACACGGGGGAGAGATCATTCGCAACTGCTGCTTCATGCTTTTTCCCATGAGCCTCGGCATGATCTCCAACAGTATCCTCAATTCCCTCGGCTATGAAAAGCAAACGTGCGCCTATTTCTTTATCGGGGCGGCTGCGACACTGCTATGCGTATGGTTCCTACCACAGATAGTCGGCATTTATGCGCTGATGATCGGTATGACAGCCAGCCAAATCATTACAACATTGCTTGATTTACGCCTGATCGCAAAAAAGAGCAAAGAAAAAGTGCGCTTCTGCAAGCACACTCTTCTGTCTGCTATCAGTATCCCTCCTGCAATCCTTTTCGGTTGTCTGTTACGCAACGTTCTCACCGCAATATTGCCGTCACTCGCCGCAATCATTCTATGCGGCGTGATCCTGCTCATCGCACAGGGTCTATTGCTCGCCGTCATCGGGCTGGCTCAGCCGCGTTGGATCCGCGTATCGATCCGTCGCTGATCAAAGTTTTTGTTTGAATTTTGCACAAAACGGCAACGCAATCAAGCATACGGCAACGTTCACCGCATAAACGACCGATTGTATAGACAACCGACCCGCCAAATAAACCCAAAAAGTCTTTTGCGCGACACCGCCCCAAAGAAAAATATAAGCATACGAATATTGGACCAATGTATTTAAAAAGCAAGTAATAACAATAAATCCAACCACAAAAGCCAAAATCGCTTTTCCGAACAGCCATCCCTTATCTTCTCGGCGAATACAATTCATGATCCAGCCCACGAGAAAACCAAACATCCCCAACGTCAAGCCATACAGCCAATACACGTCGACCGGGCTGATCAAAAAACCGATTGCATCCCCGATCAAACCAACCAAAAATGCAGGGACAGGGCCCAATATATAACCGGCAAAAAAACAAACGGTATACGTAAAGGTGATTTTATTAGACGTCGATAATTCGATCCCGAGCACAGAATTTGCCGCCACACTGAGAGCAATAAAAATCGCCAAATAGGCAACTTGCTTGCTTACCGAAAAAGAACGAAATACTTTTGAAAACATAGAAAAAAACCTCCCAATTTGGAGAGGTCCGTGAAAAACAGTGCACCGAAGATTCGGCGGCTATCCTTGCAACGGACGCGCTTCGGCACCGCAGGAATCACCCTTTCGTTTGCGAACAACGTCCCGTTTCGCAACACTTAACGCGCCTCAGCTACTCTGCATTTTTAGGATTTTATTATACTCCTAATTTTTACATTTGGCAAGCAACTGAATCACAAAAAATAAACTTACTTTTACAAATCGCACATCATGCGCCAAGCATACCGCAAAACAGATCAATCGAGCATACTTTTACAGCCCGAGCGCATACTGACTGTATGGGCCTCATCTTTTTAAGAACGACGATCATTTTCATTGCACTGCTCGCTGTAATGCGGTTGATGGGCAAGCGACAGATCGGAGAAATGCAGCCGTTCGAATTCGTCATCACACTGTTGATCGCAGAGCTTGCCTGCATCCCAATGGCGGATATTTCTATTCCGCTCTTATACGGCATCACATCGATCGTAACCATCTTTTTCCTTCACCAGTTATTGCTCTTCCTCGACCTAAAATGCAAACCATTTAAAGCGATCGTCGGCGGAAAGCCCTCCGTCGTTATCAATAAAAACGGGATCGATATCTCGCAGTTAAAAAAGAATCATCTCGATTTATCCGACCTGATCGAATCTATGCGCTCCGCCGGCTTTTTCTCTTTAGATGATGTTGCCTATGCACTCTATGAATCGAGCGGACAATTTGCAGCCATGCCGCGCGAAGACTCTAAGAAAGAAAATAAAGTTTCTCTTCCCGTTGTCATTGTGGATGACGGAAAGTATAATGAACAGAATCTTTCCTTGACAAAGACGGGAAGACCATATTTTGAACAGATCTTGCGCGATCAAAAAGTGCGAAGCGTGCGCAATGTCTTTGTACTGACGGTCGACGGAACCGGAAAGATCTATATGCAGTGCCGCGGCGAACACTATCGCTCTTTTCGAGTCCAACTGCCGGAGGAAAGTGCATGGTAAAAACTTTCCTCTCCATTTTCATCAGCCTTGCTCTTCTTTTAGCGGCCGCTCTCTTTGAACACTTTTATATAAGCAATACCTTTGAAACGTTTGATATTGCTTTGAATGCATTAGAAGACAAAGTACGGGAAGAAATCGCTTCGCGCGAAGACGCCGAGGCCGTCCGCACTCTGTGGGAAGCAGACAAGCGAAACTTACACGCCGTCATCCCGCACAATGATATTTCGCAAATAGACTACTGGTTAGGAGAAACTGTCAGCTGCATTGAAACCCGCACATATCCAGACGCCCTTTCCCGTTTAGAAGTTTTGCAGTCAATCTGCCGACAGATCCCGATGACATACAAAATTACATTTGAAAATATATTTTAATGTTTAACCCAAAGTTATGTCAGACATAGTATTCTGAAAAAATAGAAAACAGGCTTTGTTCGATAGAAAAGCCTGCTTTCTATTTTATAATACTTTTTTCAAAAATTGTCCCGTGTAACTCTTTCCACACGCAGCAACTGTTTCCGGCGTACCGCTCACAACGACCGTCCCTCCTCCATCGCCGCCCTCCGGGCCAAGATCCACGATCCAATCTGCAATTTTAATGACGTCAAGATTGTGTTCTATTACAATGACTGTATTTCCAGCACTGCGGAGCCGCTGCAAAATTTTGATCAATTTATCCACATCATAACTGTGCAGTCCTGTCGTCGGTTCATCCAAGATATAACAAGTTTTGCCCGTCGAACGTTTTGAAAGCTCCGTAGCCAATTTAACACGCTGCGCCTCACCGCCGGAAAGCGTCGTCGCTGACTGACCAAGTTTGATATACCCAAGGCCAACATCGACGATCGTTTTGAGTTTATTGTATACGCTCGGCACAGAAGAGAAAAATTCGCACGCTTCTTCAATCGTCATATCCAAAACTTCGGCTATATTTTTCCCTTTATAACGCACCTCTAAAGTCTCACGGTTATAACGTTTACCCCCGCAAACTTCACACGGAACAAAAATGTCCGGCAAAAAGTGCATTTCTATTTTGATGATCCCGTCGCCATAACAATGCTCACAACGCCCCCCGGATACATTGAAGGAAAATCTTCCCGCTTTATATCCGCGTTCACGGGCATCCGGCGTCGCCGCAAATAGTTCGCGGATCATTGTAAATACGCCGGTATATGTTGCCGGATTACTGCGCGGCGTCCTGCCGATCGGCGACTGATCGATCGCGATAACTTTATCAAAATATTCGAGCCCCCCGCAACCGCCGCATTTTCCCAGCGGCAAATGTGCGCCATTGAGTTCATTGGCGAGCAGCGGATAAATAATTTCATTCACGAGAGAACTTTTCCCGGAACCGGACACGCCCGTGACCGCCGTGATCAGCCCGACAGGAATACGGACATCGATACCTTGCAGATTATTTTGGCGGCAACCGTCCACTTCCAAAAATCGTCCGTCCGGCGTCTGCCGCACGGGCGGCACCTCGATCTTGCGCCGACCAGCAAGATAATCGCCCGTAATAGAACGAGGTGAATTCATAATATCCTGTACGCTTCCGCATGCAACGACTTCGCCCCCATGCACGCCGGCGCGAGGTCCAATATCCACAATATAATCCGCTGCACGCATCGTATCCTCATCGTGTTCAACCACTATGAGCGTATTGCCAAGATCGCGCAAATTCAAAAGTGTTTTTAACAGCTTTTCATTATCCCTTTGATGGAGGCCGATACTCGGTTCATCCAAAATATACAGGACGCCCGTAAGCCCGCTGCCGATCTGCGTCGCGAGACGAATTCGCTGTGACTCACCGCCGGAAAGAGTTCCTGCACTGCGCGCAAGATTTAAATATGCAAGGCCGACATCCTTTAAAAAATTAAGGCGCGCGCGGATCTCTTTCAGGATGACATCGGCAATACGATGCTCGACGACAGACAGCTGCAAACCTTCAAAAAACGCGTCGAGATCTCGAATAGACATATCGCACAATTCGGCAATATTTTTACCGCCGACCGTAACGCAGAGAGCTTCTTTTTTTAACCTCTTTCCCCCGCACGTTGGACACGGAAGCTCTGTAATATACTTTTCGATCTCCGCCTTAACACCGTCGCTCTCCGTATTTTGATAGCGGCGCGAAAGGGAATTGACAAACCCCTCCCACGCGATTTGGTACGTCCCATGGAAGTTATAAGCATCGTAACGCATGGGGATCTTGTCTCCATTCGATCCGTACATGAGAACATCGTATTGTTCTTTCGGAAGATCTTTGACAGGCGTATCCATATCGATGCCGTAATACTTGGCGACAGCCTCGATATACATCTGATTCGTGTGCTTACTTTCAAGAAACCATCCGCCGATCGAGATCGCTCCTTCGCGCAGCGTTTTATTTTTATCCGGACAAATAAGCGCCTCGTCCACCACTTGTTTGAAGCCCAAACCTCCGCAATCGAGACAAGCGCCATACGGCGTATTAAAAGAAAACAGGCGAGGTTCAACTTCCTCTAAACTGATGCCGCAATCGGGACAAGCGTACTTGACCGAATACAAATCCTCTGTACCGCCGCAGTCAATGACGACCAGCCCGTCCGCAAGGCGAAGAGCCGTCTCCAAACTATCTGCCAGTCGTTTCCGGATCCCGTCTTTCACCACAAGGCGGTCAACGACCACGCTGATGTTATGTTTGACATTTTTATCCAGTTTGATATCTTCCTGTAAATCGTACACGATACCGTCGATTTTGACACGGCCGTAACCGCTCTTTCGATAGGATTCCAGATTTTTGGTATATTCTCCCTTCCTGCCCCGTACAACGGGCGCATTAATAAGGAGCTTGCTCCCTTCCGGCATTGCAAGTACTTTATCGGCGATCTCATCCACCGTTTGACGGCGGATTTCTCGCCCGCACTTCGGACAATGCGGCACACCGACGCGCGCGAACAGCAAGCGCATATAATCATAGATCTCCGTGACCGTTCCTACCGTAGAGCGCGGATTATGTGAAGTCGTCTTTTGATCGATGGAAATCGCCGGAGATAAACCTTCAATTGACTCAACATTCGGCTTTTCCATCTGTCCTAAAAATTGACGCGCATACGAAGAGAGACTCTCGACATACCGTCTCTGTCCTTCCGCAAAGATAGTATCAAAGGCGAGCGTCGATTTTCCGCTGCCGGAAAGCCCCGTGAATACAGTAAGCGTATCGCGGGGAATATGCACATCGATGTTTTTAAGATTATTTTCTTTCGCACCCTTTACAAAAATTTCATCTTTCATAATATTAACCCGGTCAAAAAATTCCCTCAATCGATTTTCCCGATGTATGCCCAAGTCGTGCGCCGCACAAGCACTTTACCTGCCTTACAATAACGCCAAAACACATCACGCACGGCATCGACATATTTTTTTTGGATGACAGATTCTGTGGGGGCATAAGATGCCGAGAGCGCGCGCCTCACAAATATTTGCTCGCTTTCCTCCCTATCGTTTATAAAGCGCAAAGTTTCATAGCTTCCGCAGAAAAAGTCAGCTATACGTACATCGTTTTCTTTTACCCCACCGCTTCCTCCGACAAAATCCTGACAAAACCGTTTGGCAACAGCGACCATCTCATCCTGCAAAGGCGAGCACCCATTGCGATTATATACAATGACCGCTTTACCATCCCGCACCAAAATGCGGCCACACTCACGGCGAAACGCCTCACCGTCAAACCAATGAAAAGCTTGCGCCGCCGTGACCATATGGACCGAATGATCCGCCAAACCCGTACGAGCAGCATCGCCCGCAATAGAAATAAATCCGCCATACATAGAAAGGCGGCTTTCTGCCTCATGGCGCATATCTTCATTCGGTTCGACGGCATAAACAATACAGCCACGCTTTAAAAGCTGCTCGGTGAATAAACCTGTCCCGGCGCCGACATCCGCCACAGGAATACCCGCTGCCAACCCGTACCGCTCAAAAAGGCAATCGAAAAGTCCTTCCGCGTAGGATGGGCGCGCCGCAGCATAATCCGCAGCTCTGCCATCAAACTTGTGTGTATAATCCATAGGATCACCGCTTCATCAATCTTCGCTTCAACTGATTGATCGTATCGCGAATTTCGATCGCTTTCTCAAAATCCAACTGATTCGACGCGACCTTCATCAATGCTTTGAGCTTTTCTATCTCATCCGGGATATCCTCTTTCCGAATTTTATCCGCATTTTGCATCCGCTGTTTTTGAGTAATCCCGATCGTACTCTTTACTTCTTTGACGATCGTTTTCGGAACGATCCCGTGCTCCGCATTGTAAGCCATCTGCGCCTTACGGCGGCGCTCCGTTTCATCAATGGCGCGCCGCATACTGCCCGTGATCGTATCCGCATACATGATAACTCTCCCTTCAGCATTTCGGGCCGCCCGTCCAATAGTCTGGATAAGCGAAGTTTCACTCCGCAAAAAGCCTTCCTTGTCCGCATCCAAGATCGCCACCAACCGGACCTCCGGCATATCCAATCCTTCACGCAAAAGATTGATGCCGCACAAAACATCAAAGTCGCCGCTACGCAGACCGTTAACGATATCGATCCGTTCGAGCGTATCGATATCGCTGTGCATATATCGTACTTTAATGCCGTTTTCTTTAAGATAATCGGTCAAATTTTCTGCCATGCGCTTTGTAAGGGTCGTGATCAGTATACGCCCCCCCGCCGCTGTCTCCTTTTTAATCTCCGCGAGCAAATCATCGATCTGCCCCTTCACAGGACGCACTTCAATTTCAGGATCGAGCAATCCGGTCGGGCGAATGATTTGTTCGATTACCTGGCCCGCTTCATGCAGTTCATACTCGGCAGGCGTTGCCGAAACACAAATCATCTGAGGTACACGTGCATCAAACTCTTCAAAGGTCAACGGCCGGTTATCATATGCGGAACGCATTCGAAATCCGTACCCGACTAAATTTTTCTTGCGAGACAGATCTCCATGATACATCGCGCGAATCTGCGGAATCGTCATATGACTCTCATCAATAAAGACAAGAAAATCTTTCGGAAAATAATCCAGCAAAGTAAAAGGAGGCTCTCCCGGCCGGCGCCCGTCAAAATATCGGCTGTAATTTTCCACGCCGCTGCAATACCCGACCTCGCGCATCATTTCTAAATCATAGCGAGTCCGCTGTTCAAGACGCTGCGCCTCCAACAACTTTCCATCATCACGAAACGCTTTCACCTCATCATCGAGGTCACGTTCGATCGCCGCGAGAGCCACCTGCATCTTTTGGCTGCCAACGGCATAATGACTGGCCGGGAAAATACAGATATGTTTGAGCTCGGCCGTAATCTTACCCGTTACCACTTCTTCCTCGCACAATCGATCGACCTCGTCCCCAAAAAACTCAACGCGGATGGCTATTTCTGAATTGCCCGCAGGGAAAATCTCTACAATATCTCCGCGCACGCGAAAGGAAGAACGCGTAAAGTCGATATCTTTACGTTCATACTGCAATTCGATCAGTCGGCGCAACAATTCATCGCGCGACAAAATATCCCCGGGCCGAAGAGAAATGGCCAAATCGAAATACTCTTCCGGCGCACCGAGACCGTAAATACAGGATACAGAGGCAACAACAATGACATCTCCTCGTTCGCCGAGAGAAGCTGTGGCTGAATTGCGCAGCTTATCGATCTCATCATTGACGGACATATCTTTTTCAATATAAGTATCTGTACTCGGGATATAGCTCTCCGGCTGATAATAATCGTAATAAGAGACAAAATATTCGACTCGATCATGCGGAAAAAACTCGCGAAACTCATTACAGAGCTGAGCCGCAAGTGTCTTATTGTGCGCAATAACGAGCGTTGCACGGCCGACATTGCGAATAACATTCGCCATCGTAAATGTCTTACCGCTTCCCGTCACACCTTTCAATACCTGTGTACGAATGCCGTCCAAAACTCCTTCTGTGAGCTTTTCGATCGCCTGCGGCTGATCGCCCGTCGGTTTATACGGCGATACCAATTCAAAATTTTCCATACCCGGACATATGCTCCGATACAAACAAATGTTCTGCCCTATTATATAGAAATTTTGTCCGCAAGTCAATCGAAAAATTACGCTTTATTGATAGCTTGCGGAAATTTTTCTCGCCAGAAAGCCATGCGAAAAGCGGCCCTCTATGAGCCGCTTTTTATCAGAAACTGCATTCAATGAAATATTTTGTCAAATTCTATTTTTCGAGCAAATATCCTCCATCCAGAAAGCGCCAAAACAAACTCAGCCGCTAAAGCAAGAGCAATCGCAACACCGACCGCCGTCAAATGCATGACCCCAAACCAAATCGGCATCAATGAACAAATGAAAGCCCCACCGGAAAAATGAACCCACATCGCTGCGATCCATTTATGATACCAAAATACCGACAAAACAGACACCGTCAGGGCAGCACAAGTCAAAATTGCCGCCAAAAAAGGCCCGAAATTTCCGAATCCATATGGCACTAAACTAAAATAAGGATACGCTTCCCGCACGATCCCGCCATCACCCAGGCCAAACACGAGCACTGTTCCGTCCGGAAGCGTTTCCAAAACGATCGCTGATGCCGCCACAATCGCCCCTGACAATGCAATGGCAGCCAATACCCTTTCTCGAAACATTCTCTTTCCCTCCTCTATTTTCCAGCGTTTTCTAACAATAAAATATTTTGCCGTCGGTCTACCGTTCACTCATTTCTACACGCATGTCTGATAATATTTCCTCGGCTCTATATGTTTCATCCTCCGGCGAGACAGGACCGCCACATGAACGAAAAACCGTGCTGACCCATAATCCCATTCCGAGCATGATCGCCGCAGCGATCGCAATCACGCGCCATGCACGCCTTTTTCCGCGATGGATGTTTAAACTTTCCGCCGAAGCCTCTTCGATCAGATCTTCCCCGATCCACGTCAGTGACTCTGCAATTTGTACCTTCATGCAATCTCCTCCCTTAAAAATTTTGATAAAGATTTGCGCAATCGAAACAGGATTAAACGGATCCTTCCGCCCCCGCACGAACATCGTCCGGCAATCACTTCGATCGGATCAAAAAAATAGTAGCGCCTCAAAAAGATATATCTCTTTTCATAAGTAAGATTATGTAAAAAGCGATCGATCGCCGCAGCAAGTTCTTTTGCCTCCAACAATTGCAGTGCATCCGGAGCTAAATAGGCAAGAACACCCTCTAATTCAGAAAGAGACGCTTCCATGAGCGGATTTCGACGTTTTGCACTGTTCCTCCTATATCGTTTCAGCGATAAATTGCGTACGATCCTGCAAAGAAAAGCACATAGACTCCTCGGCCGCGTCGGAGGTATCTGGTTCCAAACAGCAAGATATGTATCATTGAGACATTCTTCATTATCGAAACGATTATGCAAAATATTATCAGCAAGGCGATAGCATAATTTGCCATATTTTTGATCCGTTTCTCGTATAGCATCTTCATTTCTGGCAAAATACAAAGCAACGATTGCACCGTCTTCCATCATGCTCCCCTCCTAATTTATCTGTACCCTTTACGTTAAAAATGTTTCATTGTATAAATATTTTTTTAACAAAAAAGCCGCCCGCACGCTGCCGGCGGCATCAATACCGCAGCAAGCGCTGCAAAAGCGGCCTATGGAATCACACCTCTCCCAATAAATTGAGAGCATTTAACGAAAAGATCTGCTCCAACTCACTCTCCGAAAAATGAGCAGACCGCAAATAGCGTACCGTTTCAGCCGGCGTATCCCAAGGACAATCTGTCCCAAATAAAACGCGATCCACGCCAAAAGCGCGTATCACTCGCTCGGCCGTTTCGATCGGAACCGAACACGCCGCAAAACTGGTATCGATATAGACGGAGGAATCGGCAAGGCATCGGATCGACTCTTCCGCCATATCCTGCCCGCCGAGATGCGCTACAACAATCTTGGCCTGTGGGAAAGCATCCGCAACGGCGCGCATACGATGCGGAGGTGTCTTCACGGGCGGCTGAAATCCCCAATCTGCGCCGCCATGAAAAAGCAGGATCATGCCGTATTCAACACAGCGCTCATAGATCGGAAACGCACGCCTGTCATCCACATAAAAATCTTGATATTCATTATGAAATTTAACCCCGCGGATTCCCGCCTTATGAAGGCGGTCCAGCTCATCCAAAGCATTCGGCGAATCAGGATGAACTGACCCGAAGGGGATTGTTCCCGGAACCGACAAAAGGGAAATCGCAAAATCATTGACATGCGCTTCCGTTCGAGGAGAGACGGCAATATTCAGGCAAACAAAGCGATCGACGCCATCCTCCCTCATAATCCTTTGGGTATCGGACAACGTGCCATCCGTATGCGGGACGATATGCGCGCGCTCAGCCAAAGATCGAACAGCTCCTAGCGCAAGTTTATCCGGGAAAACATGCGTATGAAAATCGATCAACATCAACAGCCCTCCGAAGGCTCGGCACGGCGAACGAGCAAAAAGATGCGCGCCCTTTCGCGCCGATACGAAATAAAATTGTAAATTGTTCCAGCCATATCTAGGACAACTATGAACACAATGTTCAAAATAAATAATACGCGGAACCCTACTTCTTCGCGCAGGCGCCCCCCTATTCCAGCCAACACTTCACCGATTGACTCAGCCGGCGGGGCCTGCAAACACAGACAAATGCCATAAACAGCAAGCTGCAAAATGAGCGTACTGAAAAAAACAAAGACAACGCGAAAAAGCGTGTTTTTACCGCCAAACTTTCCATACAGCCAACCGCCCAACATCGCACCGACCAACGCGGCGAGCGCGCCGAATTCCCACCACAGGAACAACACTGCAAACACGGCTGCCGCAACCACTCCTGCTAACAGTGCACCCAATATCCCTCTCAGAAGATGATCCTTCCTACCTTGTTCCGCCGCTTCTTTCTGCCGAGCCGCTGCAAGCGCGCGCTCAAAACATACCTCATGAGCAGCAAACGGAATGCCGGATTCCAACATCTCTGTCCGATCCGCCTCCAATCCTTTGCCGCAATACGGACAAACTTCTCCATCCGGGAAATTATTTTTCCTCAAATAACCGACGATCTTATCCAAGATCTCTTCCAGTTGCCTGAAAACATTCGTATATAACTGAGGGCTGACCATCAATCCAATCCCGACGACACCATATGCTGACAATTTCAGCTCTTTTTTATGACGCTCCAAATATTTTTCGAGTTCTTTATCTTTCCCCTTCGTGTTCGTTACGACAGTCAACAGACATGACGGATTTCCCAGCGGCCGATAACGAATGTGTACGCGATATCCAGCATAGCTACCGAAGCAACTATGTTTTTCGATCTTGAAACCATGTACTCGCGCAAAATCGCGCATTTTATATCTCTCATTGGTCATCTTTTATCTCCGTCATCTTAGGTTTACGCTGATTTTGCGCCGCGATGCGCTCTTCCTTTGACAAGCGCTCCCCGCGCACATCCATTTCCAGCGCATGTTTATCTTCATACATGATACCTCGCTGCAGCTTCGAATATCCGTGCTTTTCGCGAATACGGGCGACCGCCTCTTCAACGCGCGCTTTCTTTTCATAGGAAGAATTCAAAATTTCAAAAGTCAGCTGTTCTTCTCCACGATCAAATCCAGAAGCAGTGACACCTAACCCGCGAATACCTCGTCTCGCAACATAGCGTTTACAAAAGAGCGAATACGCTGCCTCAGCGATCTCTCCGCACAGCGCGGTCGGCCGAACTTTGATTTGCCACGAATAAGTCTGCATTGCATTGTCGCGCACCCATAAGTGTACGGTATCTGCCTTACCGAGTCCGGCGTCACGCATGCGTGCAGCCACGCTCTCGCTCAAGACATACAGCAAACGTTTAACATCTCCCTTACGATAAATATCTTCAAAATAAGTGAGAGAATTGCCGACCGATTTCAATGCATCGCGTTCACGAACCGAACGTACAGGTTCACGATCTTCCCCTCGCGCATAAGAGGATAAAGTCGCTCCCCATTTTCCGAGCCGCCCGACCAATAATGCTTGTTCTGCCGCTGCTAAATCGCCGATCGTATGGATCCCCAACGCTTCCAATTTTTCAGCCGTCGCCTTGCCTACATGCAAAAGCCGCGAGACAGGCAGCGGCCAAATTTTTTCTTGAAAATCTTCTCGCCCTACACGCGTGACAGCATCCGGCTTTTTTAGATCAGACGCAAGTTTTGCAAAAACTTTATTAAAACTGACTCCGACAGAAACGGTTAGATGCAGCTCATCCTTGACCGCCGCACGGATCTTTTCTGCAATCTGCACCCCGTCTCCAAACGTACGGCTTTGCGACACATCCAGCCAGCACTCATCGATGCCAAACGGCTCAATACAGTCCGTAAATCGCCCATAGATCTCACGCACAGCACGCGATTCGCGTTCGTATTCCGGAAACCGAACGGGACGCACGACCAGCCCGGGACATTTACGCTTTGCCTCCCAAATGATATCCCCGGTACGGACGCCAAATTTTTTTGCTTCCTCGCTCTTTGCCAGCACAATCCCATGCCGGGATTCCTTATCCCCGCAAACAGCGACCGGCTTGCCGGCGAGCTTCGGAAACAACTTAACCTCCACTGTCGCATAAAAATTATTTAAATCGGAATGCAAAATGACCGCTTCCGCCATATATTCCCCTTTCTATCACGCAAAATACTATGCAAACATCGGTTTTTAGCTTTATTTACTCCTTTAAAGCCAGGCGCAATATATCGCCCGCAGACAACGAATAGGGACAATCCAGTCGCAGCTTTTGCATGACGAGCTTTGCATCCTCTACACGCAACCCGTTCTCATCCCACATGCGAGTTACAGGGAAGGTTTTTCCGAAAGACTCTCCCGGAGAAAGGATCTCCAACGTATCACCCACACGAAATCTACCGCGCATTTGAACGAGCGGCTTTTCTCCAGACAGCAACACATCTGCAACGTAAGGATGCGTACCTATCTCCTGAGAATCAGCAAAATTGACCGTATCGGGATTTTGCCCGAAGGCATATGCCGTCGTAAAGGCACGATGTGCCACCTTTCGAAGCTCGCGCTCGCCTTCTTCGACAGTTAACTTCCCATCCATAACGCGCCGATAGGCATTGATAACTGTCGCCAAATAGCAAGCGCTCTTCATTCGCCCCTCAATTTTAAAGGAACAAACCCCTGCCGAACGAAGGGCATCTAAATGTGGGAGCATATTTAGGTCCTTACTGTTTAAAATATAAGTCCCGTGTACATCCTCTTCGATCGGATACTCATCCCCCTCTTCACGCGCACGAATCCGATACTTCCAACGGCAAGCCTGCACACAAGCACCACGATTTGAATCGCGCCCGTCCAAATAATTGCTCAACAAACAGCGTCCGCTGTATGATATACACATCGCACCGTGCACAAAGGCCTCTAATTGTAATTCCGGACAAAACGTATGGATCGCACTGATTTCCTCAAGCGATAATTCTCTCGCAACAACAACGCGCTCCGCCCCTTGTTGTAACCAAAATTTTGCGGCGTAACGATTCGTTGTATTTGCTTGGGTAGAAATATGCAACGGCAGCCCCGGCGCCACCTTTCTCGCCAAAAAAAAGGCACCCGGGTCCGTCACGAGTGCCGCATCCGCACCAATTTCCTTCAAAAAAACGAAATATTCGGCCAAGGCAGGGAAATCCGCCTCTCTCATAAATATGTTCGCAGCAACATACACCTTTTTACCGTGAGTATGCGCATAAGACACCGCTTCCTTTAATTCTTCATTCGAAAAATTATCGGCAAACGAACGGAGCGAAAACTGTTTACCTCCGAGATAGACAGCATCTGCCCCAAAGTACAGCGCAGTCTTTAACTTTTCAAAATTACCTGCCGGAGCGAGCAGTTCTATCCCTTGCACTTCACACTCTCCTCCATTTATCCCACGGTTTGCATAGTATTATGCCTAATATATTTTCAGCCTAATTCTTCTTGACCGAAATAGCGACCCCTTCGCCGACGTCCAGTACACTTGTAAGCAAATCCGGATCGGAACAAACCTGTTCGAGGTATTCACGAAGCTTCCGAACGATCGACTGACGTTTCGAAGGTGTTTCCTCCCGCCCGTCTACCCAGCCATATAAAAGTACATCGTCTGCAAATAATACACCGCGCGGCGCCAACAAACGCTTTAAATCAGGAAGATACGCTGTATATTGCGCCTTCGGCCCATCTAAAAAGATGAGCCCGAAGGGCTCTTTGAGCGCTTCGAGCAAATCTTTGGCATCACCGAAAACAGCGCGAACACGTTCAGAAACGCCGAACGCTTCAAAATTTTCACATGCCGTTCGATAGCGGGTCTCATCCGCCTCGACCGTAACGAGATGCATCCGCGGATACTCCTGTAAAAGAGCAACCGCCGTCAACCCTTCCCCTGTACCGATTTCTAATACACGGGTCGCATCACACATCTGTACGCACAGCAACAGCAATTGCAATGTCTCATCCGGAGCGCACGGATCGCGCTCGCTCTTCGCCTTTTCACGCAGAGCTGCAAGGCGCGCATCCAGTTCCAACCGCAACAACGAATGAATGTAAGGCATCATTATACGCGGACGATATTCGCCATGATCACAGGATTTTGTTTTGTCTTTTTATAAATAAAGTTTTTGACTTGCTTCTTGATGACAGCCGTCAATTCACTGCTGTCTACGTCGGCACGCACATCTGTCTGCTCGACACAATTTTCGACGATCCGACGAATATCCGAAACATAATCCGCATTATTTGGCATAACAAACCCACGATTTACAACGCTCGGTTCGCTGAGCAAATCACCCGTCCGTTCCGAAACACATGCCGTAATTACAAAAATACCGTCCTCTGATAAATGCTTACGGTCTTTCATGACGACACTGTTTTCACGGTCTTCTAAACTGCTGCCGTCAACAAGGCGCGAGCCGGAAGAAACACTTTCTCCAAACTGGATCGCATCCGGCGTCAATTCGACACAATTGCCAATATCCGCTATGAGAATATTATTTTCGCTCATTCCCAAATCCATCGCCAAGCGCGCATGCCTCTTCAAATGTCGATATTCACCATGTACCGGAATAAAAAATTGCGGTTTTAAGAGCGAATGTAAAATTTTGAGTTCCTCTTGACAGGCATGCCCGGATACATGAATCTTTTCCAACGATTCATACACTACATTGGCCCCTTTGCGGTACAAATTATTGATGACTTTATAAATCATTTTTTCATTTCCCGGAATAGGACTTGCTGAAATAATGATCGTGTCGTTAGAACCGATCGTAACTTTATTGAAATCGCCGGAAGCCATGCGCGTCAATGCGCTCATCGGTTCCCCCTGCGTTCCCGTCGAAATAATCACGATCTCGCGATCAAAATAATTCTTGATTTTTTCGACATCGATGAGTACGCCCTCCGGAATCGTCAACTCACCGATCTTAATGGCCGCATCGACGACATTGAGCATACTGCGTCCGGATAAGGCAACTTTGCGGCGATATTTTACCGCAATATCGATGATCTGCTGCACGCGATGCACATTGGACGCAAATGTTGCAACAATAATGCGACGATTCATATTTTCGGAAAAGAGATGATCGAGAGTCGTTCCGACGACCGTTTCGCTCATCGTATAACCGAGGCGTTCAACATTGGTCGACTCGCAGAGAAGTAATTTGACCCCCTCTCGCCCGATCTCGGCGATGCGCGACAAGTCGATCTGCTCGCCCGCAACAGGCGTAAGATCGATCTTGAAATCGCCGCTGTGATAAATGCGGCCGTTCGGCGTGTCGATAGAAAGAGCAACGGCCCCCGCAATAGAATGATTTACATTGATAAACTCAACGCCAAAACACCCGAGCTTGATTTTATCCCCCGGATTGATACATACCAATTGTGCACGATTGATGCGGTGCTCTCGCAGTTTATTATCCGCCAACGCCAATGTCAGTTTGGTCGCATAGACTGGTACATTGACCTCTTTCAAAAGATAAGCGATTGCACCGACATGGTCCTCGTGCCCGTGCGTTATCAACAGACCGCGCACCTTGTTCTTATTCGCGACGAGATAACTGATATCCGGAATAACGAGATCGATGCCGGGCAATTCTTCGTCCGGAAAAGTCAAACCGGCATCGATGATAATAATATCGTTGCCGTATTCAATCGCCGTCATGTTTTTACCGATCTCACCGATCCCGCCCAAAAAGATAATTTTAACGGGTGGTTTCCCCTTCCTGCGGCGACCTTTGCGCGGCTTCTGGCCCAAAGTTTCTTCACTGGCGCCCCGCTTTCCGTCCTTATCCTTATGCATGCGATTACTGTTGTTGCGATGTTCGGAAGAACGATGTACAGAAGCCAACGCAGCTTTTGTCTCTTTTGCCCTAGCTTCCTCTGCTTTTTTGCCATCAGTCTTAATACTGTTTTTAGAAATATCTTTTGCATTTCCTAAAAACAATGGCATTTCTGTATAAACTCTCTTCGCTTTTTCTTTTCCCTGCGTAGATTCTTTTTCTTGTTTCTGCTTCAAAACAAACTCCTTTTCACTCGATCGGCACGGCAACAAAGGGCTGCTTGCTTCAGCCCTTGTCATATTGCGTAACTTCTACGCGCCTACGATTTAATTTTACATTTTATTTTTCAGACATATCAGTACCGTCGCTTACCGGATCGATACCTTCGTCCCCTTCTTCTCGCTGTGCTGCTTCGGCCTCGGAAACAAGCGATTCGTCCATTATAGTCTCTTCCGGCTGAAACACTTGCGCCTCTGATTCCGCATCGACATTCGAAACAGCTATTTCTGACGGAGCCGATAAAGTCGGCTCTTCCCAACTTTCTCCTTCTTCCTGAACGTCGCTTCCGGAACGATCCGCCATTTCATTCCCCATTGGCGGTAGGATCTCCGGCTCCGCCGCCTCGGCTTTTGCAGCATCTTCCGTTATCTCTTCTTTTATCGCCGAACCTTCATGTCCTATTCTCTCAGGGGAATCTTCTGACAAATCATCTTCGTTTTCAGATAAAACATCCACTGATCCGGACTCTTTTTCCTCAGCCAGACTGTCTCCGATTTCTTCATCGGAAATCTTCTGTCCGTTCTCTTCCGTTGCGGCACTTACACGTTCCGAATCTTTCCCCTGTGTCACCAACGCCGCTTCAAGCTCTTCGATCCGCTTTTCCATTGCCGCAATTGTAGCCGATTCATCTTTGCCTGCCATATACACGACAATCCGTCGAGCTAAATCATCATAATCGATCCCCGCAGCAATAACTTTTTCGGCCACTCGATCTGCCAACGCATCCATACGCGCGCTCAATTCCGCATAAATCGCTGTGTTTTGACGACAAGAATAGCGAATCTCACGCAATATTTCACTTTTAGCGCGCTCAACGTTACCTGCAATAGCTGTATACATGCGTTCAAGCGCATCCGAAAGCGTCACCTTTTCGCGAACCGTTGAAGAAACAGATGCACCGTCTGCAGCGCCACTATTGGCGATCTCAATGAGAAGATCACGGCGACGGCGCTCCAACTCGGCGATCATTCCGGAAACATCTGCCCTCTGATATCCGCCGTACTCACTCGATTCTGGCTTTCCATCGCGCTTGCGCAGCGCATCGATCTCATCCATTGAAGCCAAAATTTCGCGCAACTGCGCCAGTTCACGATCCGCCGCGCGAAGTTTTTCCTCCGCCGAAAGATCTTTTTTCTTATTGTCCGATTCAGGCGACATGCCCTCCCTCCGAACGGTCGAACCTAGCCGGCCGCAAACGACACTTTTTTTTATTGTACTATATTTTCAGCAAAAAGTAAATACTTTGCCGGACCGTTTTTTGACAAATGCGAGAACTTTTTACATCTCTGTAACGAATCTTAAAAAATTTTCCGCAAGCCGCGTTTGTTTTTGCGAAAGACTTGTCAAAATCGCCGCATTATATTATAATAATACTATGCGGTATCGTATCGCTTCCATTGCGATATACATCGATGCGCATCCCTCGAAAAAATCTCATTCAAAGGAGTGAAAAATACGATGAGAGTTTACAATTTTTCGGCAGGCCCCTCCATGCTCCCCTTGGAAGTTTTGGAAGAGGCGCAGAAAGAGCTGCTCGATTTTGCGGGCACCGGAATGAGCGTCTGTGAGATCAGCCATCGCGATAAAGCATTTTCCGCCATCGTCGAAGAGGCTGAAGCAAATCTCCGCGAACTGATGAACATCCCCGATAATTATTGCGTCCTGTTTGTACAGGGCGGCGCCAGCCAACAATTTGCCGCTGTTCCGCTGAACCTGATGCATACCGGCAAAGCTGACTATATTGTCACGGGCAACTTTTCGAAAAAAGCTTGGCAAGAGGGTAAAATCTTCGGCGAAGCTCGTTGCGTCGCCTCTTCTGAAGATAAGACGTATACTTATATTCCGGATGTGGACGCGATACCTTTCAATGACGACGCTGATTATGTACACATCTGCTCGAACAATACTATTTTTGGTACTCGCTATGTCAAATTCCCGAATGTTAAAGCCCCTCTTGTGGCCGATATGAGTTCGGAAATCCTCTCCCGTGAAGTTGATGTCACCAAATTCGGCGTGATTTATGCAGGTGCGCAAAAAAATGTTGCCCCTGCCGGCGTAACGATTGTCATTGCGCGCAAGGATCTCATTGAAAATCCGTTAGCAATTTGTCCGACCATGTTAAAATGGAAGACACAGGCGGACAACGGATCGCTCTACAATACGCCGCCCTGCTTCTCTATCTACATGGCAAACCTTGTATTCCGCCACCTGAAAAAATTGGGAGGCATAAAGGAAATCAATAAAATCAACGAATATAAAGCCGGCCTTTTGTATGACTTTATTGATAATTCTAACTTCTATACAAACAGTGTACAGAAAGAGTTCCGCTCCATCATGAACGTTCCTTTTGTCACTCCTTCCAAGGAATTGGATGAAAAGTTCGTCAAGGAATCGAAAGCTGCAGGACTCGTCTCCCTAAAAGGACACCGTTTAGTTGGAGGAATGCGTGCATCCATTTATAATGCAATGCCCGTCGAAGGCGTCAAAGCACTTATTGAATTCATGAAGAAGTTCGAAGCGGAAAACGCATAACACGAAACAAGGAGAAAAGAACAATGCCGAATATTCTCAAATTAAACGCGATCAGTGAAGTTGCCGATAAAGAATTTCCGGAAGGTTATGTATTTTCGAATGAAGTAAATAAACCGGACGGGATCATGCTGCGTTCCTTTAATATGCACGAATACCCCCTCAATGATGAACTGCTCGCTGTCGCACGCGCCGGCGCCGGTACAAACAATATCCCCATCCCCGCCTGCACAGAAAAAGGTATCGTCGTATTTAATACGCCGGGCGCAAACGCCAATGCCGTCAAAGAGCTCGTCCTGTGCGAACTCTTCCTCGGCGGCCGCAAGATCGTAGATGCGATCGATTGGGTCAAAACGCTGAAAGGAACAGAAGGCGTTTCCAAAGCTGTCGAAAAAGGTAAATCAAAGTTTGTCGGTCACGAGATCCTCGGTAAGACACTCGGCGTAATCGGGCTCGGCGCCATTGGCGTCGCCGTCGCCAATGCTGCAGTCGATTTGGGTATGAAAGTACTCGGTTACGATCCTTACCTTTCCGTCAGCGGCGCGCTGCATCTGGACACCCGCGTTGAAGTCGTAGGACTTGAAGCTCTTATCAAAGCTGCGGATTTTATTACCGTGCACGTCCCCCTCACTCCGGATACGGAAAAGATGTTCAACGCTGAAACCTTCGGCAAGATGAAGGATGGTTCCGTTCTCATCAATAATTCCCGCGGCGAACTCGTCGATACAGTCGCTGTACTCGCGGCCGTTGAAAGCGGAAAGCTGGAACGTTATATTACCGATTTCCCTTCCGATGAACTGATCGGTGTAAACAACGTGATCTGCGTCCCGCACCTCGGTGCTTCGACTCCCGAAGCAGAGGACAACTGTGCTGCAATGGCTGCAAGAGAGCTCGTCGATTATATTGAAAACGGCAATGTAACACACAGCGTCAATTTCCCCGACGTACAAGCTCCGCGAGCATCCGCCGCGCGGCTGTGTATCATGCATGAGAATGCCGAGGGCGTAATCAACGCGATCACTTCCGTTATTTCCGGTGAAGGGATCAATATTGCAAATTTGCTCGACAAATCAAAAAAGGACAAGGCATATATGCTGATCGACCTCGACACGGTCCCTTCAGAAAATGCTGTTAAAGCGATTTCTGCCCTCAAAGGTATTATCCGTGTGCGCCTTCTCGCATAAAAAACCATGCAACGGCTGCGCCTCGATTGGGCGCAGCCGTTCTTATTTTATCCGAAAAGACGTTCGCTGTCCACATATCACAGATCAATTCCAAGTTTGTCGGAGTAAATTTTGCGCAAAAATGTTGCAATTTATATCTATCTGCGATAGAATATAACCAGAACAAAAGGAAGGAGACCATCTATGGTCAGAACAAGTATCGGCGAATTTATTGCAGCATTACGCAAAGCAAAGGGCCTTACACAGATGGATGTAGCCAATCACTTGGGGGTATCCAATAAAACCGTAAGCAGCTGGGAAACCGGAGCCTCTTGCCCGGATATTGCCCTACTGCCAGCCATAGCCGAATTGTACGGCGTCACCTGCGACGAGCTTTTGCGCGGCGAACGTATTCCCCTTCAGGAGGATGAAAAAGTAAAAGAAACTAAGCGCGAAAAGGTCCTGGCCTTCCAACTTGCCCGCCATAAAAATACACTTTTTCTTGCAACATTGATCGGATATGCACTGGCGAGCCTCGGCCCTATCTTAACATTTATTATTTCATTCGGAGCAGCACGGCCTCCGCTCGGATTTTTTATCGGGTTACTCCCCTTGCTAGCAGCCGTTTTTATGATCTTTTTATTCTGTTATAACGCATCTTTTTGGTGTACATCTACACGGGAGGAGCTCGAAGCGGAAGCGTTAAAAGATTTCCAACGAGCCATCTTCCGCGCACGCGGTCGCGTTTGCATCGCCTGTGCGACAGCTTTCGGGTTTATCTTCTTCCATCTCATCTATTGGAGCGATGATCTCGCCGGGCTTTTCCCACTCAGTCTCCTCGTCGGTTCCATCATTGCCGCGAGTGCTTTTCTGCTTTCCCTAACGATCTATCTCTTTCTCAAAGCTTATAGCCCTCTTTTTCCGCAGGATATGCGCCGAACGCTGCGTTATCGGCTTTGGACAGCTGTCTGCACCTTCGGCATCGTTCTCGTTGCTTGGGCATTGCTCTTTTTTATATGCTTAACTAATAATCTCGGAAATTCCCCGATCCTAAATGTACTCACATTCGAAGGGCTGATCATCTGGGTACCTCTCATTGCCCTCGCAGCCATGGCAATCGTATATCTCCTTTTGCAAATCGGGTACACTTATTATCGAAAAAATCATCAATAAAGGCAATTCATGTCATACATAGTACTCTGCTTTTATTTTAGACAGACAAGGCGGTGCGCCCGATGGGGCGCACCGCCTTTATCAATCAAATAAATAGATTTTTACTCATTATTGATTGCGGAAATCATAATAAATGGAAAAATGATCCACATCGGGTATACGCTTGATCGCCAATAAGCGAAATAAAAGTTCAAAACCGACCAAATTTTCCGGATCCAATTGCAACAATTTTTTACCATTACGCCAAACAGCCGTATCAAAGATCCATTGAATCTCTTCCCGAGGAAACGACGCCCGAGCCATTTCAAACAAGCGGCACTCTTTTTCCCCAAACTCAATCTGCAATTTATATTGATCAACTGCCACAGCAATTGCACACAGAGGCGTCTTATCACACATGAAACAATATTTCTGACGCCACCAACGGTTTCCGCCCATCCAACGCGCTGTACAGCGATATGCCGAACGAATTTCTCCGACCAATGCATAAAAATTAGCATATTTCTCTTCGTCGAGCATATCGCGCGCAAGCTCAAACCCTTCTTGTTCTGTTTCCGGAATATAGCGCTTCCGCGGCAGCAAAGCTCGGCGCAGCACTTTCTTTTCCGCTTCCGATAGATCCTCTATCCTAATTTTTAAAAGATTTTTCTGTGCTGTTGTATATCGCTCTGAATTCCCCATAATCCAAATTCACGTTAAATTATCCGCTTGACAGGCCAACGCTGTACAATCTACCGAAATACTTCCGCCTTTTTGCAAATACAATATATATTCAACATTTTTGCGAGGCCGCAACGGCGCATTGGTCAAACGCAGCGGATACAATCCGACTGAACAGGCAAAACGCGCAATCTCTTCCACAATTTCACGACGTTTTACAGCATCTTTAAGGATCCCATGCTTATCCAAGCCTTTCCCTCCGCACTCAAACTGTGGTTTGATCAAGGCAAATACACAGCCGCCCTCCGGCAAAATGCGAGCAACTGCAGGTAAAATATAGGTCAACGAAATAAAGCTGACGTCAATCGTTGCGCCATCGATCGATTCCGGAAAATCTTCCGCTCTGAGATAGCGCGCATTTGTCCTGTCCATTACAAAAACACGGCTGTCTTCCGCCAGGTGCTTGGCAAGCTGACTCTCCCCCACATCGACGGCATAGACGCGCGCCGCCCCTTTTTGTAAAAGGCAGTCCGTAAAGCCGCCTGTACTCGCACCGATATCAACAAAAACTTTCCCCTGAATTGAGGCCCCAAATGCTTGCAATGCCTTGTATAGCTTCTGCCCGCCTTCCGATACAAATCCAACTTCTTCCGCACGAACTTCCACCGCATCCCCGTCCGAAACATCGTCCGAAGCCTTAGCGACCTTTCCATTCAAAGTAACCAGCCCCTTAGAAAGAGCTCTTGCCGCTTTTGTGCGAGAACAAAAGCCATGTTCTGCAAGATACTTATCGATACGCATGGCTATCAATCTTCCCGCCAACGCACATAACGCGCTAACGAAAGCAAAAATGAAGCATCATACGGAAGCTCATGCAAAACCTGCTCACACAGCTGCAGCGCACGATCCGCGAGTGCCGCACACTCCTCCATTCCGTACAACTGCACGTACGAAAGTTTATTTTCTGCCGCATCTTTTCCGACTGTTTTGCCAAGTTTCTCAAAATCTCCGGTCACGTCCAACATATCGTCCGTCAATTGAAAGAGGATACCGAATTGTTTTCCGAACTCATCGAGCAGAGCGACGATATTTTCATCCATATCCGCAACGATTGCAGGCACAGTCACCGCCGAACGGATCATCATTGCCGTCTTATGCACAACGATAAATTCTGCTTCACATTTACCTGCATTCTCACGCCCCTGATAGTACAAATCGGCAGCCTGCCCCGCAATCATCCCGGCAGGCCCAGCATTTTTACACAACAACTCGGCTGCCGCAATATATGTTTTCCCGTTGGTACAAGCTTCAAAACAGAGACGGTACGCTTCATTTAAAAGCGCGTCTCCCGCGAGAATAGCCTGTCCTTCCCCGAAAACGCGATGATTGGAAGGCTTGCCCCGACGAAAATCGTCATTATCCATCGCGGGCAAATCGTCATGGATCAACGAATACGTATGGATCAATTCCAGTGCCAACGCAAACGGCGCAACCGTTTCGATTCTGTTCCCCAACATACGTGCAACAGCGAACATCAACGCCGGGCGCAAACGTTTACCGCCGTTCTGTAACGAATAGCGCACGCTTTCATCCAAAATATCCGGCCGAAAGCGCACGCTCTGCAAATATTCCGCGAGGATCTTTTCAAATGCCTCGCTATAATGATTCAACTGTTCTCTGAACGCCGTATCCACGCTCAGCTCCTCTCTGCCGTCTGCACAGTGTTATACAACAGCATCGTAATCGTCATCGGACCGACACCGCCGGGAACGGGGGTAATGTACGAAGCCTTATCCTTGACGTCTTCAAAATCGACATCTCCGCACAACTTACCGTTCTCGTCACGATCCATCCCTACATCAATGACAACGGCGCCATCCTTGACCATATCCGCCGTCACAAACTTTGCTTTACCGATTGCAACGACAAGGATATCTGCCGACGCACAGATCTCTTTCAGGTTCTCCGTCTTGCTGTGACAGACTGTAACTGTTGCATCGGCGTTCAGCAACAGCATCGCCATCGGCTTACCGACAATATTTGATCTCCCGAGAACGACTGCCCTTTTGCCTTTCGGATCGATACCGTACTTTTCCAGCATCTTCATGGCCCCAAACGGCGTACAAGCGACGATCGTCTCACGATTCATAGCGAGATTCCCTACATTTTCCGCACAAAAGCCATCTACATCCTTTGCCGGCGGAATGCGTCTCAGCAATTTACGTTCGTTCAAATGCTTCGGAAGCGGCAGCTGGACAAGAATTCCGTGTATATGATCCGAGGCGACCAGTTCGTCTATCAACATCTCAACCTCTTCCTGCGTCGCAGACTCCGGAAGCCGATATGCGTACGAACGAATGCCGACTTCTTCACAAGCACGGATCTTGTTTCGGACATATACTTGGGACGCAGGATCTTCTCCTACCAATACAACGGCAAGTCCGATCTCTTTGCCATGCTCTATCTTAAAATTTTTCACCCGTTCGCAGAGCTGGGCACGCATTTCAGCGGCTAATGCCTTTCCGTCAATCAAAATACTCATGCCTTTGTATCTCCTCCGGCAATGCAAGCGGCGAGTACGCCGTTTACATAGCCTACGCTTTTTTCCGTCGAATATCGTTTTGCCAAGCCGACCGCCTCATCAATGGCGACGACATTCGGCACATCGTCAAAATAACGGATCTCCGCAAGAGCCATCAAGAGCAAGCTCTTATCGACCGGAAACATCCGCTTATCCGAAAAGCCGACAGATTTACTGTTGAGCTCTTCCGTCAATTCGTCTCGATGCATCGCAACGCAATCCAGCAACCGATCTGCATAGGCACGCTCTTCTTCCGTAAGATCGAATGTTTTGTAAATGTTGCGCTGCAGCTCTGCATCCGGCCGAAACAACGAGGCAAAAATAATCTTAAATGCGCATTCCCGCGCTTTGCTCCTCATAGATACTTTTCCCGTAAAAAATTTATGTTTCCCCTCAGTGCGAGAGGGGAAACCTGCAATCGTATTTTACTCCGCAGAATGCTCGCCGCGGATCTCAACGCCAACTACGTACACATCCACTTTAACGACTTTAAATTTCGTCATTGCTTCGACATTGTGCTTGACCGACTGCTGGATCTTAAACGCAACCTCCGGAACAATATAACCGGAATCTACCTTGACCGAAATGTCGGCATAAACGCCGTCCTTTTCAAAATAGATGCGCAGCCCCTTCTTCCCGCCGAGCATGGTAACGCCCTCAATCTCAGAAACTGCAAGCTGAATGATCCCGCTTACGATCCCCGTCGTATAGGATACCTTACCCTTCTGCCCATCGGGCGATATGCGCCTGAATATAGCCATCGTCCTTCTCCAAAAAGTTCTTCGTAAGCTTATTATACCACATCTTTAAAGTTTTGAACAGTATTTTTTTTAACTTTCCGAATTTATCGGCATAATATTTACATTGGCGGGATCACAGCCGGCCTCTTCCGTCAAAATGTTGTAAATCGTCAAAAAATCGTTATATGCAAGCTCATCGGCATTGACAAACACATTGACGTTGTCGGAATCCAAACCTATACTGACTACAGCGTCTGTATAACCGAGCGATTTAATATATGTTTCCAGCAGAAGTTCCCGCTCCATCATTTCCACAATCTGCAATTTGAGAGCCATCGCTTCCTCATAAGCTTCATTTCCTGCTTCTGTACTTTCCAGGATAGAATCCAATTGCAGCAATTCTTCATTGCGCGTTGTCGTACGTTCGGTACGATACGTCGCAAAATAATTCGCTGCCGTCACATCTCCGCCCACATCCTCCGTTGCGGCCCCCGCCAACACAAAGTTGAAGACTGCCGTAACGGCGAGCAGCAAGACAAGCCCAGACATTATGATGATCTTTTTGGTTCTCGACATCTCTGTACACTCCTTAAATTTGATACATTTTTAATTCCCGTTGCCCCTTGTATATACTTTAATTAAGCTTTGGTCAATATTTAAAACGGACGCAGCCGCCCCCAATAAATTGAAGCGAACATTCAGATCGTTCGCGCCGTCGGCAACAATCAAAACGCCCGTGATCTCCGGATTACATTCTTCTAAAACGATCGGCTCTCCGCCCGACAAAACCGGTGAAGTCGTGACACTGCCATCCTCTGCTACAGTACTCTCCATCGCAATCACAATCGTTCCCTCGGAACGAACAGAGAGAAACACATCGACCGTCCCTGCCCCTTCGATCTGCGACAATACTTTTGCCAAACGCTGTTCGGCACGCTCCGCATAATCACTTCCGCCATCATTGCCGGCTTCTTTCTCGCCTCCCCACGCTGAAAGCAAGATCACAACGACGACCACTGCCAACAGCAATACCGCAAGAATTTCCAGCCACTTTCCCGAGCGAGCTTTCCCTTTCACTTTTTCAAGCACGTCACTCATAGACGCTCACCTCCACAGCATCTCCAAACATCTCGTTGAGGCGACCTTTGACCTGCTCTATAACAAATATATGCTGATCATCGCCGTATATTCCGAAATCTTCTATCTGAACAGACACTTCCGTCACTCGATAAGCATAATCGTCCTCTTGCCAGCCAATTTCTACTTGCGTACCGATCCCAGGGTCCCTCGCAAATATTGCGGCGATTTCCTCCTCCTGCGCCTCTGCCTGTCTCCCAAACATTTCGCTGATAAATTCTTCGTCCAAAGCAACCGAACCCTCTTTCATCCCCCCGTCTGCCACCAAATTAAAATCGCGCAGCAACTGCGGGATCGGCATGAGCATAACGGCAACGCAGAACAATTTTAAAATGCCTCCGATAAACTTGCCCAGCTTTCCGCCCGGCAATAATAAAAACAACAGTGCAGAAATGATGACGGCCCCACACACGCCGAGAATATATGCACGCATTTTAAAACAACGTATTAGAAGAACAAACCAACAGCAACAATGTAATAAAATACATAAACCCAACCGCCAATAACCCTGCCGTAAAATAATTGACCGCTCCGCCCAACGACGATAAAACATCTGTAAAGCCGGTTTCACCGATCGGTTCGATCACAGCCGCGGATAATCTCATAAATAAATTACACACGACGAGCTGAATCAATGGCGGCAAAAGAACGAGCGCCAACAAAATGATGCCGCATGAACCGACCGAATTTTTGATGAGCACGCTCCCGGCTATCACAAGATCAAATCCATTCCCCAAAAATCCGCCGATAATCGGCACCGAATTGCTCACCGCATATTTTGCCGCCTTAAAAGAAAGCCCGTCATATGTCGCCGAAGTAATTCCCTGTACCGTCAGAAACACCGTAAACGCAGCGAGTGCAACGCCGAGCACCCATTTGATAATTCCGCCGAACAGCGCTGAAAAATTGCGCAACCGGACCTGCGAACTCATATTCCCTACCATATGCAATACGCAAATGAGCGATGCGAGCGGAAAGATGACACCTGCAATGAGTGAAACGATAATCTCACTCAAAAACAGCACGGCCGGTTGATAGACCGCAACCGAAACGCTCCCGCCGCTCGTCGCGATCAATGTCAAAAGGAGCGGAAATATTGCCTGCATTTGCGACTGCATCGATCCTACCGCTGCGGTACAATCCCCGATGACACTCGTTAGCGAAGACAGCAGAAGCACAAGTATTGCTGAATAGCCGACAAAATAAATGATGCGCGATGTACCATTTTCATTCAAAGAACTCTTAAAATTGCCGATCAACCCGCAAAGAATTGCAACAGCACAAATAGCACAGAATGCCGGCAGCATTCCGACCAATCCGTCAAAGATTAAGGCTCCGATGGCCCCGAGAGCACTTTCATAATCAAGCGAAAAGTCTCCGCTGATCACAGACATGATTTTATCCGTAATACTATCGCCGAAAAAATCGCGTTGCTCCTCTGTCAGAGAATCGAGGTAATCCTGCAATGCGCCTGTATCCAATCCACCGAGGATTTCCTCAACGTTGCCGAGCAATTCACCATCTTCCGTCCCGGTCGTCTCCGCCGCCGATGCAAAAGGTGTCCATAAAACAACAAGCGAGCCGATCACCGCAAAAAGAAGCACAGCTGCGAAGAGGCGGCCCCTACTCTTTTTTCTGCGCAACAAAATCATACCAACTCCAAAAATGTACCGATCAGTGAGACCATCGCCCGCAAGATTGGCAAAGAAACGGAAAAAATAATAACCTTCCCTGCGAAGACGAGTTTATCCGCAATGCTTTTCGATCCGAAGTCTTCGACAATGCCGGCAGCAAATTCTACGAGATATCCGATCGCTACAATTTTAATGACAACCTTGATTAACTCATTGTCGATGCCTGTACGTTCACCGAGCTCAGCAAAAATACCAAAAGTGTCCGCTGCCAATTCAAGTGCAAAAATCAGGATAATGACAGATCCCGCGATCGTGATCGCAAAAGAAAGTTCCGGCTTAGAGGAACGCAGCAATAGCGCAGCGACAGCCGTCACCAAACCGACGCCGAGGATACGGATCAGTTCCATTGCTTAAAACAGATCAAAGATCCCGCGTATGGAATCAAACAAGCCAACGACCATATCGAGAACAACCGTCAACACGATGATGAGTCCAGCCAAACTGACAATTGTCGCAATATCTTCCCGATCTGATTTTTTCAAAATCTGGCAAACGATCGTCACGATGATGCCGACCGCTGCAATTTTGAAAATCACATCAATTTCCATGCCGCCTCCGCATTAGACGATGAGAATGACCAAAATCAGCCCTGCCAATACGCCTAATTTGCAATATAAAGAAAAATACTTTTTGTACTCTTCTTCCGACACATGCTTCCGCTCGCCGATTTCTGCCCGTACCGCACACAGATACGCCCGCTGCGAAGCTGCGTCACTCTTCCCGACCAAACGAAAATAATCTTCCAAAAATTTCTGCTCGTCCGCAGATAAGTAAGAAAAATTATAATTTCCCCGGTCAAATTCCCCTTCTTTTTTTTCATGCAGCATCTTTTGAAAATCACCGCCAAACGAATATCTTTCTATAAATTTGGCAAGCGGAGCACGCATGTAGCTGACTTCATTGATCAAACGCTCATTAAAAAGATTCCAAGAATAAAAAAATTCCTTTCTTTGCCGATATCGGCGCGTCAACAGCAGTGCAACAACAATGCAAAGCCCGAATGCGCATACACATAAAATTGCTTTTAACATGTCGCTACTATTGGGCGGAGATCTCTGTCATAAATTCCGGAGACCTGCCCGATCTTATCTGCTGCCAATACAACGTATCGTTCAAAGATATGTTCGTGTACAGCCACTGAAAAGATAGGAGATGCACACAAACTGTCTACATTGCGGCAGTGAACCGTCGCAATCACTTCGACCCCTCCGCGCACGCATGCTGAAACAGCTTCCATTTCTTCACGCGAGACCAATTCATCCGTAATTAAAACATCCGGGCGCAGCGCGCGCACGGCCGCAGTAAAAGCGTCCCCCTTCCGAGAATAGCGAATTATATCGCAAAACGGTCCAACGTCGAGAGAAAAATCTCCTTCAGCCGCGCTGATCTCATTCCGTTCATCATGAATCAGCACATTGATAAATTCTCCGGAACCGAGCAAGCGAGCAAGATCGCGCAAGATCGTCGTCTTGCCACGCCCCGGCGGAGACAGAATGAGTACACTCCGAAGCCTGTCCGCCAGACAAAATTTATAAACCTTTTCTCCGCAGCCGATCACCTCGTGCGGGACCCGAATATTGATAGACGTCACATCTTTTACAGTAAAACTTTTTTCGTCCTCATAGACAAAAACGCCGGCAAGGCCGATGCGCTCTCCGGAAGAGCCTGTTACAAATCCGCGGCGAAGCTGCTCTGTTACAGAATAAACGGAATATTCACTCGCTTTTGCGATAATTTCTTCAATTTCCGCGTAACTGATCGTAAGGGCAACTTCTGCCCCAGCAACAATCCCAAGCCTTCCGAGATAACAATATGTCCCTCCATAATTCATGATGACCGGCCGCCCTGCACGCAAACGCAATTCGTAGACACGATTCAAATTGACGTTTTTTAACGCATTCAAAAGCGGCTGCGTTAAAAATGTAAGCATGAACTCCTCCACAACACATCACAAAGCATGTCCGCTCGATCAGCATGTACACTTATATATATGGGTAACCCGTTTTCATTATGACAACCACATGTGTAATGATCAAAATAAATATCCCCGCGTAGAAACGCGGGGTATTTCATTTTCGGGTATAACCCTAAACTTTACTGGCTGCGCACAAGTGCGCTTTTTATTGGCCTGCC
>CAJFTM010000049.1 GCA_904419945.1 uncultured Clostridia bacterium
AGGTCAGTTCTTATTTTACACAATCGGAGTTCTTTTGTCATCCTCATCGGCTTAGCCTCCTTTGAACCCCGCGACTATCGCGGGGTTTTCGTTATACAATAAAAAAGCAATGCGTAAAAACATTGCTTTCTTATAAAAATAATAATTTGAAATAAATTCTTCTATTGTTCATTCCAGCCTTTACAGACATCAACCCATTCAATAAATTGCGAATACCTCTCCAGCTCTTCGATCGTTAGTTCAATCGCGCTATTACTGCTGCCGCAAGCCGGAAACACTGTTTGAAATCGTTTCAAAGATACGTCAAGATAAGTTTTAACCGCCTCGTCAACCGCAAAAGGACAAACTCCGCCGACTGCATGACCTATCTTCGCTTCCGTTTCGCTGGCTAAAAGCATTTTTGCCTTCGTCCCAAATTGTGCTTTATACTTTTGATTATCGATCTTAGCGTCGCCCGCAGCAACGACTAATATGGGACATCCTTCCACTATAAAGGAAAGTGTTTTGGCAATTCGGCAGGGTTCACAATGCAATGTCTGCCCAGCAAGCTCGACTGTCGCACTCGACGTTTCAAACTCATGGATCCTGTGATCCAATCCAAATTTTTTAAAATACTCTTTAACCTTTTCAATTGGCATATGGCGGTCTCCCATTATTAAATCAAATAGATAAGATGCTAAAAACGAAAAAGAACAGCGTTTGACCGCCGCTCTTTCCCCATTGCATTCGCGCGACAAAGTCCGCTACAAAATAAAAATACCCTTATCTTGTTCAAACTTAGCCGATTTTGGTGGAGTAGGCGAGAGTTGAACTCGCGTCTTACCGGATTGCCAAAAAGCTTTCTACATGCTTATGCCGCAATTATCTTACGAATGCCCCTCTGCGACCGAAGGGAACATTCGGCAGAAATCAAAAATCAACCGCTTTGCCGACTTCACCTCAAAACGGCAGTTCCCCTCCTAATTGACGCCTGCATCCTCTCGGAGGGAAAGAGGCGCAGACGAACTGCTTATAAATTAAGCAGCGTACGCCAACTGAGCGTTAGCGTTGTTGTTTGCATTATCTGCATTTAAATTTAGGCCGAATGTTTTATAGAGGCCACTCGTTCCTCTGCATGCTTACTTTTCCGCGCACCGGCAATCGAAACCGGTGCTACCCCATTTCAGCGCCTAACAGGCGCTACTTATTAATTATGTCATGCTGCAGCGGCACTTACAATCGAAAACCCGATCAAAAAGCAAATCAAAAAAGCCGCAGCAATCATTCCGACTGAAATCAGTATCTTCAGCCACACAGACTTGATACCCTTAATGATCAAAAGATTAAGAACAGAAATAATGCCACTGATCAATCCACCGACAGCTCCGCCAATAACGGGCACAAGGGAGAAAAGAGTCACACTATTTCCCCAAATTAAGATCAAAAGGAACGGCAAAATGGAAAGAGCGATCTCATACCATTTTATTGCTGGCGTTAAGCGAATCTTTTGCTCACCTTTTTCCAATATTGCACCGCTCAGATAATTCCCGGATATGTTCCACTCCTGGTTATCTTGGGTTTGAAAACTTCTTTTCGAAGTTTTTATGAGTTCCTCATCATTTACATATAATTTCTTTCTGCCTGTCCAAAAGCTTTCCTCATATACAATTTTGCCGTTGACAGGATCCTCGATCACGATCCTCATATAACCCCTCCCCAATAGAATTGTAAAAATAGTATACTAAAAGAAAAGCTTTCTGTCAAGGCTTATTTTAAAATTTAAATGGTGTTACCTGATAAACGTAGTAATTCAGCCAATTGGTATAAAACAAATTGGCAGCACTTGTCCATGTGACTCGTACATCCGTATACGTATCATCGGTAAAATAATTATACGGCGGTTGAATGGGCAGCCCTTTGGAAACATCGCGTTCATACTCCTTTTTTAATGTATCGCGATCATATTCCATATGTCCTGTCAAGAAAATCTTTTTATTGTCGCGCGATTTAGCGATGGAAAGTCCCGTATATTCCGATTCGCTGAGAACGACCAAATCCTGCACCTTGCGAACATCTTCCAATCTGACCGTGGTATGACGAGAATGCGGAATATAAAACACATCATCGATCCCTTTTAGAAGAGGATCATGTTGGTCAATAAACTTTTTATGCGGAAAAACCCCGAACAATTTAGTCGGAAGGAGATACTTGGGGATGCCGTAGTGGTAATATAAGGCAGCCTGTGCACCCCAGCAGATGTAAATCGTACTCGTGACATTGCGATCTGCAAAATCAAAAATCTTTGTCAACTCCTGCCAATAAGCGACTTCTTCAAAAGGCATGGTTTCAACAGGAGCGCCCGTAATAATCATGCCGTCAAAATGCTTATTTTTAATGTCCTCAAATTTTTTATAAAAGCGCTCTAAATGTGCGGCCGCTGTATTTTTACTTTTATAAGATTCCGTATAAATCAAAGTGATATTGACTTGCAGCGGCGAATTGGACAATAACCGCATGAACTGCGTTTCCGTCTCTACTTTTGTCGGCATCAAGTTCAGGATTGCGATTTCAAGAGGACGAATATCCTGTGTAAACGCCCTCTCATCATTCATGACAAAAATATTTTCCTGCAACAAAGCGGAGTAGGCGGGAATATCTTTCGGCAATACGATGGGCATAGCTTTCTCCTTTTTTCTTTTGCATCGCGCAAGCGCGCATCCGCCGATGCGCACTTACGCACAACACAAGGTCAAATTTGTTTTAAGGCCTGTTCGAGATCTGCCAATATATCGTCCGGATGTTCGATACCGACCGAAAGCCGGACAAGATTTTCCGGAACTCCTGCCTGTTCAAGCTCTTCCTTTGTAAGCTGACGATGCGTCGTTGATGCCGGATGCAAAACACAGCTCCGCACATCCGCCACATGCGTCTCCTGCGTGATCAGTTTCAATGCCTCCATAAACTTTGCCGCTTTATTTACATCGCCCTTGATGCCGAAGCTGAGCATACCGCCTTGGCCGTTCGGAAGATATTTTTCTGCCAAAGCATGGTACTGATTATCCGGCAAAGATGCATGCAAAACCCAATCGATTTTCGGATGCTTTGCAAGATACGCCGCAACTGTCTTTGCATTGCTGGAATGGCGTTCCATGCGCAAAGCCAACGTATCACAGCCCAGCCAACTTAAAAACGCATTCTGCGGGCTCATGATCGCACCGGTATCGCGTACAAGCTGGGCGCGGCACTTCGTCGCGAATGCCGCAGCCGGCAAATCCGCATAGACGAGCCCATGATAACTCTCATCCGGAACATTGAAAGTCAAATAACGTTGATTTCCCTTGAATACAAAGTTGCCGCCGTCCACAATGACACCGCCCAATGCCGCCGCATGACCATCGAGATATTTCGAGGAAGAATGAACGACGATATTGGCGCCCCATTCAAAAGGACGGCAGAGAATCGGCGTCGCGAGGGTGTTATCCACAACGAACACAACACCATGCTTTTTCGCTATGGCGGCAATTTTATCAAAATCAAGTACCTTGATGGAGGGGTTTGCGACCGTCTCTGTAAAAATCAATTTTGTTCGATCATCGATCAGCTTTTCAATTTCCTCCGACGGTGCATCCGGGTCAAAAAAGCGCCCTTCGATGCCGTATTTCGGCAATGTAACAGAAAAGAGATTATAGGATCCCCCATAAATTGCTGAAGACGTAACGATATTGTCGCCCGCATCGCACAGAGTCAAAGCAAGCAACGTTATCGCCGACATGCCGGATGCACAGCCGATGGCGGCGACACCGCCCTCCAACTCGGCAACTTTTCTCTCAAACGCCGCTACCGTCGGATTTGCAAGGCGCGAATAAAAATATCCGTTTGCCTTCAAATCAAACAAATCTGCCATTGCCTGCGTACTGTCATAATAAAATGTTGTACTCTGTACAATAGGCGGAATGCGCGATTCTCCGGACTGGGGGTGATAACCACCCTGAACGCAAATAGTATCCTGTTTGTAAGCCATAACCATTCTCCTGTATTAAAATGAAATCGAAATCTAATGAAATTAAAGATACTCTTTAATCTGACGATCTTTATCACGCGCGATATCCCTTTCTTTAAGGGACTGCTTTTTGTCATAGGTATGCTTACCACGGCAGAGCGCCACTTCCACTTTTACGAGAGATCCCGCAAAATATACTCTAAGGGGGACCAATGTATAGCCACGCTCATTGACCTTGCCGACAATCTTGGAAATCTCTGCTTTGTGCAAAAGCAATCTGCGATCGCGACGTGAATCGCGCGTATTGAACGCACCGCTCTTATCATAGACGGCGATGTGCATATTTTTCAGAGACACTTCCCCTTTACGGACAAAACAGAAACTATCATTCAAATTACAATTATTTTTGCGGATGGATTTGACCTCACTTCCTTCCAATACGATCCCCGCTTCAAATTTATCTTCAATGAAATACTCAAAAGAAGCCGATCGGTTTACCGCCACGATCTTCATATATTACCTCTCAATGGCTTGATTCGCAAAGCAATGCATATATACAACTGTCTCGAAATACTCCGCCCTTATAAATGCTTTTACTCAATACGCCCTCTAAAACAAACCCGCACTTCTCTAAAACGCGGCGCGATGCAACGTTCTCTGCAAAAGGTTCCGCATAGATGCGAATAATGCCACAGGTATCAAATCCCTTTCGGCATATTAAGCGCACGGCCTCTGTCATGATCCCTCGCTTCCAAAAAGCAGGAGCAAGCCAATAACCGAGTTCCGCACTTTTTTGGTATACATCGCTCATTTTAGTCAATGCAATCGCCCCGACGGCCCGTCCCTGTACAATGATCGCGCGTGAAAGACCTGCGCTATCTTTCAAAGCCGCTTCGATAAACCGCTCTGCATCGCGTTCCGTATATGGATAAGGAAAACTATCCCGCAAAAAACGTGCAACCCGCACATCATTCGCGCTCTCTGCCAGAGAGGGGGCCAAGGTTTTATTCCATTCGCATAAATCGAACGTCATTTGAGTCTCCTTGCGGATGCGTTCCAATAACAGAATCTATTATAACACATTTCTGCTATTTGAACCAGCATTTGCAACAAAATTGCGATTTTTCTAACAAAACGCATTCAAACACAAATTATGTTAGACATACTACTGTGCATATGAAAAGATAATCTATTCAGCTAATATAAACCGACAGCGTCGCGCCCCGACATCACAATTTGCCACAAGAATGTCTACCCTATCTCCCATATGGTAAGAATGAAATTTCCCTCGCAAAACCATTCTCGTTGCATCCAAAATATATTCATCTCCGGGCAAATCTTCTGCACGAATCAAACCTTCTACCGTATTGTCAAGCTCCACAAAGATACCAAAGGACGTCACGCCCGAAATATTACCGCTCAGACGTTCTCCAAGATGCTCTTTCATATACCAAACTTTATAGAGCTCATCAACGTCACGCTCTGTTTCCTCTGCGCGCTGCTCTGTCTGCGAGCAATCTTCTGCCGCGATACGGATAAAATTCTGAAATCCCATTCCGACCTCCTGTCCATCTAAAACCAATTTGACAAGGCGGTGAACGAGCAAATCCGGATACCTGCGGATCGGCGAAGTAAAATGACAGTAACAATCAGATGCCAATCCAAAATGCCCAACATTTTCCGCACTGTAACGCGCCTTTGCCATACTGCGCAACATGACATTTTTGACAACAGAGGCGGTCGGCATACCATTTACTCTATGCAGGATTGCCGCATAATCACTTGACCGAACTTTGCCAGGCACAAAATCACTGTCCAACCCCAAACCTTTCAAAAATTCACGAAACGCATCGGCACGTTCTTCCGACGGCTTATCGTGCACACGGTAAAGGCATATACCGCACCGCTCCTGCAAAAAGGAAGCAATCGCTTCGTTTGCACAAACCATAAATGCTTCCACCATGCGATGTGCAATCGTCCTCTCCCGCGCAGCCACACAAACTTTTCCGCTATTCACACGGATCTGTGCCTCTCGTATATCGAGGTCGAGTCCGCCTTGCCGTGCACGCCTCTCCATAAAAATATCGGTAAGCCGCTTTGCTTCATCCAACATTGCCGCTAAATGCGCATAATGTGTACAAACCGGCTCTTTGCCCTCAATAATATCTGTGACTTGTGCATAGGTCATCCTGTTACGAGAACGAATGATCCCCTTTGTGATCTCCTTATCACATACCTGTCCATTGGTATTAATTGTCATTACACAAGACAGCGTATATCGATCTTCCCCTTCCTTTAAGGAACAGACATCATCCGAAAGGGCAGGCGGAAGCATCGGCAATACACGGTCAGGGAAATATACGCTCGTCCCGCGGCGAAACGCCTCCTTATCTAACGTATCCCCCCTCAACACATAGTGCGAAACATCAGCAATATGCACGCTCAAAACATAAAAATTACCCTTTTTTTCTACAGAAATTGCATCATCGAAATCGCGTGAATCCTCTCCGTCGATCGTGATGACTAAGTGATCCCGGAAATCACGGCGCCCCTCCGCAACGATCGGCTGTTTTGCTACGCGAGCCGCCGCAGTCAACACTTTTCCCGGGAACTCTTCCGGCAGTTCATGCATACAAATGATCGCATCTTCCTCCGTCAGGAGATCCCCGCTACGGCCGATCACGCGTTCAATTTCCCCCTCCGGCACGCGGCCTTCCGGATAAGCGACGATACGCACGCATACCTTCTCCCCGGAAACGGCGCACACTTTTCTGCCAACGATACGGACCGCATCACAAAAGCGCCTTTCATCCGGGTAAACAATCCCGCCCCGCCTACCGCGCTCATATACACCCGTCAAACGCCGCATACCTCGACGAATAATAGAATAGACCTCTGCCTCATCACCGCGACTGCCGCCAACCGGCCTGACAAAGACCTCGTCTCCATGCAGCGCTCCATGAAGAGCCCTGGCCGGGATAAATAAATCTTCCCCTTCCGGACGAAGTAAAAAGGCAAAGCCGCGCTCACTCCTTTGCACGACCCCTCGCACCAGCCCTAATTTTCCCGGCAAAACAAAGCGCCCCCTGTCGTCGCGCACAATTTCTCCCGCGTCTTCTAATTCACGCAACAATGCGACAACTGTCTCTCGCTCTGTTCGTGAAGAAATACCGAATAAGCGTGTAATCTCATTTACTTTTTTATACTGCAGAACTCCGCTATGAAATTGTTCCCGAATCCGATCGATCGCCGCCATCTTTATTACCTTAATAAGAGATTATACGAGTTAAAAATAATCAATCCTAAAGTCTTATTTTTTGAAAAAAAGAAGGCGGCTATTCACATGAATAACCGCCTTTTTGTTGACTTCATCTCACGCCGCGATTCCCCATACAGCCGGAAACTGCAGGATATAAAACACGATCGAAAGGACCCCGAGAACGATCAAGCTGATTGCCGTCCATTTCTTCATCTTACTCTCCATCGAGCGCCCTTTATTCTTGCCAAAGAAGGTCTCGCTCGAACCGCCGAGAGCATCGATACCGGTCGAATTACCCGGTTGGAAAAGAACGATCACAATCGCCACGATCGCACTGATCGCCATCGCAACCAACAAAACAATGCTGATTATTCTATAAAATAGTTCCAGTCCCTCCGAAGCAAACATTTCTAAAGGGACCAAAAGATTCATGATCGGCATCATCTCGTGCATAAAACACTCTCCCAAAACAAAATCAATACTTTATTTAGTATACCATAGATAAAAAGATTTTTCAACTATTTTTGCCAAAAAATCTAAATAAATCGCCTAAAAAATTGACACTTTTTAACGAACGATGAGCGACTTGCCGGTCATTTCAACGGGAACGGCTATCCCCATCATATCCAGCAACGTCGGCGCAAGATCCGCTAACACACCGCCATCACGCAGCGCCGCGCCTTTAAGCGAATCATTGACCAAAACAACCGGAACAGGGTTCGTCGTATGCGCTGTAAACGGGGATCCATCCTCCGCAATCATCTTATCGGCATTGCCGTGATCCGCCGTCAAAAGTGCTCCGCCCCCCATTTCTAAAATCTTTTTCAAAACGCGATCTACGCACTCATCGACGGTCGCGACAGCTTTCTCCGCCGCTTCCAAGACGCCGGTATGGCCAACCATATCACAGTTTGCATAGTTTAGGATCATCACATCATATTCGCCCGTCGAAAGCTGCTCAAGGACTTTATCAGTCACTTCGTAAGCACTCATTTCCGGTTTCAGATCATACGTCGCAACCTTTGGAGACGGGACGAGTACGCGCACCTCGTTCGCATTCGGAGCCTCAACGCCGCCGTTAAAGAAAAATGTTACATGAGCATATTTTTCCGTCTCAGCTATGCGCAGTTGCTTTTTACCCAAAGAAGCGAGATACTCGCCCAAAGTGTTTTTCAAGCTCTGCGGCTTAAACGCAATGTGTACATGCGTAAAAGTCGCGTCATACTGCGTAAAGCACACATAATACGGAGCAAGATAACCCGTCTTACGCTCAAAGCCGCTAAAATCCGGCTCCGTAAATGCACGAGTGATCTCCCGCGCACGATCCGGACGAAAATTGAAGAAGATCACGCTGTCCCCTTCTTCGACCAAGGCGACCGGTTTGCCCTTTTCTACAACATTGGTCGGAAGAATGAATTCATCCGTCACGTCTTTGCTATAAGACTCTTCGATCGCAAGCGCAGGATCTTCTGCGGCGATCCCATTGCCGAGCGTCAACATCTCATACGCCTTGACGACACGCTCCCAGCGATTGTCGCGATCCATTGCATAATAGCGGCCGCAAACAGAAGCGACTTTACCGATTCCGATCTTTTTCATTTCTGCCTGCAACGCACGGACAAAGCCCGCACCGGAAGTCGGGGAAACGTCGCGACCATCCATAAAACAATGAACGTAAACCTGTTCCAAACCTTCTCTCTTGCACATATCGAGCAACGCATACAAATGCGTATTGTGACTATGCACCCCGCCATCAGAAAGCAATCCCCAAATGTGCAACTTTTTACTATTCTTTTTGGCGTTCTCCATCGCGCCTAACAGCGCTTCATTGCGAAAAAACTCACCCTCCTGAATCTCTTTCGTAATTTTCGTCAATTCCTGATATACGATACGTCCGGCACCCATATTCAAATGTCCGACTTCCGAATTGCCCATTTGCCCATCCGGCAAACCGACACTCATACCACTCGCACCCAACTGAGAAGACGGATATTCCTTGGCATAACGGCGCACATTCGGGCTGCCTTCCAAAGCGATCGCATTTCCTTTGGTCTCAGCGCTGAGGCCATAACCATCCATAATGATAATCGCATACGGTTTTTTCATACGATAGAAACCTCTCATACATTCTTTTTTTCGTACAACATTATATCGCATTTTTAAAAAATTGGCAAGCACGCAAATATACCATTTTCAATTTTTTATACCGCCAATTCCAACCCCAAAAGCAATTGCTTTATTTTAATTGCAGTTCGAAAACGTTATTATCCCCAGCATAAAATAATCAACATTTTTTATATAATTGTACGGGAATAAATATTGCATTATCAAATCACGCTTCGCTTGACAATATACACAAAAAATGTTAGTATGAAACAAAAGAATAATTGAAATAATATAGACATTATACTTGTGTTTTTAATATGGGGTATGTAGTAAAACATTTGATGGCGGATAATATCATGCTCGCATTAGTATACTGATCCACCGTAAAATGCAATTTTTCTCCTTTCTACAGATCCCGGTGTATTAAAATGCTCTCGCATCTTAAAATTTAGCGCATCGGATGGATACAATGTTATGTTTGCAAAAATTTTGAAAACTCTGCGCAAAGAAAACGACACAACCCAATGCGAACTGGCTGAAAGACTTGGCGTCAAGCAATCGACCGTCAGCAGCTGGGAAATTGGTCGTTCTCGCCCGACTTTTGAACAGGTCATCGAAATTTCGAATATTTTTAATACGTCGACCGATTACCTGCTCGGAAAAGCCGACAATGACAACAACTATGTCTATACAGATAACAAGACCCTGCAAAATTTCTATGTTGATTTCAGCAAACTGTCCAAAGCAGAACAGACATTTATTGTCAAGGCCATTCATTCATACGTTGACAATAAAAACTAAATTTCTATTTTGACCAATTTAATGAACCAAAAACAGCCCGCAATCATTATTGCGGGCTGTTTTTGTCCTTATTATTTATTTAAATCACTTATTATAATGAACAATGACGGAAAAATCCTCCGCTTTGAGCGATGCACCGCCAATCAAACCGCCGTCGATCTCGGGCATAGCCATAAGTTCCTTACAATTTTTAGCATTCATACTGCCACCGTATTGAATGCGCACCTTTTCTGCACATTTCGGGCAGAAAACTTCTGCACACGTCTTACGAATAAAACCGATCGTTTCGTTTGCCTGTTCGGCCGTTGCCGTCTTGCCGGTACCGATCGCCCAAATCGGTTCATAAGCAATGACGATTTTCGAAATATCGTCTACCCCTTTGAATCCTTCACGGATCTGAACATCGAGAACAGCTTCCGTCTTACCGGTCTCTCTTTCCTCGAGGCTCTCACCGATGCAGACAATGGGCGTCAGCCCGGCCGCAAGTGCCGCATGCATACGCTTGTTGACTGTTTCGTCCGTCTCACCAAAATACTGACGGCGCTCGCTGTGACCGATTATGACATATTCGACGCCGTACTCTTTGAGCATCGCCGCAGAGATCTCGCCGGTATATGCACCTTTTTCCGCAAAGTGAACGTTCTGTGCCCCGAGGTGTATATTGCTCCCCTTCAGAGCCTCCGCAACCGCCGGGATATCGATAAACGGAACACAGACGACGACATCGCATTCCGCGTCACTGACCAACGGCTTGATGGCCTCGACGAGGCGAACGCCCTCCGATGCCGTATTATTCATCTTCCAGTTTCCTGCAATAATAGCTTTACGCATAACTTTTCGTTCTCCGTTCAAAAAAATAGGTGCGATCTTTACCGCAGTATAAAACAAAGCGGTAAAGATCGCATTCCCGTTCAATTAGTCTTTGTCATTCAGGCATGCAATGCCGGGAAGCACCTTGCCTTCCATCAACTCGAGAGAAGCTCCGCCACCGGTCGAGATGTGCGTCATCTTATCGGCAAACCCAAGCTGCTGCACGGCCGCCGCACTGTCGCCTCCGCCAATGATCGTCGTTGCATCCTTCGCATCCGCCATTGCCTGCGCAATTGCGATCGTACCTTTTGCGAGAATAGGATTTTCGAATACACCCATCGGGCCGTTCCAAACAACCGTCTTCGCGCCCTTGATTGCATCCGCGAAAATCTTGCGGGTCTCCTCACCGATGTCAAGGCCTTCCATATCGGCAGGGATCTCGCTAACCTTTACAGTCTTCACTTCGATCTGCGCGTCGATCGGATTCGGGAATTCTGCAGCAACGACGGTATCCACCGGCAAGAGCAACTTTTTGCCCATATCTTTTGCCTTTTGGATCATGTCTTTGCAATAACCGATCTTCTCGTCATCCACGAGCGACTTACCGATCTCATATCCTTCAGACTTCAAGAACGTATACGCCATGCCACCGCCGATGATCAGTGTATCGCATTTATTGAGCAGATTGGAAATGACGTTGAGTTTATCCGCGACTTTTGCGCCGCCGAGAACAGCGACAAACGGATGCACAGGGTGATCAAGACTGTCTGCCATGACCTCCAATTCTTTTTGAATGAGGAAACCGCAAACGGCTGTTTTAACCAATCCGTATTCCACGATCGCCGCGGTCGATGCATGCGAACGATGCGCCGTACCAAAAGCATCGTTAACGTAAATATCGCAGTAAGAAGCGAGCTTCTTGCAGAACTCGAGATCTCTCCCCTCTTCCCCTGCATAAAAGCGCAAATTTTCAAGCAAGACGCACTCTCCCTCTTTCAGAGCAGCAACTTTGCTTTCAGCATCCGGACCTGCAGCATCGACTGCAAATGTCACTTTATTGTCGAGCAACTGATTCAGTCTGTCTGCAACCGGCTTCAAAGTAAATTTAACGGGATCGTTCTTCTTCGCTTTGGCGATATATTCTTCCGTCGCCGCGGCCTGTTCATCCGCCGGGAGAGCCTCAACGGCCTTTTTCTCCTTCTTGTTGAGCTTGACCTTCGCATCAAAAATATTGTGCGGTTTACCCATATGCGAGCAAAGCACGATTTTCGCATTGTGCTCCATCAAATATTTGATGGTAGGAAGCGCGCCCATAATACGATTTTCATCCGTGATCTTGCCGTCCTTCATCGGGACATTGAAATCACAGCGCACGAGAACGCGCTTGCCGTTGACGTCAACATCGGTGACAGACTTTTTGTTCATTGCAATATCTCCTTGTTTGGATTTATTTCCATTTACTATGATATACTTTTTTCCGACTTTTGTCAAGAAAAAAGAAAATTTTCCGGCAGACATGCCGAGCATTTTCTCTATTTTTTTATTTTTGTTTCCGTTACAGCAGAAGACAAGCACCCTTTCCGCCGCGCATCGATATAACCGCACTGTCTCCAAGCCTCATAGACCGCGACCGCAACAGAATTTGCCAAATTTAGTGAACGGATCCCGTCCAACATCGGCAGTCTCACACAGTTTTCATAATGCGCGGCGAGCAACGTCTCCGGCAGGCCTTTTGTCTCCTTTCCGAATACAAGGAAATCCCCCTCCTGATAGGAAATATCACTGTGCGTCTTTGCTGCCTTTGTGGTAAAAAAATAAAAACGGGCCGTTGGGAATGTTAAAAAAATCTCCTCGATATGATCATAAAAAGCAATATCGACAAAGTCCCAATAATCTAATCCGGCACGCTTCAGATACTTGTCCGAAACCTCAAAGCCAAATGGTCGCACGAGGTGCAGCCGACTTCCCGTAGCTGCGCAGGTTCGTACGATATTGCCTGTATTTTGCGGAATTTCCGGCTCGACCAATACAATATTGAACAAAATTCTTCCTCCATCGGACATTATCGTCCTGCAATTAAAATAAGGGCAAGCGCTGCCGTTCTCAAAAATAAAAAAATGCTTGACTTATATTCAAAAAACAAGTATAATAATCATGACTTGTTTAATACAAGGTTAGCCTTTTAAATTTTGACCACACTCACTACCCATATTTTTTCTCATTTGTTTTAGGAGGACGGCACGCCGTGAGGCGAGCCGTCCTCTTATTTTCCCTATTTCTTATACAAAAATTTAAATTTAATTTTCCCCTTCCTGTTCAACCGTTCCCGAATTTATCCACATATTTACTCGATTTTGATGATATCATTCACATCCAAATCGCGCAAAAATTCGGGGAGATCTCCATCCTCTTCCATTGCGTCGTCCGCCTTTTCTTTCTGCATGTCGGCCTTTCCCGAATCTGCCGCCGCATCCTGCTCTTTCTCCGCATAAACATTATCGGCATATAGATACGAATCCGGTTCATCCCCGCGGAGTTTGGAAATACTCTCCATCAATTCATCGTAATCGGGCAAATCTTCGATACTGTTCAACCGAAAACGTTTGAGAAAGTTATCCGTCGTTCCGTACAAAATGGGCCTTCCTACGGCATCCTTCCGCCCCACCGGCTCGATCATCTGCAAATCCAGCAAAGTATGGATCGCATAATCACAATTAAGGCCGCGCAGTTCCTCCAGTTCACCCTTTGTGATCGGCTGTTTGTATGCGATGATCGCCGAACACTCGAGGATCGTTTTCGTAAACTCCCTCTCCTTGATCGGGTTGAGTACGGAAGAGACGTAATCCTTATAATCCGGATTGCTGGAAAGTTGCAGTTTTTTGTTGAAGGACAGCAACCGAATCCCCCCGCTCTCGCCATACCGCGCCCGCAGTTCTTCCGATGCTTTGCGCACGTCATCCTCTGCGATGCCCAGTTTTTCAGCAATTACAGCAACAGGGACAGGATTCCCTGCCGCAAAAAGGATGCTCTCCAAAATATTACTCAAGTTCTTCAAATTCTCCAAAAGACCCCTCCTCGCCATGATCCGGATTATAACGAATGACGATGCGCCCGAAAGTATCCGCCTGCTCTGCCTTGACAAACTGGTGTTTCAAGAGCTCCAGCAGCGCCTGAAATGTCGTAATGATCTCGCTCTTACCCGCATGCTGTGAAAATAAATCTTCGAAACAGACATCGCCCTGCTCTTCCACCGTGCGACAAATATACGAAGCGCGATCCGGAATCGTATAAATTTCTTTGGGGATCTCGCGCTGCATGGTTTCATCTTTGCGCTGTGCTTCGCGGCGAAGCATAAGCTCTGTAAATGCCTTTAAAAGCCCATCCAAATTGAGATCTCTATAAACGATCTTTGCTTCCCCGACATTTTTATCCGGCGGCTTAAAATAAAATCCCAGAGTCTCCCTCTCTTTTAGTTTGGCGCTCTCTTCTTTGAGCATTTTATATTCTTCCAGCGCACGAATCAGTACAGCCTCGCCATCCTCTTCGTCCGGCTCCGGCTCCACCATTGCCGGGACAAGGCTCTTCGACTTGATCTCCAAAATAGCCGAGGCAATGGCGAGATACTCACTCGCCTTATCGATATCGATATAGGGAAGACCGTTCATATAATCGAGAAATTGCTCCGTTACCTTCGAAACGAAGATATCTTTGATTTCGACTTTTTCTTGTTTGATCAAAAAGAGCAATAAATCGAGAGGCCCTTCAAAATTATCTAAAACAGTCGTATAATCGACGACCGATTCGAAATTTTTTACAGCTTCATTAGGCATGGAAAAAGATCAACTCCCACAAGCGCATGATCGGCCAGCCGATCCAGTTTGTTACATAGGTCATGATATAGCCGAGAATATCGATATACCCAAAGATCATAGCCGCAATATCCAAGGACGGATACGACAACGCGAGATCTCCGATATAAGAGGCCAGGAAGTGAATACCGATCAGAATGATCAAAATAATACCGCCATATCGCTGAAAAAAGCGAAACACCTTGCCGCGCCGACGATTGAGGGCCTCCACAAGCCGCCAACCATCCAGCGGCGGCAACGGAATCAGGTTAAACACACAGAAAGAAAGCGAATACAGCCAAAGATAACATGTAAATTCGGACAAAAAGCTATTCAGCAGCGCGAACGGCGTGTGCACGTAGTAGGTCACGAGCAAAAAGAGCGGGTAGAAAACGATCACAGACAGATAGTTCATGACCACGCCCGCAACAGCAGTAAAAGCCAATCCGCTTTTATAATGGCGGAAATTATTCGGATTGATCGGAACAGGTTTGGCCCAGCCAAATCCGGCAAAAGCAAACAAAATCAGGCCCAAAACATCGAAATGCGCGAACGGATTGAGGGTCAACCGCCCATTCCATTTCGGAGTCGGATCACCACATTTATAGGCGACATAGGCATGCGAAAATTCGTGCAACGTCAGGACGATTGCTACAGCCAAAAAACTGGCAACCAAGCTGAGTATCATAGAAATAAAATTATCCATAGGGAAATTATACTATACTCCTACAAAAATTGCAAGACAATCGGCACGAAATCCATGAAAAGCTCTCCGAAAAACAGAGAAGAGGCCCGCAAAAGTTTTTGAATAGATTAAAAATATGCAAGATATATTACATCGTAAAACACAGAAAAATGGCATTAATTGCATCAAGAGCGCTTTGATAATATATCATCAAAACGTCGGATATTGTCTGCCGCAATCGGATATTCCCCTTCCTCGATCGCATGTACGATCTGAACGACGCGGTCATTGAAGGGAGTGGATATCCCTCGCTTTTTCCCGTACGCACACACAACGCCGTTGATAAAATCGATCTCACACTTTTTCCCTGCACGCAAATCTTGCAGCATACTTGAGATCAAAGAGCGATGTTTCTTCATTGCAATTGGAATCAGCGCATAAGAAATCGCTTTTTTAACCGGTCCGCGGTAGTCAAATAAGCGATCGATCCTATGTCCCTGAACGGGCTCCATGCGAATATCGGCCGCTTTGGCAACATCGATACACTCCTTGATAATGCGTTGCGCTACACGGCGCATTGCATGATCTTGCGAAACTTTTCCAAACGTCTCGCCGGTCAAGGTGGAAAGCCCGGAAAAAGCACTGTTGATCAGCAATTTTGACCACCGCGCACCAATAAAATTTCCCTCAACCGTCACATGCCCCATACAGGAGAGAAGATCATATACGTCGCTAAGATGATTACCTGCACCAAACGCACCCAAAGAAAACGTAAGCGCGGAAGGGTCGGAAGTCAATTCAGAAATACCGGCCCCACAGAACGTTGCGCCCCATGCAATCGCACAGCCAAGAACACGGTCTGCGCCAAGGATCTCCGCCAACCCCGGCTCAGGGAGACCATTTTGACAAGTACAAAGCGCTCCATCTTCCGCAAGAAAAGGCCTAAGGAATTCTGCGATCTCTGTGTTCTGTCTCTGTTTTGTCATCAACAAAATGATGTCATACCGCCCCTCCATTTCAGAAGGGATAAGCGCATGAACAGGCTGTACAAATTGTACCGTTCCACAGACATTCGCGCCCTTTTCCCTTAGAGCGGCAACATGCTCCTGATTCCGATTGATCAAATCGACCTGCATCCCGGCTCGGGCAATAAAGGCACCGAGTATGGTTCCCATCGCTCCGGCGCCATAAATCGCACAACGCATTTTTTACTCTCCTATCGATTATTTATATCACACATAGTACTATACAAACAGGCTTTTTAAAATCAGAGCGGAACCTTATTCGCGAACAAGAAAATGAGTAATCCGATCTGCCAAGCCAATCCGATCCAATTGACGACCCAAAAATACCAATGCTTTGTCTTATGCCGAAACAATCCCATACCGATTAACCCGCCGACAGCACCCCCAAAAAAGGAAAATCCAAGCAATATTTTCTCCGAAATGCGCCACGCCCCGCGTTTTGCCCGCCCCTTGTCTGCCCCATATAAGATCAAGGTAACAATGGAAATAACAACCAAAGCGACAATATAGATGATCATATCAAATCTTTCCCTCCTCGCAGTAATATTCACGGGCAGCGTACCGTCCGACCCAGTTTCACAGTTAACGCTACGTAAATATAAAGACCGGACAACACCTCTCGCAAAAGCAATTCTTCCAAAACAGCGACCTTTGCCCCGAGCAAAAGTTAGTATACTGTCTTACCCTCAACCGACCGCGATTCGTCGCCGATCAAGCGGCACTTTTCCTCCCCAAATTGCACCGCCCCGGCCGTCAAAGAACTTGCGCCGCGCAGCAATAATAACCTTTCGCAAAAATAAAGGACAAAACGCAACGAAAAATAGGCCGCACACTCCCGGCAAGACGGCACCCAAGAACTTCTTGCGTGATATCACTCATATACCTTCCTTCGCCATCAGTATAGCAAACTTTTGACCGAAATTCAATATTTTCTGTCTTCTTTCCTGAAAATTCTTACAAATGCCGCGCAACCGATTGACTTCCTCTGTAAAATTTCGTATAATCAAAATTGCAATGGACAAACTTTCATGACGGACATGGATCAAGACTGAAAAAGGCGTCGCATGCAAATACTGACCACCCCTTTCCCGGGGTCAAGGCCATACGGACAGCCGGGTCAAATGCCGATCGGCGGCTCAGCCGCCTTATTGATTGAGTTGGAAGCTCAAATTTTATAAGTTGGTTCCTTTATAACCGGTGCAACCCGCACACAACTTGTGAAACGGTCAATAAGCGCATACGTATTTGCCTGAATCAGTCAGCGATCCTCGGATATACCGCATTGCGGTTGTTCGTCTGTCCGGCAACAGTGACCTTTTCGAGCGGAAGCGGTTTGCTTTCCGCTCTTTTATTTTTCATTTTTTGGATTGGAATAAGGCAAATGAAAAAACTGAAACTGTATGGATTCAATAACCTGACAAAGTCACTTAGCTTTAATATCTACGATATCTGCTATGCCAAATCTCCTCGGGAACGCCTCGATTACATCGCTTATATCGACGAGCAATATAATTCTGATCGATTGACAGAGATTTTGACCAATCTTACCTCCATGATCGGCGCGCGCGTCCTGAATATATCCGGACAAGACTATGAGCCCCAGGGTGCATCCGTTACGCTGCTCATCTCTGACCTGTCAATGATCCCGGCACAGAGTAAAACTCAGGTCGCTCACCTCGACAAAAGCCATGTCACCGTACACACCTATCCCGAATACCACCCGGAAACATCGCTCGCTACATTCCGAGTCGACATCGATGTCGCGACATGCGGCACCATATCCCCCCTGTCTACCCTCGATTATCTGATCGGTTCTTTCGATTCAGACATCATTACGATGGATTATCGGGTACGCGGTTTCACCCGCAGTATCGACGGAAAAAAAGTATTCAACGACCTAAAGATCAATTCCATTCAGAATTTTATTTCGGATGAAACTTTGGAAAAATACGATGCCGTAGACGTCAATGTCTATTCGGCCAACATCTTTCATACCAAAATGGTATTGCGCGAAATTGACCTTAAAAACTACCTCTTTAATCAAAACGTCGAAGATCTCCCCCCGGAAAAGCGGCAAGAGATCACGGACAGTTTGCGAAAAGAGATGACCGAGATCTTTAACGGACGCAATATCTATTGATCTACCGTCAAAAAGTCACACGCAAGGAGCAAAATGGATAAGAAGCGACAGGAACGGGCCCCCATTTACGAGGCATTGGAAAAATTTTCAAAAATGCGTGTAGTCCCCTTTGATGTCCCGGGTCATAAACGCGGACGCGGCAATCCGGAACTCGCACGGCTGCTCGGCGAAAAGTGTGTAAGCATGGACGTCAATTCCATGAAGCCGCTGGACAATCTCTGTCATCCCGTTTCCGTCATACGCGACGCAGAAGAACTGGCCGCCGATGCTTTCGGGGCCGCCCACGCTTTTTTAATGGTAGGCGGTACGACTTCCGCAGTGCAGAGCATGGTCATGTCTGTCGTAAAAGCGGGGGAAAAAATTATTCTTCCCCGCAACGTACACCGAAGCGTCATGGGCGCGCTGGTCCTTTGCGGGGCCATACCCGTCTATGTGGATCCGGACTGCGACGCCGACCTCGGCATCCCGCTCGGTATGCGAACCGATATGCTGCAAACAGCCATTGAGCGCACACCGGACGCAAAGGCCATTCTCGTCAATAATCCGACTTACTACGGGATCTGCTCTGATTTGCGTTCGATCGTCGAACTTGCACACTCGCATGGAATGCTGGTCCTTGCCGATGAAGCGCACGGGACGCATTTCTATTTTGGAGAAGATATGCCGGTTTCTGCCATGGCCGCCGGAGCGGACCTCGCTTCTGTATCCATGCACAAATCAGGCGGAAGCCTAACGCAAAGTTCAATTTTGCTTACCGGCCCGAATGTCAATGCCGACCATGTCCGTCAAATCATCAATCTGACGCAGACAACGAGCGCTTCTTACCTGCTTCTTTCCAGCCTCGACATCTCCCGCCGCAATCTCGCCCTCCGAGGCAAAGAAGCCTTCGCGGGCGTCATGGAGCTTGCCGACTACGCGCGCGAAGAGATCAATGATATCGGAGACTGGTATGCTTTCTCTAAAGAGCGGATCAACGGAGACAGCATCTTTGACTTTGACCGAACAAAACTGTCCATACACACATTGAATGTCGGCCTTGCCGGGATCGAAGTCTATGACATCCTGCGTGACGAATACGACATTCAGATCGAATTCGGCGACCTCGGAAATATTCTCGCATATCTCTCCATTGGCGACAGAAAGAGGGATGTCGAACGGCTGGTAAGTGCGCTGAGCGAAATCCGGCGTTTATACGGAAAAACGCGTGCCGGCATGATGACGAATGAATACATTCCGCCGGATGTGGCCGTTACGCCGCAATTTGCCTTTTACGCCCCCAAAGAGAGTCTGCCGATTGAAGAAACAGCCGGCCGAATCTGCAGCGAATTCGTCATGTGCTATCCGCCGGGTATTCCCATCCTGGCTCCCGGCGAACGTGTGACCGATAAGATCCTCGATTATATCCGCTACGCCAAAGAAAAGGGCTGCCAGATGACCGGGCCTGAAGACACAAAAATCGAACGACTGAACGTACTCAAACGCACGGCCCTATGACCGCCGCCCGTTTATAAGCCCCCTTGACTCAACCATATTTTTTCAACAAATGACTGATTCTTAAGGACTGACTCTTATGGATTTTTGGTTTTCTGAAAAGCATACAAAAGACGTTAAATTGAGCATTCGCGTAGACAAGCAAGTTTACAGCGGAAAAAGCGACTTGCAGCGCATCGATATCTTCGATACCCCTGCATTTGGACGTATGTTGGTGTTAGATGGTTACCTCATGCTGACAGAAAAGGATGAATTTATCTACCACGAAATGATGACGCATATACCGATGGCCGTACATCCACACGTTCGGGACGTCCTTGTCATCGGAGCCGGAGACGGCGGCGTCGTGCGGGAGCTGACGCGCTATCCGGACATCGAACGCATCGACCTCGCCGAAATCGACGAACTCGTCATTGAAGTCAGCAAACAATATCTTCCTTTTACAGCCTGCAAACTGGATGATCCGCGCGTGCACATCTTTATTGATGACGGAGTTAAGTTTGTACGCCGCAAAAAGGAAGAGTACGACCTGATCATCGTCGATTCCACCGATCCGTTCGGCCCGGGGGAAGGTTTATTTTCGCGAGAGTTTTATGGGAGCTGCTTCAAAGCACTCCGAGAAGACGGCATCATGGTCAACCAGCATGAAAGCCCCTTTTACGAACAAGACGCACTCGCCATGCAGCGAGCGCATAAGCGGATCATCGAATCTTTTCCCTTTTCTCGAATCTATCAGGCGCATATCCCGACATATCCGTCCGGACATTGGCTGTTTGGCTTTTCCACCAAAAAATATCATCCGCTGCGCGATCTCGACGAAGCGCGATGGAACGCGCGCAAACTCGCCTGCCGCTACTACACGACGACGCTGCATCGCGGAGCATTTTATCTGCCCGCTTATGTGGAGGAACTGTTGACAGATGTTGAAAAAAAACATTGAAACTTTTATGGGCTGCGACGCCGATTATAATAATGCGCGAATCGTACTCTTCGGGGCTCCCTTTGACTCAACGACATCCTTTCGCCCCGGCACACGGTTCGGCCCCTCGGCCATCCGCCGCGAATCATACGGGCTTGAACTTTACTCCCCCTATCAGGATAAGGAACTGACGGATTGCGCCGTCTTAGACTCAGGAGACCTCGAATTGCCCTTCGGCGATCCCGAACCCGCTCTTACAGCCATAGAAGAAAGGGCTAATTCCATCCTTTCCGACGACAAGATCCCTTTTTTGCTTGGCGGAGAGCACCTCGTGACTCTTGGCTCGGTACGAGCTGCCATCCGAAAGTATCCGGATCTGCACATCTTGCATTTTGACGCGCATGCAGATCTTCGAGATGATTATCTGGGCACCACACTTTCACACGCCTGTGTACTGCGCCGCTGTCATGAACTGGTTGGAGACGGAAAGATCTTTCAATTCGGCATTCGCTCCGGAGATAAATCAGAATTTGTTTGGGGACAAACTCATGTCTTTACGCATAAATTTGATTTAGAAGGACTTGACGCCATACTCGCCCGATTACAGGGAAAACCCGTCTATTTGACAGTCGATCTCGACGTACTTGATCCATCTGTGTTTCCCGGAACGGGAACGCCGGAGCCCGGCGGCGTCAATTTTGAAAGCCTGCGATGCGCACTTACCCGCGCATGCCAAAACCTAAATATTGTCGCCGCGGATGTCAACGAACTTTCCCCGCACTATGATACAACCGGCGCATCAACGGCAGTCGCCTGCAAAATTGTGCGCGAGCTGCTTATCGGAATCCGCTAAAATCAACTTCCCGCGCACCAACCAATGCGCGAACTTGCAAAAATCGAAAGGAGATATTTGAACCATGGGAAAAGCTCTTATCATCGGCTGCGGCGGTGTCGCCTCCGTCGCGATCCACAAATGCTGCCAAAACAGTGAAACGTTCACTGAGATCATGATCGCCAGCCGTACGAAATCGAAGTGTGACGCCTTAAAAGAACAATTGCAAAATAAAACGAAGACAGTCATCCATACCGCACAAGTCAATGCGGACAATGTGGATGAACTTGTTTCGCTGATTGAAGCCTTCCGCCCGGATATTGTCCTCAACCTCGCCCTTCCCTATCAGGATCTGCACATCATGGACGCCTGTCTTCGGACAAAAGTACATTATGTCGATACCGCCAATTACGAACCGGAGGATACTGCCAAATTTGAATACAAGTGGCAATGGGCTTACCGCGAAAAATTTAAAGAAGCCGGCATCTGCGCACTGTTAGGCAGCGGTTTTGATCCGGGCGTAACGGGCGTCTTTTCAGCCTACGCACTGAAACATCATTTTGACGAAATCAATTATATCGATATCCTCGACTGCAACGGCGGGGACCATGGTTATCCCTTTGCCACCAACTTTAATCCCGAAATCAATATCCGCGAAGTGTCTGCCAACGGTTCCTATTGGGAAGACGGACACTGGGTAGAAACGAAACCGATGGAGATCAAACGCGAATACGATTTTGACGGTGTCGGCAAAAAGGACATGTATCTTTTGCACCACGAAGAGATCGAGAGCCTGGCACTCAATATCCCCGGCATCAAACGCATCCGCTTTTTTATGACATTCGGTCAAAGTTATTTGACACACCTCAAATGTTTAGAAGATGTCGGCATGACTTCCATTAAACCGATCCTCTTTGAAGGCAAAGAGATCGTCCCTCTGCAATTCCTCAAAGCGGTCCTTCCCGACCCCGCCTCCCTCGGTCCCCGCACAGTCGGCAAAACAAATATCGGATGCATCTTTCGCGGTAAAAAGGATGGGAAGGAAAAAACTTATTACTTATACAATATTTGCGACCACCAGGAATGCTACCGCGAAGTCGGTTCTCAAGCTATCTCTTATACAACGGGAGTTCCGGCGATGATCGGCGCCATGCTTGTCATGAACGGCACTTGGACAAAACCAGGCGTCTATAACATCGAAGAATTTGACCCGGATCCCTTTATGGACGCACTCAACAAATGGGGACTGCCTTGGAAAGAAAACTTTGACCCCGTTTTGGTCGACTGAGCTATGCACATCCCTGCTCCTTATTTTTTGATCGAAGAAAAGAAGCTGCTCCACAATCTCAATATTCTGCGCACGATCGCAGATGAAGCCGGGTGCAAAATTTTACTCGCCCAAAAGGCATATTCCATCTACCAAACATATCCTCTCCTTGCTCAATATTTGGCAGGCAGCGCAGCGAGCGGCGTCTATGAAGCAAAGCTCGGACGAGACTATTTTTCGGGGGAAGTGCATGTGTTTTCCCCGGCCTTCCGCGAAGAAGATGTTCATTCTCTGCTCTCTCTGTGCGATCATATCGTATTCAATACCCCCTCGCAGGTTCTGCGTTACGGACCTTTATGCAAGCAAGCCAGCATATCCGTCGGGTTGCGCGTCAATCCGGAATGCTCTACACAGGAAGGACACGCGATCTATGATCCCTGCGCCCCCGGCTCCCGTCTCGGTACGACCATCGCAAATTTTGACGAAAATGCCCTGCCGTTATTGGACGGCCTGCATTTTCATACCTTGTGTGAGCAAAACTCCGATGCTCTGGAAGAGACTGTCCGCGCTTTCCGTGAAAAATTCGGAAAATACGCCTGCCGCATGCGCTGGCTGAATCTCGGCGGAGGACACCACATCACAAGAGCAGACTATGACCGCGCACGCCTGATCCGCATTGTCAGAGAACTGCGAAAAGAATACGGCACTGAGATCTATCTTGAGCCGGGAGAAGCAGTCGTACTGAATGCAGGCACACTGCATGCCCATGTTCTGGAAACAATGCATAACAGCCTCGACATCGCCATTTTGGATGTATCCGCGGCCTGCCATATGCCGGACGTACTGGAAATGCCGTACCGCCCCCCTCTTCAAGGCAGCGGGATGCCAAAGGAAAAGGCATATACCTATCGTCTCGGAGGTCCGACGTGCCTTGCAGGAGACATTATCGGGGATTATTCCTTCGATACTCCGCTCCGCGAAGGCGACGAATTGGTCTTCGATGATATGGCCCTCTATACCATGGTCAAAACAAATACGTTCAACGGCATGCCGCTTCCAGACATTCGGTTTGAGCATATAAACGGCCAAGTCGAAATTTTACGAACGTTCAGCTACGAGGATTTCCGGTCAAGGCTCTAATCCCCACCATTTTAGGTATATGTAAATATTTGCAGAGGGTGCAGTCAAAATGGCTGCACCCTCTGCAAATATTTATTCAGTTATCTTCCTGCCACTGTTCCGCCCTCTTATTTCGTAACGCAAGCTCACGCTGTTCTTGGCTGCGAATCTTCTCCCGCATCACTGCGCCAAAAATGAAGTAAATAGCCGCAAGAACAATTTCCGCCCCCAAAGCAATATAAGCGACAATATGATTCCAAAAAAAGAACGCGAATACCGCAAAAATGGCGATCAAAACAAACAAGACACGCATCCACCGCCTTTCCTCGGCCAGCCTCCAACGATAATACTGCGACAATTTGTCAAACTGATTTTTCATTGTATTCCCCTCTTTATACATACCTCAGAGCAAACCCGAAAAACGCACTCTATGTAGACGAGACTGCTCTATTCGTTCTTATTATAACGAACTCCTGTATAAAAAGGCGCACAAAAATGTAATAATTTTGCAAAAAAATTGAGAGCCGGACAAAAACTCCTTCCCCACAACAGATCCCAACTAAATAATTGCAATATAAAAGGCGGGTCAAAGCCCGCCTTTTTTCGCATTTTTCGCTTAAATCACGATATCCGGTATCATATCCGGCTCTGCAATTTCCTGCACTGCCGCGTACAGCTCTTCACACAGTTTTTGAAACGCTCCTACAATACTCTCACGAAACTCATCCACAGTCGGTAAAACAACAGTATCCCCTGCAGATTCGAGATCCTCTAAAGAAGAGTCCGCATTTTCCGAGGTATCCTCTTCCGAAATATCTTCTTCGTTATCCCCTTCGGGCAAATCATCCTCTTCAAGGCCCGGCTCCTCATAACGATCCAAATCATTCGGCAAAGTCACATCTCCGTTATATACCGCCAAGCGTTCCATTCCGCGAATCGTCAACCGCAGTGGATCAGATTCACCCTCTTCCAACGGAGATCCCGTTGCCAAATCATAATCGAGCCCTTCGATCACCGCTTCAATATCTGCACGCACGCCGATCCCGGAAAAGACGCCGTCAGCATCGACTGCAAAATAGATATCGTAGGCACACTGTACAAACCGAACGGGAAGGGTTGCGGCCAACTCTTCGATATCTGCATCTACAGCTCCGACACGATCCGCAACCTTTTCCGCCAGGATGAGACGCACCGTTTCCTCCGATGCAGACAGGCGAAGTTTAACTCCGCTGCTCAAATCCACTTCAAGGTCAAGCCCATAATCTTCTAATCGCTCGCGCAAAAGAAGCACGTCTTCCCACGTCATTTCAGTAAGGAATATGCTGTCCGCCTCGCCGCCTTTAGCTACCTCGATAATATCTTCCATCAAACGGAGCGGCATTCCAAACAAATCGTTCGCCGTATCCGCCCAAACATATCCATCCAGTGAAACCTTTGTCGCTTTCGGTCCATCTGCCTGTACATCCAATCCCTGCCAGCGCTCCGTTCCATCGCGATACAAATATTGTGCATCGTTACACAGGGAATAATCTTCCAACAACTGAACAGAACTATCCGTATAGACCCCGGCCGGAACCGTTAATTCAGACGAACCGTATCCGACGCCGCGCGTCTGTATATCTCCCATCTCATCCTCACGATCGAGCACGAGACGATAAAAAACATCCGAATGGTCTTTCCAATTGGTCTCCCCGCAACGCAACGAAACAAGGCGGTCTGTTGCATATTCGAGGCCGAAATTCCAAGCCTGCGCACTTACGTCACCGAAAACTTTATCCTGTTGAATCGAATGAAAGACCTGCAAAATTTCAATATCTGTAGCTGGGCGGTAATTTCCGCTGATTGTTCCGTCATTATTGACAGGCCCGCCTACAAATCCGCAAGCAGAAAACAGGACAAGCCCCGCCCCAAGCACGGCTGATACAAGCCATACAGCTCCTCTTTTCATCATAGCATTTCTCCTTTCATGTACTGCCCCGTCTCTCTAAATTTTCCCTTATTATAATCGCATTATAACTGCTTTACCGAAAATGTCAAGCGTTTATCCAAATATTCTGCACACAAAGCGCAAATATCCGCTAAAATTCTCCCCTTAGATACAAAAATTTGATAAAACAAAACGGCGCAACTGCTCCGCCACCGGATCGTTCCGCCGTTTCCTGCCGAATGAGAAACGCCATTACGCGTTTTCCTTTTCCCATGCGGCCGCTTTCGCCTTGGAAAGAGACGTCAACTTTTCCGTCGGATACGGAGAAGCTTCCCCACCGTAATTGTACAAGAAATAGCTGCCGTTTTCTGCGACATACAGCGTCTCTTCATACCCAGCAGGGTCACCGAATTCGCCATGCGCAACTTTTTTAACGACGACCATCTCTTCGGTATCATAAACCTTTCCTCTGACCGTTTTTTTCATGTCTTGGACCTCCTGAAAAATTATGTGTTGCGATGCGTAATCTATTTTGCCGCACACTCTTTGCCGCGCATCGTTTTATCACTTCTTATTATAGCATAACTATTCTCGATTGGCAAGCATACAGAAATACTTTTCGACATATTTCGAAATGCGAAAAGAATCAACGAAGAACGATATTTTTATTCAAAGCAACTGTCCGCCCGTACGCAGCAGATACACTTATTTCTGCACTTCAATTTTTTCTAAAATTTTTTCCAACGCATAACGGCAATGCTCATATGTGAGTCCGCCCTGAAAATAAGCAATATACGGTTCTCGCACCGGAGCATCTGCAGACAATTCGATCGATGCGCCGGGGACAAAACAACCCGCCGCCATGATCACCTGATCTTCATATCCGGGCATATCCCACGGTTCCAAATGCACAAAACTATCGACAGGAGAAGCCTCCTGAACCGCTTGAATAAAAGAAATCAATTCTGCGCGCGTACGAAAACGGATCGCCCGCGTTATATCGTGAGGCTGCGCCCCGACAGCCGGAGATGTCTCATACCCCATCTTTTGGAGGCAGGCTCCGATCAAAAGGGCCCCTTTTAATGCCTGACAAACGACATGGGGGGCAAAAAACAGCCCCTGATAAAAATACTGATACCCATAAGCATAAGAACCGACTTCTGCACCGATCGAAGGCGCCGTCAAACGGCCGGCTATACGATCAACGTATTCCTTTTTTCCGACAATATATCCCCCCGTCGGCGCGAGCCCGCCTCCCGGGTTTTTGATAAGAGAACCGACTGCAATATCCGCTCCATTTTCTGTCGGCTCGCTCTCTTCTACGAACTCACCATAACAGTTGTCGACAAAAATACAGCCGGTAAACCCACAACGGCGAATAAAGCTGCATACCTCTGCAATTTGCTGTTCGCTGAGAGCATCGCGCCAAGCATAGCCGCGTGAGCGCTGAATAAACACAACTTTTACAGATGGATCCTGCAATCCTTCCTCGATTGCGGAAAAATCAAAAACGCCCTCTTTCAACTCACATTGACGGAAAGCAATTCCGTAATCAGCGAGAGATCCGTTGCCATGACCAGATATCACTTCGCGCAATGTGTCATAGGGGGCACCGGCAATGGAAAAGAGCGTATCCCCCGTACGCAGAAGGCCAAACAGACCAACCGTCAACGCATGTGTTCCCGAAAGGATATTGGGTGAAACAAGGCCGGCCTCTGCACCAAAGACCGCCGCAAAAAGCGCACCGAGGGTATCGCGCCCCTCATCCCCATACCCATATCCGCAACTCGGCATAAAATGACGCGTCGCAACGCGCAATTTTGCAAAAGCATCGAGCACCTTGCATTGATTATGATAAGCTATCTTTTCCAAGGCGCGGAACTGCTCATGCAGTTCCCGTTCACACTGTTCAATTTGTTCGCGTATCATCATAAAACATCTCCGTTACTTTCTCAGCATTGCTGCGCTCACGCGGATCCAAATGCAACATGCCGGGAAATTTTTTAAAATATGTGATCTGCCGCTTGGCGTAATGGCGCGTATTCATCTTGATCATGTCTGACATAGTACTCTGCAAATATGCACCATTTAAAAATGAAAGAACTTCTTTATAGCCAATACCCTGCATACTCTGTGCACTTTCCGGGACGCCGGACGCGAGCAACGCGCGCACCTCATCGATCAATCCCGCAGAGATCATGCGATCGACACGCAATCCGATACGTTCGTACAAAACATCCCTCGGGTAATCAAACTGTACCGCCAGATAAGGAAATCGCGGACAAAATCCATCATTCTGCTCAGACTTCCGTTTACCGGTCCGTTCAAATATTTCCAATGCACGAATCACCCTCTTAACATCATTTGGATGCAAAGTCGCAGCACTCTTCGGATCGACGGCAGCAAGGCGCGCAAACAGCGCCGCGTTCCCCTCGCGCGCAGCCAACTCTTCATAGCGCCTGCGCAGTTCCGGATCAGCCCCCACATTTCCGTTCGAGCGCAAAAAGAGCAATGCCTGCATATAAAAACCCGTTCCGCCACACACAATGGGTACTTTGCCACGCGCGAGGATATCCTCACAAATAGGCAGCGCTCGCTCCTCATAGTCGCCGACTGAAAAAGGCTGATCCGGCGAAACGATATCAATCATATAATGCGGAATGCCGCACATTTCCTTTTCGGTTGGCTTCGCCGTGCCGATATCCATGTCTCGATAAACGAGCATACAATCGGCCGAGATCACCTCACCATTCAGCCGCTGTGCCATTTCGACGGCAAATGCAGTTTTGCCCGTCGCCGTTGCACCGCCGACCAACAAAATTTTTCCCTTCAAAATCAGACGATCCTTTTAAACATTTTTTCGATTTCTGTCTTTGTCAAACGGACGCAGACAGGGCGGCCATGCGGGCACTTAAGCCCAAGGTCACCGTGAAGCATTGCAAACAATTTCTCCTTTTCAGAATCGGTCAATAACATCCCACCCTTGACCGCATGCTTGCAGGCCGTCATCGCGATCTTGTCTCGCAATAAATCAGACAAGCGAATGCTGCGTAGCGACCCTACTTCCGAAAATAAATCTGCAAAAAAAGCATTTAAATCGATGTTTTGCAAATCGAGCGGCACTGTAGAAATCTTAAAACTTGCCCCTCCGAATTCTTCGATATCAAAACCAATTGCCGAAATCTCCCCGAGATGCTCGGACAAAAAAGCGCTCTCTTCCGCATTGGCCGTTAAAATGAATGGTACGAGCATAGGCTGCCGCATTACCTTCCGCGCATCCATTTCTGCTTTTAAACGATCAAAGATCAATCGCTCATGCGCAGCATGCTGGTCGATGATGTACACATTATCGCCCTCTTCATAGAGCAAATATGTATTAAAGAGCACGCCGCGAAAGACGGCGTTATCCAAAATCCACTTTTGCTGCTTTACCTTCTTTTCCCTCTCTTCGAGAAAACGCTTATTTTCTGCAAAAATGTCTTCCGCTCGGCCCGCAACTTCATTTTTTACTGACTCAGCCGTCTGTTTCGACGCGCTGTCATGAAAAACAAATGGTGCGCCCCCACGCATTTGCGATGGTTTTGCAAAGTGAAATAAATCATCGTAAGAAGCCGCATCATCCGTTTTGTTTATTTCTTTGTCAGGTATAATACTCTGCAAACTTCTTGTAGAGGTCGATTCCGTTCCTTTATCCTGTTTTTTCTCCGAAACTGTATAAGGTTCTCCCCGCCGCTCCCGTTCTGAAGCACCGACGTCCGGAAACGGGACGGGTTCTGTATTCGGCTTATGCAATTTGGAAGGCTCTGCCGCTTCCTCTCCGTGTGCCGTATCTTTTGCCCCTACAACGAAATCGAGCGCTGCCGCATTTCCGTCTAAAACGGCAGATACGACCGAATAAATACAGCCGTAGACGACCTGATTGTTTTCAAAACGCACATCCGCTTTATTCGGATGGACATTGACATCTACGATCTCCGGCGGAACATCGATAAAGAGGACGTAAAAAGGATACTGCCTCTTCATGAGATAGCTGGCATATGCATTCGCGATCGCTGAGTTCACTGTATTGTTAACAATGTAACGCCCATTGACAAACACACTTTGATATGTACGATTCGCTTTCGTGAAGGAAGGCCTACCTAAATAGCCGTGCAGATGAATGCCGTGTTTAACAGCGTCGATATGATAGCATTGTGAAAGGACACCGGCTCCATAGACAGCAGCGACAGCCTCTTCCAACCCTCCCCCAAACGATTGCAGGACTAGTTTTCCATCCACGATATAACGAAAAGCGACATTCGGATTGCCGAGGACAAAACGAGATACAAAGTTCGAAATTTCCCCCTCCTCTCCCCGATCCGTTTTTAAAAATTTTGCCCGAACCGGCGTATTAAAAAAGAGCGCTTCCGCTTCGATCTCCGTTCCGCCGCCCAATGCGCAGGGTACACATTCTCCCAGCTTGCCGCCTTCACAGCGCATTTCATACGCCTCCTCCGCCCCCTTAGCCTTGGAACGGAGCGTCACGCGCGCGACAGACGCAATACTTGCCAGCGCCTCTCCGCGGAACCCGAGCGTATGGATGTGATCGAGATCCTCCGCCTTTGCGATCTTGCTCGTTGCATGCGGCAAAAACGCCGAGCGCATCTCGCTGCGCTCGATCCCGTCCCCGTCGTCCGTCACGCAGATCCGGTCTTTCCCGCCCCGTTCGATCTCAACGGTAATATTTTTTGCGCCAGCGTCCAGACTGTTTTCGACAAACTCTTTGACAACCGAATACGGCCTGTCTACAACTTCGCCCGCCGCAATGCGATTAAAAACGGTACTGTCTAAAATATTGATTTTAGCCATATTTATTGTTCCTTTGCTCGGACTTTTTCTACGAGATCAGATAAAATGTTAAATGCCTGCATGGGCGTCAAGTGATTCATATCGATCTCCGACAAAATGCGCTCCGCCTCGCTCTGCTGCCAAGCCGGTTCCTCCGTCACGGCACGTGCAGCATCGCGCGCGATATCGTTCTTCTCCAGCCTACGCAAAATTTCCTTCGCACGAGAGGTAACCACGGCAGGAATACCCGCCAAACGCGCGACTTCGATACCGAAACTTTTATTGGCCCCGCCGCGCACGATCTTCCGCAAAAATAAGATCCCATCGCCCGTCTCACGGACAGTCACTTTATAATTTTTGACGCCGTCGATCTTGCCTTCCAATTCTGTCAGCTCGTGATAATGAGTCGCAAACAGTGTCTTGGCCCGGATATGTTCCGTCAGATACTCGAGAACCGCCCACGCGATGCTCAATCCGTCGAACGTGCTCGTTCCCCTCCCGACCTCATCGAGGATCAAAAGAGAGTTTTCCGTCGCCCCGCGAATAATGGAAGCAACTTCCGTCATCTCCACCATAAAAGTACTCTGATCGAGGATCAAATTGTCGCTCGCACCGACGCGGGTAAAGACTCGGTCGATAACGGGGATCTGCGCCGATTTGGCCGGAACAAAACTTCCAAGATGCGCCATTAACACGATCAGCGCCGTCTGCCTCATATAAGTGCTTTTACCCGCCATATTGGGACCAGTAATGACCATTGTGCGCGTATCCCCGTCCAACAATGTATCATTCGGAACAAACCGCTCTTTGGACAGGGCTTCCACCACCGGATGCCGTCCGTCCATGATCTTTAAAGCTCCGCCCTCCTCCACGATTTGCGGGCGACAATAACCGCTTTCCTTTGCAAGCGAGGCAAAAGAAAGCAGGCAGTCGAGCATCGCAATCGCTCCGGAAAGGCGTTTGAGAGCACTCAGTTGGGAAGCGAGTACATCTTTGATTTTTTCAAACAGTTCCAATTCGAGCTGCAAACTCTTTTCACTGCTTGTCAAGATCCGGTCTTCTGCCTGTTTGAGCTCGTCCGTCACATACCTCTCCGCATTGGCAAGAGTCTGCCGGCGGCGGTACTCATACGGAACTTTATCCTTAAACGAATTCGTAACTTCGATCGAATAGCCAAAAACGCGGTTATATTTGATTCGAAGATTTTTGATACCGGTCTTTTCACGCTCACGCGCCTCGATCTCTGCAATGACACGAGCGCCATTGTCGCGCACATCGCGCAGTTCATCCAATTCACGATTATACCCTTTGCGAATAAAACCGCCGTCCTTGACGGCAACGGGCGGATTTTCAACAAAAGCCCCCTGCAACAGTTCGGTCAGAGAAGAAAAATCGCCGAGCCCGGCCTCAATTTCACGGACCACCCGCGAATGAAACCCCGAAAGCTGAAATTTCAAATTGGGGACGAGCGCCAGAGAAGCCCCCAGGCTTTCACAGTCGCGCGGAGTCAAATTATTATTGGAGATCTTACCGGCAATGCGCTCAATATCGCGGATGCCCTTCAGTGTATCGATCATTCCGCTCCGAATGACCGTTGCGTGATACAATTCTTCCACACCGTCCAAGCGAGTGCAGATATCCTCCTTACGCCGCAGCGGATTTAGAATCAATTTATGCATCTGCCGCGCGCCCATCGACGTCTGCGTCTTATCCAGCAGCCACAGCAGCGAACCGCGGCGCTTGCCGTCGTTCAATGTGCGCACAAGCTCGAGGTCCGCAATTGCTGCCGGATCCAGCATCATCGTTTCACCCGAACGGATAAAACGGATGCCATCGATGTTGCGCAGAGCATGCTTCTGCGTCTCGCGCAGATATTCGACGAGTGCGCCCGCCGCACAGATCGCCGCAGGCAATCCGGCAATCCCAAACGGCTCGAGTGTCTTGCAGCCAAGTTGTTCTAAAAGATCCTTCTCCGCGTGCCGCAGCGAAAAAGCCCACGGCACATAACAGGAAAAGGGAGGCAATGCCCGCAATGCAGGCTCTCCCTTTGTACCGAGAAGATAACCGTCGTTGCAAATGATCTCTGCCGGCGAGAGTTTAACCAATTCTTCCAAACTATCCTGCAAAAACTTCTCTCCGGTAAATATACGGGTGCAGAATTCGCCCGTCGTGATATCGGCCCAAGCCAACGCACACTGCGTCCCCTCACGAAAAGCACAGACAATATAATTATTTTTCTTTTCGTCGAGCAAATTTTCTTCAATGAGCGTGCCCGCCGACACAACGCGGATGACATCGCGCTCAACCATACCTTTGCCGGGCGTCGGCTCCGTAAGCTGTTCGCAGATCGCGACCTTTTTACCCATACCGACCAACTTAGCGATATACGTATCTGCAGCATGGAACGGCACGCCGCACATAGGCGCCCGCTCTGCCAGGCCGCAATCTCGGCCGGTCAACGTCAAATCGAGGAGTTGCGAAACCTCCTTCGCATCCTCGAAAAACATTTCATAAAAATCCCCTAAGCGATAAAATATGATGCAATCCTTATATTTCTCTTTTACTTCGAGATAATGACGCATCATCGGTGAAAGTCCGCCCATCCATCTTCCTCCTTACTCTTTTGCAACGATCTCACCCATCAGTGAAATCCCGGACGAATCGGTCACATGTATATCGACAAAGTTACCGATCCGATTTTGTTCACTCGTAAAGTACCCCATGCGCCCGTACTCATCGCGCCCCATATAGAGACGCTTTTTATCGTCATAATCTTCACAGAGGATCTCAACTGTTTTACCGCGGTAGGAGAGAGACTTTTCGCGCGTCTGCGCATTGACAAGTTCAACTAAACGCATAATACGCTCTTTCTGCACTTCTTCCGGAATCTGCCCCTCCATATCCGCCGCAACAGTGCCGCTTCGACGGGAATAAACAAAGGTGAATGCGGCTGAAAAGTCTGCTGCCCGCACGAGTTCGAGCGTGGCGCGAAAATCCTCTTCCGTCTCCGTCGGGAAACCGACCATGATGTCTGTAGAAAGCTGACAGTCCGGAATGATGCGCCGCAACATTTCCACCTTTTGCAAATACTCTCTTGCTGTATATTTCCGATTCATCAGGCGCAGGATACGGTCTGACCCGGCCTGCACAGGCAGATGAATGAGGTGGCACAGCTGTCTATGATCTGCTATCGCCCGCACCAATTCTTCCCCGAAATCCTTTGGATTGCTCGTCATAAAGCGAAGACGAAATTTTTCATCCCGCGCACAGATCTTACGAAGCAACTGCGGAAAAGAAACTTCCCCGCAATCGTTGCCGTAAGAATTTACATTCTGCCCAAGCAGCGTGATCTCCTTATAGCCTCGATCGAGCAAATCGTTGACCTCCGCAACGACCGCCTCTGCTGCGCGCGAACGCTCGCGCCCGCGCACATACGGGACAATGCAATAGGAGCAAAAATTATTGCATCCATACATAATATTGACCCATGCATTCGGATAACTCGTACGAAAAGAAATGTCATCCTCCCGCACTTCGCCCTCCTTGTCCCAAATATCGATAACAGCCTTTTTACGGCCGATCTTGCGATCGAGCAAAGCACCAAACTCTTCGAGATTATGCGTGCCGAATACAATATCGACAAAAGGGAATTTTTTGCGCAGTCTTTCTGCCGCCCCCGGCTGCTGCGTCATGCACCCGCCCACAGCGATCAACATAGCAGGCCGTGCCTTTTTGAGTTTTTTCAGGGCGCCGATATTGCCATACGCATGATTTTCCGCGTTTTCGCGAATGCAGCAAGTATTAAACACGACGATATCCGCCTCCTCTTTTGAAGAGGTCTCTGCATATCCCCGCGAACGAAGGATACCGGCGAGCTTTTCTGATTCGTGCACATTCATCTGACAGCCATACGTAACGATATGATATTTCTTTTCCATATGTCTTCCTTTTTCCATGTCCATTCGCCTTTTATTATACAATTTTCAACGTTTTTTTTCAAGTAATTGAAGTTTGTTGTCCATGAAATAATTCCCGCAAAAATCCGAATACTGTACAGAGAGACATTATGAAAATCATCCGAAAATTAGCCATTTTGCTGCTCGCACTGTTATCCGTAATGATCTGCGTCTGCGCAGTATATTACCAAATCGTTACAAGCGGAACCCGCCTACAACCAGAACTTTTACAGACGCCCACCGAAACAGCAGCCGTTTTAGACAGAAACGGCGATGAAATTGCCGACATCTCGCTGAAGAACGCCAACCGAAATGCTCGACTCGAAGAGCTGCCCGCACACGTACGGCAAGCATTCATCGCCTCGGAAGATAAAAATTTTTACCGCCATCACGGACTGGACTATGGCGGTATGGCGCGCGCCCTGCTCAAAAATTTGCGCGCGCGTTCCTTCCGGCAAGGGGCCTCCACTATCAGCCAGCAATTGGTCAAAAATACGCATCTATCCGGAGAAAAGACCATCCGCCGAAAATTGCAGGAAATTAAATTGGCAAAACAATTGGAAAGAAATTATACAAAAGATGAGATCTTATCGATGTACTTAAATACAATCTATTTCGGGCACGCCTGTTACGGCATTGCCAGTGCCGCTGATTTCTATTTCGGAAAAGATGCTTCCCAACTCGATCCTGCCGAGAGCGCCACACTCGCCGCCGTGATCCGTTCTCCCAACCGTTATTCACCTTTTATCGACCGCGAAAAATGTCACAGCGTACGAGACAATGTGCTGCAGCGCATGCGAAAACTTGACTTTCTGACCGAGGAAGAATACGAAACAGCGCTCAAACAGCCACTGCCGCAGGAGCGCCCCGCCGGCAGAAAAACCGAAAGCTACCTGGATGCCGTCTTCGATGAACTGGAACAACTGCCCATCTTTTCCCCCTACTCCGTGCGCGGCGGATACACCATCTATACCTATATGGATCCGGATCTGCAAAAATATACTGAACAGCTGCAGACCGACGTAGACCGTTCCGGCAAAAGTCTTCTCGTAGCTGACACGCAAAGCCGCGGCATTATTGCCTGGTATGCAACCGAAGGGAATATATGCAGACAGCCGGGATCCCTTTTTAAACCGCTTGCCGTATATGCCCCCGCCATTGAAGAAAATTTACTTTCCCCTTGCACTCCTATTCTTGATCAAAAAACAAATTTCGGCGGATATGCGCCATCCAATTACCGCGATCTTTACGCAGGATATATATCCGCCCGGCAAGCACTCTCTGAAAGCCGCAATATACCTGCCGTACGGATCCTGTACGAACTTGGTATCGACCGCGGCGAGAAGTATCTCGATCACCTAGGATTGCCTTTACAAGAGAGCGACCGAAACCTCTCGCTTGCGCTCGGCGGTATAACAAAAGGGTATACTCTACCTGAATTAGGAGGAGCTTATGCAACCTTTGCCGATGGAGGAAAATACGCCCCGCTCGCCTTTATTCGCAAAATTGAAGACCCTAACGGACACCTGCTCTATGAACGCACATTTACTGCTCAACCCGTTTTCTCTGAAGATACGGCAGCGCTGATCAACGATATGCTGCAAACAGCCGCACACGATGGTACAGCCAAAAAATTATCTGTTCTACCGTTTGAAATTTGCGGCAAAACGGGAACATGCGGCACTGAAACAGGAAACACGGACGCATGGACGATCGCCTATACGAGCGAACATTTAATGGGCGTTTGGATGGGAAATGCGGACAACAGTCGTACAGATATTTCCGGCGGCGGTCTGCCATGCCATTATGCCGCACTTCTCGCAAAGCACCTCTATGCAATCAGAAAGCCAACTCCCTTCCCTCACTGCGACAGTGTGATACGCTGCAAGTTAGACCGCGCCTCCTATGAATGCGACCACATTGTGCGTGCAGCCGCTCCAAAGCAGCCTTCACGGTACACCTTTACTGAGCTGTTCCGAAAGAGCAATTTGCCGACCATTGAAAGTCCGATTTTTGCTCATCCAAATTCCCGCGCCCAAATCCATGTACGAGATAACAATGTTTTGATTGATTTATGTCAGACACAGTACTATGAATACAGAATAAAAAAAGAGGTCGACGGAAAAGAAAAAACAATTTTAGACGGTCCGTGCAGCGGACAATGGATGGACAGCGATATTGTTGCCGGCAAGCGATACACGTATACTGTGACACCTTACTACCGCAGCGACGACGGCGATTGTATCTTCGGAGAAGAAACGAAGCTCCCCGCCGTCTATATACGAAAAGCCACTGAACCTCCCAAAAACTGGTGGCGACAGCCATAAAATAAATATCCACCGGCATAGCCGGTGGTTTTTCAGTTTCGGGCTGTTAGCCCTCATATTACCGGCAGCGCGCAAGCCGCGCCTATGACGACCTGGC